>NZ_DAIQCD010000016.1:0-41001 GCF_036780825.1 Hyphomicrobium sp. | reverse complement strand
TGATCCCGCCGGGGGCCTACCGCCCGGATCAGGGTTAGAGGGCAAGACGCCTTCAAAGGAACGGCTCGGCGGCGGCTCCGCTAAAGGGATGTGAGCGATCGCTCCCCGCTTTTGCGGGCTGCTGCCGGACGTTAGCCTGCTGCCGCCACGCCGACGGCCTAGCGCATCTTCCCCCTTGCAATGTTCTCTATTTGTTCTACCTTTCTTGCTCGATCGCACGCAAGAAAGAGACTTGTATGTCGTCTGCACTATCGCAATCCGGGGCAACCAGCCGCGCCGCGCTGATGGAGGCTTTGCGGCGCCGGCTCGCCCGTATCGAGGAACTGGGGGATGACGCGCGGGGCTGTCTGCCGTTCGGCCTCTCCGCCCTCGACAGCCATCTCCCACGGGGTGGCCTGGCCTTCGGCGCCGTCCATGAGATCGCGCCCGCGAGCGAAGCGGACCTGCCCGCCGCCTTCGCCTTCCTTCTGTCCCTGCTCGCCCGCATGCCCGGCCCGGCGCCGCTTCTGCTCGTCCTCGCTTCACGCAAGCTTGCCCGCTGCGGGCGTCCGTATGGCCATGGCCTCAATGCCCTTGGCCTCGATCCTGCCCGCCTGATCCTCGTCGAGACCGCGGACGAGACCGAGGCGCTGTGGGCCACGGAGGAGGCCATGCGCGCCCGCGGGCCAGGCGCGGTGGCGGCGGTGCTCGGCGGCCGCATCGATCTCAGGACCGGCCAGCGGCTTCTGCATGCGGCCCGTGATGGGCGCCTGCCGCTGCTGCTCCTGCGCTCCGAGGGCGGGGGCGTGCCAACGGCGGCGACGCGCTGGCGCATCGCGGCACGTCCCGGCGCACGCGACCGTTTTGGGCTGCTCTCCAGCTGGCGCTGGCACGCGGCGCTCGAACGCTGCCGCAACGGGCAGCCGGGAGACTGGGTATTGGAGTTCGATCATGCCACGCATCGTTTCGGTTTGGCTGCCGCAGTGGCCGGTGCACCGTTGGCTGGCAGCGGAGCGGCGGCGGCCGGGGCACACGCCGATTGACCCCGGCGCGCCCTTCGTGCTCGCTGATGGCTCGGATGCGCCGCGTATCACGGCTGTCAATCCCGCGGCCGCGGCGAGCGGGCTTGCCGCAGGCGAGACACTGGCGGACGCCCGCGCCCGTCTCGGCGCGCTGCAGGTGCGCCTCGCCGATCCCGAGACCGATGCCAAGGCGCTCGCACGCCTCGCCCTCTGGGCCACACGCTATACGCCTTCCACGGCCCTCTTTCGCGAGGCGAGCGGCGCCGACGGCTTCTTCCTGGACGTCACCGGCGCCACGCATCTGATGGGCGGAGAAGACGGTCTGCTCGCCGATCTTGCGCGGCGCCTCAAGGGCTTCGGGCTGCCGGTGCGCCTCGGGCTTGCGGAGACGCCCGGCGCCGCCTGGGCCGTGTCGCATTTCGCGCGCGCCTCTATCACGATCGTGCCCACGGGCGGCGAGGCAAAGGCGCTGGCCCCGCTGCCGGTCGAAGGATTGCGCCTTGCCTCCACCGAGGCCGTCGCCCTGCGCCGGCTTGGCTTCAAGCGCATCGGCGATCTGATCGACAAGCCGCGCGCGCCCTTTGCGGCCCGCTTCGAAAAAGCCCTCCTTGAACGCCTCGACCAAGCGCTCGGCCGGGCACCCGAGCCGCTGAGCCTGCTCATGGTGCCGCCGCTCTACAGGCAGACCCGCTCGCTGCTCGATCCCATCACGACCGAGGACGCCATCGCTACCGTCGCTCTGCGCCTGATGCAGGATCTCGTGCCGCGGCTCGAGGCCGACGGCGCCGGGGCGCGGAGCCTGCGGCTCACGCTCTACCGCGTCGACGGCGCCGCGCATCGGATCGAGGTGAGTTCGACATTGCCGACACAAAGCCCAGAGCATGTCGTCCGCCTGATCCGCCTCAAGCTCGCGCATCACGCGCGCCTTCTCGAAGCGGGCTTCGGCTTCGAGACCCTGAGCCTCGCCGTCACGGCTGCCGAAAAGATGAGCCCCCGGCAGCACACGCTCGCGGCTACGTCCGAGGACGCCGAGCGGGCGCGGCGCTGCAGCATGCTGCTCGATGCCTTGTGCCAGAGGCTCGGGCCAGAGAAAGTTCGCCGCCTTTCGCCAGTGGCCAGCCACTGGCCGGAGCGCAGTGATAAGCCGATCGAAGCGCGGCCGATGCCGGCGGTTCTGAAACACGAAGCCTCACTCTGGCCGTTGCCGGCATCCGGGCGCCCGCGTCCGCCGCTCCTATTTCCGCACGCCGAGCCGGCAGAGGTCGTCGCTCTCATGCCCGATGGCCCGCCGGTACGCCTGCGCTGGCGCGGGCGCTTGCACACCGTCACTCACACCGAGGGGCCAGAGCGCATCGGCGCCGAGTGGTGGCGCATGGCGGGCGATGCGCCAACACGCGACTATTACATCCTCGAAGACGACGCCGGCCATCGTCTCTGGCTCTACCGAGAGGGCATTCCGGGCCGCGAGACGGCGGCGCCCCGCTGGTTCGTGCAGGGCCTTTTCGCATGAGAGGCGTCATGAGGAAACGTCACCGGCAATCGGCCTGCAAGTGCCAGCGCTTCGAGAGAGGCGAACAAGATACGCTGCGATATGAACGGCAAGCACGCAGCCAAATGCGCATGCCGCCTTCTCTTACCCCCATGTGAAACGCGAGGCGCGCATGAGTCGCTACGCTGAGCTTACCGTCACCACCAATTTCTCGTTCCTGCGCGGAGCCTCCCATCCGGGTGAGCTGGTCGCGGCGGCCGAAGCGCTCGGGCTTTCGGGCCTCGCCATTACCGACCGCAACAGCTTCGCCGGCGTCGTGCGCGCGTTCGACGAATGGAAGAAATGCAAGGCCTTGAAGCTGATCGTCGGCGTCCGCCTCGTCACCCTCGATCGCGCGGAGATCCTGGCCTACCCCACGGACCGCGACGCCTACGCGCGCCTCTGCCGCCTGCTGACGGAGGGCCGACGCAAGGTGCCGCACAAGGAGCATACGGACTGCCACCTCACCTTCGAGGATGTTCTCGCTGCGGCGGAGGGGCAGATTTTCGTCGCGAGCCCGCCGGACGATCTCACGCCTGCCTTCGCCGCGCGCCTCGAACGCCTCGTGCACGCCGCACCGGGGCGCAGCTATCTTGCCGGAGCGCATACCTATCGTGGCGACGAACCGCGCCGCCTCGGTCTTCTCGATGCGCTGGCCAGGAGCACTGGCGCGCCCCTCGTCGCCACCAATGACGTGCACTATCACACGCCCGGCCGCCGTGCGCTCGCCGACGTGCTCACCTGCATCCGCGAGACGTGCACCATTCATGACGCGGGCTTCCGCCTTGCCGCCAACGCGGAACGCCACCTGAAGCCGCCCGCCGAGATGGCGCGCCTGTTCGCGGCCTTTCCCGATGCCATCGCGCGCACGCTCGAGATCGCGGATGCCTGCCGCTTCTCGCTCGACCAGCTCAAGAACGAATATCCCGACGAGCCAGTGCCGCCGGGCAAGACGGCCCAGCAGCACCTCGCGGATCTGACATGGGACGGCGCCCGCGACCGCTATCCCGATGGCGTTCCCGACGACGTGCGCGGCCGCATCGCCGAGGAGCTCGACATCATCGGGAGCCTCAACTACGCGCGCTACTTCCTCACCGTTCATGACGTGGTGCATCACGCGCGCAGCAGGAAAATTCTCTGCCAGGGGCGCGGCTCGGCGGCCAACAGCGCCGTCTGCTATTGCCTCGGCATCACGGAGGTGAATCCGAAGACCAGCAATCTGCTCTTTGCGCGCTTCATATCAGCCGAGCGTGGCGAGCCGCCCGATATCGACGTCGACTTCGAGCACGAGCGGCGCGAGGAGGTCATCCAATACATCTATAAGCGCTACGGCCGCGAGTACGCCGCCATCTGCGCCACCGTCATCCATTACCGATCGCGCCGCGCCATCCGCGAGGTCGGCAAGGCCATGGGGCTCACACCCGACGTCACCGCCGCCCTCGCCAAGACGGTCTGGGGCAGCCATGCGGACGGCCTCCCCGACAAGCACATCCGCGAAGCCGGCTTCGATCCGGAAAATCCGCAGATCCGGCAGTCGGTCCTGCTGGCGCGCGAGCTTCTGGGCTTTCCGCGTCACCTCTCCCAGCACGTGGGCGGCTTCATCCTGACGCGCCGGCGCCTGGACGAGACGGTACCCATAGCCAATGCGGCCATGGAGAACCGCACCTTCATCGAATGGGACAAGGACGATATCGACACACTCGGTCTGATGAAGGTCGACGTGCTGGGGCTCGGCATGCTGAGCGTGCTCAGACGCGGGCTCGATCTCCTCAGCACGCACTACGAGAAGCCGCTGACGCTGGCTACCATCCCGCAGGACGGCACTCCCGATGCCGACAACGTCTACGAGATGCTGAGCCGCGCCGATTCCATCGGCGTGTTCCAGGTCGAGAGCCGGGCGCAGATGTCGATGCTGCCGCGGCTTCGGCCGAAGGAGTTCTACGACCTCGTCATCGAAGTGGCGATCGTGCGCCCCGGTCCGATCCAGGGCAACATGGTGCATCCGTACCTGAAGCGGCGCCATCAGGATCCCGAAACCATCGTCTATCCCTCCCCGGCTCCGGAGCATGGCGACAAGGACGAATTGAAGGAGGTGCTGAAGCGCACACGCGGCGTGCCGCTGTTTCAAGAGCAGGCGATGCAGATCGCCATCACCGCCGCCAAGTTCACGCCCGATGAAGCCGATGGACTTCGGCGCGCCATGGCCACCTTCCGTCACACCGGCAACGTTCATAAATATCGCGACCAGTTCATCTCCCGCATGACCGCGCGCGGCTACGATCCCGAGTTCGTCGCGCGCTGCTTCGGCCAGATCGAAGGCTTCGGCAATTACGGCTTCCCGGAAAGCCACGCCGCGAGCTTTGCGCTGCTCGTCTATGCCTCGGCCTGGATGAAGCGCCATTATCCGGATGTCTTCTGCGCCGCCATCCTGAACAGCCAGCCGATGGGGTTCTATCAGCCGGCGCAACTCGTGGCCGACGCATGCCGCCACGGCGTGGAGGTGCGCGCGGCGGACATCAATTTCAGCCAGTGGGACTGTACGCTCGAACCCGCCAGAGAAGGTCCGCATCGCTTCGCCGTGCGGCTCGGCTTTCGCCAGATCGATGGCCTGAGCGAGGCGGAGATGGCGCGGCTCGTCGCCGTCCGCGGCAATGGCTACGGCAGCATCGAGCGGCTGGCCGGAATCTCCGGCGTCTCGCATGGTGCGATAGAGCGCCTGGCTGCGGCGGATGCTTTCCGATCGTTGAGGCTCGAGCGCCGTGCCGCGCTCTGGTCGGCCCGCCGGCTGGCATCGATCGGCTTTACACAGGCAAGACCGGAGACGGCGAAGACGAGGCCTCAGTCTGCGTCTGCCGAAACAACGCTTCCACTTCTCGACGCGCGCGACGGCGATGAGCTCTTCCCCGAACCCGCCGTTTCCCTGCCGCCGATGGCGCTCTCCGAGCACGTGGCCGAAGATTACGAAACGACGGGGCTATCGCTCAAGGCGCACCCCATAACGTTCCTGCGCTCCCGCCTTGCGCAGCGCGGCATGACGCCGAACGCGCGTCTGCACGATTCAGAGTGCATTCAAAATGGCGAAAAAATCAGCGTTTCCGGCCTCGTTCTGATCCGCCAGATGCCAGGCGGCAAGAAGGTCGTCTTCCTTACGCTCGAAGACGAGACGGGCATCGCGAACATCATCATCTGGCCGAAAGTGTTCGCTGCGAACCGCCGCACCGTCATGTCGGCACGCTTTCTCGGCGTGCACGGCCGCCTGCAGCGCGCGGGCGAGGTCGTGCATGTTCTCGCCGAGCGTTTCGTCGATCTGAGCAGCGAACTCGCACTTCTCAGAGACGCGGAGCGACACGAAGACCGCACTCGCCCCGCCTCTTCGCAAGCGTCGACCACTTCACTTCCCGTCCGCAACCGCGACTTCCATTGAGAATTCCAATTGGCGCATTGGAAATTATGTGTTGCTTACGTTATATCTTGATGAATATATCGAGGGAGGGGAAAGAGCGGCCGCGCGGCCGCGTCATCTGTGGGGGAAAAATTATGTCCAGGAGTGTGTTCGCTGCCGTCACGGCGGCTGGTCTTTGTGTTGCAGCATCGTCGGCGCTCGCACAGGATGCAAGCACGGCCACGGCCGGTGGCGACGTTACCGCAGACGAGGCGACCCCTCTTCCTCCCATTGTCGTGCATGCTCCCAAGGAGCGGATTACGAGCCGCCGTCCGGCAAGGACGCAGACCGCACCGAGCGCCGCCGAGCCGGCCTTCCCCGGCGATCTCGTTGGAGACGGCACCCTCGCCTTCGGGGGCGAAGGCCCCGCCATCGGCACCTTCACACTCGGCCAGATCGATATGATTGGCGGCTCCGCCATCACCAACGAGGCGATGTGGACCTTCAATACGCAATCGCTCGACAAGGCGGTGGAGATGGCGCCCGGCGTCACCGCGCACACTACGGGCGGCAGCCGCAACGAGCGTGACATCTACGTGCGCGGCTTCGACCGCTTCCGCGTGCCGCTATCCATGGACGGTGTGCGCATTTACCTGCCGGCCGACAACCGCCTCGACATGGCGCGCTTCCTCACTCCGGATATCTCCGAGGTGCAGATCCAGAAGGGCTACGTCTCCGTGCTCAACGGGCCGGGCGGCATGGGTGGCGCGATCAACCTCGTCAGCCGCAAGCCGACCAAGGAAGTCGAGATCGAAGGGCGCGCCGGCCTGGTGATGAATGGCGACCTCGACGGGCGCAATCAATGGAACAGCTACGCCTTCGCCGGCACGCGCCAGAAGGGCTATTATGCCCAGGTGAGCGGCACCATCGTCGACCAGGATCATTTCAGCCTGTCCAACGATTTCACGCCCGTCTATCTGCCCAACGAAGACGGCGGCAACCGCGACCACTCCGAGTTCAAGGACTGGCGCATCAACGCCAAGATCGGCATCACCCCGAACGCCACGGACGAATACAGCATCAACTACACTACGCAGGGCGGCGAGAAGAGCGCGCCTCTTAACGTGCGCAAGGGACAGCTCCAAAACGACCGCTATTGGACGTGGCCGGTATGGGACGTGGACAGCCTGTCGTGGCTCTCCAAGACCCAGATTGGCGAGGCCTCGTACATCAAGACGAACGCCTACTACAATACGTTCGACAACCTCCTGAGAGCATTTACGAACCCGACCTATTCCACGCGACAGTTCGACAGCTATTACGATGACAATGCTTACGGCGGGTTCGTCGAGCTCGGCACAGAGCTCATTCCCATGAACACGCTGAAGGGCGTCGTCCATTTCCGTCGCGACACGCACAACGAGCGCAATCACGACTCACCCGATGATCCGCTGAACGCATTCATCGAGCCTTGGCAGTCAAACGTCGAGGAAACGTGGTCGTTCGCGGTCGAGAATACATTCCACGCCACGCGCCGCCTCGATATCATCGCAGGCGTGAGCTTCGACACGCACGAGGTTTTGAAAGCCGAAGAATGGGACGGCGACAACAATCTGATTACACAAAATAAAACAACCAAGAGCGATGCCTGGAACTACCAGGGCGGCGCCATCTATAGCTTCTCCGATACGGGTAAGCTTCACGCCACGGTGTCAAGCCGGACGCGCTTTCCGACCGTGTTCGAGCGCTACAGCACGCGCTTCGGAACCGCCCTCATCAACCCCGATCTGGCGCCGGAACGCGCGACGACCTACGAAATCGGCGCAACGGAGACGATCTTCAATCAGGCGCGTGTGTCAGCGGCCATTTTCTACTCCGATATAAAAGATTCAATCCAGTCGGTGTATGTCCCGAACCCCGATAGGCCCGGTCGCTTCCTCACGCAGAACCAGAACATCACGGGGGAGCACTACGGCGCGGAACTCTCGGTCGACTGGGATCTCGCACCCGGCCTGCGCGTCGGCGGAAACTATTCTTATCTCGAACGCAGCTACGATTACCTGTCGCCAGGCATGAAGCCCGAGGGCACGCCGCGCCACTCAGGATTCCTCTATCTGGCTTGGGATGCCACATCCAAGCTCACCATCACACCAAGCCTCAATCTCGCGAGCGACCGCTACAGCATCGTCAACAGCGGAGCCACACCGGCCTACATCGAGACGGGCGCCTACGCGCTCCTCAACATCCAGGCCGAATACGAGTTCAACGAGAACTTCAGTGCCGCGATCGGGGGCACGAACCTGACGGACGAGAACTATGAGCTTGTGGAAGGCTTCCCGGAGGCCGGCCGCCAGTTCTTCGCCAACGCGCGCGTGCGCTTCTAGAGTGTTTCCGGAAAAGTGGGAACCGGTTTTCCGAGAAGAAGCGCGATCGAACAAAAACTTAGAGCTCCTCCCCATCCACTTAAACCGGAGCGGCTCTAGGACTTCTTCTGGCACCAGAGCGTGATCGCGTTAGACTGACGGTCCTATGCTGTCACGCTCTGAAGCGAGGAAACAAATATGAAGATCAGCGCACGCAACGTTCTCAAGGGCAAGATTGTCGACGTGAAGAAGGGCGCCACCACGGCGCATGTGCAAATCGACCTCGGCGGAAGCGTCATCACGGCCTCGATCACGAACGAAGCCGTCGACGAGCTCAAGCTAGCGCCTGGAATGACGGCCTCGGCCGTCATCAAGTCGTCGGACGTCATGGTCGCGCTTGAATGAGGAACACAATGCGAAACGGCCTTACTGCGATTGCAGCCTGTCTTATGCTCTCCCTCACGCCCATCACCGCGTTGGCGGAGAACGGGGCCGGTTGCAGCGAATTCGTGTGGCCGCTCGCCACCGAGATGTCCTGGTTCAAGGCCGAGACAGGCGAAAAGACGGCATCCGGGACCGAGCTCGCCAGCCTGCCCCAGGACAAGGCCATCCATCTCGCATTGGTTCCAATGGCGCAGGCGACACTCCCCGCCAAGCCGACGAACACGCCAAAGGCGGACGACGACAAGAAGTTTGCAGGCTTTGTCACCATCCAGGCATTCCCGGAGGCCGGGCAATACCAGGTCGCGATCTCGGATTCGGGATGGCTGGATGTCGTACAGAACGGAACCGCGCTCGAATCCACGAGCCACACGGGGTCGCCAAACTGCGATGTGCTGCGCAAGAGCGTCCGCTTCGAAATCGGCACCGGCCCGGTGACCATCCAGGTCAGTGGCGTGCCGAAAGACAACATCAAGATCGCCGTCCGGCCGGCCGCCGACTGACGCCCAACCTTGGAAGTGGATCGCCATAAAGTGCTTCCGGAAAAGTGGGAACCGGTTTTCCGATAAGACGCACGGAGAAACAAAAACTTAGAGCCGCTCCTCGGTCCCGCCTAAAGCGGAACGGCGCTAGGCGTCTGATCCGGCACCTGTGGCGCCGCGTCGACACCCGGGCCTGCGGGTGCAGGTGCTTCGCCCTCGCTGTCTTCATTTGCCCCTTGGATCTGCCTCACGCGGCGGAAGATTACGAAAGCGTAAGACTCCGGTAAGCGCACGAACAGATCGGAAGCGTAAACTCAGCCATTGCTCTTAGCAGTCCTGCTTGGCGCGAGGCTTCGATGCGCGTGCTCCTGATCGAGGATGACCGAGACACCGCCGCCTATGTCGTGAAAGGCCTCGAGGAGGAAGGGCATACCATCGACCACCTCGTCGACGGGCGGGACGGACTCGCGCGCGCCATGGCCGACGACTATCACGTGCTCATCGTTGACCGCATGCTGCCAGGCCAAGAGGGCCTCTGCATCGTCAAGGCGCTCCGGTCCGCCGGCCGCAAGATGCCGATCCTTTTCCTGACCGCGCTCGGTGGTGTGGACGACCGTGTCGACGGTCTCGAAGCCGGAGGCGACGACTACCTCATCAAACCGTTTTCGTTCCTGGAGCTCTTGGCGCGGCTCAATGCATTGGCGCGGCGCCCGCACCTCAAGAGCGAGGAAACGCGGCTCAAGGTTTCCGACCTCATACTGGATCTCATCACCCGCAAAGTGCAACGCGCCGGCACGGAGATCGATCTCCAGCCCCGAGAGTTCCGCCTGCTCGAAGTTCTGATGCGCAACACCGGCCGTGTCGTCACGCGGACCATGCTGCTCGAGCGTGTGTGGAGCTTCCACTTCGATCCGAGGACGAGCGTGGTCGAGACGCACATCTCGCGCCTACGCAGTAAAATCGACAAGCCATTTGCGAAGGAGCTGATTCACACCGTGCGAGGTGCGGGCTATAGCCTCCATGAGCGGAGCTAGATCCGAGCCTACGAAAATCTGCCCTTCTCCTCGCGGGAGCGAAGGGCGGCCTCGAGACCATGCGGCCGAAGACTGCCCAAAAGCTCTTCCTGAAAACACGAGAGCCGGGCTTTCACCCGGCATGGGTACGCCCATGCTGCGGCGGACGCCCGTGCGCCTTGCCGCCACCTTTACGGCGCTGTTCACGACCACCGTTCTCTGCCTCTTTGCCATCCTCTTCTTCGGTATCACGGCCCGCCTCACCCAGGAGATCCATCTCCGCACCGAGGAGAGCATGGACTCGCTCATCGCCGTCGACGAACAGAAGGGCTTCGACGATCTCGCTACGGTTGTGGCGGCGGAAGCCGGATCGGTACGGGATTCCGATTTCATCATCGAACTCGTCGATGAGGCCGGCCGGCACGTGGCGGGAAACGTCCGAGGCATCGCACCGGCGAGAACGTGGCTCAGCCTCGAGCGGTCGGACATCGAGCAGGAGTGGATGAACGGCGAGCCGGACGACCGTTTCCAGGCCATTTGGCGGCCGGTCTCGAAAGGGCGCCTGCTCGTTGGGCGATCGAACCGGGAGCTGCGCTACACGCAAGCGTTCCTGCTCGAGGTTCTCGGCGCCGGTCTCGCCGCGACGATCGTGCTCGGGGCGCTGTGCGGCACGTTCATCGCCAGGCGGACGCAACACCGCATCGACGCCTTCGCAAACACGCTCTCGGCGGTATCGGACGGCAAGATCCAGGCGCGCATTCCCATGTCGGGGCCAGGGGACGATATCGACCACGTGGGAGCGCAGGTCAACCGCATGCTCGACCACCTCCAGAAGCTGATCGAGAGCGTCAACCAGTCGTCATCGGACATCGCCCACGATCTCAAGAAGCCGGTCAGCCGCCTGCGCCAGCGCCTGGACAGCGCCAGCCGCAGCGCGCGCTCGATCGCGGACTTCAAGCTCGCCATCGAAGACGCGCTCGGTGATCTGGACGCCATGGTGGAGACGTTCGACGCGCTCCTGCGCATCACCCAGCTCGAGGCCGGCGCCCGCAAATCGCGCTTCGCGAGCGTCGATCTGGCAGCGGTGCTCGACGATGTGGCCGACGTCTATGCCGCTGTCGCCGAGGATGCCGGCCATCAGCTCACCTGGGCGAACACCGATGACAAGCCGGCACTGATCAAGGGCGACCGGGATCTCCTGACCCAGATGTTCGCCAACCTGATCGAGAACGCGATCCGCCATTGCCCCGCGAGAACCCATATCGCTCTCGCGCTGCATGGCGAGCCGGGCGGCTTCCGCGCTGTGCTCGCCGATGATGGACCGGGCATCCCGAAGAGCGAGTGCGAAAAGGTGTTCCGGCGGCTTTACCGGCTCGAGCGCGCCCGCTCGACGCCGGGATGCGGGCTTGGCCTCACCCTCGTCGCCGCCGTCGCCGATCTGCACAATGCGCGCATCCTCCTCGAGGATCACGCTCCAGGCCTTAAGGTGTCGGTCTTATTTCCCGAAGCGGGCCGCGTTATTTGAGAGACTGATCCACGTTCTCAATGCGAGTGCGCCGTTATTTTTCTCACCTTCAGCAAGAAGGCTCGCATTTCCAACGACCAGGCTCTTGCAGAAATAGGCCGCCTTACGAATCCGTATGTTGGCGGCCAAGCGGCGGCAAACTTGCGGGCGCATATGGAGGGCACAGGCCCGCACACGGGCTGGAAGGCTTAGACATCAGAGAAGGAGCTTCAGATGTCCATTAAGACCATCGCGCCCATTTTCATCGCGGCGGTCGCCGTCGCCTCGACGGCTGCGCTCGCCGCCACTCACACCCGGACCGGCGCCGTCAAGTCGGCCGATTCCGCCAAGCACGAGCTCACGCTCTCCAACGGGGACACGTTCCAGGTCGGCAGCAGCGTAAAGCTCAACACGCTCAAGACCGGTGAGAAGGTCGCCGTCACCTACGAGATGAAGGGCGGCAAGATGGTGGCCTCGAAAATTACGCCGACAAAGTAACTGAACAGCCGGCGTGCCGCCACTTCCGGCCGCACGCCGGTTATCACACGAGGACCGTGCCATGAAACTTACGAAGATCATAACCGCCGTTGCGCTCGTGGTCGGCGTTGCAGGCGCCGCATCGGCCGCCGAGCCCGCCCATGACGCCTTCGGGCGGATCAAAGCGCTCGACACAAAGCAGCACAACCTGACCATTGGGCATCAGCAGTACCGCTACGATCCCCACCGGATGGGCGCCAACCTGCGGAAAGGGGAACGTGTCCATATCATCTATCGCGAACGGGACGGGCAACGTTACGCCATCCAGATCCTGCCAGGTGCCTAATGGGTGATGCCGTAATCCACCCCATGGCTGGCTGATCCGAAGCGATTATCATTCATAGCGTCCGATCCACGACGAAGGCCGGGATCAGTAGCCTGTCATCTCGAGGTATCCCACGCCCGTGTGCGTGCCGCCGAAGCGGATCGGGCCTTCCCAGTAGGCGACCGTCGTCGCCATCCAGCTCTCGGGATTGAGTGCTTCCGTCGTGATTTCGAGGCCCTGGCTGAGCACCTCGACCCGCCAGGATGCGGGAATCTTTCGCCCCGCTACGGTGCGCCAGTTGCTCGGCACGAGCACGATGTCGTCGCCGCCAAGGGGCGTGAGGGAGCCGTCGCGCTTAATCCAGCTTCCCGAGCGGAATGGCGGATCTGTGTCGCTGCGAAGTTCAAAGAGCATCAGCTTCGCTCCATCCGGGAGATGGAGGGCGAACCAGTTCCAGCCCTTCTGGTCGGACGCCAGCGGCTGGCTGCTCCATTCGCGGTCCATCCATGCGTTCCCCGTGACGGCAATCTCCTGACCGTCGAGCGTGAGCGTGCCGGTGACCGAAAAGAACGGCTGGCTGTAATAATATGACGCTTGGCCACGTGCCGACTTGAGGCTGTAGCCACGATCGCCTTGCAGCACGGGCCTGTGGTCCGTCGAAAGCTCGAGGGTGTACGAGAAGTCCGCCCCTCTCGCAGCCAGAGTTGCGGAGGCGAGCCCATGGGCGTTCCGATCGGCCGCAAACGACCAGTCGTCGATCCAAGCTTTGAACGGCTCGGCTGCAACGCCAGCCTGGCCGATGCCGCCGCGCGCGAGCTTCTCGGCGAAGCGATGGGTGCTTGCGCTCGTCACCGCGGCATGCCCCATCCAGACTTGCTGGCTGGACCATCCCTGGCGTTGCGGACCGGGAGCCAGCGCCTGGCGGAAGAGCGTCCACTGCACGCCGTAGGATGTTCCGGTGTTGTCCTTGAGGTTTGCGGTCACGTACCACCACTCGATGCGGTAGTCCGGATGGGCCGCGAAATCCGCGGGGAACGTGATCGCTTTCCCGGGCACCACATCGGCAAAGCCGGCGGCCTCATCACCGAGGCCGGCGAAGCCGCCGGCCAGCGTGCGGGCACCGAAAACCACAGAGGCAATCAAGGCCACGGCGAGGGGCATTCTAGCGCTCATTGGCGAACACCTTGAGCAGATCCTGCGGCGCCGTGCGCCAGAGACGCAGGACGGGAACGAGAGACGCGACGAACGCCGTCACCAATGCCAGCATGACGATCAGCACCCATTGCGACGGGAAGACATGGAACGGCAGCCGCCATCCGAACGCCTGCACGTTGACGATGGCGACCAAACACCATGCGAGCGCCAGTCCGAGCGGAATGGCAAGGATCGCCGTCAGCCCGGCCAGCGCGAGCAGCCGACCGATCTCGAGTCCCGCGAGCCTCCGCCGCGGCACGCCAAGCGCCCATGCCGGCGCAAGCTGCGCAAGGCGAAGGTTGCCAAGCGTCAGCAGGCTCGTGAAGAGCGCCACGCCCGAGACGACGAGGGTCAGCGTGTTGAGTGCGGCGGTGACGGCGAACGTGCGCTCGAAAATGCGCATGGAAGCCGCCTTGAGTGAGACCTGATCGACGATGCTCGCCAGCCCGCCTTCGAACCTTTCCTGCATGGCATGCATCAGGGGCTCCACTCCGCCCTTTGCAACCCGGAGACTGAAGCTCGTGCGCCGTGCATCCGGCCAATGGCGCACAAGCTCCCGGACATCAACGCGGATCTGGCCCTTGGGATTGCCGTAGTCGGAATAGATGCCGACCATCGGCACCTCCCACAGCGCGTCGGCCACGGGGATCACGAGAAGGTCGCCCACAGTGGCGCCGATCCGCCGCGCCAGCTGCTCGCTCGCCAGAACGCCGCGTCCATCGCGCATGGCGTCCCAGGCGCGAGGTGACGCCGCGATCAGCGAGATATGCGTCCGGTAGGTCTCGTGGTCGCGCGTGCCCAGCACCTCGACCGGCCAGCCGCCGATGCGCGTCTCCGCGCGCCAGACCGGAAGCACCGCCGTCACCTCGGGGCGGGTTGCGATCCATGCCGCGATGCGCTCGCCGTCGGCTCGGCTTGCCGCGTCGAAATAAACGTCCGAGCTGAGGCGCTCGCCGAGCCAGCCGGTGAAGGTGGTGCGGAATCCTTCCACCATGGTGCCAACGCCGACGTTCGCGGCGAGCGCGAGCAGAAGCGCCATGAGCGCGAGAGACAGCCCGGAAAGCTGAAGCCGCGCATCGGCCCAGAACCAGCGCGCCTCGGCTCCCGTGGCGCTTCGCTCGCCCAAGCGCAGCACGGCCGCCAGCGCGATGGGCAGGAGGAGCGCCGCACCGAGCAGGATGCCGGCGATGACGGCAAACCCGGCGAGCAGCCCGCTCCCCGCAAGGTAGGCCATAAGCGCCAGCAGAAGCGCGAACCCGGCCAGCCCCCCCTGCCGGCGGAGCTGAGCGCGCTGCGACTCGCGCCAGGCCAGCGGCTTTGCCACCGAGAGCAGCGGCAGACGCGCCACCCGAGCAAGGGAGAGCGCCGAGGCCGCCAGCGCTCCCCCCGACGCCATGCCGAGACCCGAGAGCCACCAGCCTGGCGAAAGCGCGAGCGTGCTCTCGACATGCGCGCCATAGAGGCTGCCGAGAGACGCGGCCACATCGGGCAGGAGCGCCGCCGCGAGCGCATAGCCCGCGAGCATGCCGAAGGCGCCTGCCACGAGCGCCAGCAGAACGATCTCGCCCATCAGCGCGGCAATCACGAGGCCGAGAGACACGCCGATCGCGCGCATCGTGCGCACCGTTCCGAGGCGCTGCTCGAACGCAAGGCCGGCGGACGCGTGCACGATGAAGAGGCCGACGATGAAAGCCAGCAGCCCGAACGCCGTCAGGTTCAGGTGGAAGCTGTCCGTCAGTCGCGCGAGATCTCCTCCTTCGTGCGCGGCCTCGACCCGGAGCGCGCCCTTCGCCACAGCGTCCAGCGCCTCTGCATCGGGAGCCGTGCCGTCCGTCACAACCAGGCGTGAAAGCTGACCCTCTCTTCCCAGAACCCGTTGCGCTTGACCGACATCGACGACGAGCAATCCCGGAACGCCATCCGCTGCGACGGCGAGCGGTGGCAACGTCTCGCCCCGCTCCGTGACCGGGCTCGCACCTTCTGACGCGCCAAGCTCAGCGAGCGTCTCTTCTGCAACGCGCGTCTCTCCCGGCGGACCGATGAACGTTTCGAGATCACCGCTCTGTCCTGAGTTGATTACACCGGCCGCCGCTCCGCGCGGCGCCGTGAGCGGCTCGATGCCAACCACGCGATAAGACTTGGCCCCGATCCGAACCGTTCCGTCGAGCACAGGAGAAACCAGCCAACCCGCGCGCCGCAAGGCGACGTAATCCTTCTCAGCTACGAACAGACCGTCCGCGCTGACGAGGCTTGCCCCGCCGGTTTCTCCGAGCACGGCGGCGGCGCGATCATAGCTCGCGCGCGCCTGCTCGTTGAGCGCCTGGACACCACTCCAGAGCCCTGTTGCAATCGCGAGCCCGAGGAGGAGCGCTGCAAGGTTCAGCGGATGGCGCCGCCAATGTCCGAGCAGTGCAGCGAGGACCCACGCGGCCTGCATCACGGCGCCACGAGAACGCCGGAGGCGAGCCTCACGCGGTGGTCGAGCCGGGCCGCGAGGCGCGTGCTGTGCGTCGCCATCAGGAAGGCGCATCCAGTACGCGCCACGAGGTCGAGCGCAAGGCGCAGCACTTCGTCTCCCGTTGCTTCGTCCAGATTGCCAGTCGGCTCGTCCGCGAGCACGAGACGCGGCTTGACGGCGAGCGCGCGCCCGATCGCGACACGCTGCTGCTGCCCGCCCGACAGCTCTTCCGGATACCGGCCGCCGAGGTTCGCAAGACCGAGCCGGTCCGCGAGCTCATCGCGCCATACCGGATCGAAACGGCCGGCGATGCGCGCCTGGAAGGCAAGGTTGTCCGCCACCGTCAGGCCCGGCATGAGATTGAACTGCTGGAACACAATGCCGATCCCTTCCCGCCTCAGGGCCGCCCGCTCTCCGTCCGCGAGGGTGGAAAGGGCCACGCCGCCGAATGTGATCTCGCCGCGATCCGCCTCGTCGAGGCCGCCGATGAGATGCAGGAGCGTGCTCTTGCCACTGCCCGATTCGCCCAGCAGGGCTAGGCTCTCCCCGGCCGCCAGCGCAAGGTCGACACCCTTGAGCACCGGCAGCGGGCCTTGCGGCGTGGCGTAGGATTTCACCACCCCCGATACGCGAAGCAAGGGAGACGGCCTTTGCGGCCCGGCGGAACGGTTTTGCCGGTCGATGAGCGTCACCTCGATCTCCTGCTTCGGCTCGCCATGCCGAGCGCTTGGCATCCGACCCGGACCCGCTGGCATGGTTCGAGCCAGGATGTGGCGCCCGCCGGCCATCAACGCGCGGATCGGTTCGTGTGTCCAGCGGTGACTTGCCGCTCGCACAATCGTTGGAACGGCGCCCTTGGAACAGGAGCCCACATGATCCAGCCGCACAGCGCTCTCGTAAGCCTTCTTACAACCGATACGCGCTCTCGGGATACTGGCCCTGCGACATGGCGGAGCCTTTCATCGGGGCCGCGCCAGCCCATATGCGTCAAAGCCCTATCATCCATCCAGCGAGGAGACTTGCCTGAATGCCTGAAAAGCTGTTCACGCCGCTCACCATCGGCACACTGACCCTTTCCAACCGCATCGTCATGGCGCCCCTTACGCGCAACCGTGCCACCCCTGAGGGCGACGTGCCGAATGCCCTCATGGCGGACTACTACGCCCAGCGTGCCAGCGCCGGCCTGATCATCAGCGAAGGAACGCAGATCTCGCCCGAAGGAAAAGGCTATATCCAGACTCCGGGCATCTACAGCGACGAGCAGGTCGCCGGGTGGCGGGCGATCACCGATGCCGTCCATGCCAAGGGCGGGCACATCTTCGCGCAGCTCTGGCACGTGGGCCGCGTTTCTCACACCTCTCTGCAGCCGGAGGGACGGGCTCCCGTCGCGCCGTCCGCCATCACGGCGGACACCAAGGTCTTCACGCCTTCGGGCTTTGCCGATGCGTCCGAGCCCCGCGCGCTCGAAACCTCCGAGATCGCGCGTGTCGTCGCCGACTACCGGAAGGCGGCGGAGAACGCCAAGGCCGCCGGTTTCGACGGCGTCGAGCTGCACGCCGCCAATGGCTATCTGATTGATCAGTTCCTGCGTGACGGATCCAACAAGCGCACGGACGCCTATGGCGGCAGCGTCGAGAACCGCACGCGGCTTCTCGCCGAGGTGCTCGCCGCGCTCACCTCGGTGTTCCCCGCGAGCCAAGTGGGCGTGCGCTTCAGCCCGTTCTCAAAGTTCAGCGATATGTCCGACAGCGATCCGATGGCGACCTTCCTCGCGGCCATCGACCGCGCCAATGACGCCGGCGTTGGCTACGTGCACATGATCGAAGGCGATACCGGAAACTCCCGCGACCTCCCGCAAGGAGCAGATCTCCTGACGCTGCGCAAGCACGTCAAGGGGGCCTATCTCGCGAACAACATCTATGATCGCGCAAGCGCTGTTAGCGCTGTCGAGACGGGTGCCGCGGACTTGGTCGCGTTCGGACGCCTCTTCATCGCCAACCCGGACCTCGTGGAGCGCCTTGCCCGCAACGCGCCGCTCAACGAGCCGCAGCCGGCGACGTTCTACGGCGGCGGCGCCGAGGGCTATACGGACTATCCGCGCCTCGACGCCAAGGCGGCCTAACTTTGAGGGAGGCCCGCTCACACGGGCCTCTTTTTATTGGATAGCATTTGGAACCAATCTTGTTCTAATTGCGCATATTGGCCCCAAAACAGACCATATCTATATCTCCGTTCAACGCGGCAGGGCGTCCTGCCCGCTCGATGAAGGAGAGACACGCCATGGTCACCATCCGCAAAAGCAACGCGCGCGGGGCCAGCAATTTCGGCTGGCTCGACAGCAAGCACACATTTTCCTTCGGCCACTACTACGATCCCGCCAACATGGGCTTCGGCGCTTTGCGCGTCATCAACGAGGATATTGTCGCGGGTGGCGCCGGGTTCGGCACGCATCCGCACGACAACATGGAGATCATCTCCTATGTGCTCGACGGAGCCCTCGCCCATAAGGATAGCCTCGGCACAGGATCGGTGATCCGGCCCGGAGACGTGCAGCGCATGAGCGCCGGCACCGGCATCGCGCACAGCGAGTTCAACGCATCGACGAAGGACCCGGTGCACTTCCTGCAGATCTGGGTGCTGCCGGAGGAGCGAGATCTCGCCCCGAGCTACGAGCAGAAGTCCTTTCCCCTAGAGGAGCGGCAGGGCCGTCTGCGGCTCGTCGGCGCCCGCGATGGACGCGACGGCGCGCTGACGATCCATCAGGATCTCGATCTCTTCGTTGCCACACTGACCAAGGGCGATGCGGTGACCCACACGCTGCATCCGCGCCGCAAGGCCTGGGTGCAGGTCACGCGCGGCACCGTCACCGTCAACGGCGCATTCGTCGCCGCCGGTGACGGCGCGGCGCTGACGGATGAGGCCGAGGTCCGCCTTGCGGCCAACGACAATGCCGAGGTTCTCCTCTTCGACCTCACCGCCTGACGCCTGCCGGACGGAGCGCAACATACGTTCCGTCCGGTGCGTTTTCTCATTTGCAACATCACCAAAACTCAAAGCGGAAGTGAGCTCATGACCAAAGTTCTCGTTCTTTACTACTCGACCTACGGCCACATCGAGCGCATGGCGGAAGCCGTCGCGGAAGGCGCACGCGAAGCCGGCGCAACTGTGGACGTCAAGCGCGTGCCCGAGTTGGTGCCGCGCGAGGTCGCCGAAAAGAGCGGCTACAAGCTCGACCAGCCGGCGCCGGTCGCGTCCGTCGAAGAGCTTGGCAACTACGACGCCATCATCGTCGGCACGCCGACCCGTTTCGGCAACATGGCCGCGCAGATGAAGAACTTTCTCGATCAGACCGGCGGCCTCTGGATGCAGGGCAAGCTAGTCGGCAAGGTCGGCTCTGTGTTCACCTCCACCGCAACCCAGCACGGCGGACAGGAAAGTACGATCCTTGCCACCCAGATCGTGCTCCTCCACCAGGGTATGGTGATCGCCGGTCTGCCCTATTCCTTCCAGGGCCAGACGACGCTCTCCGAGATCACCGGCGGCTCGCCTTACGGCGCCAGCACCATCGCCGCCAGCGATGGCTCACGCCAGCCGAGCACGAACGAGCTCGACGGGGCACGCTTCCAGGGCCGGTACGTGGCGGAAATCGCAGCGAAGCTCGCGCGCGCTTGATCCGCAAAGTGCTTCCATAAGAACGCCGGCACCTCATCCGTGCCGGCGTTTTTCATGGTATTCGTGACCGCAACAAGGAGTCCGCCATGGCAACGATCACGATCTACCACAATCCTTCATGCGGCACCTCGCGCAACACGCTGGCGATGATCCGCGAGAGTGGCGCGGAGCCGGAGGTCATCGAATATCTGAAGACGCCGCCAGACCGGGCAACGCTGGTGCGCCTCTTGCGCGAGATGGGCCTCAAGCCCCGCGATCTCCTGCGCCGCAAAGGCACGCCCTACGACGACCTCAATCTCGACAATCCGAAATGGAGCGACGAGGAGCTGATCGACGTGATGCTCGCCAATCCGATCCTCATCAACCGGCCCATCGTGGTGACGCCACTCGGCGTCCGCCTCTGCCGGCCATCCGAGACCGTGCTCGAAATCCTGCCGAACGCGGACATCGGGACCTTCACGAAGGAGGACGGCGAGGTTGTCGCGCCGCGATCGAAGGGGCCAGCCCTACGCAAATAGCGCCAAGCTGTCAGACGCGCGCGCCAGAAGTCCCGCGGCCGTATTCGGCATATTCGGGCCACCCCCCTCCTGGCGAATGGCGCGTCGGAGGGTGGGGTGAAATGGGACCCCTGGCGCAGCGCGACTATTGTAGCCCATTGTCACGGCCTCCGATACCGGGAGGGAACCCTCTCGCGGCCCGAATCGGGCTATAGCGGGGATGCGATCCACCGATGTGGGCTGGCCCCACAGATCCGCCTTCTATCAGGCCTTTTTTCCGGTTTTCCGGAGCGCGTTTGTCGGAAAGCGCGCGCCGTATCAGACATGATAGTGTGACGGCCGCCGGATGCCGGCCGAGGGTTTCAAATGTCGCCTGCCGCCTTGCGGACATCAGCCGCCCTGCTCCCACTTGCGCCTGCGCCAAGCCTTGCCGAAGCGCAGAAGGTGCTCGAGGAGGTATTCGGGTACACGCGCTTCCGTCCGCACCAGGCCGACATCATCGAGACGCTGATCACGGGCGGCGACGTGCTGGCCCTGATGCCGACGGGTGGCGGCAAGTCGCTCTGCTACCAGATCCCGGCGCTCGTGCGCCATGGCACCGGTCTCGTCGTCTCGCCTCTCATCGCGCTGATGCAGGACCAGGTGGACGCGCTCAAGGAGGCCGGCGTGCGCGCCGCGTTCCTCAACTCGTCCCAGGACAGGCGCGAGCAGGAAACCATCGAGCACCGGCTTGTCACCGGCGATCTCGATCTTCTCTATGTCGCGCCGGAACGGCTCGTCCAGGAGCGCACGCTGCGGCTCCTCGAGCGCACCTCGATCGCGCTCTTCGCCATCGACGAGGCGCACTGCGTCTCCCAGTGGGGACATGATTTCCGCCCCGAATATCGCCAGCTCAAGGTTCTCGCCGAGCGCTTCCCCAAGATCCCGCGCATCGCGCTGACGGCCACCGCCGACGATCGCACGCGTGAGGAGATCGCAACCGAGCTCTCGCTCGAAAACGCGCGCCGGTTCGTGGCGAGCTTCGACCGCCCGAATATCCGCTACACGATTGCGGAGATGGGCTCCATGAGCGCGCGCGAGCGGCTCTGGCAGTTCATCTCAGCCGAGCATCCGAGCGACGCCGGCATCGTCTATTGCCTGTCGCGCAAGTCGGTCGAGGAGACGGCGGCGTGGCTCGCGCGCAAGGGGCGCACGGCGCTTGCCTACCACGCCGGGCTGGATCCCGAGGTGCGCCGCGCGGCCCAGGAGCGCTTCCTCAAGGAGGACGGCGTCGTCATGGTGGCGACTATCGCCTTCGGCATGGGCATCGATAAGCCTGACGTGCGCTTCGTCGCGCACCTGAACCTGCCGCGCTCGATGGAAGCCTACTACCAGGAGACGGGCCGCGCCGGACGCGACGGCGAGCCCGCGGCCGCATGGCTTGCCTATGGGCTTTCCGACATCGTGCAGCAGACGCAATGGATCAGCCAGAGCGACGGCTCGGAGCTGTTCAAGCGCACGCAGCGCCAGAAGCTCGACGCCCTCGTCGGCCTTTGCGAGGCGGCCACGTGCCGGCGCCAGCTCCTCCTCGCCTATTTCGGCGAGACGCTGGGCGAGCCGTGCGGCAACTGCGACAACTGCCTTGAGCCCCCCAAGACGGTGGACGGCACGGTGCTGGCGCAAAAGGCGCTCTCCACAGCCTACCGCACGGGGGAGCGCTTCGGCATCGGCACCCTGATCGACGTCCTGCACGCGAAGGACAGCGAGCGCGCCTGCCGCAACGGCCACGACCGGCTTTCCGTTTGGGGGATCGGCAAGGACACCGAGGCCACCCTGTGGCGCAGCCTGTTCCGCCAACTCACGGCGCTCGGATATCTCGCGACCGACGACGAGGGGCACGGCACCGTGCACCTTACCGAAAAGGCTCGCCCACTGCTGCGCGGCGAGGAACGGTTCATGCTGCGCCTCGCGCCGCCTCGCGAGAAGAAGAGCAAGGCCAAGGGCGCCGCTACGGCCGCAAGCAGCGTCGCCAGTGCCGACCGTCCGCTTTACGATGGGCTGCGCGCGCTGCGCCTGGAGCTTGCCACGGCCGCCAGCCTGCCACCCTATGTCATCTGCCACGACAAGACTCTGGCCGAGCTCGCGACCCAGCGTCCCGCGGACGAAGCCGGGCTGCACGGCATCACCGGGCTGGGTGCCAGCAAAATCCGCCGTTACGGGAAGGCGTTTCTAGAAACCATCGCCCGTTTCGTGCCGCATCCGGCCCTCGACAACCGCCTTTCGCCGACCGTCAACCAGACGCTGGCGCTGCATTTTGCAGGCGTCGCGGCGGAGGACATCGCCACCGAGCGCAACCTCGACATCTCGACCGTCTATACGCATTTCGCGGAGGCGATCGAGGCGGGCCTCGTCGCGGCCGATGACGTGCTCGATCTGGACCCTGTTGACCTGGATGAGATTCACGCCACGTTCGAGCGACTGGGGACGCTCGAGTCCGGCAAGCTCGGCCCCGCCCATGCGGCCTTGGACGGCCGCTTCGGCTACGGCGTGCTGAAATGCCTTCTCGCGGAGCTGGCATAGGGTCCACTCACGGGTTTCCCCTGGCCCTCTTTACATCCCTCACACGAGACCAAAATTTAAGTCTGGAGCGCCTGAGGCGGCGGTCAGGGTAGTTACGCCCCCGCCAAACGGTGGTATAGACCCGGCAAAACGACATTCCGGACCACATCATGAGCAACGAAAGCTTGGCGGAGGCGGCTGCGGAGACCACCCCAGCATCCGCCGCAAAATCCGCTGTGCCATCCGAGGGCAAGCTCGCCGACGAGATCGCGCGGCGGCGCACGTTCGCCATCATCGCCCACCCTGACGCCGGCAAGACGACGCTCACCGAGAAACTTCTGCTTTTCGGCGGCGCCATCCAGCTCGCCGGCCAGATCAAGGCCAAGAAGGACGGACGCGCCACGCGCTCCGACTGGATGGCGATCGAAAAGGCGCGCGGCATCTCCGTCGCCACCTCCGTCATGACGTTCGCCTACGGCGGCGCCGTGTTCAACCTGCTCGACACGCCAGGCCACGAGGACTTCTCAGACGACACCTACCGCACGCTCACGGCCGTCGACTCGGCGATCATGGTCATCGACGGAGCGCGCGGTATCGAGGCGCGGACGCGGAAGCTCTTCGAGATCTGCCGCCTGCGCGACATCCCAATCGTCACCTTCGTCAACAAGCTCGACCGCGAGACGCGCGAGCCGCTCGACATCCTGGACGAAATCGAAAAGACCCTGGCGCTCGATACGGCACCCATGGTGTGGCCTATCGGACAGGGGCGCGATTTCCGTGGCACCTATGACCTTTATCATCCGCGCGTGCGCCGTCTCGACGAGGATGCGGGCGGCCAACCCGTCTCCGGCCCCGACGATCCGCTGATCGCGAGCTTGATGGAGCCCGACCACTACGCCCGCTGGCGCGAGGAGATCGATCTCGTTGCCGAAGCCTGCGGCCGCTTCGATCTCGAAAAGTTCCGGCACGGCGCACTGACGCCGGTCTATTTCGGCTCGGCGCTGAAGAATTTCGGCGTCCGCGACGTGCTCGATGCACTTCGCGTCTTCGCTCCGCCGCCGCTCTCCCAGCGCGCTTCAACGCGTGAGATCGAGGCGAGCGAGCCTGCCATGACGGGCATCGTGTTCAAGATCCAGGCGAACATGGATCCCAACCATCGGGACCGCATGGCCTTCATGCGCGTCTGCTCGGGCCGGCTCACGCGCGGCATGAAGGTGAAGCACGTGCGCTCGGGCAAGACCATGGCGGTCAACGCCCCGCAGTTCTTCTTCGCCCAGGACCGTTCGATCGCGGAAGAGGCGTTTGCGGGCGACGTGGTCGGTATTCCGAATCGCGGCGCCCTTCGGATCGGAGACGCGCTCACCGAAGGCGAGGACGTGACGTTCCTCGGCATCCCGAGCTTCGCGCCGGAAATCCTGCGGCGCATCCGCCTCGAGGATGCGATCAAGGCCAAGAAGCTCAAGGACGCCATCCGCGAGATGGCTGAGGAAGGCGTGGTGCAGGTGTTCAACCCGCTCGACGGCACCCAGCCGGTGGTGGGCGTTATCGGTGCGCTGCAGCTCGACGTTCTGGCCGATCGCCTGGTTCACGAGTACGGCTTGAAAACGGACTTCGATCCGGCGCCCTGCGAAGCGGTTCGCTGGATCCGCTCCAAGGATCCGGCCGCCCTCAAGCGCTTCGTCGAAGCCAACCGCTCGTCGATCGCGACCGATCTCGACGGCGATCATGTCTACCTGCCGTCCTCCGTGTTCACGCTCAACTACAACGCGGGGCGCAATCCCGAGATCGAGTTTCTCGAGATCAAGACGTAAGCGATCGGGTGGGCGCAAACTGGCGCGTTTTCCGTTCGCTTGCGCTCACTGCAAATTCTCTAGTTTTTTGTTTGAGTGAGCATCTTCACCCATTCGGGCGATACCGCCCAAATGGGATCTGCGCTAGCTCGGCTCGTTTGCGGCTGTTGTACGAGATCTCGCAAACGTCGCGGTTGTGGAGGCTGGCGTGGATCCCGACCTCCGTCGGGATGACGTTTTTTTGTGAGACTACTGTTGTGCACCCTGCGGCGGCCTCCCCGCAGCGTCATCCCGGCGAAGGCCGGGACCCACGCAAATATCCACTTCTTCTACGTTGGCGTGTCGCGTGACAATGGCGCCGCACACGCCAAGCATTCTACGCCGGAAGCACCAGCGGCCGCTCGGGGGGCGGATGCGCCGCGCCGGCGATATCGGCCGCAAGCCCGTTCTCGGCCCGCTGCCCGAGCACGGCCACCCACTGCGCCGTGCGGGCGAAGGCCGCGTCGCGCAGGAAGGCCGACGTTGGAGCGAAACCTTCGGCTTCGCTGACCGCCAGCGCGACAATCTTGCGGAACGCGGGCACATCGAAATAGCAGGTGTGCACCAGCTCCTTCCACGACAGGTAGTTCGAAATCAGCCCGCCTTTTTCAGCCTCGCCTTCAGAGAAAGCGAACGTGCTGATGGCATTACGGAATTTGGAGAGCGATTGCGCGGCCATGGCATTGCTATGATCGGTGATCGCATCGCTCACCTCGGCGGGGAGCAGACATGTCACCGGATCGAGCCATGATGGAGCATAGTCCGCGCCGACGACGATCTCGCCCTCGGTATCGTTGCCGAACGTCGACCGTTTCACCTCGGCGAGCGTCAGCCAATTAAGGAGCCGACTGAGCAGCGCGCTGAGAAGCGCAGCGATGTACTGAATGACGGCGAGCGTGCCGAGGGCGATGAGTGCGAAGACCACCGGCACGAGCACGATGGGCACGATGAGGCGGAGCACGCCGCCGAACACGCCGCCCAGAAACTCCTCATCGACCACAGCCGCCGACAGTTCGTCGGTGACGACGTGGAAGAGAAGCTTGCTGTTCAGCGCGTAATCATGCCCGCCGCCGCATAGCCGGCCCCCCTCGCACAGCTTCCGGTCGCGCATCAGGAAGCGCCGCTTGAAGCGCTGAGCGCGCTCGGCGTCGGCGAAGCGGGGAAAGGCTTCGTCGAGCTGACGGCGCTTCGCAGCCAGCTCGCGGCGGATCTCGCCCACCCGCCGGCGCGCATCCTCCGCAACGAGCGGCTCGAGGCCTTCGCTATCCGCCTCCTCCCGCGCCTCACGCAGACGCTGGCCGAGCGTGCGCAACTCCTCACGGGAGCGGGTCACGGCGGCCTCGTCGCCGGCGAACTCCTGCACCCCGTAAACCCGAGTCTGCAGGAAATCCGAGATCGCGAGCATGACCGGCGGCGACGTAACGGCGAACAGGTAGAGCAGCGGCAGCGCGATGATCGAGGCTTTGGTCAGCGTGGAGGCGGCGAAATCCTTCTCGAAGAAGCGCAGATCGATCTTCGGCAGATAGCGCAGACCCTGCACGGCCTCATCATCCTTATGGACGAGCGGCAGCCATTTGTCGGCGTAGTGCTCCCGGGCGCGTGCGATCGCCCCGCGGCCATATCCCAGGAGTTCGCGCCGGTCGAGATAGCGGAACACGATGTAGAAGAACGCCATCGGCAGCGACATCATGGTGCCGGAGAACAGCAGCGCGGTGAAGAAGCGCTCGCTTGCAAAGCGGCGCGGACCGTCGATGACTTCGGCGCCGACATAGAACAGGAACATCATGAAGAGCATGAACGACGCGACGAAGACGACCTTGCGCGCCAAGGTGAGCCGCGTGAAGAGAAAGCGCTCCTTGCGCATGCCGACGAACGGCGTGCCGACCGTGATCCAGCGCTTGAGATGCCTCAGCGGCTTTTTCTTCGCGGCGCTCTCGATCAGCGCCGAGGCGACCACGGACCCGCCGTGGCTGTGGCCGACGACGCAGTAGGGCTCGCCCTGCTCATCGAGGCGGCGCAGCATCTTGAGCAGCTCTGAGCCTGCCGCGCGCCGGTCTAGCTCGCTGTTGAGGGAACTCCAGGAGAATGGCGCGAGGGTGACGGGGCCGCCATCGGCGCTGCCGACCAGCGCTTTGAGATCGGCGTCAAATTCGCTTTGCAGCTGCCACCATTGCGGATCGGCTTCCGCTATATTGAGCGCTTCAGCGGTTCCACCCGTATTGGCGAACGTGCCATGGACGGTGACGACGGTGGCCACGTGATCCCCCTCCCCATACGCAGTGACGCCTACCTTTCAGCGGCCCGGTACCGTGCTCAGATAAGGTACAATGTAGACTGAAGCTAGGCAAAGCAGCGGGCTACCGCTCGGCTTGAGCGACGCCCCCAACCCCGGCACCGGGCGTCAACTGTCTGCCCAAGGCGGTCCTGTCAGTGGACGGACCGGCACTCGGCTCGGCATCTCCCCTGGCCTGACAAATCGTTATCCTTTTTCTGTGAGGATGGCGCCGGAGCACTGAAGATCCGCTTTCGGTGGCATTTTCCCCCGTGCGTTAGAGATCGTTTTCTATGTTTCTACCCGAATGCGCCGACGTGCGACCGCGGCTTCCGTCTGTCTCGACGGACGAGGTCACGCTCGACTTGATCACGACCCGCGAAGGCTTCGATGCATTGGAAGCATCGTGGAACGACCTTTTCGCACGCAGCGGCCGCAACACACAGCTCTTCCAGGCCTTCAACTGGCTCTGGCACTGGGCCAATCACTTCCTGGGCACGCCAGGCGCCTCCGGCCCCGAGTTGGCCATCGTCACAGCGCACGCGGGCGACCGCCTGGTCATGGTCTGGCCGCTTGTGGTCGAGCGCGCCGGCCCGATGAAAGTGCTGAGCTGGATGGGCGATCCCGTGAGCCAGTATGGCGACGTGCTCATGGAGGAGCGCCCTGACGGCCTAGCCATACTCCAGCAGGCGTGGCACCTCGTGACCATGCAAAGCGGAGCCGCCGCCGTACGATTGCGCCGGGTGCGGGAGGATGCGGTCGTGCATCCATTTCTCGCATCCATCGGCGCCGCGGTGACGGCGGAGCAGACGGCACCATTCCTCGATCTCGCGAGCGCGCCTTCCTTCGCCGTGTATGAAACGCGTTACTCGGGGAGCGCGCGCCGTAAGCGCGGGCGGCTGCGGCGCAAGCTCGCCGAGCGTGGCGCGGTCACGCTCGTCTCGCCTACGCAGGGCGCCGAAGCCGAAGCGCTTGCAGCCGAGACGTTCCGCCTCAAACGTCACTGGCTCAAGACGCGCGGAATTCTGGCCCCTGCCCTTACCGACCCGAGAACGGCTCAGTTCTTCGCCGACGTCCTACGCGACGCGACCCGTCCAGCCGGCTGCTACGTGATCGGTCTCTCATGCGGCGATCGTCCCGCCGCGACCATGATCTGCATGCATTGCAAAGGGCGGGCCGCCGCACACGTCATCGCCTACGATCTCGGCTTCGAGAAGATCTCCGTCGGCGCCCTGCTGCTGGAGGACAGCATCCGGCAGGCGACGGACAACGGCACGGCCGTTTTCGATCTCCTGGCTCCCGGCGACAGCTACAAGATGGAGTGGGCCGATGGCGCGATGCCGGTGCGCGACTGGGCCGTCGCGCGATCGACGCTCGGGCGTGTGTATGCGATGCTTTATCTCGGGCATGCCCGGGCGGCCCTGAAGCAAGGGTTCGCAATCCTGCCGGCAGATCTCCGCCGCAGGATGGTTCGCCTGCTCGGTGGCAAGACAGTTTCGAGCTAGCACACGCGAGCGAGAGAGCGAGGGCGCCACGCGGCCGCTCGTGGTAGCGGGCGTTCAGAGAAGCGGTTTCCGGGATGCCTCTGGCCATCGGCGGCGCGAACCTTGTATAGACGCGCTAGCTATTTGGTGAGACCGATGATTCACGCTCCGGACTGATAGGGTCCGAAGCGATCATGGTCTTTGATGAGACCGATGATTCACGCTTCGGACTGATAGGGTCCGAAGCGATCATGGTCTTTGCACCCTCATAACCGGAAACTCCTCGCCGCCTCACCATGTCCCCTCCCCTCCTCCAGCTTGCCGACATTGCGCTCACGTTCGGCGGCGCACCGCTGCTCGACGGCGTCGATCTCGCGGTCGGCGCGGGCGAGCGCATCTGCCTCGTCGGCCGCAACGGATCCGGAAAATCAACGCTGCTGCGTATTGCCGCCGGAACGGTCGAGCCTGACAGGGGGCGGCGCTTCGTGCAGCCGGGCGTGCTGGTGCGGTATCTGCCGCAGGAGCCGGATCTTTCGCGCTATGCGACGACGCTCGCCTATGTGGAGGCCGGCCTCGCCGCGAGCGACGATACCTATCAGGCGCGCCAGCTTCTGGAGGAACTTGGCCTCGATGGCAGCGAGGCACCCGAGCATCTCTCCGGCGGGGAAGCGCGGCGCGCGGCGCTGGCGCACGTGCTCGCGTCCGACCCTGGCATCCTGCTGCTCGACGAGCCGACGAACCACCTCGACCTTCCCACCATCGAATGGCTCGAAGAGCGGCTTATGCAGTCGCGGTCGGCCATGGTGATCATCAGCCACGACCGGCGTTTCCTCGAAAAGCTCTCGCGTACCACGGTGTGGCTCGACAGGGGGCGCGCGCGGCGTGTGGAGCTGCCCTTCCGCGACTTCGAGGCCTGGCGTGACCAGGAGCTCGCCGACGAGGAGACCCGCCAACACAAGCTCGACCGCAAGATCGTCGCAGAAGAGCAGTGGGTGCACGGCGGCGTGACCGCGCGGCGCAAACGCAACGTGCGGCGCATGGCGGAGCTTCGGCAACTTCGCCAGCAGCGGCGCGACTATCGCGGCGTCCAGGGCAAAGCAACGCTATCGATCGCCGAGGCGGAGACCTCGAGCGCGCTCGTCATCGAGGCCAAAGGCATCTCGAAATCGTTCGGCGAGCGCGCCATCGTGCGCGATCTCTCGCTCCGCCTCATGCGCGGCGACCGCCTCGGCATCATCGGGCCCAACGGCTCCGGCAAGACAACGCTCGTCTCGCTGCTCGCGGGCACGCTCGAGCCGGATGCTGGCGAGGTCCGCCGCGGCGCCAGCGTCGAGATGGCGTCGCTCGACCAGGGTCGCGAGAGCCTGGATCCCGCCTGGACACTCGCGGAGGCGCTGACGCGGGGGCGCGGAGATACGGTCTCGATCGGCGGCGAACGGAAGCATGTCGTCGCCTACATGAAGGACTTCCTGTTCGCGCCCGAGCAGCGCCTGACGCCGATCAGCGCGCTCTCGGGCGGCGAGCGGGGGCGGCTGATGCTGGCGCGGGCGCTCGCGACACCGTCGAACGTTCTCGTGCTCGACGAGCCGACGAACGACCTCGACCTCGAGACGCTCGACGTGCTTGAGGAGACGCTTGCGGACTACAAGGGCACGGTGCTCCTCATCAGCCATGACCGTGATTTTCTCGACCGCATCGTGACGAGCGTGATCGTGCCGGAGGGCGACGGGCGCTGGACGGAATATGCCGGCGGCTATCAGGACATGCTGGCGCAGCGCGGCGGCGATCTCGCCCGCGAGGCGCGCGCGAAAGCGGCGCCCGATCCGAAGCCTAAGGCGGACAGGATCGAGGAGCCGCCACCGGCCGCCCGGCGGCGGATGTCGTACAAGGACAAGCACGCGCTCGTGACGCTGCCGCGCGAGATCGAGGCGCTCGAGGCAAAGCAAAGCGAAATCTCGAAGACGCTCGAGGCGCCCGACCTCTACACCCGCGACCGCCAGGCGTTCACGGAGCTTTCCGATGCGCTTGCCGACGTGCAGGCGAAACTCGCGGCCGCCGAGGAGCGATGGCTCGAGCTCGAGATCCTGCGCAATGAGATCGAAGGATAGAGCCTGATCGTTCTCGGTGGGCACGGACACGCACCCACCGAGAACGTGCATCAGTCTCTCAAACAAAGAGCTAGAGCAGCGCCTCGGCGCGCCTCTTTCGCAGTGGCTTACGAAGTCTCCGCGTTCAAGCCGGCTGGCAACGCATCACGCTGCCTCTGGACGACGTAGGCTTGCGCGCCGAGCGCGGCAGCGCGACCGGTAGCGAAGCAGCCCTGCAGAAGATAACCGCCCGTAGGGGCATCCCAGTCGAGCATCTCTCCGGCCATGAAGGTTCCTGGCCGCGCGCGCAGCATGAAGGTTTCGTCCAGTTCGTCGAGCCGAACACCGCCGGCCGTCGAAATGGCCCGCTCGATGGACGCGAGCCCTGTAACAGGGATCGTAACAGCCTTGATCAGGCTGGCGAGATCCTCGGCGCTCATGCCTGCGAGCGGAGCCTCTGCCTTGTGCGCGGCCTCCTGAAGGAGGCCTACCGCGGCAGCGTCGAGACGCAGCGATTTGCGAAGCCATGTGGCGAGCGACTGCTTGCCGCGCAGCTTGCCGAGACGCTGCGTGAGTTCATCCAACGTCTGGTCGGGGCGCAAATCGAGAAGGAGATCGGCGCTGCCGCTCGCAGCTAGAGCCTTCCGGATCGGCGCGGAGAGCGCATAGAGCACGCCGCCCTCGAGACCGTCGGCGGTGATCAAGGCTTCGCCGCGGGCCGTCTTCTGGCCGATCGTCACAGCGATCCGCTTCAAGGGCGTGCCTGCGAACCGCGAGGCAAACATCTCGCTCCAAGACACGTGCACGCCGCAATTGGAAGGCGCAAGAGGCGCGATGCGGACGCCGTCTCTCTCAAGGGGTGCGGTCCAGCTGCCATCGGCGCCGAGGCGCGGCCAGCTCGCACCGCCGAGTGCCAGGACGGTGCATGACGCCGCGACGGCGACCTGTCCCTCGGGCGTGTCGAACATAAGCCGGCCTTCGGCATCCCAGCCGCGCCAGAGATGCCCGAGCCTGACCTCGACCCCCAGGCCTTCCAAGCGCCTGAGCCACGCCCGCAACAGGGGGGAAGTCTTCATCGCGCGCGGAAAGACGCGACCGCTCGAGCCGACGAACGTCTCCTGTCCCAACGCCTCGCACCAAGCTCTCAGCGCCGCGGGCGGAAAGGCTTCGATCGCGGAGAGAAACTGCGGCCCGTCCGCATGGTAGCGCGAGAGGAACGCCGGCAGCGGCTCGCTGTGGGTGAGGTTCAGACCGCCACGGCCCGCAAGCAGAAGCTTGCGCGCGACGCGGGGCATGCGCTCATAGAGCGCGACGGAAACGCCGCCGCTGGCCAGCGTCTCCGCAGCCATGAGACCCGCAGGGCCTCCTCCAATGACGGCGGCTCGGAGATTGCTCTGTTCCACTTGGCATCCTGGCGGCTCGAGATCGACATTCATCTCCGATTAATATGGACTTTGGCAAACAACAACCGTGCGGCACGCCAGCCATTAGCAATGATTTCGGCGTGCTCGGCCATGTTGCTCAACCGGCCCAGGCGAAAGCAGCGATCATAGGTCTGCCCAGCCGGCCCATGTTTCTTGGAGGTGACGACCATGAAAAGAACTCTCGCCGGTCTGGCCGGCGCGCTCTCTTTCGCACTTCTCGCATCCGGCGCACAAGCCGCTCCGCTCGGTGCGGCAGGATCCGCTGCGACCGCCGGCCTTACCTCCGAGGTCATTCAGGTTCACGGCCTGCATGCGTCTTGCAAGCGCGACCATCGCGGCTGGCATCGCTCCTACATCTGGGGCCGTCAGCGCTGCGCACCGCCGAACTATCGGCACCACAACCGCCATCATCACCACAAGCGTTGGAATAAGAAGCGGCGTTGAGCCACGTCGCGCTGCCTCGGCGGTCTCCGAAGCAGCAAAGGCCCGGTCCCTTCACGGGGGCCGGGCCTTTACTATGTCGTGCTGTTAGAGCGCGTTCACTGTTATTGGAATCGGATTGTGCGGCGTGACCGCGCTCTAAGTCTTTATTTGAGAGACTGATTCACGTTCTCGGTGAATGCGTGTCCGCATCCGCCTCAAACGATCAGGCTCTAGAGAGGCTGGGTCACGCTTTCGCAGCAAGCAAAAAAGCGTGCCCGTATCTCGAATGACCAGGCTCTAGTAGCGGCAGGCGTAATAGCGGTCCAGGAACGCCGGGTTGCCGGTACGATTGTAGCGATGCTTCCACTTTTTGCAGCTCTCGTAGCTCATCGCGCCCACCACAGCAGCGCCGACAATCGCTCCATAGGCGAAGTTGCGAGCCTTGCTGTGACGATGATGATGATGGTGGTGGTGATGGCCGTAGTATTTGTGCTTCTTGCTGCCGGCGGCGGCCGTCGTCATGGTGGCCCCCAGCCCGGTCGCGGCGACGAGCACGGCGACGAGTGCGGATTTGGCAAACGACATTCTGGTGTCTCCCTCAGGACCTGCATAGCTCGATTTCGAGACCCAGACGGACGCTGGCCTCTGAAGCGGAGTATGCCTAGCCCCGCTTAAGGCCGGCATTACAGCGTGCTGACAATTTGATGCGAAAGCGCAAGCTGCTGGCCACAGGTTGCAGCAGCCGCTCTGCGCCCTCACGGAAGGAGAGACGCAGAGCGAACAGGTAGCAATGGCTCAGCCAGCGGCAGCTCAGCGCAGATCGGGAGGCATCGCTTCCGCAGCAAGCGATGCGAGAGCCTCGTCAAGGCTCAGCACCGTCTGCGCCTGCGAGCCGAGGCGGCGGACCGAAACCTTGCGCTCCTCCGCCTCTCGCTTGCCGACGACGAGGATCACCGGGACCTTGGCCAGCGAATGCTCGCGGACCTTGAGGTTGATCTTCTCGTTCCGAAGGTCGCTTTCGACGCGCAAGCCCGCGGCTTCCGCCTTCTGCACCACCTCGAGCGCGTAGTCGTTGGCGTCCGAGACGATCGGCGCCACGACGATCTGCACCGGCGAGAGCCACAGCGGGAAATGACCGGCATAGTTCTCGATCAGGATGCCCGTGAAGCGCTCCAGAGAGCCGAACATGGCGCGGTGGATCATCACCGGCGTCTTCTTCTGCGAATGCTCGTCGATGTAGAACGCGCCGAGCCGGCCCGCGAGGTTGAAGTCCACCTGCGTCGTGCCGCACTGCCACTCGCGGCCGATGGCATCCTTCAACACATATTCGAGCTTGGGGCCGTAGAACGCGCCCTCGCCCGGCTGCAGCGCCGTCTTGATGCGGCCGTTCGAGCGGCGCTTCACCTCGTCGAGCACATCGCCCAGCGCCTTCTCGGCCTTGTCCCACAGGTCATCCGAACCGACGCGCTTTTCGGGCCGCGTCGAGAGCTTGATGAAGATGTCCTCGAAGCCGAAGTCCTTGTAGATCGCCAGCATCAGATCGTTGATCTTGAGGCATTCCTCCATGATCTGATCTTCGGTGATGAAGATGTGGGCGTCGTCCTGCGTGAAATGGCGCACGCGCAAAAGCCCGTGCAGCGCGCCCGACGGCTCGTAGCGGTGCACCTTGCCGAACTCGGCGATCTTCAAGGGCAGGTCGCGATAGCTCTTAAGGCCGTTCTTGTAGATCTGCACGTGGCCGGGGCAGTTCATCGGCTTGCAGCAGTACACGCGCTCGTCCGGAAGGACGGTCGTGAACATGTTCTCGCCGTAGTTCTCCCAGTGGCCGGAGAGCTCCCAGAAGTGCTTCTCCATCATGTCGGGAGAGTTCACTTCCATATAGCCGGCATTCTGCTGGGCGCGGCGCATGTAGTCGATGAGCGTCCGGAAGAGACTCCAGCCCTTCGGGTGCCAGAACACCGAGCCCGGCGCCTCCTCTTGGAAATGGAACAGGTCCATCTCGCGGCCGAGTTTCCGGTGGTCGCGCTTTTCCGCTTCCTCGATCTGGTGGAGATAGGCCTTGAGCTCGTCCTGCGTGGCCCAAGCCGTGCCGTAGATGCGCTGAAGCTGCGGGTTGTTGGAATCGCCGCGCCAGTAGGCGCCCGCGAATTTCATCAGCTTGAAGGCGTTGCCGATCTGCCCCGTCGAGGCCATGTGGGGGCCGCGGCAGAGATCAAGCCACTCGCCTTGCTTGTAGATCTTGATCTGCTGGTCGGCGGGGATCGCGTCCACCAGCTCAACCTTAAACAGCTCGCCCTTATCGCGGAAGAAGCGCTTCGTCTCCTCGCGATCCCACACTTCCTTCGTGAAGGGCGCGTTGCGGGCGATGATCTCCGCCATCTTCTTTTCGATCTTCGGCACATCGTCCGGCTCGAAAGGCTCCTCCTTCGCGAAATCGTAGAAGAAGCCGTTCTCAATGACCGGGCCGATCGTCACCTGCGTGCCGGGCCAGAGCTCCTGCACGGCCTCGGCCATGACGTGGGCCGCGTCGTGACGAATGAGCTCAAGGGCTTCGGGATCCGTGCGCGAGACGAACTTGATGGCGGCATCCTTGGTGATCGGATCCGCCAGGTCGGCCAGGACACCGTCAAGGCTCATGGCCACCGTGCGCTTGGCGAGCGAAGGCGAGATGGATTTGGCGACCTCGAGGCCCGTCGTGCCGGCCGGAATGCGGCGGCTGTTACCGTCGGGAAATGTCAGCGTGATCTCGGAGGACGCGGAAATTGGCTGGGGTGCGTGCATAATACTGTCTCCTCTCACTCGCCACGTACGAAGCGGCGTAAGAATTTATGAGGCGGTTCATGCGCTCGAAGGCGGCGCGGAGTCAAGAAGCGGATGCGCGCATCCGGCCGCGTGGCCCGGCGGGCCGAGGCTCTCTTTAGCAGCCGGCCGCAACGGCCGCCCAAGCCCTAAAAAGGCGCCGGCAACCCTTCCGCAATAGGATGGATTGTACACGATAGAGGACCCTTAAGCCGCTTTTAACGCATTTCTTTCTAACTTTGGGAAACAGTGAACTCACAAACTAACGTCCGGGGCCGCTTTGCTCTTCTTTTGAGGCGAAGGGCGGCAAACGGGCGGACTATCCCGTCGCCAAGGAGGATACCAGTGTTTGCCATGCGCCATGCGGGCAGCCCGCAAACGAGCGTCGCCGCCACCCAGACGACTCCGCCCGCTTCTGAGCGAGAGCTCGTCGCCGCGCTCGAAGCCCTGATCCAGAGCAAGCTCCAGGCCGGGGTTGCAGTCGAAGGCGCTCTGGGTGACGCCCTCACCCGTCTCGTCGGGCTCGTCACGCAAGCCAACACGAAGCAGATGATGCTGATGGACGACCTCGGCAAGGAAGCCTGCGAGGCGGCCGTCAACATCGGCTGGCTGTCGCACGACTTCAGCGAGGTCGCGCAATCGACGGTCTCGATCTCGAGCGCGGTCGAGGAGATGGCGACCTCCATCGCCGAGCTGTCCACCGTCTCGGCGCAGAGCGCCAACCAGACCGAGAACGCGCGCGACACTATGCGGAGCTGCATCAACGACAGCCGCGCCGCCGTCGAAGCCATGACCAATATCCAGAGCCAGTCGAGCAAGATCGGGGATCAGGTCTCCCTGCTGCAGGCGGCCGTGGACCAGATCGGGGAGATGGCGACCTCGATCGATTCCATCGCCCGGCAGACCAACCTGCTGGCGCTCAATGCCACCATCGAGGCAGCACGCGCAGGAGAGGCCGGCCGCGGCTTCGCTGTCGTAGCCGCCGAGGTCAAGACACTTTCGGTCGAGACCGGCAAGGCGACCCAGGAGATCCGCTCCCGCGTTGAAGCGCTGACCCGCGAGATGCGCGAGATCCGCAATGCCGTGACCGACAGCCTCAAGTCCGTCACCTCCGGCAGCTCAGTCGTGACGCAGGTCGGGACCATCATTGAGAGCATGGGCGACGAGGTGGCGGAAGTGGCCGAGCGCATCCGCGGCCTTTCGAACGTGCTCGAGCAGCAGCGCGCCGCAACGGCCGAGATCACCCATAACGTGGTGCGCATCTCGGAGAAGGCGACGAAGAGCAAGGACGAGGTCCATAAGATTGGCAAGCGCCTCGAGGATTGCGAAGGCCTGCTGCGCAAGGCGTTCGATACGGCGGAGTTGCCAGTGCGCTGCCCGGCCCTGATCCGCTTCGGCGCGGAAGCCATTTCCTGGAAGCGCCAGCTCGCCCAGATCCTTCTCGGCGCCGTTCCGGCCCCTGCGACCGCGCCCCAGCTTCCCCAGGCGGGCGTGATGGCTGAGGCCGAAGCCACCTGCCGCGCGGCAGGAAGCTCGGCGCTGGCGGCAGACCTCTCATCGGCGCTCTCAGCCGCGCAGACGCAAGCCGCGAAGATGATCGACGAGGTGCGCAGCCAGAACTGGAGCGCCGCGACCCCGGCCTACATCGCGTGCGACGAAGCGATCGCCAAGATCGAGCAGGCGATCTCCAGGATTCTCGAAAAGGTTGCCGCCGCAGCGTGATGCGTGTGGAATGAGGCGGGGCGGATATCGGGAACACCCGGATCCCCCCGCTGGCGTTCTGGCCTCCCGAAGAATACGCGACGGGAGACGTCAAACGCTAAGTTCGGGTCTCACAGGAGATCCTTGAGGCGGTAATACAGCATTCCAAGCGCCAGAAGCTGGTTGCCGAGGAATTGCCCGATCGGAAGCCGCACATGCCGGATCCGCTCGAATAGATCGAGCTTCTCCATTGTCCCGGCAATGGCGTCCGCCACGACCTCGCCAGCGAAGTGCGTGACGTTGACGCCGTGGCCGCAGTAGCCTTGCATGTAGTAGACGTTGGTTTCGGCCCGCCCGATAGCTGGCACGCGCGTGAGCACGATATCGATCTTGCCGCCCCACGCGTAGTCGAGGCCGATGCCCTTGAGTTGCGGGAAGACCTTCACCATCCGCGGCCTCAGCGTGGCGCGGATGTCGCGCGGATCACGGTTCGAATAATTGCACCGGCCGCCGAAAAGCAGCCGCCGGTCGGCGGAGAGGCGGAAGTAATCGACGACAACGTTGCTGTCGGCGACGGCCAGATCCTGCGGGCTGATCTCACGGGCGACGGGCTCGGGCAGCGGTTCGGTGGCGACGATGTAGCTTCCGGTCGGAAACACGAGCCCGCGCAGCGGCCCCATCTGCACGGCCCGGTCCATGGCTCCGGCGATGACGATGGATGCGGCCGTGACACGCCCCCTCGCTGTCTTAGCAAAGGGCTTCGCGCCGCCGCCCAGCGCCGTCACGGGCGAGCCCTCAAAGATCTGCACGCCGATCGCGGCCGCCGCCCGCGCCTCGCCGAGGCAGAGGTTCAGCGGATGCAGATGCCCGCTGCGGCGATCGATCACCGCGCCATGGTAAAGGCGCGAGCCGATCACGCGGTCCATACCGCCCGGCTCGACAATCTCGAGGTGAGCGCCGTCCCCGTCCGCGCGGCGCGCTTCCACATAGGCGCGCATCGCCGCCATATGGCGCGAGCGTGCGGCGACCTCCATCCACCCGTGCTTCAGATCACATTGAATGCCATGGCGCGCGATGCGCTCTTCGATGATGTCATGGCCGCGATAGCGGATGTCGCGGAGGAGACGCCGCCCAGCATCGCCAAGCTGGGCCTCGAGGCGGTGCTCCCCGCTGATGCCGGCGATCACCTGCCCGCCGTTGCGCCCCGAGGCGCCCCAGCCGACGCGCTGCGCCTCGAGCACGACGACACGATAGCCGCGCTCGGCGAGCGAGAGCGCCGTCGAAATGCCGGAGAAGCCGCCGCCAACGACGCAGACGTCCGCCGAAACCGTGCCTTCGAGCGCCGGATACTGCGTGTCGTCATTGATCGTGGCTGCGTAATAGGAGCTGATGTGCGGGGCCGCCATGGCCGTGTTCTAAGTTGAAAAGCCGGAGCTTGGAAAGGCCCCGGTGCGGATCCTCCCGGATGGGGCGCCGCTTCGTACGATGCGCGCCCCCGACGCGCCTTTGCTCCCGCATCCGAGCGAACCCCCTCCTGGCGCTCGTGGCGGGCATTCGGCCTCAGCTCAGGCGAGCCAAGCCATGGGCTCACCGGCGACGCCGCTGCAGGGACGCGAACCGCCCACCGAAGCTCATTTTGTGCTCCGGGCAAACGGATGCCCGGCGCGAAGCAAAGCCAGCCGATGCTTGAGTTTACACGCCTTTTGTGATCACATTGCAGAGGTTTTTTGCCGGGTATACTTGCCGCCGCGGCGGACAGGTGGCGCACTGGCATGCAGAGCATCAAGGCTGCCGCACCCGGTTTTTCCAGGCCAGCGCCGGGCCTAGAGCCGTTCCGCTTTAAGTGGAATCGGGGAACGGCTCTACGCTTTTGTTTCTTCGTGCTTCTTACCGGAAAACCGGTTCCCACTTTTCCGGAAGCACTCTAGTCAACAAGGTGGATAATGTCAGCCGACACGGGAGCGATGGCCAGCCTGACGAGCGGAACGTTCGGCGCCGGCACAACGCCGGACACGGTGCGCGCCTGGCTGACGCATCATCGCATCGAAGAGGTCGACTGCGCGGTCCCGGATATCGCCGGCGTCGCCCGTGGCAAGACCATGCCGGCCGAGAAGTTTGCCCGACTTGACCCCGTGCACCTTCCGATCTCGATCTTCCACCAGACCATCACCGGCGACTATGTGGGCTTCGAGGAAGGCGACCAGCAGATCCTCTATGCCGAGAGCGACCTTCTCATGGTGCCGGATCTCTCGACCATCCGCCCGGCGCCCTGGGCCTCGAGCCCGACGGCGCAAGTCATCCACGATGCCACGTGGCAGAACGGCGAGCCCGTCGAAATCGCACCCCGCTCGGTCCTGAAACGCATCCTTGCGCTCTACCGCAAGGAAGGCTGGACGCCCGTGATCGCGCCCGAGCTCGAATTCTATCTGACCAAGGCCAATCCGGATCCTGACTATCCGCTGGAACCGCCGACGGGACGCTCCGGCCGCGCGGGCGCGGGACGGCAGGCCTACAGCCTCGGCGCGGTCGACGAGTATGATAAGATCGTCGACGACATCTACGACTATGCCGAGCGCCAGTATCTCAAGATCGACACCATCATCCAGGAAGGCGGCGCCGCACAGCTCGAGATCAATCTCCTGCACGGCGATCCCATCGACCTCGCCGACCAGGTGTTCTTGTTCAAGCGCACGATCCGCGAAGCAGCGTTCACGCACAATTGCTACGCCACGTTCATGGCCAAGCCGCTCGCCAACGAGCCGGGCAGCGCCATGCACATCCACCAGAGCGTGGTGGATGCAGAGACCGGGCGGAACATCTTCACCGACGAGAGCGGCGAGCCGACCCGATACTTCTACCAGTTTCTTGCCGGCCAGCAGCGCTTCCTGCCGCAAGCGGCTTGCCTGCTCGCCCCCTATGTCAATTCCTACCGCCGCCTCGTGCCGGGAGGGGCCGCGCCGATCAACGTCGAATGGGGACCGGACAACCGTTCCGCCGGCCTGCGCGTGCCATTCTCGCCTACGTCCGCGCGGCGGATCGAGAACCGCATCGCAGGCTCCGATGCCAACCCCTACCTCGCCATCGCCGCAAGCCTCGCCTGTGGCTATCTCGGCATCAAGATGGGGCTCGAGCCGCGGGGAGCCGTGATCGGCAATGCTTACCGCAACGACCATCAGCTTCCGCGCGGCCTTCTCGAGTCGCTCACTGCGTTCGAGGATTCGGCCGAGCTGCACGAGATCCTCGGCCGGCGCTTCTGCCACGTTTACCTTTCACTCAAGCGCAGTGAGTTTGAAGAGTTCATGCGCGTGATCAGCCCCTGGGAGCGCGAGCATCTCCTACTCAGCGTCTGAGGCGGCTTACCGCAGGCGGCGCCCAGCCGCCCGATCGTTCTGGAAGACCGAAGTGACATCGACCGGCCGCATCGCCAAGACGCGCAAGACGGAGCTTCTCGAGCTCTGCGCCCGTGTGGGCTTCACGCCGCCAGCGTCGGATTGAGCTCGCACGCTCCGCCGCGAGCCCTTTGCAAGCCATCGGCTTCCAGGCCGGTTCCCACCGCACCGTTCGAGACCACGCCCGCTCCACCGGAGACATCCATGGCGACCAGCCGACTGAAGAACAGCACCACCGTGTGGCGGGATCTCGATGCCCTGCACCATCTGCATCCCTTCAGCGATCACAAGTCTCTGCGGGCAAGCGGCGCCCGTGTGATCGTCAGGTCCGATGGTCCTTATATCTGGGACAGCGAGGGCAACCGCATCCTCGACGGCATGGCCGGCCTCTGGACGACCAACGTCGGCTATGGACGCGCCGAACTCGCCGAGGCGGCGCGCGAGCAGATGCTCGAGCTGCCATTCTACAATACATTCTTCAAGACCACGCATCCACCGGTGATCGCACTTTCGCAGCGGCTCGCCGAGCTTGCGCCTCCGCACATCAACCAGGTCTTCTTCGGTTCCTCGGGCTCGGAGTCGAACGACACCGCCATCCGGCTCATCCGCCACTATTGGGCACTCAAGGGCGAGCCTCGCCGCCGCATCATCATCTCACGCAAAAACGCCTATCACGGCTCCACCATCGCCGCGGGCTCCATGGGCGGCATGTCGCACG
>NZ_DAIQCD010000015.1:0-69273 GCF_036780825.1 Hyphomicrobium sp. | reverse complement strand
ATACCACCGTCATCGGGTCATTCAGAATAGTTGCCAATGACAACTATGCTGAGGCCGCTCTCGCTGCGTAATGCGGCGCGAAAAGCCTAAAGAAACTCCTTGCTCCTAGCCGAGTAAGGCGCGGTTGGGGAGGCACCGGGCAACAGAAGCCTCCCATCTCATTGGCATCGCCCGGGGGACGTCGCCGGGAATGAGGCGCGATCGGGGACGAAGCGGCACGGTATGACGGTTGAGTCGACGATCGACTACGAGGGACTCGCGCAGGAAGCGATGCGCGGCGTCGTACGTAAGGTTCTGGCCCGCACGGCAAAGTCGGGCTTGGCCGGCGATCACCATTTCTACATCTCCTTCGACACCGAGGCTCCCGGCGTGATTCTGTCGCGGCGGCTGAAGGAGAAGTACCCGCACGAGATGACGATCGTGCTTCAGCATCGCTTCTGGGATCTCATCGTCACCGAAGAGCGCTTCGAGGTGAAGCTGACGTTCGACGGTATTCCGGAGCGTCTGGTGGTTCCCTTCGATGCCCTCAAGGTGTTTTTCGACCCGTCGGTGCGTTTCGGCCTTCAGTTCGAGGATCCGGGCCTCGCCGCATCCGAGGCGGAGGCGGGTTCGGACGTCGAATCCGATCCTTCGGGGGATACCATCGATGGCGTCGCAGCCCGTGGTGGCGCGCCCCGCGCCCGCACGCGGAAGCCTTCGCGTCCCCGCAAGTCCGCTGGCCCGGATGGCAAGGCCGATGGCGAAGCGGACGGTGAGGCAGACGGCACCAACCTTCAGGCAACGCCGATTGCAGCGAACTCCGGCTCGAAACGACGGTCGATGTCCGACGAGGAGGCCGCCGGTTCTGAGGATGACGAGGCCGCGCCTCGGTCTGGTGGCGCCGAGATCGTCAGCCTCGACAAGTTCCGCAAGAAATAAGCAGCTTAAATCCGATCCCATTCGGACGGAAACGCCCGAATAGGCGAAGATTGCTCGCCCAAGCGAACAATTAGGTGCTTCCGTTTTTTGGAACGGAGCAGTCTCCGGCTCGACGGCGGCCGCTCAGCGTCGTCCCAGCGGATGCTTGAACCGCTCGCGCGCCCAACGGCGGCTGTGCCGATACGGGCGATCGTAATAGTTGCCATAGCTGTAATAGCGATCGCCATAGTAGCGGTGCCGATACCGTGGTCCGTATCTATAGCCGTAACCGTACCGGGGGCCGATGTAGACGCCGACCCCGCCCCATCCGCGGTGGCGTACATCTTGGACATTGCCGGGCCTTGCCTTGGCCGAGGCCGCAACGTCGGAGCCGACCAGCGGACTGGCCATTGCCGCGGTACTGGCGAGGCCGAGTAGAAGAGTCGAAAGCGCGATGACCGCGCCGCGGATGCTGATGATGCTCATTCTCAATCTCCGGAATGCGAGCCTGGTTCTCCCTCTCCCTCTGCTTCTCGTTCAATAAACGCCGCGTATCGCCATCCTGGTTCCAGGAGAGAATATTGAGGCGCGCACAAGGTGAACGCGCGTTCAGCGAGATGAACACCAAGTGACTGAATTTTATCTGTTTTTGAGCAACGGATACCCCTCGTCTCCCACGTTCATCTCGTGTAGCCCGAGAGAGCCGCACCCCGGCGGACGGGCTCGAACCAGAATGGAGACGACATATGAACGCGAAGACCAAGACTGCCCTTCTGACTGCCGCAGCGCTCGTGCTGGGTGCAAGCGTATCAGTTGCGGCGCCGGCAAAGCATCACCACGCGCATGGGCCCAGCAAGCCGGGCTATTCTAAGGTTTACAAGAAGCCTGCGGTTAGCGCCGCCGAGCGCCGCGCCATCGCCCGTAGCGCCGCCAACCTCGCCTCGCTCAAGCGGCGTGTCTTGCGTGACGGCAGGGTGTCGACCCTGGAGCGCATCCAGCTCCGCAATGCCGAGCGTCGCCATGCAGCGCTCGTTGCGCGTGCCTATCGCTCGTAGAGCAGGAAGGGCAATGCCAGGCGTTCTCGCGCGATGGAGGCCGCGGCACGCGAAGACCTGAAGTGGCGGGCGCGAGCGTCGGGCCGAAACGTCTGCAAACGGAAGGGGTCGCCTCACGTGGCGGCCCTTGTCCGTTTTCGCATCGGTGGCTCTCGTGCTATGGCCACCCCGTCCGACGAGATGCCAAGAACAGGGTTCCGCCATGACCGATAAGACGCCTGCCGCCGTCCGCATCGAGACTGATACTTTCGGCGAGATCGAGGTGCCGGCCGATCGTTATTGGGGGGCGCAGGCGCAGCGGAGCGTCGGCAATTTCAAGATCGGCTGGGAACGGCAGCCCGCGCCCATGATCCGTGCGCTCGGCATCGTGAAACGCGCCGCCGCCGAGACCAACATGGCTTTCGGCAAGCTCGACGCGAATCTCGGCGAGGCGATTGTGAAGGCGGCCCAGGAGGTGATCGACGGCAAGCTCGACGATCATTTCCCGCTCGTCGTCTGGCAGACCGGTTCCGGCACCCAGTCCAACATGAACGCCAACGAGGTGATCTCGAACCGCGCCATTGAGATGCTCGGCGGTGAAATGGGCTCGAAGCGCCCCGTCCACCCGAACGACCACGTCAACATGGCCCAGTCGTCGAACGACACGTACCCGACGGCGATGCACATCGCCTGCGCCGAAGAGATTGCGCATCGCCTGCTGCCGGCCCTCCGCCATCTGCATGCGGCCTTGAGTGAAAAGGCCCGCGCCTGGAGCGGCATCATCAAGATCGGCCGGACGCATACGCAGGATGCGACGCCGCTGACGCTCGGTCAGGAGTTCTCAGGCTATGCGCAGCAGGTGGAGAACGGCATTCGCCGCATAGAGCAGACGCTGCCGGCGTTGATGGAACTGGCCCAGGGGGGCACCGCCGTCGGCACCGGCCTCAATGCGCCGAAAGGCTTTGCCGAGCAGGTGGCGAAGCAGATCGCCGCCATCACGGGCCTGCCCTTCACCTCGGCGCCGAACAAGTTCGAGGCGCTCGCCGCCCATGACGCCATGGTGTTCTCGCATGGCGCCATCAACACGGTGGCGGCATCGCTGTTCAAGATCGCGAACGACATCCGCTTCCTCGGCTCCGGCCCGCGCTCCGGTTTAGGCGAGTTGGCACTGCCCGAGAACGAACCCGGATCGTCCATCATGCCAGGTAAGGTCAATCCGACCCAGTGCGAGGCGTTGACCCAGGTTTGTGTGCAGGTGTTCGGCAACAACGCGGCGCTGACGTTCGCGGGCAGCCAGGGACATTTCGAGCTCAACGTCTACAATCCGGTAATGGCGTACAACTTCTTGCAGTCGGTGCGCCTCGTGGCCGATGCAGCCCGCTCCTTTACCGACAACTGCGTCGTTGGCATCGTGCCGCGCGAGGACAACATCAAGGCCGGTCTTGAGCGCTCGCTGATGCTGGTGACGGCACTCGCCCCCAAGATCGGCTACGACAATGCGGCGAAGATCGCCAAGACCGCGCACAAGAACGGCACCACGCTGCGCGAGGAGGCCGTGGGCGGCGGCTACGTAACCGACGCGGAGTTCGAAGAGATCGTCGATCCCGCTAAGATGATCGCTCCCGAGTAAGCGTCAAAGGTTCGGAAGTTGAAAAATGTCCGGCGAGATCATCAACCTTCGTAAAGCCCGCAAAGTGCGTGACCGCGCGGCCAAGGAAAAGCGCGCCGAGGAGAACCGTGCCCGGTTCGGACGCCCCAAGGCCGAGCGCCTGAAGCTCGAAGCCGAGACGGAGATCGCCACGCGCCGCCTCGATGCGCATCGTCGCTCCGATGCTGGCGACGGAAGTGAGGGCGAAAGCGGACCCGCATCATCATGAGCGGTGCCGCGGTTCGTCCCGTAAAGCGCTCATTCTCGATCCGGGGGCACCGCACCTCGATCTCGCTCGAGGAGCCGTTCTGGGAGGCGCTGAAGGAGGCCGCAGCGAAGGAGCGCATGTCCCTCGCAGCCCTCATCGCCCGCATCGACGAGCGGCGGGGCGCTGCCGGTCTTTCGAGTGCCGTGCGCGTGTGGATTCTGGACTACGTCCGTTCAACGGCCGCCATCGTGAGCTACGACGGCGGCAGCCGGGATTGATCGGTGGGCAGGGGAGCTGCACCCCGTCAATAGGGCGTCCCCTGGAACGGCCGCCACTCTTCCTCCTCCGGCTTCCGGCGGCGCGGAGGCGGGCGCTGCGCCGTTGCCGGCGAGGGGACCGCGACGGGCGGCGCTGCGGCTTCGATATCGCGCTCGACCGGGACGCCATTGGGATCACCGGTCGAGACGCTGTTGTCGTAAAGATCCCCATCCGGCGCACCAAGCGGTGCACCGAGATCCTCGCGCTCCACGGCGTTCGGATAGATCACGGGCTGATCGTCCTCGAGCGCCTTGCGCCGTTCGGCCTCAAGGCGTGCCCGTTCCGCCTCCGCCGCCTTGCGCCGGGCAGCTTCCTGGCGCGCCCGTTCCTCGTCCAGCTTGCGCAGACGTTCGAGTTCGCCGACGTCGAGCTCCATCTTGCGCACGACGAGCTCGCGTTCGAGCGCGTCCGCCGAGATCCGTGGCTCGAGCTCAAAGAGGTCCTTGAGCTTGCCCGCGTAGACGACCGTCACCGGTGGCAGGAACGCGCGGGCGGATCCCGCCGCCCCGGTCTTGTCGAGCCTGGCCTCGATCTGCCATTCGCTGTCGATCCGCATGGTCTCGAGCTCGACGGCGGTCACGAACGTCGAGCGGCCTTCGTCCGTCTCTACCTTCACCCTTTCCAGCTTCAGAGCCCCGTCGCTGAGGTTTACTGGAATGGTGGTCTTCCCGAGTTTGACCCCGCCGTCCTTGAGCGTCTCCGTGATTGCATCCGCGAGAGGCATATTCGAGCCGGGGCTTTGCCCGGCCAGCGCCGCGCGCGCCGCCGCCGAAACGCTCGCGGGGGAGTTGCCGGCAAGCGTCGCCTCGCGGATCGCAAGCGTGCCCGTGCCGGTCAGGCCGGCGACGATGGCAGCCGGGCTCAGCGCCCGGCTTGAGAAGGTGACGTTAAAGGCCGCGGCGTTGCCGGACGGCGCGGGTGTGCTGTCCGCCTCCCCACCAGGCTTGCTAGCGACATCGATGGCCAGTGAGCCGGCGAGACCGATTCCAGCCGGCGCCCGCGTGATCTCGAGCTGCGATGTGAGGCGCCCCCCGATGGCGTCGCCTTCGAGGCGCGTGACCTTGATCCCGTCCGAAGAAGTCTCCGCCGCAACGCGCGCGTTGGCGATCGAAAGCCCAGGTTCGAGGCTGAGCGTGCCCGCTTCGAGCGATAGCTTTCCTTGGATCCCGTCGAGCAGCGCCAGATCGAACGCCTGCTCGGGCCAGACGATGTGGGCGGCCCCGGTCTTGTCGGATGCCGTGCGTGGCGAGGCCTCCGCCGCGGCGAGCACATCAGCCTCCCGCGCGGAGCCGAGAAGCGGTGCGAGCAGCGCGGCGAACGAAGCCTTATCCGTAAAGAGAGACGCATCGAGCTGCCTGCGGCCGTTATCGCCCGCGCTCGACACGGCCAGCGTGCCGGAGACTGTGCTGTCGCCGAGTGAAAGCCCGTTGCCGGCGAGCTTCAGCGTACCCTTTTGGCGGCTGACGGCGACGGTTCCGCTAATCGGAATGCCGGCCGCTCCATCCGCGACGCCAAGCCCGGCCATCGCCAGAGCGACGCGCACGTCCGGGGCGGCGATCTTCATCTCTCCGTCGAGATCTGTATCGCCCGTATCCGGCAAGCGAAGCTGTCCGCGATAGCCGATCTCGATCCCGTCGGCTGTGATCTCGGCAAGCGAGAGCAGTCCTTCGGCGGGAACGCCCACGGCCTTGATCAGCACGCGGCCGCTTTGCGCCTCCGTTCCCCGCACGGGCCGGATCGGCGTATCGAACAGTGTCGCCACAAGCTCGAACGCGTCCGGGCTCTCGATGTGCACCTGCGCATCGAGGGACGACGTGCGCCATTTGGCGCGCCCGCCAGCGAGGTTGAGCGAGCCGGAGATGCGCCCACCGCCGAGCACCCCATCGATGTTGAGCGACGTGGCGTTCGCGGCTCCCCCCTCGAGGCGGAGCGTGCCGGCAATGCGGAAGGGGGCGAGACGCGCGATTCGCGTTGCCTCCGCTGAGGTCCCGGTTTCGAGACCAAGGAGAGAAAGGAAGGACTGCGCAGCTTGGACGTTGGGCGCCGAGACCAGTCCGCGCACCGCGCCTTTGGGATGCGCCGGCACGTCCGAGGCCTCGCCCTCCGCCTCCACGTGAAGCCCGTCCGCAGTCCCGAAGCTGAGATGCGGGATCGTGAGCCGGCCGCGCTCGAGCTGGATGCTCGCGTCGACATCCTTGAGGCGGAGGTCGCCGTCGATGAGCTCGGCGACCTTGAGATCGAGCGAGAGATCGCTGCCTGCGGGATCGAACGGCTGAGTTGCCGAGGGCGCGCCGCCTTCGTCCTCAACCGTATCGGAGCCGAACAAGGCGCGCCGCAGGTGAGCGAGATCCACGAGTCCGGACCCGAACTGAGCGACGTCGATGCGCGGGCCTTCGACGGCGATGCGAAGCCGCTTGCGTTCGCCGAGGTCGATCTTGAAGTCGCCTTCCAGCGGCGTTCCCGAGAGCTCCGCGACGGCGTCCGTCAGCGCCAATGAGCCGTTGCCGAGCGCGAATTTTCCATCGAGCGAGAACGGGCCGTCGTTGCGCTCGCGCCCGATGCCGGGAGAGCCGAGGCCCCACGCAAGAAAGCGCATCAGGCTTTTGCCGGAGACAAAAAGGGTGCCATCGAGATCTGGCGCCCGGTCCCGCGGCGTCAGTACGCCCTCGAGTTCGAGCCGCACGCCGCCCGGGAGATCCGCCCGCACGCCCTTGAGCTCGAGCGGACCGCCTGATCGGGAGGCGGCGAGATGCACATTGCTGATCGGCTCGCCGGCAAGGGTAAGTTGGTCGAATTGAAGCCGGGCGTTGGTATCGGCCTCGGCCGGAAGCTGCGCCGCGACCAGCTCGAAATAGCTCCGCACGGCATCGAGCGGCATTTTGGCGGCGCCGGTGTGAGCGAGCCTGTCGAGATCGAGCCAGCGCGAGGCAAGCTCCACGTCGAGGCGCGTCTTGTCCGCCCAGCTGAGCTTTGCTTCCCCGGTTATCATCTGCGGGGTCGTCCCGGCTTCGAGCGACACCGAGATGTCCGACAGCGCGACGCCGAGCGCCGTTCCCTCGACCTTGGCCTTGAGCTCGAAGCCCGTGGCCCCGTGTCCTTCGTCGATGGCCACGGCGGTCTGGGGGACCTCTGCAGGCTGCTCTCCTTCGGCGTCGGAAGGCAGTGCGCCGGGCGGGGAAGGCTCCGGTTGGAGCGTCACATCCGCATCGCTTGGCGCGGGTTTGGCTGCGCCAGCGTCTCGTCCGAGCTTCGCGTTGAGCTCGCCCGTAAGCGCCGGAGTGTCGCTGAGTCCGGTGAGGCGCGCGTCGAGCATGTAGGAATTATCGGCTACGTCGACAGCCGCCTTGAACCTGAGGTCGCCGTTGTCGTCCATCTTGGCGGTGGCGATGCGGACATGGCGGGGCACGCCTTCGGAGCTTACATCGCCGCGGAACTTGTACGGGCCCTCGAGCGCCTCGGCGTTGAGCTCGCCATTGATAGAGTCGAACCGGGCAAGCTCGCCGCGCGACGGCGTGCTGATGAGGATCGCTCCATCGTGAATGGCGACCGACTGCAGCGCCACCTCCTTGGGAGCGAACGGCAGCGTGCCCGGCGCGATGGCGAGCGTGCGCCAGTTGCCGCTGCCCTCGGCATTGACAGCGAGGCTGAGGACCGGCCGGCGCAGCTCGACGCGATGCGCCTCGAGCACGCCGCGCAGAAGCGGCGGCACCGAGAGCCACATGGTGAAGCTTTCGACACGGATGATCGAGTGGCCGCCATCGGCGCTGGTATCCGCGATCCGGAGCCGCTCGAACGATACGAACGGCGCCGGCAGGAGCCGCACGTTGACGGCGCCCCCGACGCGCACCTCCCGCCCCAGGATGCGGGAGGCTTCCTCTTCGAAAATGCCTCGGTAGCTGTTCCAGTCCACAAACTGCGGAACCGCGAAAAGAACCGCCAGGGCGGTGATCAGAATGCCGCCGAGATAAAGGAGGGCGTTGTTCATCCGCGTCTAATCTGCTCATGTATCACTCGGGCGCACCTCATCAACGCGAGGGCCACGAGGCCGCACGGGCAAGCAAATCCGCACCCCGGCCCCCTTTGCCCCCGAGGCTGGTTGGCTGGCCGGAATGGGATCGCCGCCAATCGCGATGGCCGGCGGGCCCTCACCATAGCCCAACACGGGTGCCGAGTGTGACCCCCAATTGGGGTTTTTTCCTGGGGAGGGATCCCCGGGCAGGCTCGTGGAAGCGACGCCGCACCTTATATTTCCGTCATGCGGCGCCGCTGTGCGCCAGATTGTGGCCGCGAGGCCCATGCTATAGAGCGATTTATGCCGCACGAAGACAAAAACGCAGCCCGCCACGCCGTGCCTGCAGGCGTGGGCGCCGATCCCCATGCAGCCGCCGGCGCGGACGACGATCTTCCGCCGTTCGATCTGCCGATGGCGCCCGGGCGCGCGCGAGAGGCTGCACCTGCGCCGCGGGAGCGGCCCTCCATCTCCGAACGGGCCCGCGCGGGCGCGATGCCACCCTATCTCGCGGGTCTCAACCCGGAGCAGCGCGAGGCCGTGGAAGCGCTCGATGGCCCCGTCCTGGTGCTGGCCGGCGCCGGCACCGGCAAGACGCGGGTGCTGACGACGCGCATCGCCCACATCCTGGCCACGGGGCGCGCTGCCGGCCATCAAATCCTGGCCGTCACCTTCACCAACAAGGCGGCGCGCGAGATGAAGGAGCGCATTGGCGCCCTCGTCGGCGGCGCCGTGGAGGCGATGCCGTGGCTCGGCACGTTCCACTCCATCGGTGTCAAGATCCTGCGCCGCCACGCCGAGCTGGTCGGCCTCAAATCCGGCTTCACGATTCTCGATACCGACGATCAGCTCCGGCTTCTGAAGCAGGTCATCGAGGCCGACGGCCTGGACAAGAACCGCTGGCCGGCGCGCCAGCTCGCGGGCCTCATCGATAGCTGGAAGAACCGCGGCCTCACGCCCGACAAGGTGCCCGCAGGCGAGAGCTTCGCTTTCGCCAACGGCAAGGGCGCGCGTCTCTATGCGGCGTATCAGAAGCGGCTCAAGGAGCTGAACGCGGCAGATTTCGGCGATCTTCTGCTCGAGACGCTGCGGCTCTTCCTCGAGAACCCGGACGTGCTCAAGGACTACCACCGGCGCTTCCGCTATATCCTGGTCGACGAGTACCAGGACACCAACGTCGCCCAGTACCTTTGGCTGCGCCTTATTTCCCAAGGCTCGCCGAACGTCTGCTGCGTCGGCGACGACGACCAGTCGATCTATGGTTGGCGCGGCGCCGAGGTGGACAACATCCTGCGCTTCGAGCTGGATTTTCCCGGCGCGCGTATCATCCGGTTGGAGCGCAACTATCGCTCCACGGGGCACATCCTCTCCGCCGCCTCGGGGCTCATCGCCGCCAACAAGGGCCGCCTTGGCAAGACGCTCTTCACCGACGGCGAGCGGGGCGAGAAGATCTCCGTCATGGGCGTCTGGGACGACGAGGAGGAGGCCCGAGCCGTCTGCCGCGACATCGAGGAGCTGCGTAAGGACGGCCACCGGCTGAACGAGATCGCCATCCTCGTCCGCGCCTCCTTCCAGATGCGCGCCTTCGAAGACCGCTTCGTCACCACGGGGGTGCCCTATCGCGTTATCGGCGGTCCGCGCTTCTACGAGCGCGCCGAGATCAAAGACGCGCTGGCCTACCTCGAGGTGACGCACAATCCCGCCAACGATCTCAAGTTCGAGCGCATCGTCAACGTGCCCAAGCGCGGTCTAGGCGACACCAGCGTCGAGCGCATCCATGCGCTGGCCCGTGCCCGCTCCGTGCCGATGTTCCGCGCCGCCCGCGAGATCGTCGAGACTGAGGATCTCGGCGGCAAGGCCAGGAAGTCGCTGCGTGATCTCGTCGGCGCCTTCGAGCGCTGGCGCAGCCTGATCGACACCATGAAGCACACCGAGCTTGCCGAGCTTATTCTCGACGAGAGCGGCTATACGGCCCACTGGCAGGCCGACAAGAGCCCGCAGGCTCAGTCTCGGCTTGAGAACCTGAAGGAGCTCATCCGCTTCATGCACGAGTTCGAGAGTCTCGAAAGCTTCCTCGAGCACGTGAGCTTGGTCATGGATACCGAGCAGGGCGACGACGGCGACCGCGTGAGCCTGATGACGCTGCACGCCGCCAAGGGTCTCGAGTTCGACACCGTGTTCCTGCCTGGCTGGGAGGAGGGGCTCTTCCCCCACCAGCGCGCGCTCGACGAAAGCGGGGAGGCTGGCCTCGAGGAGGAGCGCCGTCTCGCCTACGTTGGCCTCACGCGCGCACGCCGCCGCGCCAAGGTCTCGTTCGCGCAGAACCGGCGCACGCGCGGGCTCTATCAGTCGGCGATCCCCTCGCGCTTCGTCGACGATCTGCCGGAAGCCGACGTGGAGGTCGTCGAGACCAAGAGCCCGTTCGGCGGCGCCTACCAGAATTTCGGCAATCCGTTCGAGGCCGGCGGCTTTGGGCGCAATCCCTATGGCAAGAGCCGTTTTGACGACGCCGCGCCACGCTTCGGCGCCAGCTACGACACGCCGGGCTGGCAGCGCGCCCAATCCTTCGAGAAGGCCAGGTCCCACGAGAAGGATTGGTCGCGCGACGCCGATCGCCGCCGCCAGGCAAGCCTCAAGCCGATGAAGCCGCCGATCACCATCGAAGGCGAGCTGATCGCCTCATCGTCGGCAGAGGGCGCGGGCTTTGGAGTAGGCACCCGCGTGCGCCATCAGAAGTTCGGCCCAGGCACGGTGACCGAGGTGGATGGCAACAAGCTCACGATCGAGTTCGATCACGCCGGTAGGAAGCGGGTCGTCGACAGCTTCGTTGTCCGAGTTTGAGGTGGGGCGGCGCAAGTCGTCGGCCGTAACCTTTTCCCGCCAGCTCACCCGGGCCTAACGCGGGTCACGAAATGGCAGGGGCGATATTTACGCGCGTCCACGGTCACGCGCTCGCCGACCGCCACTGGCGACTGCCCGCGCGTGTCGAGGAACATGACGAGGCCGCTATCGGTCACGATCTCGGCGGTGCCCGCGGTCCAGACGCGCACGGTTCCGGTGAACGTATGCATCCCCGGCTCGAAACGGTCGAGGTCGTCCATCACGTATTCCCCTAAGCTCGCGTGTTGGCAGGCACGCCCGGATCGGTTGCTCGCATGGAAATGCGGCAGAAGAAAAAACAAACCCCGCTCGTGGGGCAAGGGATGGCTTCAATCGGATCCGCCATCCTCCTGCCGTGTCAACGGAACAAAGCACACGGGAATGACCTCCCTCAAGGTGGTCGATCCGTCGCTTTGCTTCTCGATGAGAACGAGCTGCTGGGCTTCGCGCCCTACGGGTATGACGAGGCGCCCGCCTGGTTTCAGTTGCGCCACGAGGGCATCCGGAATCTCGGGCGGTGCCGCCGCAACCAGGATCGCGTCGAACGGTGCCGCGTCGGGCCAGCCGCGATGCCCGTCGCCCACGCGGGCGTGCACGTTGGTGAGGCCGAGCTCTGCGAAGATCCGCTCTGCACCCTCGGCGAGGGGCTTCGAAATCTCGATGGTGTAGACGGCGCCTGCGAGCCGGGCCAGCACGGCCGTCTGATAGCCCGATCCGGTGCCGACCTCGAGCACCCGGTCACCGGGCTCGAGATCGAGGACGTCGGTCATCAAGGCCACGATGAAAGGCTGTGAGATCGTTTGCCCGTGGCCGATAGGAAGCGGCCGGTTACGGTAGGCCGCCGTTAGGTGTTCGGGAGGAACGAACGCATGGCGCGGCACAGCGCCGAGCGCCTCGAGCACGCGCGGCGAGATCTCCCGGCCGCCGAGGGCCTGCCTTGCAGAGCGCTCGATTTCGCGCACCATCGCTTGGCGTGCCAAGGCCATTTCATCGTCGATTGCGCTCATGAAAAGCTCCAGCCCGGCCGCCGGACCGGCCGGCGGCGGTTGACATCGTTTCGACCAACTCGAGCCTCACATAGGGCGCGTGCGGACCACGAGTAGCGTCAGGGAGTATGCAAGCATGGTTTTCAGCCGCAAGCCCGAGCCGGTTCCGGCCGAGGCACCCGCACCGCAGCTTCGCCGCATGGACCGCATCGGTGGTGCCGAGAAGCATCTGCACCCAGTGGAAACCGCCAACCCCGTGGCCGCCCAGTCGGTGATCGGCAACGATCTCTCGATCGAGGGAGAGGCCATCACGATCCGCTGCAAGGGCACGCTCAAGGTGCTTGGCAATATTCAGGCCGATCTGCACAGCCGCGAGATCGAGGTCGGCAAGGAAGCCGTCATCGAGGGCGCCATTGCCGCTGAGACGGTGGACGTCTACGGCCGCGTCAGCGGCGCCATCATGGGCAAGAACGTCGTGCTTCACGCCGGCGCCGAGGTGGAAGGCGATATTCACAGCCATCTGCTTTCGATCGAGCAGGGCGCAGCCTTCGACGGCCGCTCGCGCCGCGTGAAGGATCCCTCGGAGATCGCACCCCAACTCGAGCGCCCCGTTGCCGGCAGTGAGCCCCACCGGGAGATTGCTCCGTCCGCTCTCCCAAGCTTCACACATGCCATGAGCGGCTGACCCCCCCAAGCGCGATGCCGCTCCCGCAAAGTGCGGGAAACTATGCTAGAGCGGTGCACGGGAAGGGGGCAGCCGCAGGCCGCCCCCGCAGTGTTTTCGGGCGCCTCATGAACTATCGCCACATCTATCACGCCGGGAATTTCGCGGATGTTTTCAAGCATGCCGTCCTTGCGCTCGTCATCGAGCACCTGAAGCTGAAGGACGCGCCCTTCCGCGTGATCGACACCCATGCGGGGATCGGTCTCTACGACCTGGCGAGCGATGAAGCCCAGAGAACGGGTGAATGGAGGGAGGGCATCGGCCGCATCCTTGCCGCTTCGCTCCCGTCCGATGTGGCGGCAATCCTCGCGCCCTATCTCGATGTGGTGCGAAATGAGAATGGTAGCGGCGAACTCGTCCGCTATCCTGGCAGCCCCCTCATCGCTCGCCGTCTCATGCGCCCGAACGATCGTCTCGTCGTCAACGAGGCCCATCCCGAAGACGTTCGCCGCCTCGCGGCGCTTTTTGCTAAAGATCGTGCCGCCAAGGTGCTCGCGCTCGACGGATGGACTGCGCTCAAGGCCGTGCTGCCCCCGACAGAGCGCCGCGGAATCGTCCTGATAGATCCTCCGTTCGAGGAACCGGGCGAGTTTCGCCGGCTTCTCGACGCGCTAGGCGATGTCCGCCGGCGCTTCGCGACGGGTACGGTTCTTATTTGGTATCCGATCAAAGACGAGGCAGTCACCGGCTCCTTCCTGCGCAAGGCCGCCGCGCTCTCGATCCCGAAGCTGCTCTCGGCCGAATTGTTCGTCCGCACGCCGCAGAGCGCCGGCGGTCTCTCCGGCAATGGCCTGCTGATCCTCAATCCTCCGTTCACGCTCGAAGAGCGGCTCGCAATTTTGCTGCCATATTTAGTTGAGACCCTTTCGCAGGGAAGCGGCGCCGGGAGCCGCCTCGCGTGGCTGACGGACGAGCGCGGTCTGTCCAGGACGAAAACGCCAGCCGGATCGCACTGAGCGGCGGCGGAGCCATATCTGGGTCTTGCCTCGCAGTCGCGTTCCCCCCGAAAGACGGCGCCGGATGCTCTGCGCTGGCTGTCGAGGTGATAGGAAAAGCTTGTGCTGAGCATTGCCCGACCGAAACCTAGGTGTCTCGCGCCGCGCGGCTAATAGATCCGCCGGCCGGAGCACTGCCCCGCTCTCCAGCCGGTTCCTGCAAGGCGGGTGCGTGGAGGCATGAGATGCGCCAGGTTGGAACGGTCAAATTCTATAACGATCAAAAGGGTTATGGCTTCATCACTCCGGACGATGGCGGCAAGGACGTCTTCGTCCACGTGACCGCCATCGAGCGCGCCGGCCTGGCCTCCCTCGCGGAAGGCGCCCGCATTTCTTTCGATACCGAGCCCGACACGCGCGGCAAGGGTCCCAAGGCCGTCAACCTGCAGCAGGCAGGCTGAGGCCAGTTGTGCGGACGCAACGAGCGCATGAAAATCGCCCCGGCGGCCTATTTCCCTGTGCATGACGGATGGGCAGCGTGCGGCAAGTGGGGCAGAGTCCCCTCGCGGTCCACGCTGACGCGTGTGCCGGCTTTTTCGAGGGAGATAGAGCGATGCTCAAAGCTGTGCGTATGACGACGGCGCTCGTTGCCGTAGCGGGCTTGGCGGCCATGACGGCCTCGGCCGAGGCCAAGACGTGCGTCAAGAAGGGTGCCATCGGCGAGGCCGGAAGCCAGGAGGGCGCCAAGCTGCAGGTGGACGAGGCTCTTCTCCAGGCTGTCGACTGGGGCGCCTGGGCGTCCTGGATGTCGTCGAACAACAAGGTCGGTGCGGCCGCGAGACTGCCCGGATACGAGTTCGGCAAGCGTGCATACAACTGCAAGCAGGGCGGTAGCTGGGGCTGGACGTGCCGCGGATCCGCCACGATCTGCAAGCTCTGATCCATCGTGCGGCATTGAGGGCATCGCGCACCGCGCCCTCACGCGCGTGCGCGGTGTCGTTTCCCTTACTGCCGCTTTGCCGGGCGACCCCGGCATCCTGCCCGCGTAGTCTCGGCAAACCTGCGCATAACGTGATGGAGCGGTCTAGGCATGCCGGCCTGGCGCCGCTATAGCAGCAGGAACACAAATGATCTTCGGCCCTTACGGAGAAGCTTGATGGGTTTATTGTCCAGGTTCGCCTTCGCCGCCGCGCTGACGGGTGCGCTCGTGGCGGCCCATCCGGCTTTTGCCGGCTGCAAGCGCATGGGGTTCACGGTCAACGACTATGGCAAGGAAGGCCCGACACGTGACTCCAAGAATCTGCTCGACAAGCATATCGCCACGTGGGCGGCAGAGCAGGGCATCGAGAAGTATTCGGTCGGCAAAAAGGACGTCTCCTGCGAGCTCTTCCTGAACCTGATCCTGTTCGACGAGCACACCTGCACGGCCACGGCCACGGTCTGCTGGGGTGCCGATCTCAACAAGGGATCACAGCAGCAGGCGAAAACGACTCCCAAGCCGGCTCTGAAGAAGGAGGCGGCTGCGAAATCGTCCGACGACAAGGCCGACCGCGCTGCCGAAAAGTCTGAGCCAGCCAAGTCTGAGCCCGCGAAGTCCGAGCAGGCCAAAGCTGAAAAGTCCGAACCGGCAAGGAGCCCTGAAGCGGATCAGGCGAAAGCCGAATCCGATAGCGCGGACCTGGAAGAGACGAAGGCCGCCGACATAAAGCCTGACACGGCTTCGGACACGAACGTCGAGACGGGCGCAATCCCTGTGCCGCCGACGGCTGCCGGAACTGCCGCCGCCGTTTCGCCGGCCGCCATCGAGCCTGCGACGCCGAGCGCTGAGCCGGTGGGCACGTCGGAGAACGAGGCGAGCAAAGCGGCAGCCGCTGCCGCAGAGTCGGCCGCGGCCGCAGCCGAACGTGCCGCCGCCGCAGCCGAGCGCGCGGCCGAGGCCGCCGAGCGCGCCGCTGCTGCTATGGCGCAGCACCAGGCTCAGCCGCCTGCGGCCGCCGGCGCTGCGCCCTCGAGCGAGCCGGCATCGCCCGCAGACACATCGCCGAATGCGGAGCCGGAGAGCGCTCCGTCGTCATCGTCGGTTCCGGTCGAGCCCATCGCGCCGTAAAGCCCGGCCAGGCCGGCCGCTCGCACGAAGCGCGCTGATCCGGCAATGACAATATGCCCAAATACAAAGAGCGTCGCAGCGAGCTGCGGCGCTCTTCATGTATGGTGATAACGATCCTATTTCCGCGTTAGCCGATCGAGCCTCAGGCGGTGACGGTCATCGGTGATCAGCAGCACGGCGCCGAGCCCGGCGGCGACCACGGCCATACCCGTCGAGCCCGCAACAAGAAACAGGATCATCACCTGGTATTTGGCTGCCTCCACGGGGTCGACGCCAGCGAGGATCTGGCCCGTCATCATACCGGGAAGCGCCACGATGCCGGTCGTCGCCATGGCCGTGACGATGGGCATCAGCCCTGTGGTGAGCGCACGCCGCAGGATGGTGTCGACGGCCTCATACCGGCCCGCGCCAAGCGCGAGGCGCGCCTCGATGGCGGCGCGTTCGCGCACGGCCGCGGAGGTGATGAAATCGAGCACGAGGCTCGTGCCCTGAAGCGCGTTGCCGAGCATCATGCCGAAGATGGGGAGCACGTAGCGCGGCGCATACCAGGGGTCCGGCCCGATGACGAGCGTCGTCGCGAACAGCGTGGCGACCAGCCCCGCAAAGAACGGTGCGCCGGCTCCGAGCGCCGTTGCGGCCACGCCGGTGACACGCCGTTCCTGCCGAGACACGACCTCATACCCGGCCGCCGCGGCCATGAAGAGCGCGAACAGCGCCGTCCACAGAGCCGAGTCGAGCGAGAAGATGAAGCGCAGGGCCAGCGCCACGATGGCGAGCTGCACCACCATCCTCAGCGCGGCGATGGCGAGCGTGCGCTCGAGCCCGAGCCGGAACCAGACGGACACCAGCCCATTCGCGATCAGGAGTATCGCCGCGATGGCGAGGTCGGTCGTATCGAGCGCAATATAGGTCATGGCTGTGGGGGCTGGAGAGGTCTGGGCGCCGGATCGGACGGCGCGAGCTGCAGGCGCGCATGGGCGAGGCGATCGATGAGCCCCGTGTCGTGGCTCGCGATCAGTACGCTCCGCTCGGCGAGGAATTGAAAACGGATGAGCTCTTCGACGAGCGCCGTCGATGCCTTGTCGAGCGCCGCCGTGGGTTCGTCGAGCAGCAGCACCTTGGGTTCGTCGGCGAGCGCGCGCACGAGGGCGATTCGTTGCCGTTCGCCCGTCGAGAGCTGGCTCACGGGGCGATCGAGCATGGCCTCGTCGAGACCCACCGCTGCCAGCAGGCGGGGGATCCGATCCTGCGATGATGCAGCCGGGTTCAGGGTGCCGCGCGGCGTATCCGTCCACCATCCTGGCTCGGCCGCCGCATAGCGCACCGTCCGCCGCCACACCGCGGGCGCCATTTCCCGCTGCTCGTGCCCGTCGAGGAAGATCTGCCCATCCACGGGATCGAGGTCCGCGATAGCGCGCAGGATGCGGCTCTTGCCGGAGCCCGAAGGCCCTTCGATGGCGAGGCACTCACCGGCTGCGACGGAGAAGGACAAGGGCGGCAGCGACCCGATTCTAAGATGTTCGACGCGCAGCACCTCGGCCTCTATCGTCGTCGTGTTGATGTCACGCGAGCCAGGGAGCTGAGAAGAAGCAGGACGACGAACGCTGAGCCGCTCCGTGATTCCCCGGACGGGAAGGGCTTTAGCAAGGGCGTGAAGCGGAAGCCAGCCGGTTAGGGCCTGATCGTTTGAGGTGGATGCGGACACGCATTCACCGAGAACGTGAATCAGTCTCTCAAATAAAAACTTAGAGCGCGTTCGCGTCGCGCAATCCGAATTCCAATAAGAGTGAGCGCGCTTTAGGCCGCAGTCATTCCGGCGTTGGCCAGGGTCTCCATGAACGCGTGCTTGTCGAAGGGCTTTATGAGGTACGTGTCGGCTCCGGCCGAGAAGGCGCGCGAGATGTCTGCCGCATCGTTTTCGGATGTGGAATAGATGACGAGCGGGCGCCGGGTGCCCTCGCTGGAGAAACGCAGCGCAGTCAGGAACTCGACGGCTGTTTTGTCCGGCAGGCGCCAGTCGAGGATGAGCGCGTCGATGCTGTTGCTCTGGCAAAGCTCAAGCGCCTCGCTGGCGTTGTCCGCCTCCAGGACGTCATACGACAGTTGCTCGAGGTAATGGCGCGCGACTTTTCGGATGATTTCCGACTGATCGGCGACGAGGCAACGCTTCATGGCGCTTTTAGGCTCCGTCCGGCCGCGTATGGCCACAATGGGGAATGCGAAGGACGGGTCGGCAGCCGTGACGTAAGTCGCGGGCGCCGCCAGTTCCCAGGCCTTTATATCTTTGTGCTTGAAAGGAGTTAACGACTGGTGAGGAGGGCTCCATCACAGTCGGCAGCGAAGGCATCTCAGCGGCCATAACCTGCCGCGCAGCAAGCGCATTATGCCGCCGCAGGACGGGACGAGGTGTTCACGGATGGTATTAACTGAGGGCGGAGAGCAGCACGTCGTCGCCGTCCTTGACGATGGACAGGTTCATGCCGGCGGTCTCGGCGAGCCGCCACGTGTAGTAAGTCTGGATGGTCAGCGCATCCAGCGGCGGCACGTCTTCACCGGATATGAACGCGCCAAGGTGCTGCGGCGGGCGGGCGGCCGTGCCGCAGCAACGCAGGACGAAGCCCGGCGTCTCGATCGTGCCCTGCATGAGCACCTCGATCTCGCCACCGCGCGGCAGCGCCGTGACTGCGACCGCGATCAGGTTGAGGAGGAGCTTCACCTTATCCTTGGCCATATGGCCGGCAATGCCCTTCCAGACCAGCTTGTGCTTGCCCTGGCCGATAAAGCCGCGTGAGATCTGCTCGGCGGTACCGAGATCGATCAAGGCGCCGGCGGAGCCCGCCGCGCCGAATGCGAAGCGCGCGAACTGCAGCCGCGCCGACGCCTGCTCGGTGACGTTGCGGATGACGGAGAGCGCATAGGCCTGGGCTTCCTCGTCGTCATCCTCGTTGAGGATCTCGAGGCCATTGTAGATGGCGCCGACCGGCCCGATCACATCGTGGCAGATCTTGCTCGAGATGAGTGCGGCGAGCTCCAGATCCGTGGGATGCACGCGCTCAGGTGCGTCAGTCATGGATATGTCCTCTTGCGGTCGTCGCCCATGAGGCGGACCTGTTCTCGGGCGTAGGAACGCCATGGCCTGCCGTACGCAAGGAACGGTATCGGACGGAATGCGGGGATGCATCCCCGCGAATACTTGATCGTTCTGATACACGCCGCTCCCGCCTCTGCAAAGGCCGCGTGGCCGCAGGACGCGGCCGCGGGGGAATTTTTGCCCTCTGAATGAGCCTCGCCGGCCACGTGACGAGGTTAAAAAAGTCCGATGGGAGTTTCGCGAATCATAGCGCCACCTTGCGTAGTTTGGTTCACGTGCATCGCCAGCGCGCGCTCCCGCACAGCCATACTTTGGTAATACTTTCCGAGAAGGATTATTGAGATTCGATACATTTTCTGCATGCGGCTGAGGCGAGGCCCGCGCCGTCGGCCGCGCCTTGAGGATTGCGAAAGCCCATGATGTTTCATGTTTGCCGCAGCCCTTGGCTCGCGCTCGTCGGAGCGGCCCTGATGCTGGCGGCCGGTCCCGCGATGGCCGAGGACGGCCTTTGGAGTCCCGACAGCTACCGCAGCGGCGGCAGCGGGGCGTCATCCAGCTCGCGCAGCGGGTCATATTCTTCTTCAGGGGCTGATACCTACTCGTCGAACCGGGGCGGATACGGATCGAATGATTCGTACGCAACGCAGCGCGATAGCTATTCGGGGAGCGGCGACACGTATTCGCCGAACCGGGGTGGATACGGCAGCGATGCCTATTCCCCGCGAAACGACGCCTATTCGCGGGGCGACTCCTATTCGGCGGGGGGCGATGCCTATGTGCCGCCCAACGGCCGCGACAGTTACAGTGATCCCGGCCGTCCCGTCGACGATGGAGGCCGCGGAGGCTACGGCGAGCCCTATGCTCCCCCGGGCCAGGAAGCCTACCGCGAGCCTGGGGGCGCGCCGGACGAGGATCGGAGCTCGTACAGCCAGAACGAGATCATCGCCGCCGGCCACGGATTCTTCGGCGCCATCAGCCAGGGCCTCGGCAAGGCAGTGGAATACGCGTTCCAGAGCCAGGGGCGTCCGAACGGCTATATCCTGGGCGAGGATGCGGGCGGGGCTTTCCTCGTCGGCCTGCGCTATGGCGAGGGGCGTCTCTTCACGAAGGATGCCGGCGATCACAAGGTGTTCTGGCAGGGCCCGTCGCTTGGCTATGATGCCGGCGCAGAAGGGTCCAAGACCATGGTGCTCGTCTATAATTTGTCGGATCCCTCGGAAATCTATCAAAGATTTGGAGGCGTGCAGGGCTCCGCCTATCTCGTCGGGGGCCTCAGCGTACAGTTCCAGAAGTATGGCGAGGTCACGCTGGCGGTCATCCGTTCTGGTGTCGGAGTGCGCCTCGGCGCCAACGTGGGGTATCTGAAGTATACCCGCACGCCGACATGGAATCCGCTATAAGTCCCATATAAGGATTTATGCTTCTCCGTGGGGCGGCACGCTTGCGCCTAGCGACTGGTGCGGTTTAAGTCGCCCCATGCCAAGGGCGGGGCGGCCGAAACGGCACCAGTCGCAAAGACCAGTCGATAAGATCACTGGGCGGGACGAATGTGTGGCGGTGAAGCATGTGGCGGAAATGAGAGGGACTGATCCGGGGATGCGCCGGTGATTACCATCCAGTCGGCAATGTTCGTTGCGCTGGGGTTCTTTGCAGCAGGCCTCATCGGGTTTCTGCTGGCGCCCATCTACGGCCGCCGCACGGCGCGCATCGCGACCGACCGCCTGCGCGCCACCATGCCGCTCTCCTCCGCCGAGATCACAGCCGACAAGGACAGGCTCCGCGCCGCCTATGCGCTCACCATCCACAAGCTCGAGCAGAAGGTCGAAAAGGCTGCCAATTCCGCGGCCCGCCAGCGGGTGGAGCTCAACCGGCGCGATGCGGCTATCAGCGAGCTGGAAGGCGAGATCGAGCGGCTCGAGTCCCGGCTCGATGAGCACGAGAACGCCCGGCGCGTCCTGGAGCAGACCATTGCCGAGCGGATGCCTAAGGTCGAGGTGCGCCTCGACGAGGCGAAAGGGCTTCTCCTGCATCGCGATCGCGAGATCACCAACCTGACCCAGACGTCCAAACGTCAGGCCGAGGCGCTCGAGGAGGCGACGCAGATCAACGTCCAGCAGCGCGAAGAGATCGGCCGGCTTAAAGCGTCGCTTGCAGCCCGCGCCGCCCGCAACCGCGACACGTTCGTCGATCCCCGCTTCGACGGAGAGATAGCCCTGAGGACGGAGGTCGAGGCACTGCGCGCCCAGGCGCGCGATCAGCACGCCCTCATCTCCCGCCTGCAGGAGACATTGGCTCACGTCGAATCGAAGACGGTGGAGGGCGGGGCAGGCGCCACGCCGGACGCAGGCCTCCAGGAAGAGGTTGTGCGTCTGCGCAAGGCGCTTGCGGCGGCAGAAGCAGGCCGCACCGGCACAGCCGCGCTCGAAGCCGAGATCCGCTCCTTGCGGGCTGCGAGCGAGGACAGGGCCGCCGAGGTCTCGCGCCTCGAGGCGGCGCTCGCCGTCTACGCAGCGAAGGACGCAGACGAGCGCGCGGGGAAAGAAAGCAAGGTGTCGCTGCGCGCACGCGTCAGTGCGCTTCAAGCCGAAGCGGACGCACACGCCAGAACCATTCAGCGGTTGCGCGCGGAGGTATCCGCCGCCAACGAGAAGCTCGCCCTCCAGTCCGCGCATGCCATGGAGGAGATGCGACGGCTCGGTGCCGGCTCTCTGCCGGCTGCCGGCGCCCCCCAAGATCGTGGGGCCGAGATGGCGGATCGTCCCCACCGCTCGCTCGTTGAGCGGATCGCGGCGCCGCGTCCGCCCCAGGCGGCCCCCTTCGGAGCCTCGTCATCCGCTGCGGTGCGCCCGACGCCTGCGGAGCCCTCCCGCTCAGGCGGTTTTCTGCGCGCCTTGGGCGGACCCTCGGGCAGCGGCGATGGAGCGAAGAGCCCTATGCGCGGGAGCGGCGGAGATGGTCAAGCGCCGGCGCAGGCGTCATCTTCCGGATCTTCCGCGAATGGGGACGGTGCGCCGAAGAAGTCGATCCGCCGCTCGAGCCTCATCGAACGGATAACCCGGGCAGAAAAGCCCGTAGCCTGATATCGGGTTCTTGACAGAGGCGGGCGGTGCACTCATTGTCGCACCTCGCCGGAGGGAGGGGGCCGATCCACCCCGGCACGAAAAATCAGAATTGGGCCCAAGTCTAGGGATGGACAATTCGGGGCGGTGCCGTAAAGGCCGCCCCGAATTTGTTTCGTGTCGACCGGATCGTGGCGCGCTCGAGGCTCGGTGCCGCTCGTTCCTCGTCTCGGGCGGACAGCGATTGCCCTGCGTCTCGTTTTGCGCAGATAGTTATCGCCTGACGGAGGGGACATGATCGAGATCGCGCTGGGCGTCCTGCTGCTCGTTCTTGCCATTGCGGTGCTGTCGGGCGTGGGCGGGCTCGTTCCCGGTGCATCGGGGATCGATATCCTGCTGCTGCTCGGCTACGGGGGGCTCGCGCTCCTTCTGGCAAGCGGCGTGCTGCTGATCGCTGCCGGCATGATCCGCCGCGCCATCGCTTGTTACCCTGAGCGTCGGCACGCATTGCGAACCGCGCGCACGACAGCAACCGCGCTCATCTTCGTAGCGCTCCTTTCGATCGGCCTGCCGCTCGTTGCCGAGCCTCTGAGCCTCGTTCGCGTGGGAGGCGTGCCGCTTGGCTATTTCCTTGCTGCCCAAGGCGCTTTGATCGGTCTTGCTGTGCTCGCCTTCATCTGGGCTCTCCGCCAGAACGGGATCGATGCCGCGGAGGGTGATCCGTGAATGAGGTGATGAGAGCGCCCGCCCATGCCGCCGCCGGCCCCGCGGGACGCGTGCTCTTTGGCATCTCGATCGCCGGACGCGCGGTTCCCGTCGCTCTTCTGGCGGCGCTGCCGGGGCTCGTCGTCCTGGCCGGGTTCGATCATCTGGCCTATGGCCTCGGCCTCCTGACGGGCGTCGTGCTGGCGGGGGTGCTGATCGCGCCGCGCTTGGCGCGCCTCGGTACGCGGACAATTCCGGAAGCGCTGAACGCGCGGTTCGGGACGAGAGCGGCCATCGCCGGCGCAATCATCATCGCTCTCGTCGCCGTGCCTCTCCTTGCGGCCGAACTCGCCTTTGCGGGGTTCCTTGGAGCGGCCCTGCTCGGCGTGCCCTATGCGGCTGCGCTAATCGCAGCGCTGACGCTTTCCGTTGCGGCCGCGCTCATGCTGGGAGATCGCCGGTTCGCGCAGCTCGCCACGTTGGCTTATGCTCTCCTCGCGGGATGCATCCTGACGCTCTTGGCCTTGCTCGCCATCAAGGCGCACGGGCTCGTCATTCCGCATATCGCTTATGGGCAGGCGCTTTCCGCCGTCGCCGATCTCGAAGAGCGGCTCATCGAAAGCGGCCTCGTCGACTTCGATACCTTCTCCGTCCATGTGGCGCCATTCGTGCGCTTCACGCAGCTCGACACCGCCGCGCTCGTCATCTCGCTCGGGCTGGGTACGGCCGTGCTGCCGCAACTCGTCTCTGCACTCGCCGCCGTGGGACGCCCTCCCGACGTTCGTCTCGCCGGCGCCTGGAGCGTCTTTTTCGTCATGCTGATCCTGATCTCGGTTCCGGCGCTTGCCGCCTACGCCAAGCTCGAGATCTATAGCGCCATGGCTGCCGGAGCGCCGCTCGCCGACTTGCCCCGATGGCTCGAAGCCCCGCTCCACGCCGATCTCGCCCGCGTCCACGGCACCTCGCTTGCCATGCTCGATCAGCTGGCGAAGGCAGTCGCGGCCGCCGGCACCGACCCGCACGCCATCGCCGATCGCTTTGCCGTCCACGCACCGGCTCTGGGTGAAGCCTGGCGCGCCCTAGGCGATGAAGCTCGCGCCGCCATGCTGGCAGCCGCGCAAAGCCTCAACGGCGCGTCTCCAGGCGAGCTGTGGCAAGCATATGTCGGGCAGGTGCTTCCGGCTGCGGCCGTTGCGGCGGGAGATGAAACCGGAACGCTCAGCCAGGCTGCGCTCGCCATCGAGCCGGCGGGAGTGCTGCTCGCTCTGCCGGCCTTGTCTGGCGCCCCGGATTGGATCCTCGTTGCCGGGCTTGCGGCTGCGGTCGTCGTTGCCGCCGCGTTCGTCCGGAGCGTCGCTACGCTGTTTAACAACGGGGAGGACACCCCGCGCCGGGACGGCCGGCCGCCCTGGCACGGCATGCTGGCGTTCCTCCTTGCGGCAGCAGCCGCAGCATGTGCCATGGTGTTGAGGGCGGACAGTCTCGTCACGATTGTCGTGTCGGTACTCTCGCTTGCGGCGGCCGGCCTGTTTCCGGTGTTGGTGCTTGGCCTCTCCTGGCCGCGCGCTACAGCTGCCGGCGCTGTCGCAGCCATCCTTGCGGGTGGAGGCGTAACGCTCTGCTACGAGATCGGCATCGCGGCGGCTCCCGCCGCCTTCTACCGCGTCTCGGCACCGCTTTCGAACGCAGGCGAGTTCGCCATCGAGGAATTCGGGGCGCTGGAAGCCGAGGCGCGCGAGGGTGAGACGGAAGAGGTGAGGGCTGCGGCGGCGGAAGCCCTCGACGGGCTCGCTCGCGGCACGGCCGCACGCGCGGGCCTCGCTAACTGGTTCGGCATTGACGGCGCATCCGGCGCTGTCTTCGGCGTGCCGGTTGGGTTCGCCGTGCTCGTGCTCGTGAGCCTTCTGACGCGCCGGCGCAGACCGGCAACAACAACCGCGCACGCTGCGTGATTCTGAGCTTTATAGAAGTCCGATGAGGGCGCCACCCGCCGCAGCGACGAGGACGACGCGCCAAGGTGGAGCTTTCCACACGACCAGCAGCACGAAGCAGGTGAGCGCCAAGGCGAACGCGTGAGGGCTGGTGATCCCCGTCGTAAAAAGAGGATCGTAAAGTGCCGCCCCAAGGATGCCAACGACGGCGGCGTTTGCGCCCCGCATCAGGGCTTGCGTGCCGGAACGGATGCGCAGCGCGTCCCAGAAGGGAATAACGCCGACAAGCAGGAGCATGCCCGGAAGGAAGACGGCAATGAGGGCGATCGCCGCCCCGAGCAGCCCGTTCGGTTCCGGCGTAAGCACCGCACCGAGATAGGCGGCAAATGTGAACAACGGTCCGGGGACGGCCTGCGCGGCACCGTAGCCGGCGAGAAATTGGTCGTGTGTCGTCCAGCCTGTATCGACGACCGCCGATTCGAGAAGAGGCAGCACGACGTGCCCGCCGCCGAAAACGAGCGCGCCCGCGCGATAGAAGGCATCGAAGAGGGCGAGGCTCTGTGACGGCGCGACGGCAAGCGCCAACGGCAGGCCAACCAGCAGCGCGGCGAAGAGCCCGAGGCAAAGAAGGCTCGCGGCGCGCACCACGGGAAAGCGTATGTGGCCTGAGACCGGCGTGCCGTCCGCGCGACTGACGATCAGCCCCGCTGCACCGCCGGCCGCAATAGCCGCGACCTGGCCCCATGCGCCCGTGAACAGGATAGCGAGCACGGCGGCGGCAAGGGCGATGGTAGCCCGTTGCCGATCGGGGCAGAGGTTTTGCGCCATCCCCAGCACCGCCTGGGCGACAATAGCCACGGCTACGATCTTGAGCCCAGCAATCGCGCCCGTACCGATTGGCCCGCCAAGGCTCGATGCGCCGTAGGCGAAGGCGGCGAGTAGCAAGGCCGACGGCAGCGTGAACGCGACCCAGGCCATGAGCGCGCCGAGCGGGCCGCCGCGCAACAATCCCAATGCGAAGCCGACCTGGCTCGACGCGGGGCCGGGCAAGAATTGGCACAGCGCGACGAGATCGGCATAGCCCTGATCGTCGATCCAGCGCCGCCGCTCCACGAACTCGTGCCGGAAATAGCCGAGATGGGCGATGGGACCGCCGAAGGACGTAAGGCCGAGCTTGAGAAAGGCCAGGAACACTTCTCCCGGCGAGCCCTCCTGCCAGCGTGCGCCGCCGGCCACCGCTTCCGCTTCTCTCATCGCTTGATCACTTTCCGGCAACCTCGAGGCCTGCGCGTCTCCTGGCGGCAACCATGCCGCCGAAACAAATGCAAGCCTATGACAAGGTTGGTTCTGATGGTCCGCGCGCCGACATGCAGCCTTGCGGCTGGCTGATCGGGCGAGCGCCATGCACGTATGTTGCGGTGCGGGAGAATTTTGAGCCGGAACGGCTCTAGCCGTAGGCCAGCCTCGGCTGCCATTCGGCGGCTTCCGTGGTCGCGAGGAAGCGCGCGACGGCGTCGATGCTCTCCCGATCGCGCAGGAGAGGTGCATGCCCCTGTCCCTTCACCACATACGTCGACAACGCCGGATGCCGTCTCGCCATCTCCTCCACCGTTTCGGTCGATAGGATGTCCGAGGTTTCGCCTCTGAGCACCAGAACCGGAACGCGCTTCAGCGCTTCGAACTGTGGCCAGAGCTGCGGGATCGGCCCGTCGAGCACCGACAGCGCGTTTGACAGCGCCGGATCGTATCCCGGCGCCGGCCGACCGTCGCGCTCGTTGAACCATTGCCGCGCCACCTCTTCCCACTCCGCCGCCGAGATGGCGGGAAAGGCGCGCTTGCCCATGTCCTGGACGAGGGCTCCGGCGTCCTTCCAGGAGGCGGGCAGCGGAATGCGCCCCACGTAAGCGGCGATGCGCCCGAGACCTTTCTGGTCGATGACAGGGCCGATGTCGTTCAGCACCACGGGCCCCACGGAGCGCGGCTGAGCGACTGCCATCACCATGGCGATGAGGCCGCCGCGGGAGGTGCCGAGGATCGCGGCACCAGCCGTGCCCGTGACGGTCATGAAATCGAGCACGTCCGTCATTTCGAGCGGCACGGAATAGTTGCGCCAGTCCGGATCGTTCTCCGAAAGCCCGCGTCCGCGATAGTCGAATGTATAGACGTCGCGCGGAGCCTCTGCGTGCTGCGAAAGCGCCTCGGCGATGACGTGGAAATCCCGCCCGTTGCGCGTCAGCCCCGCGAGACAGACGACAGGACGCCGTTGTGCGCTGTTCTGGAATGCCGCCGGATAGTGGCGGCCATAGAGCCTCAGCCCGTCGCGGGCGGTGAAGTAGATGTCCCGATACGCTTGCTCGAGGCGCGACATGCAAAACAACCCTGCTGTTAGCTTTCCTCGGGGCGCCCAGCCCTGAAGAGCGCTCACTTCAAAGCCAAGAACTACCCATCCGACTTTCCGCTTTTTCCGCCGGCCGCCACGCGCGCCCGGTTGAGATCCTCCTCGAGCCTCAGCGCCGCCTCTTCCTCGCCGAGCCGCGAGCGGTAGATCTGAATGTTGGCCAGCACCTTGCCCACGTATTCGCGCGTCTCCTGGATCGGGATCCGCTCGATCCAATCGATGGGATCGACCTTCGGGTTCCGCGGATCTCCGAACTCGCGGATCCACTGGCGGGCCCGTCCGGGTCCCGCATTGTAGCCGGCGAGCGTCAGGATATACGAGCCCGAGAACTCCTGCATGCGGTCGCCGACGTAGGCCGAAGCGAGCATGGTGTTATAGGCCGGGTCGGAAGTCAGCCTGTCGATGTCGCACTTGATTTTGTAATCGCGGCAGACGTGCTTGGCAGTGATCGTCATCACTTGAAGGAGCCCCTTGGCCCCCGCGCCCGAAACGATGAGCGTATTGAACTCGGTCTCCTGGCGGGCGAGGCCCAGCAGGAACGCCGTCTCCGGCGGCTTGCGCAGCGGCGTGTAGGCCGGGAAGGGATGCACCGGATAGGCGTAGTAGTAGAGGTTGTGGCCGCGCGCGATGCCGGCTTTGGCGACGCGCACGGCAGACTGCGTATCGCCCACGGCTTCGGCGAGGTGCGCCACCATCGCGAGCTCCGCTTCGTTCTTGATGTGGAACATCCTGAGCTGCACCAGGAACGTACGCATGACGCTGGCGTCGAGCCCCGCGCTCTTCGCGATCACGACGGCCTTGGCGGCGTCATGGGCGATGAAGGCGCGGATCTCATCCGCGGAGGGCGCCTTGGGAGCCGATGTGGTGATGGCGAGACGCCCCGGCTCGAGCTTCTGGCGCGCAAGCAGCGCGTGGAACGTGTCCGGATCGGACAGCGCCTGCCGGTAATATTCGTCGGCCGCGGCCCGCTGGCCTTGTGCCTCCGCCGTGCGGCCGAGCCAGTAGCGGGCCTTGGCGCGGCTCAGTGGGCCGTCCGCCGCCTTGTTCAGGGCCTGGAAGTGGACCTCGGCCCGCTTCGGGTCTTGCAAATAGCGCAGAGCCAGCCATCCAGCCATGAACGCCTGGTCCTTGAGCGGATTGGCGCCGAGCGGCCCCGCTTCGCGCACGAGCGCATACGCGAGCTTCGGATTGTCGGCCTTCAGGGACGCGTAGGCAAGCGCGCGCCGTTCGATCCACCAGGCGTCCGGCGCCACGATGCGCGCTTCCTCTGTCGGCGCACTGAGCATGACCTTCGCCGCCTCGTCGGCTTTGCCCGCGCGCCGCAGCGCCTGGATGCGATGGAACACGAGGCCCCAGTCGGGGGCTTGCTCGGCGGGCAGCGCCTCGATGTCCTTAAGCGCCGTCTTGGAGCCGAGGAACACAGCGAGGCGCGCTTGTGCTTTCTTCTGCTCGGAAGCCGGCAGCAACGCGATGACGCGCTTCACGATGGCCGCGCGCTGCTTCTTCTCGCCCTGCCAGCGGATATCGTCGAGCAGCAGCCGGTCGAGCCGCCATTTGTGATCCGCCTTGGTGAGCAGCGGGCCGAACCGCGCCAGGAAGCCGGGCTCGAGCGCGGCGGGCAGGATCGTCTCACGCCAGGCTCGCGCGGCGAGACGGCGCGCCGCATCCGTCTCCCCGAGGGCCAGATGGGCCGATGCAAGCGCCGCAAGTCCGACGCCGGTCTGCGGCTCGCGATCTGTGAAATAGGATTTGATCTCGCCCGAGCTGCCGCCCTGCTTGAACAGCACCTCCTCGAACTTCGCCGTGAGGGTGGTGCGATCGCCCCAGGCAGGGTTCGCATCGAGGAACGCGCGGTATTCGCGAGCCTCTCCTAGCCCCTTGCGCAGCCGGAACCAGTCGACAAGCTTCCGCGCCACGGGATCGTCGATCTGCCGCTTGATGGCCTCGGCCGCTGCGACATCCGCCTTGGCGCCGGAAAGCGCTCGAATCGCATCGCGTAGCCGCTGCGCATCGCCCGCGCTCAGCGTGAACGTCGCCAGCGGCGCGATGGCCTTGTCGAGGCGCTGGATATGCTCGCGCTCCGCTTGAGAAGGATTGGCGGGCTTCGGCATCTTGCCTTGCGCCGCCCCGATGGACGTTGCGGCGACCAAGGCAACCATCAAGGCCAGGGCTCTGCGGCCGGGCATCCATGCCCCCAGCCGGCTGTGACGTAGGCTTGCTGCGGAGGTTGGTCCGATCACGCTCATCCTCGCCGTGGCGCCGCGAGAGCGCCAGTTAATGGAAATGGGGATTAGGTCTGCGCCGCCCCCGATACGGCTGGCTTTCCGTCTGAATTAAGCGGTATGCAACCTCAAACGCTGCGTCGGCTTGCGGCCTGCCACACGAGCGCATAATGTTCACCTTCTCAGCCGCATTTAAGGCCGTTGCCGAGACAAGCGAATTAGGGTGAAGGTACAAACTCGCGCGTTGGCGTCAAGGTGCCCTGGCCCGTAAAGTACACGTCGATCGGGCGGTCTGCCACGGCACGATGGCGGGAGTGCTGTGCGGCATACGAGGCAACGAGAGATCGAGGGCGAATGTTTAGGGGCTCCATCACGGCGCTAATCACGCCGTTCAAGAATGGCCAGCTCGACGAGGAGGCGCTGCGCCGGCTCGTGGAGTGGCAGATCTCCGAGGGCACGCACGGGCTCGTGCCGACCGGCACGACGGGCGAAAGCCCAACTTTGGATTTCGATGAGCACAAGCGGGTCATCGACATCGCGATCGAAGTCGCCCGCAAGCGTGTGCCCGTGATCGCCGGCACCGGCTCGAATGCCACGGATGAGGCGATCGAGCTCTCCCAGCACGCGGAGCGCTCCGGGGCCGACGGGCTCCTGATCGTCAACCCCTATTACAACAAGCCCAGCCAGGAAGGGCTCTACCAGCACTTCAAGGCCATCAACGATAGCGTCGGCATTCCGATCCTCATCTACAATATTCCAGGCCGCACCAACGTCGATATGTCGGTCGAGACCATGGCGCGGATCTTCGAGTTGAAGAACGTCGTCGGCGTCAAGGACGCGACGTCCAATCTGGCGCGTGTGTCCCAGCAGCGTGCCGCCATGGGGCCGGACTTCATCCAGCTCTCCGGCGAGGACGTGACGGCGCTCGCGCTTGCTGCCCACGGCGGGCACGGCTGCATCTCGGTGGCGTCCAACGTCGCCCCGCGCCTGTGCGCAGAGCTCCAGAACACGCTGATGAAGGGAGACTTTGCCGCTGCGCTCGCACTGCAGGACCGGCTTTTGCCGCTGTTTGACGCGCTGTTCGTTGAGACGAATCCCGGCCCCGTGAAATATGCTGCTTCGCGCCTCGGTCTATGTGCGCCCGATATGCGCTTGCCGATGGTCGCGATATCCGATCGGGCGAAGAAAGTCGTCGACGCGGCGCTTGCCAAGGTGGGCCTGCTGCAGGCGGCCGCCGCCGAATAGAAAGATCATAGAAAGAATAAAGAGCCATGTCGGCCAAGAAGGATGACGGCCGCCGGCTCGTGGCCGAGAACCGGAAAGCACGCCACGAGTACTTCATCACGGATGACTACGAGGCCGGCATCGAGCTCAAGGGCACCGAGGTCAAAAGCCTGCGCGCCGGCCAGGCCAATATTTCCGAGAGCTTCGCCTCGTTCGAGGACGACGGTAGCTTCTGCCTGATCAACGCCCATATCCCGGAGTATCAGCAGGCGGGCCGTTTCTTCCAGCATGAGCCGCGCCGCAAGCGCCGCCTGCTCCTACGCAAGAGCGAGCTCGCCAAGCTCTTCAACGCCGTGTCGCGCAAAGGCATGACGATCGTGCCGCTCGAGCTTTATTTCAACGCGCGCGGCCGCGCCAAGCTGAAGCTCGCCCTGGCGGAAGGCAAGAAGCTCCACGACAAGCGCGAGACCGCCGCCAAGCGCGACTGGGACCGCCAGAAGGCACGTCTGTTGCGCGAGAAGGGCTGACGTGACGGGCGACCGAGCCGCAAGCGGGGCCGACCCGCGATGAGCGCACCCTGGCCGTGGCCGGCACCTCTGGATGATGGCGCTGCGTCCCACCTCGTGTCGGGCGTCGTGCTTCCCGACATTTCTCTGGCCTCCACCGAGGGCCTAGCCGTATCGCTGTCCCGCCTCGCTGGCCGCTGCATTGTCTTTGCGTATCCGTGGACCGGTCGCCCAGGTCGTCCAAACCCGCCACGATGGGATGACATACCGGGCGCCCATGGCTCGACACCCGAAGCGGAAGGGTTTGGCGAGGCGTACGGGGCATTCCGCGAGGTCGGCATCGACGTCGTAGGCATGAGCGGCCAGACGACGGAGGAGCAGCAGGAATTTGCCGCCCGCCTTCGCCTGCCGTTTCCGCTCCTCTCCGATGCCGCGGGTGCGTTGCGTACAGCGCTTCGCTTGCCGACGTTCGAGACGGGTGGCGTCGTCTACCTCAAACGGCTAACGCTGGTTCTGAGCGACGGCGCAATAGAGCGCGCCATCTACCCCGTACATCCGCCGCACACCCACGCCCGCGATCTGCTGAGCGCTCTTTCGCAGTGACGGCTCAAAAACGCGATCACAGCACATCGCTTTCGATGTCGCCGGCCGAGTAGCCAAGCTTCTCGAGCCCCTCCTCCAGATAGTCGGCGAGAAGCGGCAGCCCGAGGAGATAGCTTGCCGTCGCATCGCCGCGCTGGCTGCGCGCCGTCTCCACGGCCTCCTCGAACTCTTCCGGCTCGAAGGTGCCGCGCCCCACCCAGGCCAGCGCAACCAACTGCACCTGCTCGTCGTCATTGAGCGCATCGATGAACCCGGCGATCTCCGCGGCGGTCGCATCGTTGGCGAAGTCCTCGAGGATAGCGTTCGGATCCTCGTCGGCGTCGCCTTCGCTCGTCGACGTGTTCCAGGCGCCGACCTTGGCGTCGTACTCGCGCGCCTTGATGATGACGTGCGCCACCTTCTCGGGTGCGATTTCGAGCACGGGCTTGGCGGCCATGGATGTCCTCCGGCGAGACATGAGAGGATCGCCCAGCGGCGGGCGTCCGGCCTTCCGTGCGTCAGATGATAGGCGTCAACCCGAAAACCTTGAAGAGGAAAGCGTCGCCGAGAGGGTCTTTGAACGCGTTCAGCGCGCGCCGTTCGGGAGGCCGTCCAGATAGGCCCGCACATCGCGGAAGACGGCGTGGAACATCTCGGTCGTGAGCCGGCCGGTGTTTGTGTTGAGGCGCGAGCAGTGCAGGCTGTCGAAGAGCGCGAGCGGCCCAGCCTCGTGGCGCGTACCATGGCGGAATGGGAATTGGCTCTTCTTGAGCCCGAGCGTGGTGATCGTCTGCTCGTGCGCGACACGGCCGAGAACGACCAGGGCCTTGAGCCGTGGAAGGGCCGCGAGCCGTGCCGAGAAATAGCCGCGGCAGGTGGCGATCTCCACCGGCAGGGGCTTGTTGCCCGGCGGCACGCACCGCACGGCATTAGTGATCATGCAGTCCACGAGGCGAAGGCCGTCCTCGGGGTCCGCGCGGTACACGCCCTCCGCAAATCCGAAAGTAAGGAGCGTCGAGTAGAGGAGTTCGCCGGCATAATCGCCCGTGAACGGGCGTCCGGTCCGGTTGGCACCGCGCATCCCCGGCGCCAGCCCGACGATCAGGAGCCGCGCCTTATCGACGCCGAATGAGGGCACCGCGCCATTGAACCAGGCCGGCTCGGCCCGCTCCGCTTCGTGGCGGTAAGAGACGAGACGCGGGCAAAGCCCACAGTCGCGCGGCGCCTCCGGAGGAAACGGTGCGGGTGACGGAGTTTGAGGATGAGGTGCGTTGGTCATTGTTCCGACGATTCGACCTGAGCGCCGTAGAAGAGCGCGTGGGCCGCCGTCCGGCAAGGGGCCGCAAAAGCGCGGTTGCGTAGGCTTGCTGCGTAGCGCCGGGCCGCCAGCCGCCCGGCGAACCCAGTTAGACCTCTTCCTCAGAGACGTGATCGGTCTCGCTGTAATGGTCGCGGTGCCCGCGCCCCGGCGTCGAGCGCCCGCTGCTGCGGTTGGCGGCATCCCGTCCGATGAGATGCTCGAGATCCGCGAGGTCGATGAACTGGTCCGCTTGGCGGCGAAGTTCGTCCGCCACCATCGCCGGCTGCGTCTGGAGCGTCGAGACGACGCTGACGCGGCGCCCCTTCTGCTGCAGAGCCGCCACCAGTCCACGGAAATCTCCGTCGCCAGAGAAGAGCACGATATGGTCCAGCGTATCGGCGAGCCGCATGGCATCGACCGCAAGCTCGATATCCATGTTGCCCTTCACTTTGCGCCGGCCCGACGCGTCCGTGAATTCCTTGGTCGGCTTGGTGACCATGGTAAACCCATTGTAGTCGAGCCAGTCGATCAGCGGCCGGATGGAGGAGTATTCCTGGTCTTCGGTGAGCGCCGTATAGTAAAGCGCCCTGACGAGCTGGGCCTTTTGGCGGAACAGAGCCAGCAACCGCTTGTAATCGACGTCGAATCCCAGGGCCTTTGAGGTCGCATAGAGATTTGCGCCATCAATAAATAGCGCGATGCGCTCGCCTTGGTAGAAGTGCATTGTTGTTATCCTTGAGCGAAAATGGGCAGTGTGCTGGTTGGTCCATGCACGGAAATCGAAGCCATTGGCCAAACATACCGGAAGGTGGTTCGCTTCTTAACAGCAATGAGCAACGATCTTGCACGGAAGAAATCGAACGAGAGTGAAAATTGCCTTACGTCCGTGTGCCACCAGCGCGTCCGGATCGAGTCCAACGACAGTTTGCATTGGAAGTGGGGGCTCCGCTAGGAATTGCAACCGCTTGAAACCAATTGCCGCGCCGGGTTTACCCTCGTGCCCCGATTTCATGGGTGGACTTGCCGAAAGGCCCATTTCGTGGCAATTAACCCCTCTTGAGAGGTAAGCTGCGCCTTCACGGGTTGTGGCAACCGAAGGTTTTACTCCGCATCATCTGCGACACACCAGAGAGGGGTGCTAGCGAATGGCACGCGTCACAGTTGAGGATTGCGTCGATAAAGTCCCCAACCGCTTCGAGCTTGTCCTGCTCGCAGCGCACCGGGCTCGTTCGATCAGCAACGGCAGCGCAATCACTGTCGACCCAGATAATGACAAAAATCCGGTGATCGCGCTTCGCGAGATCGCCGAGCGCACGATCCCCGCTGAGGATATGCGCGAATCCCTCATTCATTCAATTCAGAAGAACGTCGAGGTCGACGAGCCTGAGGCCGCCGCCGCGCCCGTTCTTCCGCAAGAGCGTCGCGCGCCCGTGCTCGGTCGTGACGATCAGGCGTCCGATACCCAGGTCGACGTGCTCACCGAAGAGCAGCTTCTGCGCGGCCTTGAGAGCATGACGCCGTCCGAACCGTCCTCCAACGGAGGCATGCCGCGCGAGCGCGGCCGCTGAGAGGCTAAACAGCCACGGCCGTTGCGTTGAGCATCGGTTTCTGACGACCTGAGGCGTTCTTCTTCTTTCTGGAGCGCGCCAGACAGGCGTGAAGCGTGGTGCTGGGCGGCGCCGGGAGTGTGTTCGGACCATGATGCGTCAGTACGAGCTCGTCGAGCGAGTACAGAGTTACGATCCGTCTGCAGACGAGGCGCTGCTCAACCGCGCCTATGTGTACGCCATGCGCGCGCATGGCAACCAGAAGCGCGCGTCCGGCGCGCCCTATTTTTCGCACCCGCTCGAAGTGGCGGCGATCCTGACCGAGCTCAAGCTCGACGACGCGACCATCGCCACGGCTTTGCTCCACGATGTGATTGAGGACACCGACGCCACGCGCGCCGAGATCGATCAGCTGTTCGGCCCTGAGATCGGGTCGCTCGTCGATGGCCTCACCAAGATCAAGCGCCTCGATCTGGTGTCAAAGAAGGCGGAGCAGGCGGAGAATTTCCGCAAGCTCCTGATCGCTATCTCGAGCGATATCCGCGTGCTGCTCGTCAAGCTGGCGGACCGGCTGCACAACATGCGCACCCTCGAGCACATGAAGCCCGAGGCGAGGAAGCGTGTTTCTGAAGAGACGCTCGAGATTTATGCGCCGCTTGCCGGCCGCATGGGCATGCAGGCTCTGCGCGACGAGCTCGAGGAGCACGCCTTCCGCTGGCTCAATCCGGACGCTTATACGACCGTCACCGAGAAGCTTGAGGAGCTGCGCCTGCGCAACGAGGGTCTCGTCGAGGAGATCGAGAGCGCGCTCCACGCCATGCTGGCCGAGGTCGGCATGGAGGCGGAAGTGTCCGGCCGCGAGAAGAAGCCGTACTCCGTCTGGAGCAAGATGGCCAACAAGCAGATCAGCATGGAGCAGCTGTCCGACATCTACGCCTTCCGCGTCATCGTCGGCACCGTGGACGACTGCTACCGCGTGCTCGGCGTCGCGCACCAGACGTGGCGCACCGTTCCGGGCCGCTTCAAAGACTACATCTCGACACCGAAGCAGAACAACTATCAGTCGATCCACACCACCGTCGTAGGGCCGCGCCACCAGCGCGTGGAATTGCAGATCCGTACCCGCGCCATGCATGAGGTGGCCGAGTACGGTGTCGCGGCGCATGCCTTCTATAAGGACGGCATAAATGTGGAGAGCACCGAAAGCTCGCCCAACGCGCAGAGGATCAACGGCAGCGGCGCCAGTCTGGCTACGCCTAAAACCCTCGTGTTCAGCGACAAGGAGAGCGGCCCCTATCAGTGGCTGCGCCGCCTCGTCGAGACGCTGCTCGAGGGATCGAACCCGGAGGAGTTCCTCGAGCACACGAAGCTGGAGCTGTTCCAGGATCAGGTGTTCTGTTTCACGCCGAAGGGGCGCCTGATCGCGCTGCCCCGTGGCGCCACGCCGCTCGACTTCGCCTATGCCGTGCATACCGACGTCGGCAACCGGGCCGTGAGCGCCTACGTCAACGGCCGGCACATGCCGATCGATACCCGCCTGAGGAACGGCGACGAGGTTGAGATCAAGACCTCGAAGACGCACACGCCGCCTGCGGCATGGGAGAGCCTCGCCGTCACCGGGCGCGCACGCTCCGCCATTCGCCGCGCCGCCCGCGATGCCATCCGCCGCCAGTATGCCGAGCTCGGCCGCCGTCTCCTCATGTCGGCGTTCGAACGTATCGGCGAGACCTATTCCGACGAAGGCGTGAAGAAGGTGCTGGCGCGGCTTTCGCAGAAGAGCCTCGACGATCTTTTGGCCGCGGTGGCGCGCAACGAGGTGAAGATCGACGATGTCGTGCGCGCCGTGGTGCCGGAAGGCGTGGTTTCGGTCGGCGCCGCCCCGCGCTCCGAAGAGCCGGCCAGGGCCAAGGGCTGGCAGAGACTGACGCGCGCGGCAGCGAGCAAGCTGCGCTTTGGCGGATCCTCGAGCACGGAGAGTGCGTCGGCGGACACTCTGTCCGGCCGCACCCGCGGCGTTCCGATCCGTGGCGTGAGGAACGACATGCCGCTACTATTCGAAGCGGGCGGCGCTGTGCCGGGAGACCGCATCGTCGGAGTTTTGGCGCCAGGCGAGGGCATCCGCATTTTCCAGATCCACTCGCCCCGCCTCCAGGAATACGAGCACGAGCGTTGGATCGATGTCGCCTGGGATGTCGATCCGGAAAATCCGGAGCGTTTTCCAGCCTTGATCAGCGTCACCACGCCCAATCGGCCCGGGGCGCTGGCCGAGATCGCCGACGTCATCGGTCAGGCGGGCGGCAACATCGACAATCTGAAAATGCTGCGGCGCGCCTTGGATTTCACTGAAATGCGCATCGGCCTCGAAGTCTGGGATCTCGCGCACCTGAACCAGATCATCAACGGCCTCAAGGCGAAAGCGGTGGTCACCAAGGTCGAGCGTATCTTTGAATGACGGCCTTACGCCTCCACTGAAACGGCCCCTTTTCAGCGCTGGAAGGGGCTACGCGTACGAGTGCCCGTGACGAGCAATGGATATGAAAGCACGATGACGAAAGGTCTGAGCTATCTTCGCCTGGGCGTGAACATCGATCACGTCGCCACCATCCGCAATGCGCGCGGCGGGCGCCATCCCGATCCCCTGCGCGCGGCGCATCTTGCGGTCGAGGCGGGCGCTGATGGCATCACCGCGCACCTGCGCGAGGATCGTCGTCATATCTCGGACGCCGATATCGCGCGCTTGAAGAGCGAGCTGACGCGTCCCTTGAACCTCGAGATGGCGGCGACGCCCGAAATGGTCGCCATCGCGCTGCGCCATGTGCCGAACGCCTGTTGCCTCGTGCCGGAGCGGCGGGAGGAGCGCACCACCGAGGGCGGTCTCGATGTGGTCGGGCAGAAAGCCATGCTGGCCCCGGTGATTGCGGACCTCAAGGCTGCCGGCATCCGCGTTTCGCTCTTCATTGAGCCTGATCCCCGTGCCATTGAGGCATCCGCGGAGCTTGCCGCTGACATCGTCGAACTGCACACTGGCGCCTATTGCGAATATGCCGCGGCCGATGACGCGCGGGGCATGGCAGCCGAGGCGGCGCGCCTCGCCCAGGGCGCTTCCGAAGCCGCGGCGCGCGGCCTCGAGGTCCATGCCGGGCACGGGCTGACATTCAATACGGTCGCGGCCTTGGCCCGCATGCCCGAGGTGGTCGAGCTCAACATCGGCCATTTTCTGATCGGCGAGGCGATCTTCGGCGGCCTGCCTGCGGCGGTGCGGCGCATGCGCTCCCTGATGGACGAGGCGCGCCATGCGGCCGCGAGCCGGGTGCTGGCGTGATCATTGGGATCGGCAACGATATCGTCGACATCCGGCGGATCGAGGCCACCATCGCCCGCTTCGGCGAGCGCTTCCTGAGCCGCATCTTCACCGATATCGAGCGCGCGAAATCTGACGGCCGGGCGGCGCGGGCGGCCTCTTACGCCAAGCGTTTCGCGGCCAAGGAGGCGTGCGCCAAGGCGCTCGGCACCGGCCTCAGGGACGGCGTTTACTGGCGCGACATGGGGGTCATCAATCTCGCGTCCGGGCGCCCGACGCTGGCCCTCACCGGCGGCGCGGCCAATCATCTGGCTCGCTTGACGCCGGCGGGATGCCGTCCCCGCATCGATCTTGCCCTCACGGACGATTTTCCGCTCGCCGAGGCCGTCGTAATCATTTCGGCCTTGCCGGCCGCATGAACCATTAAGCTGGGTGTGGCGGTGCAGGACCCCTGCGGCCGCAGACCTGTTTGCACAGCGCGCCCTGAGCCGGTATAGCGAGCAGGGTTCAAGCCGCCCCCGGACTACCCGGCGGGCCAAGGAGCAGGAGATGAGCCTGGACACGAACTCCAAGGCCAAGGCGGGATCCGGCTGGGGGGAAACCGCGAAGATCATCGTGCAGGCCCTCGCGATCGCGATGGTCGTGCGCGTATTCTTCTATCAGCCGTTCAACATCCCTTCCGGATCGATGAAGTCGACGCTATTGATCGGCGATTATCTGTTCGTCTCGAAGCTGGCCTATGGCTACAGCCGCTTCTCGTTTCCGTTCAGCCCCAATCTGTTCTCGGGCCGCATCTTCGCCACTGAGCCGAAGCGCGGTGACGTGGCCGTATTCCGTCTGCCGCAAGATGAATCCGTCGATTACATCAAGCGCGTGGTCGGCCTGCCCGGCGATGAGATCCAGATGAAGGATGGCGTCCTCCACATCAACGGCGTTGCCGTGCCCAAGGTGTACAAGGACGATTTTACGAACGTCGAGTGCGACCCCTACTACCGGCATTGCCGCCGCGTGGTCTACAAGCGCTACCTCGAGACGCTGCCCGATGGCGGACCGACCTATACCGTGCTCGACCTCGAGCCCGAAGGCGAGTTCGACAACACGGACGTCTTCAAGGTGCCGGCCGGCAAGTATTTCATGATGGGCGACAATCGGGACAATTCCTCCGACAGCCGCGCCTCGGTGGGCTACGTACCCTTCGAGAACTTTGTCGGGCGCGCGGAGATCATCTTCTTCTCGGCCGCCATCGACGAGCCGGACGCCATGCGCTGGACATCGCCATGGACATGGCCCTTTGACATTCGCTGGAGTCGGATCTTCGACCTTGTCCGCTGAGAGCGGCTGATGTTCAAAGCCCGCAAGTACAAGACGCTGGAGAAAAGGCTCGGCTATCGCTTCAAGAACGAGGCGCTGCTGACGCGTGCGTTGACGCATGCCAGCCTGCGCGGCGCGAAGAAGGTCCGCGAGGATAACGAGCGCCTCGAGTTCGTCGGAGACAGGGTGCTTGGCCTCGCCATCGTCGAGCTTCTCGAGGAAACCTATCCCGACGCCACCGAAGGCGAGCTTGCGCGGCATTTGAACCGCCTCGTGAGAGGAGAGACCTGCGCCAGCGTTGGCAGGGCGCTCGGCCTGGGCGAGTTCCTGATGCTTTCCGAGAGCGAAGCCGGAAGCGGTGGCCGCCTCAAGGCGACCATCCTCGCCGATGCGGTCGAGGCGGTGCTGGGCGCCATCTTCCTCGAGGCGGGCTACAACAAGGCGCGCGACGTGGTGCGCCATTTGTGGGAGAACGAGGAGGTCTCGTTCGGCCATGCGGCGGCGGACCCGAAATCCGCCTTGCAGGAATGGGCGCAGGGCCGTGGCCTCGCGCTGCCGACCTACGTGGAAGTGGAGCGCACCGGCCCCGATCACGCGCCAAGCTTCACGTCCGAAGTCCGGATCAAGGGGCGCCCGCCCGCGCGCGGCCAGGGGGCCTCGAAGCGCGCGGCCGAGCAGGCGGCCGCATCCGTCATGCTCGAGCGGGAAGGTATTTTGGAGAAGCGTCAAGTTGGTTGAGAAGCGGGAAGCAGCGGACGCCGACGCCGGCGCGGGGGCAGCAGGCCCCACGCGCTGTGGCGTGATCGCCATCATCGGTGTGCCGAACGCCGGCAAGTCGACGCTTGTCAACGCGCTGGTCGGCGCCAAGGTGACGATCGTCTCGCGCAAGGTGCAGACCACGCGCATCCAGGTCCGCGGCATCGCCGTCGAGGGCGCCAGCCAACTCGTGCTGATCGACACGCCGGGCATCTTCGCGCCGCGCCGCCGCCTCGACAAGGCGATGGTCGCAAGCGCCTGGGCGGGCGCCCAGGATGCCGATCAGGTTCTGGTGCTGATCGACGCCGCCAAGGGTATCGACGAGGAGGTGGAGCCGCTGATCGCGCGGCTTGCCGGGCAGAACGTCAAGCCGATCCTCGTCCTGAACAAGGTGGACCGGGTCGCAGACAAGAGCCGCCTGCTGGCCCTGGTTCAGGATCTCTCGCAGCGCCTCACGTTTGAGGCCGTTTTCATGATCGCGGCTCTCACCGGCAACGGCGTCGCGGAGCTCAAGCGCTATCTCGCGGCCCACGTGCCGGAAGGCCCCTGGCTCTATCCGGAGGACGAGCTCTCCGATCTTCCGATGCGCCAGCTCGCCGCCGAGGTGACGCGCGAGAAGATCTACGACAACCTCCACGACGAGCTGCCCTATCAGATTACGGTCGAGACCGAGTCGTGGAAGACGCTCCGCGACAAGTCGGTGCGCATCGACCAGACGATCTACGTCGAGCGCGACAGCCAGAAGAGCATTGTGCTCGGCAAGGGCGGCCAGACGGTGAAGAAAATCTCCCAAGCCTCTCGTACCGAGCTGACCGAGATCGTCGGCGCGCCGGTGCATCTCTTCCTCTTCGTCAAGGTGCGCGAGGGCTGGGATCGCGACCCCGCGCGCTACCGCGAGATGGGCCTCGAGTTTCCTTCGGACGACTGACCGCCCCACACCCTCGCGGAGCGGAGGGGCGCGTTGGCGGCGAAATCGGCTAAGCTTCCCCCATGAACTGGTCCGACGAAGGCGTCATCCTGTCTGTCCGGCCCCATGGTGAGACGGCGGCCGTGGTGGAGATTTTCACGCGCGCGCATGGCCGCCACCTCGGCCTCGTGCACGGCGGCCGCTCGCGCCGGACACGCCCCGTGCTCCAGATCGGCAATCACGTCGATGTCACCTGGAAGGCGCGCCTTGCCGATCACCTTGGCCACATGACGGTCGAGCTGATCCGCGGCTACGCGGCCGGCGCCATGGACGATCCTGCGGCGCTTGCAGGCCTGACGTCGATGACGGCGCTCGCCCGTCTGCTGCCCGAGCGCGATCCCCATCCCAATCTCTATGAGGTGACGCTGTTCGTGCTCGCCTATCTCGACGACGCGAGCGTCTGGCCGGCACTGCTCGCCCGTTGGGAGCTGGCGCTGCTCGAGGAGCTGGGTTTCGGCCTCGATCTCACGCAGTGCGCCGCGACCGGTGGCAACGACGATCTCATCTACGTCTCGCCGAAGACGGGCCGCGCCGTATCGGCATCTGCCGGCGAGCCGTATCACGACCGGCTGCTTTCCCTGCCGGCGTTTCTGCTGCCGGGCCGCAAGACATCGCCTGCGCCCGGTGACATCGCGAGCGCCTTCGCCCTGACCGGCCACTTCCTGGAAACGCGGATCTTCCGTCCACGCGGTGAGGAAGGGCCGGCGGCACGCGTGCGGTTCCTGGCGCAGCTTCACCGTCTCGACGAAGCCGGGTTTCTCTCGTGATCTAGAGCCGTTCCGCTTTAGGTGGAATCGGGGAACGGCTCTAAACAGCTCACCGCGCGCGTTCGAGCGGCGTCACGGCAATGCGCACGCCGCCGTCTGCGGCATCGGGCTCGAGCCTGTAGAGCAATCCGTCGCGCGCCTCATAGCGGAGAGATAGCCCTTTGGACCACAGCCCAGCCCCGAAGCGGTCGAAGCTGATCTCGCCCGGGCTGCAGGACGAGTGCGTCACCGCGTGGCGTGGCTTGATCTCGTGTGCCTCACCCGCGAACGAGTAGGCGATGCTCTCCGATGTCGTGTTCGCGATCTGGAATGCGTAGGTGAGCGCTTGCGGGCGCGCGAAGAGCTGCACGGAGATGAACTTCGGCTTCTTGTCCGGCGCCTGGGCGACGCCGACGCCAATCTCCGTCATGAGCGGCGCCACGAGGTTCGCCCGGTGCGGAGGCGAGTTGATCCATCCTTCAACCGATTTCTCAGCGAGCACTCGCGCTTCGAAGCCGCGGCTGTCGAGGTGCATGGCGAGGTTCTCGCCGATCTGGCACCATGCGTAGCCCGCCGAGGAGATGCGATCGCCCGCTTGGCGGCCGTCGGCCGTGTGCGAAAAGAGACCGCTCTTCGCGAGAAACGCCGCATAGGCGCGCGCGGCCTGGGCAAGGCTCGGGCTCGCCTTCAGCAGACCGAGGTTCTGGCGCTCGCGATAGGCGTTCGTCATCTCGATGATCTGGGTTTCGACGACCGGAATGTCGGGAAGATCGGCAGGCATGGCGGATGGCTGGCTGGCGGAGATCGATTCTGAGGATCGGGCGCAACGGCGGCGAAGGCAAGGCAGCGCCCTTGCGCGGTCCCGGGTTTGCGGAAAAATGGCAACGAACTGTGTGCCGCTGCAACCTGTGGCGCCGCAGCACTTGAGGCGCGCCCCGTGGAGCAGTAACCAAACGCCATGACAGACAAACCGATTCTAGGATCCGGCCCCATTGAGCCGGTCCTGCTCAAGGACGCGCTCGAAGAGCGCTACCTCGCCTACGCGCTATCCACCATCATGCACCGCGCGCTGCCCGACGTGCGCGACGGTCTGAAGCCCGTGCACCGGCGCATTCTCTATGCCATGCGCGAATTGGGCCTCGATCCCGATAGCGGGTATAGGAAGTGTGCCAAGATCGTCGGCGAGACGATGGGCAACTTCCATCCCCACGGCAACCAGGCGATCTATGACGCCCTCGCGCGCCTCGCGCAGGATTTCGCCGTGCGCTATCCGCTTGTCGACGGCCAGGGCAACTTCGGCAACATCGACGGCGATAACCCGGCCGCCGACCGCTATACCGAAGCGCGTCTGACGCCGGTCGCCGCCGATCTGCTCGAAGGCATCGACGAGGATACGGTCACGTTCCGCCCCAACTACGATGGGCGGGAGCAGGAGCCGACCGTTCTTCCGGCGGCCTTCCCGAACTTGCTGGCCAACGGCTCCGCCGGCATCGCCGTCGGCATGGCGACCAACATTCCCCCGCACAACGTCGATGAGCTTTGCGCCGCGCTCCTGCACTTGATCAAGCATCCGAGCGCGACGCTCGAGAAGCTGGTCGAGATGATTCCGGGGCCGGACTTCCCGACGGGCGGCGTTCTGGTCGAGCCGCGCGAGCACATCCTCGAAGCCTACCGCACCGGTCGTGGTGGCTTCCGCCTGCGCGCGAAGTGGGCGAAGGAGGACACGGGCCGCGGCGGCTATCAGATCGTCGTCACCGAGATCCCCTATCAGGTGCAGAAGGCCAAGCTGATCGAGAAGATCGCAGAGCTTCTGACCGAGAAGAAGCTGCCGCTGCTCGGCGACGTGCGCGACGAATCCGCGGAGGAGATTCGCCTGATCCTCGAGCCCAAGAGCCGCACGGTCGATTCCGTTCTGCTGATGGAAAGCCTGTTCCGCCTCACCGAGCTCGAGGTCCGCTTCGGCCTCAATATGAACGTGCTCTCGGCCGGCCAGATCCCGAATGTGCTGTCGCTGCGCGATGTCTTGAAGCAGTGGCTTGAGCACCGCATCGACGTGCTGGTGCGCCGCTCGCGGTATCGCCTGAAGAAGATCGAGCACCGGCTCGAGGTTCTCGACGGCTACCTGATCGCGTACCTCAACATCGACGAGGTGATCCGCATCGTCCGCTTCGAGGACAACCCGAAGGCCAAGCTGATCGAGCGCTTCAAGCTCTCGGAGGTGCAGGCCGATGCGGTCCTCAACCTGCGTCTGAAAAGCCTGTCGCGGCTAGAAGAGGTCGAAATCAAGGCCGAGCACGACAAGCTCTCAGGCGAGCAGCGCAACCTGAATGAGCTTCTCGCCTCCGAGGAGTTGCAATGGGATCGCATCTCAGAAGAGGTGCGTGCCACCCGCGAGCGTTACTCGAAGAAGACGGCGCTCGGCCGCCGCCGCACCAGCTTCGCGGACGCGCCAGACATCGACGTCGATCTCGACGCGGCGCTTGTCGAGAAGGAGCCAATCACCGTCATCCTGTCGGAGAAGGGATGGATCCGCGCGCTCAAAGGCCATCACGACGACCTCTCGAAGCTCGATTTCAAGCAGGGCGACAGCTTGAAATATGCGGTGAAGGCGCAGACCACCGACAAGCTCGTGCTCTTCGCCACCAACGGCCGCTTCTTCACGCTGGAGGCCAGCCATCTTCCGGGCGGCCGCGGCCATGGCGAGCCCGTGCGCCTCATGGTCGACCTCGAGGAGAACCAGGACTTCGTCGAATGCTTCGTGCACCGGCCCGGCCGCAAGCTGCTGGTGGCGAGCACCGGCGGCTACGGCTTTGTCGTGCCGGAGGACGAGGTGATCGCGTCCACGCGCAAGGGGAAGCAGGTGCTGAACGTGGCCGTCGGCGAGGAGGCGGGCGTGTGCGTTCCGGCCGAGGGCGACCACGTCGCGACGATTGGCGAGAACCGCAAGATGCTCGTGTTTCCGTTGAGCGAGGTGAACGAGATGTCCCGCGGCAAGGGTACGATCCTGCAGCGCCTCAAGGATGGCGCGCTTGCGGATGTCTGCGTGTTCGCGAAAAAGGAGGGGCTCTCCTGGCTCGATACCGCGGGCCGCAGCTTCACGCTCGCCTGGTCGGACCTCGGGGAGTGGGTTGGAAGCCGCTCCCAGGCTGGCCGCGCAGCACCCCGCGGCTTCCCGCGCTCCAACCGGTTCGGCCCTCGCTTCCGCTAATTTTTCGTCTCCGATCCATGCGCTCGGGACCGCTCTGATAGACACGGTGCGCCCTGAAAACAAGCACGCCGCGCCGGCGTGCCTTGCCTCCTGCGTAACACCCCGTTAGGAGAGTCTCGTCGGGGTGTACGAAAAGGGATGGCCGGGCGTGAGTGCGGCGGGGATCGTGAGGCTGATGCTGGCCGCTGCCGCGCTTGTGGGTGCGGCCTTTGGCTTGCCTGCCCTTTCGGCTGCCCAGGAGCAGCCGGCGCCGGCGGCGGAAGGAGTGCCCGAAGCCGCCGCTCCACCCGAGACGTGCAGCAAGGCGGAATTTGAGAGCGCTGTCGATCACGCCGCCGAGCAGCTACGCGACCTCAACAATAAGAACCGCCCCGAGTTCCAGGCGAAGCTGCGCCAGCTCAAGGAGAAGCGGGGCTGGGACGACCACCGGTTCCTGAGAGAAGCCGCGCCGTTCGTGAAGGACGATCGGATTGCCGTCTTCGACGCCACGACCAACGATCTCCTGGCCTCGATCTCCTCGCTCGGACAGGAGGGCGCCAACGCGCCGGAGCCGAGCTGCACGATGCTGTCCGAACTGCGCGGGCACATGCAGGTCCTGATCGAGACGCAACATGACAAATGGCGCTATATGTTCGAGAAGCTCGACGCCGAGATCGCCGAATAGAGTGCGTCAGGAAAAGTGGGAACCGGTTTTCGGATAAGAAGAAGCAAAAGCTTAGAGCCGGTCCCCGATTCCACTTAAACCGGAACGGCACTAGCGCGACCTCTGCGCAGCAGCGCGCCTTCTACTTCCCCGGTACGCGCACCCAGCCGTCCGGCCCCAGGTGCTCCTGTGGCTGGTAGCGCGTCTTGTAGCTCATCTTGCGCGAACCCTCGATCCAGTAGCCGAGATAGAGGTAGGGGAGTCCGAGCCGGCGCGTATATTCGATGTGCTCGAGGATCATGTAGGTGCCGATGCTGCGCTCTTCCTCGAGCGGCTCGTAGAAGCTGTAGACCATCGAGATGCCGTCCGAGAGGCGGTCGCAAAGCGCCACCCCTGCGAGCGGCCAGGTCTCGACGTGGTCCTCGAGCGGATGCTCCGGCTTCGCTCGGTATTCCGTGAGGAACGTGCGGACGACGCTGTCCTCGACCATCATCGCGTAATCGAGAACGCTCATGTCGGCCATGCCGCCGTCCGAATGGCGCGCATCGATGTAGCTGCGGAACAGCGCGTACTGCTCGGAGGTCGGGATCGCGGACACGCGCCGCGCGATGAGGTCGCGATTGTGGGAGAGCGTGCGCCGCATCGTGCGCCCGGGCTCGAACTCATCGACAAGGATGCGCACCGAGACGCACGCATGGCAGCCGTCGCAATACGGCATGTAGGCGATGTTCTGGCTGCGCCGGAAACCGCCCTTGAGGAGGTTGTCGATCAGCGCCAGAGGCTTGTCGTGCGTGAGATGCGTGAAGAGCTTGCGCTCGAGTTTGCCCGCCAAGTAGGGGCAGGGCTGCGGCGCAGTGACGTAGAATTCCGGGAAGTGCTTCTGCTGCTCCGTCATTCCTGAACCATCCTTGCCGCCGGTCCCGATGTCCTGCCGAGTGCGGACATTGCCAATTACGCGGCGCTTGCGCGATATCGGAAGCGCGTGTTGCGCCATGCGCGTCGGACGGGCAGGTTAGCCGTTCGCCGGAGAGCGAGGATAGTCGAGCATCTGGCAGCCGATCAAGTTCGAGCGTGCGGAGCCGTCAATTTCGAGTGCGTTCGCCAGACGGCGCAGGGACGACGCACCCTGGCCTCCGAACCGCCCTCAGGGTCGGGTTTAGGCTTGTTGTTCAGCGCTCAGTCTTGCCCGTGCCCATCAATCCGGCAGCCGCCGGGGGCGGCTTGGTCGAGCGGCGCTGCGGCGTTTGCCAGGATGATGCTCCGGCCGAGCCTGGCGCATGACCGTCCGCGCCCCCCGCCGATGCGGGTGGTGGCGTGCCTCTCGGTCTCTGCGGCACGGGGCTCGGCGCCTCGGGCGCCCTGGTGTCGAAGGAGGGGCCGGGGAGCGGCGAGCTGGTGTCTTCGCGCGGCCGGCTGGCCCTGACCTCGGCCAGCGCCTTGAGGCGTCCGATCAGGTAGCCCGCAGAAAAGGCGCCCGCGGCGACGAGGATGAGCAGGATCAGATCGTAGACGGGCATGGCGTGGCCTCGCATATCCGGAAAAGCAGGGCTTAGCCGCCGAATGCTAGAGTGCTTCCGGAAAAGTGGAAACCGGTCATGGCGGAGCCATGCAAGTTAAAGTGTCCGATAAGAAGCACGATCAAACAAAAACTTGGAGCCGTTCACTTAGTCCACCTAACGCGGAACGGCTCCAGATCAAAGAGGCAGCCGCGGGCAACATCCCCAGAGGGGCCGCGCTCAGGGGGCTAGGGCTCCGGTTTGCAGGCTGCTCTCGCCCGCCCCTTGGGTCGAGGTGGAAACTTGCCCCTCCGCGTCCGGGTCGATCGACGCATAGGTCAGCCACGCCAGCCCGCCCATGGCGAACATGAGGATGGCGATGCCGATGAGGGACCGCTTGAGAAACCAGCCGAGGGTCACCCGGCGGGCAAGCTGAGGCTGCACCGCCGTTGCGTCCTCGATGCCAATGGCCATGAACAACTCCCAAAGCAGCGGCTTGCCCGCACGCTTTCCTGTTTTCAAGAATAATCGGACAGGCAGTGCCCCGCTGCCGGATGGATAATGCTTATGGTCTATTGGATGGAAGAGGTTGGACCCGGAATCAAGGGCCACGTGCGACGCACCTGCGTTCCGCCTGCGGGGCGTGCTATGGCAGCCACGCTTGCCCCGCTTCGCGGCATCTGACGATGCAGCGCAGCCGATAAGCACCCATCCACCTGCTGCCGGCGCTATACGTTTGTAATGAAAACTCCACGGCAATTCTGGCCGAGAGCCGCTTTGATTGCCTCTCTGATCTGGCTCATACTCTGCGGTGGCGCCGGCACGCGGGCCGGCCCCGTGTCGGAGGCACCTGCGAAGCCCGGCCGCGAGGCCGTCTGGCGAGCCATCTTCGCGCGCCCGGCAGAAGCCGATAGGCCGCCCGCGCCCGAGGAGCAGGCGAAGATCGCCCTTGGGTACGATCTCTTCCGCGACGGGCGCCTCTCCGCGAGCGGCCATGACTCCTGCGTGAGCTGCCACGATCCCGCGCGCGCCTTCACGGATGGCCGTCCGAAGGCGATCGGCCCGCGCGGTGTCGTCCTCGAGCGCAACGCCCCGGCGCTCTATGATCTGGCCTGGGCGAAAACCTTCTTCTGGGACGGGCGCGCGCCGGGCCTTGCCGAGCAGGCGCGGGTGCCGATCCTGGCGCCCGATGAGTTGGCTGGAGATTTCGCAACCATTACCCGCCGTCTGTCGGCCGATGCCGCCATGCGGGCCCGCTTCGCCGAGGCCTTTCCGTCCACCCAGGACATCTCGGAAACAGATATCCTCGAGGCGCTGGCGGCCTACGAGCGGTCACTGGTCTCGCCCAAAAGCCGCTTCGACCGCTGGGTCGAGGGCGATGACCTGGCGCTGACGGAGGAAGAGCTGGCCGGCTTCAGCGTGTTCGTCGGCAAAGGCGGATGCGTCTCCTGCCACGGCGGCTGGCGTTTCACCGACGACGCCTTCCACGACATTGGCATGCCTGGCCCGGACATGGGCCGGGGCGGCCTCAAGCCAGACGGGAAAGGGCTGCCGGAGTTCAAAACGCCGTCCCTGCGCGAGGTCTCCCGCACCGCGCCCTACATGCACGACGGCTCGCTTGCCACCTTGAGGGATGTCGTCGAGCACTATGCCGGCGGCTTCGTGGCCCGCCCATCGCTAGCGCCGACTCTGGTGCGCGATCTCAAGCTCACGGACGCCGAGAAAAGCGCGCTGATCGCGTTTCTGAATGCGTTATCCGGTGAGCCGGACGCTTTTTCTGGGCATGAGACAACACGCCCCACGCCTTAGATGCGTGCGCCGGAAGGTTGGGATTCCGTCCCGAACGGAATCGGTAAAAGTCTTTTGCATTCAAAAATGTTTCACAAATTCCGCACTGGACTGTCGCAATGTTGAAATGCCGCGGTCCAAAAATCCGGCAAAGCTTTGCACAAAATCCAGTCTTGTGCCTGGGTCGATTCGATATCAAGTATTGCGGTCAATAAGAAAATAAAAGGGATGGCACGCCCCCTTGGTTTTGGTGCCGCCGAAAGCGGCTTTTTGAGAACTTGGGGTCGCAGATGCTAGAGCTGATCGTCTCCGTTTGCCTTCTGGAAGATCACGCGCAATGCAAGGATGTTTCGCTCACCTACATGGCCGAGAGCGTGACGCCTGCTCAGTGCATGATGATGAGCCCGTCGGAAATCGCGAAGTGGACCGAAAGCCATCCCAAATGGTTTGCGAGGAAGTGGTCCTGCCGTCCTGCGGGCCATTTCGCGAAGATCTGACTATTACGTCCATTCTCAAAGTGGCCGGGAATACGCGTTCCGGATCTTTCGAGACTTGCCTGCTCTTTGATCCACCGTCCCTTATGGGATGAAGGTCGCCCTTACCGGTTCGTCAGCTTGAGTTCGATGCGCCGGTTGCGGCGCAGGCTCTCCTCGTCGGAACCTTTCTCCAGCGGCTGGAACTCGCCGTGCCCGGCGGCCACGAGATGCTCAGCCGGAACCCCGCGCGAGACGAGATATTTGACGACAGACACTGCGCGCGCCGTCGAAAGCTCCCAGTTCGAGGGGAATTGGAAGCTCGCGATGGGGCGGACGTCGGTGTGCCCGTCCACTTGCAGCGCCCAGTCGATCTCAGGCGGAATGGTCCGGGCGAGATCCGCGATGGCAATCGCGAGCTGATCCATGGCCGCAAGCCCCTCCGGCGTCAGCGTCGCCGATCCGGACGGGAATAGAACTTCGGATTCGAACACGAACCGGTCGCCCACGACACGGATGTCCTTGCGGTCCTTGAGCAGCTCGCGCAGCCGGCCGAAGAAATCGGAGCGATAGCGCTGCAGCTCCTGCACCTGCCGGGCGAGGGCCGCATTGAGGCGAGCACCGAGATCCTTGATCCGGTCCTGACTATCCTGGTCCTTTTTCTCGGATGCTTCGAGCGCTTCGTTGAGGGCGGCGAGCTGGCGGCGCAGGGCCAGCATCTGCTGGTTCAGCAGATCGACTTTGGCGAGCGCTTCGTTGGAGATGGTCTTCTGCGCGTCGAGGTCCGCCTCGAGCGATTGGATGCGTCCCTCCGCAGCCTTGGCCTTTTCGTCTCCGCTCAGCGCGAAGCCAGAGAGCCGCGTCTTCTCCTGCTGCAGATCGGCGAGCGTTGCCTGCAACGCCGCAAGCTCATCCTCCGCCGAGCGCGATTTGCCCTTCTCGAGCGAGAGCAGGCTCGTCAGCTCGGCGATCTGCCGGTTGAGGCGGGCGAGCGCGGTGTCCTTGCCGCTGGCCTCCTGTGTCGCGAAATACTGCGAGATCATGAAGATCGACATCAGGAAGGTGACGACGAGGAGCAGCGTGCTGAGCACGTCCACGTAGGCCGGCCAGAACTCGCCGTATTCGCCGCCGCGCCGTGAGCGCCCTCGCGCCATGCTAGTGCTCCGCTTCCAGAGGCCGCCGCAGTCCGCCCTGGGCAGCGAGCTGCCGAGACACGCGCGGCGCCATCGTCATGGGCGTGCCTGTCGCGGCCATCGCGCTAGCCGCCCTTCTTGAGCATGTTCTGAGCAAGCTCGCGCAGCACGCTGGTCACTTCCGTCTGCTGGGCGGCCTGCTCGTCCACCCACTCCCGCACGACCTTCTGCTCCTTGCGCATCTGGGTAACGAGCTGGTTCACGCCGCGGGCGAGATCGCGCACCGGCTGGTCGGCGCCGGGCTCTGATGGCGGTCTCGGCCCCCCGTTCTCCTGGAGCCGTGCCGAGAGATCGTCCACCGCCCGCTGCATCTCATAGACAGCCGAGAGGAGCTGCCGGCTCGCGAGCTCTGTGGCACTTGATGCTCCGGGCGTCAGTTCGGTGATGCCGGAGAGCCACTCCTCGAGCTCATTGTAGAAGCGGTTCTGCGCGTGGTTCGCCTGCAGTTCGAGGAAGCCGATAATCAGAGAGCCCGAGAGGCCGAGGAGCGATGAGGAGAACGCCGTCCCCATGCCCTTGAGCGGCGCAGCCAGCCCCGCTTTGAGCTCGTCGAACACGGTGACGGTCTCGGTCGATGTGTCGAGCGCACTGATGGCGCCACCGACGGACTGGATGGTTTCGAGAAGCCCCCAGAAGGTGCCGAGCAGCCCGAGGAACACGAGCAGCCCGACCATGTATCGCCCCGTATCGCGGGCTTCATCAAGCCGCGACGAGATGCTGTCCATAATCGTCCGCATCGAGACCGTCGACAGCGAGAGGGTTCCTGTCCGGTCGCGCAGCATGGTGGCCATCGGTGCCAGCAGCACCGGCTGGTGCGTGCTTGCGAGCCCCGGGTCCGAGATGCGGAATGCGTTGACGAAGCGGATCTCGGGATAGAGCCGGACCACTTGCCGGAATGAATAGATGATGCCGATGAACAGAACGCCGATGATGAGGCCGTTGAGCCCCGGATTGTTCATGATCGCGGTGGTCAATTGCTCGTGCAGGATCACGGTCAGGAAGGCGACCAGGGTGAGGAATACGAGCATGCGCACCAGGAACAGCCCGGGCGGCGTCAGCGACTTGTGCGCGGAGGGCGAAGTCACATCGGATCGCTTGCGTGCCATTCAAAGTCTCCGCCCGTGCGCTGCTATTTTCCGGCGAGAGCAAAGCGCCGGATGCGGGATGTCGTTTGACGAGAGCCCCCGAACATAGCCGAACCCCATGACACCTGAAACGGGCAACATCGTGCCGCGCTGCTCGAATTTGGCAATTTTTAGGCGTGAGCCAGCGCGCTCTGCAAGTCTCTCAAGGGCGAATTGATCCGTCTTCAGACGAGCGCCTTGAGGGCAGCCTTGAGTTCCGGGCCGAGATCCTCACGCTCGAGCGCATAGGCAACATTGGCCAGCAGGAAGCCGATCTTCGAGCCGCAGTCGTAGATGTCGCCGTCGAAGCGTACCGCATGGAAGGCATGCTGCGGATCTTTACTGAGGGCGATCATGGAGTCGGTGAGCTGGATCTCTCCGCCCGCCCCGGCCTCCTGGCGCGCGAGCAGGTCGAAGATTTCCGGCTCGAGGATGTAGCGCCCCGTGATGTGAAGGTTCGACGGCGCCGTTCCCTTGGGCGGCTTTTCAACCATGGAGGTGATGCGGCTGACCTTCGCCTTCGGATCTTCCACGCCGACGATGCCGTATTGATGCGTCTGGTCCTCCGGCACCGGTGAAACGGCGATCAGGTTGCCGCCAGTTTGTGTGTGCGCCTCGATCATCTCGCCGAGGCAAGGAGCAGCGCCGTGATGGAGCATATCGGGAAGCAGCAGCGCGAACGGCTCGTTGCCGATGATGTCTCGCGCGCACCACACGGCGTGGCCGAGGCCGAGCGGCGCCTGCTGGCGTGTGAAGCTCGTCTGCCCCGCTGCGGGAAGCTCGGCCAGCAGGTCTTCGAGCTCGCGGGTTTTCTTCTTGGCCGAGAGCGTCGCCTCGAGCTCGAACTGGTGATCGAAATGATCCTCGATGGCGCTCTTGCCGCGCCCGGTGACGAACACGAAATGCTCGATGCCCGCCGCACGTGCCTCGTTGACGACATGCTGGATCGCCGGGCGGTCGACGATGGTCAGCATTTCCTTCGGCACCGCCTTCGTCGCGGGCAGGAATCGGGTGCCCAGCCCCGCGACGGGCAGCACGGCTTTGCGAATGCGCTTAGGTTTGGTCATCAGAACACCGAGATTGGGAGGAGGGACGTGGAGGGGCCGCGGACGCGAAGGACGGAGGAAGCAGGAGCCGCGACGATATCTCCGTTGGAAGAGCTTAGCCGATTGAGGCTGCACGGCCATGGCGCAATGCCCGCGCGACCGAACGGTTCCGGCCAGATGCGAACAAGGAGGGCAGGGCCGTAAAAATGCCCCGAATCCCAGACACGGGGGAGAGAACCGGAAACTCTGAACCTGGATAATACAAAAAGAGGCAACTGTGAGGCTACGCACGATGCTGAGATCACGATGAGCCGCCACCTCCGGACATTTGCTCGCGTGCACGCGTTCCTTTGCTCGCGCCTTTTGGCGGCGGGCTTGGCGCTGCTGATGGCCGCCATGCTCCTGCCGCAGGCAGCAGCGGCCGACGCGAAACTGGACGCCTGGATCGAAGGCTTGTGGCCCGAGGCTCAAGCGGCAGGCGTCTCGCGTGCCACCTTTGATGCCGCCCTCAAAAGCTTCAAGCCGGATCTCAAGCTGCCCGACCTCGAACTTCCTGGCCGGCGCGCGAGCGGCTCGGGCGGGCAGGCCGAGTTCACGCGCGCGCCGGGCGACTATCTGGATCGCGCCTATCTCATGCGCCTCGCAGCGACCGGCCGGGATCTCCTCGCCAAGCACAAGGCAACGCTTGAAAGGATCGAGCGCGAACTCGGCGTCGATCGATATTCGGTCTTGGCCATCTGGGGACGCGAGACCGCTTTCGGCCACCACAAGCTTCCCCATGACGCGATCACAGCGGTCGCGACGCAAGCCTATCTCGGCCGTCGCAAGGAAATGTTTCGCGCGGAGCTGATCGCCGCGCTGCGCATGCTGGAAGCCGGTATCCCGCGTGCACGGATGCGCTCCTCGTGGGCGGGCGCCATGGGGCTCACGCAATTCATGCCGAGCGAGTATTTCGTCCATGCCCATGATCTCGATGGCGACGGCAAGGCCGACATCTGGACCTCGGTTCCGGACGCCCTGGCTTCGGCCGCGAGCCAGCTCAAGGGCAAGGGCTGGGTCGCCGGCCAGACCTGGGGCTATGAAGTGAAGCTCACGCGCGAGGCGGATTGCGGCTACGAGGGCCCGACGCAGGCGCGCACCATTGCCGACTGGGCAAAGCTCGGCCTCAAGCGTGCCAACGGCCGCCCATGGACCGAGCAGCAACTGGCGCTCGAGGCGTATCTGATGAGCCCCGCGGGCGGCTATGGCCCGTCGTTCCTGGTGCTCGAGAACTATAAGGTGATCCGCCGCTACAACATGTCGGATCTCTACGCCGTCTTCGTCGGCCATCTCGCGGATCGCATCGCCGGCGCCGGCGACTTCGTCACGCCCTGGGGCGGCACAGGCCCGCAGAAGACGAGCAACATCGAGGAGATTCAGACTCGTCTGACGAGCCTCGGCTATGATGTCGAGAAGATCGACGGCAAGGTCGGCTCCAACACGCGCAAGGTCATCGGTCTTTACGAGCGGGCCAACAACTTGAAGGTTGACTGCTGGCCCTCCGATGCCGTTCTTGATCACATGCGAAGATCCGCGTCGCGGTAGCGGCTGGCCCGCGCCGCAATGCGTCCATTCGAGAACGGCATGCACAGGCGCCTCACGCTTTCGCTCCTCGCCTTGCTGGCGGCTTTCCTGTCGGCGCCCGGACCGGCCGCGTCGCAGGACGATCCTGCCGGCACCAGCTTCATCACGCCGTTCCCGCCGAATGACACCTACAACCTGGTTGTGATCGGAGACGATCTCGCGGAAGGGCTGCTCGGCGGCGCACGCGACACCTTTCAGAAGGACGCCCGCGTGGTGCTTCGCGGCACGCCGCTTTCGATCGGCGGCCTCATGCGACGTGACTTCGACCAGAAGCTCGTTGAGCTCGAAGAGCGGCTGAAAGCCGAACCAGCGCAGATCGCCATCCTGATGATGGGCGCGTGGGATCGCGTTTCTGTGCGCGACCCCGCGAGTGGAAAGCGGCTGATGGTCGGAACGGAGGGCTGGCGCCGCGAGTATGCGGCCCGTAGCGACCGCCTGCTCAAGATGCTGCGCCGTCGCAACGTGGCCACGTACTGGGTCGGTCTTCCCGGCGTGCGCCGTAGCGATGCCAACGAGGACGTGCAGACGATGAACAACGTCCTGCGCGAGCGCGTCTACCTGAATGGCGCCAAGTATGTCGACGCCTATGCGGTGTTCATCGACGAGAGCGGCGGCTGGAGCCAATACGGTCCTGACGTCACCGGCAAGATCCGCCGATTACGCGCCGGCGACGGCGTTTATTTCACCTGGGAAGGCAACAAGAAGCTCGCCTACTTCGTCGATCGCGAGTTGCGCCGTGACTTGACGCAGGCGCGCGCCGACCGCGCTGTTCCTCTCGACGGCGATGAGGCCGAGCAGGCGAAGATCAATCCCGATCGCGCGAAGCTCGCCGAAACATCGGACGGCGCAGGGGCAGGATCTCAAAGCGGCGGGGGAACGCAAATACCAGGGGCTAAGGATGGTGGTCCCGGAGATCAGAAAGCGGACAACGGCCGGGTCAATCTTCGCATCGTGAGCGAGACGGGGCGTGAGGAGATCGTAGCGCTCGACATCGTGCGGCCGGCCATCTCGGCCTCTGTCGTGGCGTTGGTGACGCGTCGGGAAAGTGTCGATCGTCCGTCGCAGCTGGGGGAGTCGGTGGTCGATGAGATCCCCGGAGGCCTGACGGTCATGAGCACCGTGGCGCTGGCGACGGGTGCGGGTCAAGCGGGCGGCCATCGGCGGCTGTCGCCTTCGCAATCTCCTTACTTCCGGGTTCTGTTCAAAGGCGAGCGCCTACCCCCGAAGCCCGGGCGAGCTGACGATGCAACGTGGCCGCGCCCCGCACCGCCGACGGAAGCAGCTTTCCTGCCTGATGGCGACCCGGTAGTGACGGGCGCTACAGCAACTGATGATAAGCCGAAGGCGCCGGCAGCGCAGCGCCGCAAGATCCGGAATTAAATCTGATGCCGATCTCACTGAAATCGGAATGGCTCACGCAGCCTCCGCATCCTAGAGCCAGCGGAATCGGAGAACGGCTCTGGGCTTTTGTTCGATCGTGCTTCTCTTCGGAAAACCGGTTCCCCACGCTTCCGGAAGCACTCTAAGAGCGAATGCTTTCGATTGCAGCGAGCATGGCTTCCACGCGCCGCCGCAGCTATATCCTCTCGCCGCGACAGAGGAGGGGAGGCGGAAAGACCGGCCCCCTCCCAGTCGTCGAAGGTCTACACTTCGCTTATGGCTCTTGCCGGCCGCCGGCGTTTGCTCTCGACGCGCGCCGCGGTGGTCTTTTTCTCGATCAGTTCGTTCAACCGGCGATCCACCGCGTCGAAGGCATCGCGCAGCGCGATCTTGAGATCCTCCTGTGCCTGCGCGACTGCTGCCTCGTGGGTGACGATCAATGGGGCCGTGCCGGGTAGCCCGATATCGATCCTGATCTCGTAGGATTTGCCCTTGTGGGAGTGCTTGTGGGGCGCCGCCACCACAACGCGGCAATGCGTTATGCGATCGAAATGCTTTTCGAGCTTCGCCGCGCGCTCCGCAATCCTGGCTTCGATTGCGGGACTTTTGTCGAGCCCGATAAACGAGATTTCGAGCGGAGTGATCATATCTGCTCCCTAGTGGTTGATCGCGGAGTTCCCCTTCTAGAGACCTGGGCACTCGCGCGCTGCGGATCAAGGGTACTCAGGTGGCCGCATGCCCGTGCTGATCAAGGTCAAAGCATCTCTGATCCTAGAGCGCTTCCGGAAAAGTGGGAACCGGTTTTCCGGCCGGAAGCGCGGCCACCAAGAGAGCGCTTCCGGAAAAGTGGGAACCGGTTTTCCGACCAGAAGCGCGATCTCTGAGAAAGCGCTTCCGGAAAAGTGGGAACCGGTTTTCCGACCAGAAGCGCGATCTCTGAGAAAGCGCTTCCGGAAAAGTGGGAAGTCATGGCGAAGCCATGCAAACAAAAGACCCGGCGAAGCCATGCAAACAAAAAGACCGGGCGGAGCTATGCAAGCAAAAAAATCAGGCGAAGCCATGCATGGAAAATGGCGGAACGAAGCCCCATCGCCACGCGATGTCCACAGTGCTCCGACGCGCGTTGCGACGACGTAATGACCACACGAGAGCGAATGCGCGCCGCTATCTCGGGAGCACCGTGCGGCCCATCAGAAACGCGTCGATGGCCGCGGCCGCCTGGCGTCCCTCCCGGATCGCCCACACGACGAGCGATTGCCCGCGCCGAACGTCACCGGCGGCGAACAGCTTGCAGCTGCCCGGCAGGCGATAGTCGCGATCGTTGGCGTTGAGCCCCTTGAAGCGTCCGCGCGGCACCGTCTCCAGCCCGAAGCCGGACAGAACGCCTCCGTCGCTTGGTCCCGAAAAGCCCATAGCGAAGAGCACGAGCTCTGCATCCAGCTCCGCGTCCGATCCCGGGACGGGCTGCAGCTTTCCGTCGACATGCACGTAATGAAGCTTGCTTACGCGGCCGCCTTCGCCCGAGAAGCCCGTCGTCGACACGGCATATTCGGTCACGGCGCCTTCGGCCTGTGAGGTCGAGATACGGAGCTTGAGCGGCCAGCCCGGCCAAGTGAGCGCCTTGTTCTCCTTGAGCGGCGGCTTCGGCATGATCTCGAGCTGCGTTACTGATTTCGCGCCTTGGCGAAACGACGTCCCGATGCAGTCGGAGCCCGTGTCGCCGCCGCCGATGACGATGACGTGCTTGCCTTTGGCCGAGATCTCTCGCGTGCCGCGAAGCTGAGGTTCGCGGGCGATGCGCCGGTTCTGCTGCGTGAGGAAGTCCATGGCGAAATGAATGCCGTCGAGATCGCGACCGGGAGACGCGGCGAAGAAGTCGAACGGCGTTTCCGAGCCGATGGCGAGCAACACCGCATCATGTTGAGCCTCGAGCTCGCGTGCAGGAATGTCGGCGCCGACGTTCACGCCGAGATGAAAGACGACGCCTTCGGCCTCCATCTGCTTCTGGCGTCGGGCGACGATGTGCTTCTCCATCTTGAAGTCGGGGATGCCGTAGGTCAGCAGTCCGCCGGGCCGCGCGTTCTTCTCGTAGACGTGCACCTCGTGCCCAGCCCGCGCGAGCTGTTGAGCGGCGGCAAGACCCGCCGGGCCGGATCCGACGATCGCGATCCTCTTGCCGGTTTTCGTCTCGGCAGGCTGCGGCGTAATCCATCCGGCCTCGAAGGCATGATCGGCGATCGTGCATTCGATGGTCTTGATGGTCACCGGCGCGTCATCGATGTTGAGCGTGCAGGCGGCCTCGCACGGTGCGGGGCAGATGCGTCCCGTCACTTCCGGGAAGTTATTCGTGGAGTGGAGGTTCTGAGAGGCCCGCTTCCAGTCGCCGCGAAAGACGAGGTCGTTCCAGTCCGGGATCTGGTTGTTGACCGGACATCCGCTGTGGCAATAGGGAATCCCGCAGTCCATGCAGCGCGCAGCTTGAACCTTCACAGCCGGATCCGGCAGCGGCCGCACGAATTCGTGCCAATGCTTGATGCGGCTCTCGGCGGGCTCGTACATGCGATCCGCGCGGTCGAACTCGAGAAATCCGGTCGGCTTTCCCATTGTATTCCGCCTTCTCTAAGCCTGTACCTGAGCCGTCGTGGCTGGCGTGCTTCTCTTTGCAAGCTCGGCCAGCGCGCGCCGATATTCGATTGGCATCACCTTCTTGAACATCGGCACGTAGAACGCCCAATCGGCGAGGATCGTCTTAGCCTTGGCTGAGTTCGTATAGTGCGCATGGCGCACGATCAGGGCATGCAGCCGCTCGAGGTCTTGCCGGCGCATATCGAGCATCACGTCAGCGAGCGGCCGGTTGGCGCTCTCGCCATTGGTTTTGGCGAGCCGTGCTATGAGCGCTGCATCGCCCGCCAGCGTCTCGAGTTCCACCATCTCGGTGTTGAGCCGCGTATCGAAATCGCCGGCCTCGTCGAGCACGTAGGCGACGCCGCCCGACATGCCGGCGGCGAAGTTGCGCCCGGTCGGCCCGAGCACCACGACACAGCCGCCCGTCATGTACTCGCAGCCATGGTCGCCCGTGCCTTCGACGACGGCATAGGCGCCGGAGTTGCGAACGGCGAAGCGCTCGCCGGCGATGCCTCGGCAATAGCAGGCACCCTCGATGGCTCCATAGAGCACCGTATTGCCGGCGATGATGCTCTCTTCGGGTACGATGCCGGATGCAGGGTCCGGCCGCACGATAAGGGTGCCACCCGACAAGCCCTTGCCGACATAGTCGTTGCCCTCACCGACGAGGTCGAGGGTCAGCCCGTGTGCCGCCCATGCGCCGAAGCTCTGGCCTGCGGTGCCTTTGAAGGTGAGCCAGATGGTATCGTCCGGCAGGCCGGCGTGGCCGTAGCGTTTGGCGATCTCTCCGGAAAGCATGGTCCCGGCCGCGCGGTCCGTGTTCTTGATCGCGAACGCGGCCTTCACCGGCTTGCGGCCATCGAGCGCCGGCAGGGCCGCCTTGATCAGCGTATTGTCGAGCACCTTGTCGAGGCCATGGTTCTGCGCCTCGCAATGGCGGATCGCGACGCTCTCGGCCGCGCTGGGCTTGTGGAGCACCTTCGAGAAATCGAGCCCGCGCGCCTTCCAGTGTGAAATGGCCCGCTCCGCATCGAGCCAGTCGCTCTGTCCGATCATGTCGTCGAAGCGGCGCCAGCCCATGGCAGCCATGATCTCCCGCACTTCCTCGGCGACGAAGAAGAAGTAGTTGATGACGTGCTCGGGCTTGCCAGTGAAGCGGGCGCGCAGCACCGGATCTTGTGTCGCCACGCCCACCGGGCAGGTGTTGAGATGGCACTTGCGCATCATGATGCAGCCGGCGGCGATCAGCGGCGCCGTCGCAAAGCCGAACTCGTCCGCGCCGAGCAGCGCGCCGACGACGACGTCGCGTCCGGTGCGGATGCCGCCGTCGACCTGCACGGCGATGCGCCCGCGCAACCGGTTGAGCACCAGCGTCTGGTGCGTCTCCGCAAGTCCGATCTCCCAAGGGCTGCCCGCATGCTTGAGCGAGGTCAGCGGAGAGGCGCCCGTGCCGCCTTCGAAGCCTGAGATGGTGACGTGATCGGCGCGCGCCTTGGCGACGCCGGCCGCAACCGTTCCGACGCCTACCTCGGAGACGAGCTTCACTGAGACGAGGCCCTCCGGGTTGACGTTCTTGAGATCGAAGATGAGCTGCGCCAGATCCTCGATCGAATAGATGTCATGATGCGGCGGCGGCGAAATGAGGCCGACGCCGGGCGTGGAATGGCGCACACGGGCAATGGTCGCGTCCACCTTGTGGCCGGGAAGCTGCCCGCCTTCACCGGGCTTGGCCCCTTGCGCCATCTTAATTTGCATCATGTCGGCGTTGACGAGGTACTCGGTGGTGACGCCGAAGCGGCCCGACGCGACCTGCTTGATCGCCGAGCGCATGGAATCGCCGTTGGCGAGCGGCTTGAACCGGTCTCTCTCCTCGCCGCCCTCGCCGGTGTTCGACTTGCCGCCGATGCGGTTCATGGCGATCGCGAGCGTCGTGTGAGCTTCCCGTGAGATCGAGCCGAAACTCATGGCGCCCGTCGCGAAGCGCTTCACGATCTCGGCCGCGGGTTCCACCTCGTCGAGCGGCACCGGCGTGCGCCCCATGCGTTCGGCGGAGCGGATGCGGAAGAGGCCGCGAATGGTGAAAAGCTGTTCCGACTGTGTGTCGATGGCTTGGGCGTAATCGCGGTAGGTCTGCGGGATACGCCCGGACATAGCATCGGCCGGCTCGGTGCCGCGCACGGCGTGCTGCAGATCGGCGACGACGGTCGGCCGCCAGACGTGGGCTTCGCCGCGCACGCGGTAGGCGTAGTCGCCGCCGACGTCGAGCGCATCGGCGAGCACCGGCGCATTGCCGAACGCTGCCGTGTGACGCTCGAAAGTCTCGCGGGCGATCTCGTCAAGGCCCACGCCTTCGATGGAGGTATGCGTGCCCGTGAAGTATTTGCTGACGAACGGCGTCGCGAGCCCCACAGCATCGAAGATCTGCGCCCCGCAGTAGGACTGATAGGTCGAGATGCCCATCTTGGCCATGACCTTGAGCAGCGCCTTGCCGATGGCCTTGATATAGCGCTTCTTAACGTCCTCGGGCGTGAGTTCGGCGTCGAGCTCCGGCGCCATGGTGGCGAGGGTGTCGAAGGCGAGATAGGGATTGATCGCCTCCGCGCCATAGCCCGCGAGCGTGCAGAACTGGTGCACCTCGTGTGCCTCGCCCGTCTCGACGACGAGACCGACGGACGTCCTGAGTCCTTGCCGGATGAGGTGATGGTGGACGGCCGACGTCGCGAGCAGGGAGGGGATGGGTATCCGGTCCGGGCCTGTGCGCCGGTCCGAGAGAATGATGATGTTGCAGCCCTTCGTGCGCACGGCTTCCTCGGCCTCGGCGCAGATGACATCGACGGCGGGCCCCATGCCGAAAGGCCCCGTGTCGGCGGGATAGGTGATGTCGATGGTGATTGAAGCGAAGTGGTTGTCCTTCACCGCGCCGATTTGCCGGATGCGCTCGAGATCCTCGTTGGTGAGGATCGGCTGGCTCGCCTCGAGACGCTTCACCTTCGACGTGCCTTCGAGATCGAGGAGATTCGGCCGCGGCCCGATGAAGGAGACGAGGCTCATCACCAGCTGCTCGCGGATGCTGTCGATCGGCGGGTTGGTGACCTGCGCGAAGTTTTGCTTGAAGTAGGTGTGGAGCAGCTTCGATTTGTTGGAGAGCGCGGAGATTGGCGCATCGTTGCCCATGGCGCCGATCGGCTCCTCGCCCCTCGCTCCCATCGGCGCCATGAGAAGCTTGAGGCTCTCCTGCGTGTAGCCAAAGGCCTGCTGCAGGTCGAGCAGCGAGGCATTGCTCTGGCGCGGTGCTTCGAGCGTGGCGGAAAGCGGCAGGTCCGAGACCAGGATCTGCGTACGCTTCACCCAGCTCGCGTAGGGATGCTTTGCGGACAGCTCCGCTTTGAGCTCGTCATCGGAGACGATGCGCCCCCTCTCGAGATCGATGAGCAGCATCTTTCCCGGCTGCAGGCGCCACTTCTTAACGATCTCCCGTTCCGGCACGCGAAGGACACCCGCCTCCGAGCTCATGATCACCATGCCGTCGCGGGTCACGAGATAGCGCGCCGGCCGCAGGCCGTTGCGGTCGAGCGTGGCGCCGATCTGCCGCCCGTCGGTGAACGCCATGGCCGCGGGTCCGTCCCACGGCTCCATGAGGCTCGCGTGATACTCGTAGAAGGCGCGCAGCCGGGCATCCATCAGCGGATTGCCGGCCCACGCTTCGGGGATCAGCATCATGGCCGCGTGCGCTAGGCTGTACCCGCCCATGACGAGGAACTCGAGCGCATTGTCGAAGCAGGCCGTGTCCGATTGGCCCTCATACGAGATCGGCCACAGCTTCTCGAGATCGTCGCCGAACAGCGGCGAGGAGATGGAGGCCTGCCGGGCTGCCATCCAGTTCACGTTGCCGCGCAGCGTGTTGATCTCACCGTTGTGGGCAACCATGCGATAGGGATGCGCGAGCTTCCATGATGGAAACGTGTTGGTGGAGAAGCGCTGGTGAACGAGCGCCATCGCCGAAACCGTGCGTGGGTCTGCGAGATCTCTGTAGTAGGCGCCGACTTGGTAGGAGAGGAACATCCCCTTGTAGACGACGGTGCGGCAGGAAAGGCTCACCGTGTAGTGGCCGATGTCGCGGCCATGATAGGAGGCGTGGATTGCATTGGAGACGATCTTGCGCACGAGATAGAGCCGCCGCTCGAAGGCGTCCTCGCTCATGCCCTTGGGGCGTGCGATCAGAATTTGCCGATGCGCCGGCTCGGTGGCGCGCACCATGTCCGAAAGACAGGAGTTGTCGACCGGAACCGCGCGCCAGCCGATGAGTGCGAGGCCTTCCTCGCCGAGCACCCGCTCCCACACGCTCCGGCAGTGACGCTCCAGCCTCTCGTCTTGTGGCATGAAGAGCTGGCCGACGGCATAGCCCCGCGCGTCCGGCAGCCTGAAGCCGAGCTTGGCGCAGTCTTGAAGTAAAAGTGCGTGCGGGATCTGGATCAGCACGCCGGCACCGTCCCCCGCCAGCGGGTCGGCGCCGGATGCGCCGCGATGCTCGAGGTTGCGCAGCATCTCGAGGGCGTTGGAGATCACACGGTGCGACGCCGTGCCGTTGAGATTTGCGATGAAGCCGACGCCGCAGGAATCACGCTCGAGCCTAGGGTCGAAAAGGCCTTGCGCATGCGGACGCTCAAAGGTGCCGAGAAACGGCGTGTTGCTGGTCATGGACGTGGTCCTCGGGGTCACGGCGCCGTCTCCTTGGAGACTGGCTCAGCGCCATCCGCTCGAACCGATCGATGGTCGGAATGCGGATCCCGTAATTCTTTTGCTGCACGTCTGCGCGCTAAGGGGCGCTTGGCGGAAGCCTGGCGATCAGGCTCTTGCGCCGTCCGGCGGACAACCGCTTACGAGACGTGGCAGCTCTGCGACCACCGCAATCCACCTCCGAAGCTTGGGGCGCAGCGTTTGTGCTGCTCTCGTCCAAGCTGAAAAACGCGCCCAGTTTGCCACGGCCTACGCAAAGATTGCGTAAAGGCAAAAGAATACAAAGGACAGGAATGCTGACCTTTCAGTCGAAAAATTTCGCAGATTTTATTCTGCCGCACAAGCGGGTTTCGAGGCAAGATTGAAGAAAGACAGCGACAAAAAGGGCGGCGGCACGAATGCCGCCGCCCTGGGTGAGGAGCCGGATGGGGGAGGGATACCGGCTCCTCCGGGAGTTGGTTAGGCCTGGGCTTCGATTTTGGCAGGCTCGGCTGAACCGATCGCAACCGACCGCGGGCGCATGCGCTCCGGCAGGTTCCGGATGAGATCGATGTGCAGGAGCCCGTCCTTGAGGTCGGCGCCCTTCACTTCCACATGGTCGGCGAGCTGGAAGCGACGCTCGAAGCTGCGGCTGGCGATGCCGCGATGCAGGTAGCGCCGCTCGTCGCCTTCGTTCACCTCTGCCTTCTTCTCGCCACGCACCGACAGTGTGCTCTCCTTGACGTCCACTTTGAGCTCGTCGACGGCGAAGCCGGCCACCGCCATGGTGATGCGGTACTCATTCTCGCCGAGACGCTCGATGTTGTAAGGCGGATAGGGCGCATCGAATTCCCCGCCCGCCACGCTGTCGAAAAGCTGCGCGAGCCGATCGAAGCCAACGGTCGAGCGGTAGAGTGGTGTAAGATCGAAATGTCGCATAACGTTAGTCCTCCTGAAGAAGCGACTGATCGGGATCCGCCCGCAGTGGGCCGGATCTCTGAACCCGCGCACCCGCAAAGGGCGTGCGCGTACCCTTCATTTAGGAGGCGCTCTGCACCCTTCAAGGGGCGCTGCCCTCTGCGCAGGATTTCTGGCCGGCGAGAGACCGGCGGGAGACAAGCCGAGCGTTTGAAACGAAAAAACCATAACTCTTCATCTCGCGTTCATGTGCAGTGACCAACGATTTGCGTTCCTTTCCCGCCCTGGATCTCGCGTGCGGGCGTGTCGAAGTTGATCCGGAGTAAGCTATGAGAGCGTCATTGTTCACGGGCTGCCTGACGGCGGCCGTCGCTGCGGCCGTGCTGACATTTCCGCGCGCCGCTTCCACCGCTGATCTGTATGGCGATGGCTATGCGGCCCAGACTTACGACGATGCCTACGATACGGGTGACGATGGCTACGACATGGGCGCGAGGCGTCCCGGCTCGATCAAGGACGGCTATCCCGTGCCGGTGCCGCCACCCGATGCACCGCCGCCGCGCTACGCCGAACGGCCGCCTGTCCGCGTCGAGCGCTACACCGAGCGCTATGATGTCTGTCTTGAGCGCTGGGAGGTCCGGAGCGAGCTGCGTCGCCAGGGATGGAGCGACGTGCGGCCCATGGGCGGCGATGGCAGCATCGTCCACATCCGCGCCCGCCGGTACGATAGCCGGCGCCCATTCGACTTGCGCGTGGATCGCTGCTCCGGCGAGGTGCTTGCGGCAAGGCCGGCTCACCGCGGCGTTGCCTATCGGGACTGGCGCTGGGTGAAATAGCGAGAGCAAGCCCGTCTTGATCGGAAATGGCGCGCGTGGGTGAAGCCGCTCGAAGGAGACCGGCTGGCTCTCCGCTTCATGCGCGCCCGCGCTGGATGTCATCATCGCTCATGCTAGAGCAGATCCCATTCGGGCGGCATCGGCCGAATGGGTGAAGATGCTCGCTCAAACAAATAGCTAGAGAATTTGCAGTGAGCGCAAGCGAACGGAAAATGCTCTAGTCTTGCCGATGATTTGCAGATCGGGATGCGGAAGCATGAAGCTTGTAGCGCTGGCCAAGAATCCGGTCCCTGGCGGTGCTGTTGCCGGTGAGCTCAAGACGGCTGACGGCGCGCGCCTCAGGTTCGTCCGCTGGGCGGCGACGCGTGGGCCCCGCCGCGGCACCGTATGTCTGCTCGGAGGGCGCGGCGAGTTCGTCGAGAAATACTTCGAGGTGGTGGCCGACCTGCGCCGGCGCGGTTTTGCCGTGGCAACCATGGACTGGCGTGGGCAGGGTGGCTCGTCGCGTCCGCTGGCCAATCCGCGCAAAGGCCATGTGCGCTCGTTCCGCGAATACGAGAGCGACCTTGCCCTGCTCATGAGGGAGGTGGTGCTGCCGGATTGCCCGCCGCCGTTCCTGGCGCTCGGTCACTCGATGGGCGCCAATGTGCTGCTGCGCAATGCCGCCCGGCCCGGCTCCTGGTTCGAGCGCATGATCCTCACCGCGCCGATGATCGCGTTCGCCGATCAGCGGGTCGGCTATCCGCAGCCCCTGGCCCGCGCCTATGCGGAGGCCGCCTGCCTTCTCGGCTTGTCCGGCAAGTACATCAGGGGCGGGAGCGATACGATCGCGGAGCAGGGGCCGTTCGAGGGCAACCCTCTCACCTCTGATCGCGAGCGATGGCATCGCAACAAGGCGGTGCTCGATACCGACCCTTCGCTCGGCCTCGGATCGCCGACGATCGGGTGGCTGCGGGCGGCCTATCGCTCGATGTCTTTGGTCGCCGCGGATGGATATGCCGCCTCGGTGCGGGTCCCGATGATGATCTTCGTCGCCGGCAAGGACGAGATCGTCTGCTCGCGCGCCACCGAAGATTTCGCCATCGGCCTGAAGGTCGGCACGCACGTGCTGCTTCCGTCCTCGCGCCACGAGATCCTGCAGGAGGCGGATTCGATCCGCCTCCGCTTCTGGGCCGCCTTCGACGCCTACATGGGCCTCGACGAGATCGCTGCGTGATACGCCACGATCAGCCCGGAATTAGCGGTTGAGGAGCTTCAGTACCTTACCGTGCAATTTCGGATCGCCTGCGGCGAGAATGCGTCCACCGCTTGTTGCAGGGCGGCCGTCCCAAGTCGTGACGCGGCCGCCGGCGCGTTCGATGATCGGGATCAGCGCGACGATGTCGTAGCTCTTGAGCCCCGCCTCGATGACAAGGTCGACGAAGCCCGCCGCAAGCAAGCAATACGCATAGCAATCGCCGCCGTAGCGCGTCATGCGCACCTCACGCCGGACGCGCTCGAAGCCTTCGGTCTCGTCTCCGGGCTCGAACAGCTCGGGGCTCGTGGTCATCATGAGGGCATCGCCCACGCGCGGGCACGCGCGCGTGCGGATGCGGCGGGGCTTGCCCTCAGCCTCGCGCAGATAGGCCGCCGCCTCGCCGGACCAGTACCGCTCGCCGGTGTAGGGCTGATCCATGAGGCCCAGTACGGGCATGCCCGAATGAAGAAGACCGATCAGCGTCCCCCACATGGGGGTTCCGGTGATGAAGGAGCGTGTGCCGTCGATGGGATCGACAACCCATTGCAAGGCGGCCTCGCTCCGGCTTTCCCCATACTCCTCTCCAATGATGCCGTGCTCTGGCACCCGGCTGCGCAGGAGCCGCACGATGGCGCGCTCCGCCCCCTGGTCCGCCCGCGTGACAGGATCGAAGCCGCCGGCTCCGGCCTTGTTGTCTACGGCCATCTGCTTGCGGAAGTGCGGCCGGATGGCCGCCCGCGACTGATCGGCCAGATCGTGGGCGAGCGCGAGCAGGTCTTTGAAGGTGGAGCGGGAAAGCGAAGTCACGATGGATATCCGAAAAATAAAGGCGGACGCGCAGCGATCCGAAGCCGTGCGGTAGGGGAGAGCGCCCCTCCTTCGAGATGCGGAAGCTGTAGATTCTCTCAGCGGGGAAGCGGTCTCTCGAACAAAGACTTAGCACGCCTTCGCGTGCGTCGCGCGGTTAGAGCAACGACAAAAACGCCCCACATCTTATAAATACACATGATGAGAGTAGAAGTTTGTTGCTTGCCTGTTGTGTTGCGGGCACGCACCATCTTCTTCTCAAAGCTCGGTGCAAAACGCCGCACGCATTGCCGGCAGCGGCGAACAGGCGCATAAAAAAACTGCGGTTACGAGGAAAGCGTCTCGCCGCCGCAGCCCAATCGGGCGTTTCCTCCCTAGACTTGGGCCGTTCGCTCGTTCGGACGGCCTCTTTCGATCAAGTCTGCCGTCCGTTGACGGAGCGCCCTTTTAATTGGCGCCGCCCTGCCTACCTGTAATAGCAGCTCTGCGTTTTTTGCACTTTCCTTTTAGGGCATCCCGACCGATATCTTGCAGTGCGACATCGTTGAGCCTGACTCGCCATGTTGCCGCCCTCCTTGGGCGTTTCCTCCCTAGACTTGGGCCGTCCGATCTGGACGGCCCTTTTTTTGTTTGTAGCGTTGCGACGCTTTCGCACATGGAATTACAGCAAAATTTCCTGCTTTGTGGAAAGGTCGATAGCGTTACTGAACGGTATCGTTGCCATTTGGTCGCGCATGACGCGCTGCAACATTTTATCGCCCCTGCTGGGCTTGCAGTTCGCGGCATCGCACCATAGATATGGCGGTGTGATCCCCATGGGATCACAAGCCCTCCTTGGGCGTTTCCTCCCTAGACTTGGGCCGTCCATCCGGACGGCCCCTTTTTTTGCCTGAAGCCCTCGGGAGGGAGGGGCGGGCCAGGACTGGCGCGCTGTGCCCTACTCCGCCGCGTCCCTCTGGGCGATGATGGCTGGGAATGCGGAAAAAAGCGTCTCGGCGAGGCATGTGAGATCCCGCTTCAGGCGCGCGAATCCAGCCGAGCGCGTAAAGCGGGCCTCGTCCAGGTAAAGGGCCCGGTTGATCTCCATCTGCAAAGCCTGCACCCCGCGGTAGGGGCGACCGTAGCTTTCCGTGATGTAGCCGCCAGCGTAAGGCCGGTTGAGCTTCACGTCATAGCCCTCCTGAACGAGTGTATCCCGGATGAAGCGAGTGAGCTTGGGATCGCACGCCGTACCGAATCGGTCGCCGAGGACGAAATCGGGCCGCGGTCCGTGGCTTTGCGCCATCTGGGCCGAGGGCATCGAGTGGCAATCGATTAGGATGGCGTAGCCGAAGCGCGCCTTCGTCTCTTCCACGAGCCCCTGCAGGGCGGTGTGGAACGGAAAATAGAGTTGCTGGATGCGCGCCAGTGCCTCTTCCACATGGAGCTGCTGGTCGTAGATCTCCTCACCATCAGCGACAATGCGTGCGATCGTACCGAGACCGCCGATCACGCGCACGGATTGACTGTTCGCGTAGTCGGGCAGGGGATCGGCGAAAAGCTCAGGGTCGAGCTCGTAAGGCTCCCGGTTGACGTCCAGATAGGCGCGCGGAAACTGGGCCGCGATCATTGGTACGCCGAGGTCTGCAGCACCCTGGAACAACTCGTCGACGAAGCAGTCCTCGCTTTTGCGTAGCGTCTGCGGATCGAGGCGGGATTGCTCAAGGAAGGCCCGAGGATAGATGCGGCCTGAATGCGGCGAGCACAGGACGAATGGCGCCGTCTGCTCGCTCGGCGAAAATATTGTGAACGGTGGTTGCAGCTCGGCGCAGAGCGGGAAGTTCCTTGCAGTCATGGGTCCGGGCTCACACGAGGTTTTCACCGTTGGATACTGAGCGAAGCGGCAGCGGATTGCGCGACGTGACAGGGCGAGTGTGCCAACGCGGTCGCGCGGTGTCCATCTGGCTTGGCGCCATACCGCTAACGTTCATTGCGGCGGTGTGGACGACGCTTTCTGTTGCATTCCGCCAAGACTTCCTGCGAAGACTGGCGTCCAAGCGTGAACTGGTGCGAGAGTAGGTGGGGTTTCACGCTCCGTTTACCAAACTCGCGTCAGATTCCTGGTGCCCAATGGGCTATCACTGATAAGTGGACATTTCGAGTAAAAAATCCCCATGACCGCCAAGCCTTCCCGTATGCCGATGTGCCGAATCTTGCTGGCTGAGGACGACGATTCCATGCGTGGCTTTCTTGAGCGCGCGCTTGGCAAGGCAGGGTACGAGGTGCTTGCATTCGCCAACGGCGAGGAGGCCTACGAGCGCCTCAAGCAGGAGCCATTTACGCTGCTGCTCACCGATATCGTGATGCCGCGCATGGACGGCATCGAGCTTGCGCGCCGGGCTTCCGAAATCGACCCCGAGCTCAAAATCATGTTCATCACCGGCTTTGCGGCCGTCGTTCTGAACAATGAAGCGTCGGCGCCGAAAGATGCGCGCGTGCTGTCCAAACCGTTCCACCTCAAGGATCTGGTGCGTGAGGTCGAGCGCCTTCTCGCCGCTTGACGAGCTTTGATGTGTGTCGCCGCGGCGGCGGTGCCCGCATTCGGAGCCGCAGTCCTGCGGCGCATCGCGGCTCTTCGGTTTCCTCGCTTGCCTCCGGCCCCCAATGCCAGTATACGGGGCGCTCCTGAATGACATTCTAGGCTCGGATGGGCACTTAGCTCAGCGGTAGAGCACTACCTTGACATGGTAGGGGTCAGAGGTTCGATCCCTCTAGTGCCCACCATCCGA
>NZ_DAIQCD010000014.1:0-70817 GCF_036780825.1 Hyphomicrobium sp. | reverse complement strand
CTCTGTCTCTGTCTCTGTCTCTGTCTCTGTCTCTGTCTCTGTCTCTGTCTCTGTCAGAGTTGCCGATTCTGGCTCCTCGGCAACGCCGCCGGCGGTCTCCTCAGCCGCAACTGTTGCGCCGGCCGCACGCTTCATCTCGGCAAAGCTCCGCCCGACGGACGCCACGGGCGCCCGATCGATCGCATCATCTGGCTCGGGGGGTACATCCGCATCGATCGTGTCTGACGGCTCAACCGGCCCGGGCTCCATCACCGACGCAACAGCCGTCTCCTCCGCAGCCTCGTCCAAGGTCGAAACCTGTTGGAAGACCGGCTCGGACTGCAAGGGCTCAGCCTGCGACTCGCGTTCCGCCACAGCCTCTATCTGCTCTGCGGATTCCGGCTCCTCGGCAGCGCCGCGGGCGGTCTCCTCAAGCGTAACAGTTGCGGCGGCGGCCGCGAGCTTCATCTCGGCAAAGCTCCGCCCCACGGACGCCTCGGGCGCCCGATCAATCGCATCATCTAGCTCGGGGGGTGCCTCCGCATCGATCGTGTCTGACGGCTCAACTGGCTCGGGCTCCATCGGGACGACAGCCGTCTCCCCTGCAATCTCGTCCAAGGTCGAAATCGGTTGGAAGACCGGATCGGACTGCGAAGGCTCAGTCGGCAACTCGTGCTCCGCCGATGGCTTTCTATCCGTCGCCTCGAACGCCGGCGCTGGAGAGGGCCAAGGTTGCACCTCGACCACCGGATCGCCGCTGCGAAGGATCGGCGGAATGGCTCCGCCCTGGCCATCGACGAGCGCGCGTCCGAAGCGATTGGTCGCCGCAATGTCGAGCGCGGCGGGAGCAAGGGCGGCGCCTTGGACGAGAACCGATGGCGTCACGGACGGAGCGGTGTCGGCGCCGCCGGAAAAGCCACGCCGGATGAAACACGCGAGTGAGGCTCCGAGTAGGAAAGCGCCCAGCATGAGCAGCAAAATCTGCGCCAGCAAAATCGTCATACGCTTCTACTCCCCCTTCCGAAGACGGCGCGTCACGCGTCGCCGTGCCTTGCTCCGGGCTTCACATTTCGGGTGGCGGCGTGGCGACGCGCCCACCGCCTCAGTCGTCTGCGCCTCCGCAGCTGATCCAGCCGACGACGAGACCGGCGGCGAAGGCGGCTGCCAGGTACCAGAACAGTGTCACAACGAGATAGTCCATCGTTCCCTTCCCCACGCTGAGGCTGCGTCAGTCGACGAAGACCTTGAACTCGATGCGCCGGTTGCGCGCCATGCCCTCCGGCGTGCCGTTGGAAGCCGCCGGACGCGAGGCGCCATGGCCCACCGCTAAAAGCCGATCCCGAGCGACGCCCGCCTGCACCAGGCTGTCAACCACAGCGTGCGCGCGCCGGTCCGAAAGCGCCTGATTGCGCTCGTCAGTCCCTTCCGAATCCGTATGCCCTTCGATCTCGATGCGGGTGCCCGGGCAGGCGTTGATGATCTCTGCAAGCCGCGTCAGCGTCCGCGAGCTTTCCGCATCGATATCGGCCATGGCCCGGCTGAAAAGGATCACGCCGCTTTCCGCAGCCTCGGTCAGGCGCCGCTCACACGCTTTTGTTGCCTCGTTCGTCTCCCTCGCGCGGGCCGCGGCCTCTTCAGCAGCCTGCCGCGCCGCAGCCTCGGCGGCCTGGCGTGCGGCCTCCGCCGCAGCCTCCTGCTGCGCCTTGAGCGCCGCTGCCCGGGCTTCCGCTTCCGCCTTCTGTACAGCCTCGGCGTCCTCCTGCGCTTTCCGCGCAGCCTCGGCCTCGGCGTCTTCCCTTGCTTTTTGCGCAGCAGCCCGCGCCTCGGCTTCAGCTTCAGCCTTGCGCGCAGCTTCCTCTTCGGCGGCCTGCTGGACCCGCCTCGCCGCTTCGGCTTGCTCTGCCGCAAGCGCCGCCCGCTCCGCGTCGCGTTGAGCCTCGATCGCCGCCTGAGTTTGCTCCCGCGCGCGTCGTGAGGCCTCTGCCTCCGCTTTGGCCTGCTCTGCGGCTGCCTGCGCTTGCTCATCGGCGACCCGGGCGGCCGCATCGTCCGGACGTCCTCGCGGCCCGATGCCCGCTCCGCTCGACGCCGTCCCGGAGAGATCGGTCTTGAGCCGGACTGTCCGTATCCCCCATACGCCGCGCACGATATCGAGCGCGGCTTTGGGGGCCCCGTCGGTTTCAGCGAGCCCGGTGATGGTCGCGTCGCGGCCGTCCATGGACACGTTGGCCCACGCCTGTCCGGCCTTGCGCAGCGCCTCGGTTGCACGCACGGCAAGGTCCGCTTCGATCCGGGGCTGTTTCAGATGGAACGTTGCCCAGCCAAGCAACGCGAGCGGAATGAGCCCCCAGAGCCACCGCGAAGGATTGCACTTCATCCCGCCCCCAACTCCTCGCGGCGTGTGCTCCGCTCCCCCCCGGGCGCAAGGCATGGTCACGCGGCAGCCGGCCGGCCTTCAGGCCCGATCCTGACGCGGTGCACTATAGACAAGGCCCTTCGGCTTTCCAAGTTGGGACCGGCCCTACAACCCATCGCAAAGGCTCCCCGCGATGCATCCGCCACACCCCGCCCGCCACGCGCCGAAGGCGCGATAAGCGTGCGGGAGCGGCGCCGGTCTTGTTCCCCTTGCCCCATGGATTTGGCGCATTACCGCTTGCAAAGCCGTGCGCCGCAGTCTCAACTGCAACATGAATATAGCGAGCGGATTGCCAAGTTGATTGCTTTCGCAGGGTTAGCCCCGGCGGCCGAATGTGCCGGGACATACGGGCCGGGATACGAGCGATGACGGTCCGATTTTTGATCGTCGACGATCATCCTCTTTTCCGCGAGGCCCTGCGTCTCGCCATCCAATCGGTCTATCCGGAAGCCGAGACGGTCGAAGCAGCCTCGATCGCCGCAGCGCAAGAAAAGCTCGCGAGCGAGCCGCCGTTCGATCTCCTGCTTCTCGACCTGTCGATGCCGGGCACGCGTGGCTTCGACGGCCTGATCGAGCTACGCGCCGCCCGGCCCAAGCAGCCCATCCTGGTCGTATCCGCGCACGAGGATCCCCGCATCATTCACGAGGCCATGACCTGCGGGGCGGCGGGCTACATCTCGAAATCCGTGAAGAAGCGCGACCTTGCGGAGGCTATTCAGGACGTGATGGCCGGCCTCGTCGTGCTGCCTAAGGACTATACGCCGCCGGGCATAGGCGCCGCTTCGCGTGAGGGCGATCTCGCCGCCCGCGTAGCGTCGCTGACGCGCCAGCAGCTGCGCGTGCTGCACATGGTCCGCCAGGGCATGCTGAACAAGCAGATCGCCCATGAGCTCGGCGTCGGCGAAACGACGATCAAGGCCCATGTGTCCGAGATCATGCGCAAGCTCAACGTCGTGTCCCGTACGCAAGCCGTCATCGAAGTCGCGCGCCTCGACTTCGACGCGGTGCTTGAAAGTGTCACGGACAAGGATCCAGAAAAGCGCGGCTAGAGCGCTTCCGGAAACGTGGAACCCGTCACGGCGGAGTCATGCGAACAAGCATCCGACAACAATAAGAACGAAGAAGAAACAGAAACTTAGAGCCGTTTTCTAGCCCCACTTAAACTCGAACGGCTCTGAGCAGACCTGTTCGGGCGAATGCGGCCAAGCGGTTTGGCGCAGCTTCATCCGACCAGATGCGTGATGAGTGCGCGCAACTCGGCGGGCTTCACCGGCTTGCGCAGGATCTCGCAGCCCGCCTCAGCGACGGCTTCGGCGACCTCACGCGAATGATCGGCCGTGATGACGATGGCCGGAATGGAGCCGCTCCCGCCCTGCCGCAGCCTCGCGACCGAGGTCAGCCCCGATTCACCGGCGTCGAGATGGAAGTCTGCGAGCACGATATCCGGCTGGAAGTCCGGCTCTCCACCGATCAGATTTTCGATATCAGACAGTCCGCCGACGAAGCGCGCCTCGCATCCCCAGCGATCGAGGAGCGCGCCCATGGCCTCTCGCACGCCCCGGTCGTTGTCGATCACGATCGCCTTGACGCCCGCAAGCCCGTAGGCGCGCGAGGCCGATGGCTGCGGGCGTGCCGGTAGCCTTCCGGCTGCCGATGTCTCATCGGCAAGCGGGACATAGACGCTGAAGCGCGTGCCATGCCCCATCTTGGAGCAGAGGCCGATGCGGTGACCGAGCGCCTCGCTCATGCGTGCAATGATGGAAAGACCGACGCCGAAGCCGAGCGCGGGGCTGCGCTGGCCGGCCGCTCCGCGGCGAAATTCCTCGAAGATCATCGTCTGTTCGGAGGGTGCAATCCCCGGACCCGTATCCCACACGTCGATCCGGAGACGCGATCCGCATATGCGTCCGGAAAGCAGAACACGGCCCCTGTCCGTATACTGTACGGCATTGGCCAGCAGGTTCTGCAGGATGCGTCTCAGCATGAGCGGATCGGATATCACCGCCGCATCACGCGTCCGCACCGTGAGCCCAAGCCCCTTGGCACGCGCGATCGGCTCCATGTCGAGCATCACCGAGCGGAAGAGGCTTTCGACATCGATGACCTGAAGCGAGGGTTTCAAGGCCCCTGACTCGAGCTTCGAGAGATCGAGGATCGTCCGCAGCAACTCTTCGATCGTGGAAAGCGCGTGATCCACCTGCCCGACGAGACGCTTCTGCTGCTGGGCGTCTTGGATTTCGGCCAGCGCCGAGAGCGACAGGCGCGCCGCATGCAGCGGCTGAAGCAGATCGTGGCTGACGGACGTGAAGAAGCCGGTCTTGAACCGGTTGGCGCGTTCGGCCCCGTCGCGGGCGCTGATCAGCTGCTCGTTGGTCCGCTCCAGCCTGTCGAGCGCGCTTTTGAGCTCCTCCGTCCGCGCCTTCACCTGCGTCTCGAGGCCAATGGCGGTCTGGAAGATGGAATAGGCGTTCGCCTGATAGTCCATGCTGCGCTCGACGCGCTGCATCAGCGCGGCATTGATCTTCGCGAGCTTCGCATTGCGACGCTCCAGCTCCTCGCGCAGCCGTTCGCTGGCGGTCATCGCACGCTCCGTCGTGAGCCGAAGGCGACGCCCGTCAGCGTCTGGTTGAGGTGCATCGAGTTGAGCTGCTCGCCGTAGGTGTGAAATCCGACCACGCGGTAGGCCCGGTACAGGTCCTCCATCTGGCGGCGGACTTGCCGGTTCTCGGCATCCAAGCGACGCAGGACGCAATCGAACCCGAGCACGAGATCGATGCCGCCGAGCGCTTGGTCTATCTCTTCGAGGGTGCGTTCCGTCGCGCTCAGCATATCGTTGGGCCGCGCGACCGTGAGCACGAGCCCCTCGTCGATCGCGCAGAAGAAGGAGAGGCTTCCATCCGGGTTCATGTTGCGGATGGAACGGCAGTAATAGTCACCGCCCACCTTCACCACAAGCGGATAGGAGGCAAAGCTGAACGGGCCGATCTCATCCGGGAGAAGGCCGATGGCGGACGCATACTCGCGCGCAGCCGGCTCGGCATTGAGCTCGTGCACCGTCCGGGCCTCGACGTCGGCCGCCGTGACCACGAGCTTGATCGGCGTCGGCTCGAAATTGGACGACTTGAAGATGCGGAACGGATAGTCGCTCTCGATCATCATGAGGACGGCGCTGCGCGTAAGCACGCGCCCCTCGTGGATCAGCGTGGTTTGCCGGAAGGCGAGCCCGTCTCCCGCCGACCCGCCTATGAGCTGCATGTCGCCGAACGCCCAGTGCACGGCCGCGACCAGCGGCTCCTCGGCATTGGACAGGCCATCGACGAGCATGACGCCGAACACGCGTTCGGCAAGCTTGTCGCGATCATGCTCGCCGATGCGCACCTTAAGGTCCCGCACGATCTCGCTGGCGCGCTCGACGCCAAGCACATCGACATCCTCGATCACGCCGGTGTGGATGCGGAAGCCCGTACGAGGAAACGCGATCAGGAGCACGCCGCTTTCCATGAGCCCATCGGGAGCAATGCCGCCCGCCGTCGAGCATCCGCTGACGGCAACGCCGTGGAAGGCTTCCGAAAGCCTCGCGGCGAGCTCGGACGCGTCGTAGTCCGCCGAGAAAAAGGCCAGGATATGCTGAAAATCGCCGTCCAGGAGGGCCTTCAGCTCGCATACGGCATCATGAACCCCGGGAGCACGCGTGCTGGCGACACCAATTCCGCAAGTGTCAGTGTCCCGAGAGCCAACCGCTTGCGCCAATCGCTACCTCCCCGGCGCTCGTTGCCACGCGATCTCCTGCGTGGGGACGCCGTTATAGGACCCGTTGAATGCAAGCTGCCACAGCTCGGGCGGGCCGACAATTCCCCCTTCTAAAGCTCGGCACGGGGAGGCAAGACGGAAATGACCGTGAGTTCGTGCGGCCGTCCGTCGGCGCCGTTCACGGTCATGGCCTGGCCGGAGGAAAGCCCGATCAACGCCGAGCCGATCGGCGTCAGCACGGAGATCTTTCCCTGGTCGATATTGGCTTCCCCTGGAAATACGAGTTCCACTTCCCGCTTCTCACCACCATCGATCGAGAACACGATGCGCGAGTTCATTCGCACGACGGTCTCGGGCACCTTGGCGTCCGGCACCACCACCGCACGCTCCATCTCCGAAAGAAGCACCTGCGCCACCTTTTCCGATCGCCCCGCGCTCATGGCGGAAGACGCGAGCGTGGACAGCCGGTTCTCCTCGCCCTCACCAACCACGATTTGCGGGAGTTCGTTGACAGGAGAGTTGTAGACCATTGTGAGCCTCTTATGAGCGAAGGCCGGCCTGAGCGAACGCACAGACCTGCGGAAGGGCAATATGGTGCGCGCCTCATACGGAGACGCGAACGCTCTGGCTATGTGTTGGAAAGAGCCCCCGGCCTGGGTGGGGACACGTGCGGCGCCAAGCCGGGGCTACGTGCCCGCGACGTCGGTTTCCCCTCGGGGGAGCTTGAGATGAAAGGCCGCTGCGTTCATTCCGAAACAATGGGGAGAGCTGACCGCTCTGTCAATGGGTCGCAGCTCGGCTGGAATTCGGGATGCCGCATCCGAAATGGCGGCCAGAGCACGGGAAAGCCCCGCGTCTTGCATTCGGCGCAACCAGCCGCCATTGTCGAGCGACGCGGTGCCACCCCATATGCACCCTCACCGGCGAGACGCCACCCTGAAGATGAAGACGCGCATTGCCCGCGGCCGGCTCCCCGGCCCGGCTCGACGTCGGCTGTCATCGCCCCGACATAGAGCACGGCGAAGCATGGGCCCGGACCGCCACCGGCGCGAACCGCCCGCAACCAACGCCAACTCCCCAACGGCCCAGCAACCGAGAGCACGATGACACCCGACAAGATCAAGGAAGACTGGCTCGATAGCCTCGATGAAGAGCTTGAGCTCGAACTCGACGACACGCGCGTGTCCGGGGGCGACCGCGACGCCGATGCGAGCTCCGATCTGGCCGGGCGACGGCACTATTTCCGCGAACTCTTCCGCCTTCAGCGCGAACTGGTGAAGCTTCAGGATTGGGTGGTGCAGGAGAAGCTCAAGGTCGTCGTTGTCTTCGAAGGCCGGGACGCGGCAGGTAAGGGCGGCGTCATCAAGCGCATCACCCAGCGCCTCAATCCCCGCGTGTGCCGCGTCGCCGCCCTCCCGGCGCCGAGCGAGCGCGAACGCTCGCAATGGTATTTCCAGCGCTACGTCAGCCATCTTCCGGCCGGCGGCGAAATCGTGCTTTTCGACCGCAGCTGGTACAATCGCGCGGGCGTCGAGCGCGTCATGGGCTTCTGCACCGAGGACGACGTGGAAGAGTTCTTCCGCTCATGCCCCGAGTTCGAGCGCATGCTCGTCCGCTCCGGCATCAAGCTCGTCAAGTACTGGTTCTCGATCACCGACGAGGAGCAGAACTTCCGCTTTGAGATGCGCATCCAGGATCCGCTCAAGCAATGGAAGCTCTCACGCATGGATCTCGAGTCGCGGCGCCGCTGGGAAGCTTACACCAAGGCCAAGGAGGCAATGCTCGAGCGCACGCATATTCCCGAGGCACCTTGGTGGATCGTCGAGGCGGACGACAAGAAGCGCGCCCGCCTGAATTGCATCAGCCACCTGCTGACGCAGGTCCCGTACCGGGAGGTTTCGCGCGAGGACATCATGCTACCCGATCGCGTCTATAATCCGGATTACATACGCGGACCGGTCCCACCCGAGATGTACGTCCCCGACCTTTACGGCGAGGATGACTAGAGTGCGTCCGGAAAGCGGAAACGATTTTCCGACAAGAAGCACGAAGAAACAAAAGCTAAGATCCGTTCCCCGTTTCCACTTAAATCAGAACGGCTATAGACGCTGACCGTTCTCGGCGGATGCGGACATGCGCCGCCGAGAACGTGAAGAAGGCTCTCGACAAAGGTGTAGAGTGATCCGCTTCTTCCACCGACGGGGAACGCGCTTCAAGCCCAGCCGCGCTATTTGAACAGCGAGGTGAGCGAGAACGAGGAGGCCACGATGACCGGCGGCGCCTCGGCGACCTGTGGATGGGGCTCGTCGATGTGCACGTCGAGACCGGTTGCGCGCCCATCCTTGATCAGGGACGCCACATACGACCAGCCCTTGGGCTCGAGACCGATGCAAGCTTCCGACATCTCTCCCTTGAGACGGACGTGGATGGCGATGTTGCCGCGCTTCAGGATGGCGGCCGTATGGGCGGGGCTGAAGCGGTCCTTGCTCCAGAGCTCCTTCAAATAGATCGCCGCGACGTGGCGCTTGGTCTTCGGCCCCCAGCTCACGCGATGGGCGGGGCTGGCCGCAAACGCATATTTGCCCGGCGGCAAGGGGCCGACCGCGCGTGCTGCGAAGCAGTCCGGATCCGGATTGTTGCGGCAGACATCCCGGCCCGAGAGGCCCCAGGCGATCGTCTTCCCGTTCACACTCGGATCATCCGAGACGACGAACAGGCGGCCGGTTCGGATCGTGTATCCGAGGCGGAAGCTCCGAGCCGCGGCGGGCACTTCACGCACGACGTCCTGGAACGGGCTGCAGATCTCGCCGCCCGTCAGCTTGCGCTCGTAACCGTTGAGCTTGATCGTGACGTAATCCACGCCCGGTGCGCAGTCCCATCGCTCCGGCACTTTCTTGCCCGCGAGCGCAATGGCTGGCGGCGGCAAAGGAACCTTCGGCTGCTTGGGAGCCGCCTCGATCACCGGCTTTATCGGCACAGGCCGCGTCGTCGTCGTCCAGTCAGCCTCTGGCACGACCTCCGGCGTCTGCCTTACCTGCTCGCACTTGGCCGAGAGCTTTGGCGGCTGGATCTGTGAGGCCGCCAGCCGGCGCGCCACCGCGCTCGCTGCACCCTTCTCGATATAGGATTGGATGAGAGCAGCCTGGACTTCGACCTGCTCTTCGGAAAGCTCGAAGATGCATTCCTCATAGATCTGGTCGCCGACCTTGCTGAAGATGTCGGCAATGGCCGCGGCCGCCGCGGATGCCGAGCCGGCCCCGTCGTCGACCACGGGCTGAGCCAGCGCCGCCGGAGGAAAGGCCATGAAGAGCCCTGCGACGGCCGCAAGCCACGGCTTCAGTCTCATCCTGCTCATCGTCATTCTTCGGGACACTTGAATTGCAAACGGCGTCCGCCTGCCGCTCCTATGCAAGGAGCCTGGGTCAAGAGTAAGGCCTCGCAAGGGCCAGCACGAGCGGCTCCACAATGATGACGTGAGGAGAAGCCCTCACCGTGATCATTCAGCAACCGGCACGATCAGAACGTCGCAGCCCGCTTCCCTGAGAACGCGCTGCGTAACGCTGCCGAGAAGCGCCCTCAGAACCGCTCCCCGGCCATTGGGCCCGAGCGCCAGCAGGTCCACATCGCGATCGGTGGCGAGGCGTACCAGCACCTGCCCGGGCTCGCCGTCGATCAAGCGCAGCTCCGCCCTCGGCCCCGCCGTCAGCTCTTTCGCAAACGCCGCGAGTTCCGCCTCCGCGCGCTGACGCTTGCTCGTGCGATAGCGTTCGATATCGGCGAGCGAGGTTCCCGCCCGCAGCATGGCCTGCTCGAACGACAACGGAATGGAGACGGCGTGAACGAGCTCCAGGCGGGCCCCCGGCGCGAGACTTGCCGCCTCCATCGCGGCCGCCCGGGATGGAGGGGAAAAATCGATGGCCGCCGCGACGCGCCTGTAGGGCCGGTCCGCGGCGCCTCTGACGATGAGCACCGGTACCGGCGACGCTCTCACGACCCGGTCTGCCGTGGAGCCGAGCACCCTTTCGCTAAGCGTCTGGCGTCTGCCGGACCCAATCACCACCAGGTCGGTGCCGAGGTCCCCGGCGAGGCTCGTGATGACGTCATACGGCTTACCGAATCGAATTTCGACGGCGCCGCCGGACACGTCGCTCGCGGGCTCGAGCAGCGCCGCGATCTCCCGCTTCCCCTGCCGCTCCAGCTGACCCTTGAGATCGTCCTCGCTCCGGTACGGACCCGCGGCGGCCTCCGCCAAAGCCTCCCCGTCGACGACATGCAGCAATACGAGCTTCGCTCTATGCTCCGCCGCCAGCCGTGCGGCGCGTTGCACCACCACATTGCTGCCGGCCTCGAGATCGACAGCGGCCAGGATCGTTCTCATTTCCGCCATATCTAGCCCTCGCCCATGCCTGTCCGTAACGCTTTGCGCCTCATCACCATAGGCCCCACCCTGGCGTCGTCAGGGGTTGTCCAGGCTGAAAACATGCGCCCGGTCATCATAGGCGAAAACCTCTCCATAGCGGCCGAGATCGATGACGGCCCGGAGCGTCTGCTCTGCGGCGTCCGGCGACATATGATCCTCGAGCTCATCCGCAAATCGGCTCCAGGGCGCACGATGGCTCGGCCGCTCGTCGAGGACACGCCGGATATGAGCCGCGAGCGCCACATACGTGAGGAGATGCCGCGCAAAGAGCCGCTTGCGTTGATCCGTATCCTCGATGGCGAACTCTTTGCCTTCGGCCGTGAGTCGGATGTCGCCCCCCGCCACTTCGGCGAAGCGCAGCATCTGGAGGGTTTCCGCCACTGGAAAGAGGTCATCGATCTCCATATGCAGCGAGGCCGCGATCACGGGGAGATCGGCCTCGCCGTCATAGGGAGGCCCGGCCACCTCTTCGAGGAGCCCCGCGAGCAGGTTCGAGGAGACGTGGGGCAGAATGCTTCCTATTCCAGCGCCAGGGAACCGTTCGACCCGCCTGCTCGGATGCTCCGCCGCAACACGCGCTGTCATCTCGACGTAGATACGCTCGACAAGGTCTCGGAAATCGGGATCGAGGCGCGCACGCGGATGTGCGAGATCGACCTTGATCTCCTTGAGCACGCGTCCCGGATTGCTGCCGAACACAAGGATCCGGTCGCACATGAGCACTGCCTCCTCGATGTTGTGGGTGACGAGGATCACGCCCTTGATCGGCAGCTGACCCTCAGCCCAGAGGTCGAGGAAGTCGGTGCGCAGCGTCTCGGCCGTCAGCACGTCGAGCGCTGAGAACGGCTCGTCCATAAGCAGGATATTGGGATGGACGACGAGCGCGCGCGCAAATCCCACGCGTTGGCGCATGCCGCCCGAGAGCTCCCGCGGATAGGCAGATTCGAAGCCGTCGAGACCAATGAGGTCGATGGCATCCAGCGAGCGGCGGCGGATCTCCTCGGCGGGCAACCCCAGCGCCTCGAGACCGAGTTGCACGTTCTCGAGAACAGTAAGCCAGGGGAACAGCGCGAAGCTCTGGAACACCATGGCGATGCCGGGCGGCGGGGCCGTCACGTCCTGTCCGAGGTAGCGGATGCGCCCTGCGGCAGGCTTGGACAGCCCCGCGATGAGACGGAGCAGCGTCGACTTGCCGGAACCGGATCGCCCGAGCAGGCCGACGATCTCGCCTTCGCGCAGGGTGAGATCGATGCCGTCGAGAACGAGCAGCTCTCCGCCATCCGGCTTGCGGAACGACTTGCGGATGCCCTCTACATTCAGCAGCGCTGCGTTGGTCATGCGATCCTCCGTCATCCAAGGCGGAACTTGCGCTCGGCATACGCATAGAGCGGACGCCAGAACACTCGGTTGATGATAACGACGAACGCGCTCATCACCGCGATGCCGAGCACGATGCGGGGGAAGTCGCCTGCATCCGTCGCATCGGTGATATAGGCGCCGAGGCCATGGGCCCTGAGAGTCGTGTCCCCCCAGCTCGCGATCTCGGCGACGATACTGGCGTTCCACGAGCCGCCGGACGCGGTGATCGCCCCCGTCATGTAGAACGGGAACACGGCCGGAAGCGCGATCCGCCGCCACCACAGCCAGCCGCGGACGCCGAGGTTGGCGCCGATGTCCCGCAACTCGCTCGGGATGGTTGACGCCCCTGCAATGACGTTGAACAGAATATACCACTGCGTGCCGAGGATCATGAGTGGGCTCAGCCAGATATCGGGATTGAGCTGCAGCACCACGATTGCGGATACGGCCAGTGGGAAGAGAAGGTTCGCCGGGAATGCTGCGAGGAACTGCACGATCGGCTGGGCGATACGCACGGCACCGGGCCGGAGCCCGATCCAGACCCCGATCGGAACCCAGATGATGCTGGCGAGCGCGATCAGCACCGTCACGCGCACCATGGTGGCGACGCCGAGCAGCACCGTCGTGCCAGCTTCCGACGGCGTGACGCCGGCGAGCACGAAGATGCCGATTTCCCACGATACGTAGATGCAGGCTGCGACGATGGTGGCGGTCCAGAGGTGGTCGAGCCAGCCCCGCCCTGTAAGGGCCGTTTCGGCCTCCGGCCGCGCTGTCTCCTTCACGGAGGGAGCGACCTGATAGGTCCAGTGCCATGCCGCCGCGAGAGGCGCGACGGCCACGGATACGATCCGCGAACGCCTGAGCACCGAGAGAACCCACGAGCGCGCGGGACCCGTGCTCGATTCCTGCTCGAAACGGAACCGGTCCGCCCATGCGACGAGCGGCCGGAACAGGAGCTGATCGTAGATAAGGATCACGATCAGCATAGTGCCGATCGCCCAGCCGATGGCGCTGAGATCCCGTTCGGCGATGGCGAGGGCGATATAGGAGCCGATGCCGGGCAGCGCGACGGTCGTGTCCCCGACGCTGATCGCTTCGGATGCGACGACGAAGAACCAGCCGCCGGACATCGACATCATCATGTTCCACACGAGTGCCGGCATGGCGAACGGCGCTTCGAGCTTCCAAAAACGCATCCAGGGATTGAGCCGGAACGAGCGCGAGGCTTCGGAGAGCTCCTTCGGCACCGTGCGCAGCGACTGATAGAAGCTGAAGGCCATGTTCCAGGCCTGGCTGGTGAAGATGGCGAAGACAGCGGCAAGCTCCGCGCCAAGCATCTTTCCGGGAGCGAGCGACATGAAGAAGACGACGGTGACCGAGATGAAGCCGAGAATCGGCACCGATTGGAGAATGTCGAGAAGCGGTATGAGCACCTGCTCTGCACGCCGGCTTTTTGCTGCCCAGGTTGCATAGGTAAAGGTGAAGACGAGTGACAGCACCATGGCGGCCAGCATGCGCAGCGATGTGCGCGCCGCGTAGTCCGGCAAGGCGGACGGATCGAGCGTGATGCCGCCGAAGCCTGCCTCGGGCAGCGGCTGCATGAGGCCTCGGCTGGCCTGCGCGAGCAGAACCAGAACGCCGAGCACCAAGAGCACCGCCGCCAGATCCCACATCGACCAGACACCAGGGCGTGCATCTTCACGCCGCGGCCCGGACTGCAGCCTCATGCTGGCACCCCGACGGGGCGAATGGCGATCCGTGCGTCGAAGGGAGCGATGTGATGCGCGGCCCGATGAGCGGCGAGCGCATGCCAGCCGATGCAGTCTCTGATCACGTCGGGCACCTCTTGGCTAAAACTGGCAACAAGGGGGCCGAAGGATCGATCCTACACCCGTCTCGTTTCCTGAATTCTGGAAGGTCGACTGTCGTCGTCGCTCATTGCTCATCCTCACCGGCAGCCGGAACATGTTCAGGCTGCCCTTAGGGGAACCGGATAGCATTGCCCCTGTTCAAAGTCACCCCTTGCACCACGGCAAACGCGCCCTTCGAACGCGCCGTTAAGCCGTGGGAGCAACGACGGCCCGGGCACAGCCAAAGCCATGCGGCTTGCGCCGCCCCTATGCCTGCAAGCGCCTGCGGTGTTGCCCGTCTCAGTGGCAAGGCTGCGGCCATCGCTGCGGCCCGCTGCACCGGCGCAGGCGTCGCAATGGCGTCGCAATGGCGTCGAGCGCATCGGCCGCTGCTTGATGAAGGTCAAGGTCAGCGTCCTAGCAGAAGCTCCAGGCTTGCCCGAATCCAGGCTCGCATGCAGGGCAGCTTTGAATGGCCGCCGTCAACGCCGACGGCCACCCCACACCGATTGCAGCCTCCACGGCCAAAGTCTAAGCTTTCAACAAAGGTGATCGTCATGATCCAGACTGCCAACCTCGGCTTCCCGCGCATCGGCCTCGGTAGAGAGCTCAAGAAGGCCACCGAGAGCTACTGGCGCGGAGAGATCGACTACGCGGCCCTGCGCGCGGTGGGCGCAGACTTGCGCAAGCGGCATTGGCTTCTGCAGAAAGAAGCCGGGATCGACGTCATCCCCTCCAACGACTTCTCGTTCTACGATCAGCTTCTCGACATGTCGGCCATGGTCGGCGCCGTGCCGCCCCGGTTCCATGGTCCAGGCGCAATACATCGGACGGACGCCACGCACGAAGCGGCGAGCGCCTACGGCGCGATGGCGGATGTGGCCGAGGACGCAGCCGAAGGTAGCGCCAGGCAGGTGGACTTCGACACCTATTTCGCCATGGCCCGCGGCTCGGACGCAGCACCTGCGATGGAAATGACCAAGTGGTTCGACACCAACTATCATTTCATCGTTCCCGAGTTCCAGGCCGATCAGGAGTTCCGCCTCGCCTCGCGCAAAGCGATCGACGAGTTCAAGGAAGCGAAAGCGCTTGGCGTCCACACGCGCCCGGTTCTCATCGGCCCGGTCACCTATCTGACTCTCGGCAAAGCGAAGGATGCCGATCTCGAACCGCTGTCTCTCCTGGAAAAGTTGCTGCCGGTCTACGCTGAGATCCTGTCGGCGCTCGCCATGGCAGGAGCCGACTGGGTGCAACTCGATGAACCGATCCTCGCCACGGATCTCAGCAACGCACAGAGGGCCGCCTTCGAGACCGCCTATGCAGCCCTGTCCGGCGCCGGCATCAACATCCTGCTCGCGACATACTTCGGCGGCCTCGCCGACAACCTCGCGCTTGCAACGAAGCTCCCCATCAGCGGCCTCCACGTCGATCTCGTTCGCGCACCTGCAGAACTCGACGCGGTGCTCGCGGCCTGGCCTGCGGGCCGCACGCTCTCCCTCGGCCTCATCGACGGCCGCAACATCTGGCGCGCCGACCTCGACGCGGCTTTCGATAAGATCGAGACGGCGATCGCCGCGCGCGGCCAGAACGGGCTTCAGATCGCCCCCTCTTGCTCGCTCCTCCATACGCCCGTGGATCTCGACGCCGAGCAGAAGCTCGATGCGGAGCTCAAATCCTGGCTCGCCTACTCTCGCCAGAAGCTCCTTGAGGTGGTCGCCCTGGGAACCGCAGCTAAGGACGGGAAGGTCGCCGCTCGCAACGCCTTCGCAGAGAGCGCCGCGGCCGTCGCGTCGCGCACCGCCTCGAAGCGCATTCACAACCCGGCAGTGATGGCCCGCGCCGCCGCCGTGACGGAAGCGGACCTGAACCGCGGCGCGCCCTTCGAGGCACGCCGCGCCCGCCAGCGCGCCCGCCTCGCTCTGCCGCCGTTCCCAACGACCACCATCGGCTCCTTCCCCCAGACCGAAGCCGTGCGCAAGGCGCGCGCCGCCTTCAAGCGCGGCGAGATGGAGAGCGCTGCCTACGATGCGTTTCTCAAACGGGCGACGGAGGACGCCGTCCGCAAGCAGGAAGAACTCGGGATCGACGTGCTCGTGCACGGCGAGTTCGAGCGCAACGACATGGTCGAATATTTTGGCGAGCAGCTTTCAGGATTTGCCTTCACGCAGCACGGTTGGGTCCAATCGTATGGATCGCGCTACGTCAAGCCGCCGATCATCTTCGGTGACGTCTCGCGTCCGCACCCGATGACGGTCGAGTGGTCGCGCTACGCGCAATCGCTGACCGAGCGGCCTATGAAGGGCATGCTGACCGGCCCGGTAACGATCCTGCAATGGTCGTTCGTGCGCGATGACCAGCCACGCTCCGAAACGTGCCGGCAGATCGCCCTCGCCATCCGCGACGAGGTGGTCGACCTCGAGAAAGCGGGCATTCCGATCATCCAGATCGACGAGCCGGCCCTGCGCGAAGGCCTGCCGCTGCGCCGCGCCAAATGGGGCGCCTATCTCGATTGGGCCGTCGCCTGCTTCCGCCTTGCGGCGAGCGGAGCCAGCCCCGACACGCAGATCCACACGCACATGTGCTACTGCGAGTTCAACGACATCATGCCGGCGATTGCGGCTCTCGACGCCGACGTGATCTCGATCGAGACGTCCCGCTCGGACATGGAGCTTCTTGAGAGCTTCTCCGACTTCAAGTATCCGAACGAGATCGGCCCGGGTGTCTACGACATCCATTCGCCCCGCTGCCCCGGAACCGGGGACATGAGCGCACTGCTGGCCAAGGCCCGCGAGCGCCTCTCTCCCGATCAGATCTGGGTCAATCCCGACTGCGGGCTCAAGACACGCAAGTGGGAGGAAGTGCTGCCGGCTCTCGAGAACATGGTTGCCGCCGCCAGGGAAGCGCGCGCAGCGATGGCCGATCGGGGTTCCTGATCGACAGCAGCCCGCGAATGCAGCGACAAAGGCCTGCCCGCGCTGAGCATACCCAGAGTCTGATCGTTTGAGACGGGCTCGGCAAGAGAACCTCAGGGATCGTGGGCATGGAGCTTCATCAGGCGCGCTCTTGTTGAGGCATTATCCGTTTGTCACAACGTATCGTCTGTGATGCGCGAGACAACTGGCGCACTGAGCAGCATCACGGCTGCCATTGCGCCGAAAGCCCCTCCCAGTCCGACGAAATACGCAGCATAGCCGACCAGGGCCGGTCCCATCAAAACGCCGAAATAGCCAAGCATGCTGACGGCCGCGATGGCATGCGTCGGCGGCATCCGCTGCCGTCCGGCCAGGGTGAAGAGGACCGGAACCACGTTGCCGGCGGCGAAACCCGCCAGCGCAATCCCGACCAGCACACTGCCAAAGCCGGGTGCAAACGCTGTGAGGGCGAAGCCCGACGCCGTCAGCAGCAGTCCCGCGGTCAGCATGATGCGCTCTCCGGCACGAGCGACCATCCTGTCGCCCGCGAGTCGGCTGATCGTCATGGCGAGTGCGAATACGGTATAGCCGACGCCTGAATAGGCGACGTCGACCTGCTTGGCCTGGGTGAGCAGCAATGCGACCCAATCGAGCATCGCGCCTTCCGCCAGGAAGAGCACCATGGCGAGCAGTCCGATCAGCAGAACTCTTCCGTGCGGCACGACGAAGAGCGGATGCGTCTCGGTCGAGCGCGAGGTAAGGAAACCGGGGATAGCGAGCACAAGACACAGCAGGATGATCCCGGCCGCGAGCCCCGCCGCGAGTGCAGCATCAAACCCTATCGCGATGGCAAGCGTGGTCGCGCCCGCGCCGACCAGCCCACCGACACTGTAGAAGCCATGGAACCCGGACATCAGCGAGATGCCCGCCGCCGCCTGCACCTCAGACCCATGGATATTGGCGGCGACATCGAGTGCGCCGATCGCACATCCGAACAGCAGCAGGCAGGCGCCTAACCCAAACGCATTCGAAATGATCGCCAGCAGCGGCAAAGCGATGATCATCCCCGCCGCACCCGCCATGATGACAAACCGGCTCCCGATCTTGCCAGACAGGGCGCCGGCGGCGGGCATACCGATGACGGCGCCCAGGCCGAGGTTCAGCAGGATCGTTCCCAGTTCTGCGGGCCCCGCCTCAATGCGTGCTTGAGCGAAAGGCACCAGCGGTGCCCAGCAGGCCAGCCCAAAGCCCGCGATGAAGAACGTCAGCCGCGTCGAGAGCCGTCCGCCACGCGACAGCGATCGAAGCCCTATCTGCGACGCCGCTGCCCCGCTTACGCTGATACGTTGCCGTGTCATGCAATCCCTGATCCAGGGGTCGTGCCGCCGCCATGCGTCCGCTGGACGCCGCGGCACCGAACGCAGTCTGACAGGGGAACGCGCGGACGATATGGTTGTTCGCTATGTGGCAATTTCCGCCCGCCGCCCCCGGCTGCGCGGATTCTCCTGTGGAGGCGGTCTCCCTGCTCAGGCACGTGGACTGTTTGTATCTGCGCCGATGCGTGGGAGGCCGCATCAGCGCCGCGGCAGGCGCGCGCCCTTTTGTGAGGACCGCGGCGAGACTCTGCGGTTTCGTGCACCTGCCTTACGCGACGCCGCCTGCGCGATGAGAGCATCGACGTCGTTCCGCAAGCGCCGCATCGCCCTGAGGAACACCTGCCGATTGTTCAGGGCGCGAGAAAGGACCAGCGCACCCTGGATGCCCGCGACGACATCCTCGGCAGACGCCTGCGCAGCCGCTGGTTCGATCCCCGTTTTCTTCAAGCAAAGCGCAAGCGCTTTAACCCAGCGGTCAAAGTAGCCTCGGATCGCCTCAGCGAAGCTGTCGCGCGTCGTATCGAGGGCAAAGGCGCCGATCAGGCAAACGCGCCCGCCGGAGCGGAAGTATGTATCGACTTCTGTCCACATCCGCTCAAGCGCGGCGCCTGGTGTATCCTGCTCGAGAGATCGATAGACGTTCTCAACGAACCATCCATCGATCTGCCCGATCACTTCAGCAGCCATTTGCTCTTTCCCGTCGGGGAAAAAATGATAGAGGCTGCCTTTGCTGATCCCGGTGCGCTCCGTGATCTTGCCGAACGACGCACCCTCATAGCCAAGCTCTCGAAAGACCTCGGCCAGCATAGGAAGAACGTCTGCCTTTTCGTAGACCGTGCGCACCGATCAGCAAGCTCCGCGCTAGAGCAGATCCCATTCGGGCGGACTCGCTCGAATGGGTGAAGATGCTCGCTCAAACAAATAGCTAGAGAATTTGCAGTGAGCGCAAGTGAACGGAAAATGCTCTAGAGGCTGAGATCGCTCAGTCCCGGATGGTCGTCTGGACGCCGGCCGAGCGGCCAGTGGAATTTGCGGTCCGCCTCCTTAATCGGCAGATCGTTGATCGATGCAAAGCGGCGCTGCATGAGGCCAGCCGCATCGAACTCCCAATTTTCGTTTCCATATGACCGGAACCAGTGACCGCTATCGTCATGCCACTCGTAGGCGAACCGGACGGCGATGCGATTGTCGCCGAACGCCCATAGTTCCTTGATCAGCCTGTAATCGAGTTCCTTCGCCCATTTGCGCGTTAGGAATTCGACGATTTCCTTGCGGCCCCGCGGAAACTCAGCCCGGTTCCGCCACTGGCTGTCCTCCGTATAAACTTTTGAGACGCGCTCGGGATCGCGGCTGTTCCAGCCGTCTTCGGCAAGGCGCACCTTTGCGATAGCACCTTCCAGCGTGAAAGGAGGAACGATAGCAGTCATGGCAGCACTCCACATTAATCCGATTGGTATTCGATAAACCATTCGGTTTAGTGTGGCCAGAACAGATTGAGATCGGTTGCCCTATATTGGGCGAACGCTCCCGTCCGGAACATCTGTGAGGCCCGGCAGAGAGGAAGCGAATGACCTCACTTTGAGGCGCGCTCAGGTGTCTTTGGGAGTGGCAGCTTTGGCCATCTCCTCGAGCGCAAGCGCGGAATGAGCATAAGCGGCGCCCGCCCGCATTTCGGCAGCGACCCAGATCGCCTCCATCAATTCCTGCTGTGACGCCCCGTGCCGCAATGCGGCCTTGGTGTGTCCCTTGATGCAGTATGGACATTGCGTGACATGCGCGACGGCGACCGCAATGAGCTGCTTGACCTTTGCCGGCAGCGCCCCTTCAGCAAAAACCGTTTTGCTGAAGGCCTGGAAAGCGGCTTCATGCTCAGGCGTCAGATCACGACGCTTCCTCGCAAACTCCGCGGTTGCGGTCGGATACAGTCCATCGGGCATTTCCGGTTCTCCTTCTCAACGGCCACGCAGCGAAAGACGGAGGCACGCGGATCCGGGCACAGGTCCTTCAGCAGCGCTGCTGGATTACGTTGAGGGACCTGATTGCCGCCACATCGGTGGCTCACCCGATCGTGTATCCGCCATCAACGACGATCTCCTGCCCATAGATGAACTTGGCGGCGGGCGAGGCAAGAAACAATGCCGTCTCTGCGATATCCGCGGGCTCACCGAATGCGCCTTGCATCAGGCGCGCGTTGATCTGGCCAGCGACGGCTTCAAGCGCATCAGCCGGCAGGCCCGCCTTGCCCCAAAGCGGAGTTGCGATAGGTCCGGGCGCCAGGCTGTTGACGCGGATACCCGCCGGCGCGAGCTCGACCGCGAGGGTTTGCGCAAACGACTTCAATGCAGCCTTGCTGGAATTATAGATAGCCAGGCCAGGAAAGCCGACCGTAGTGAGAAACGTCGTGATGAAGATCACGCTCCCACCCTTGGCGATATGAGGAAGAAATTTCCTCACGGTTTCCGTCGCGGCAACAAAATTGAGATTGAACTGGTCGGCGATCGCTTCGGGGTCGCTCTCCACAAAAGACACAACCTTCGCCGCACCTGCGTTCGGGATCACAACGTCGACCGACTTGTAGGCGCTGACCGCTGCGTCCACCAAGCGGTTCAAATCGGATGCGTCCGTGACGTTGCCAAGAACTACGACCACCTTGTCCGGCGCCCGGGCCTTGATTTCCTGCAAGGCCTCCTCTGTCCGGGCCATGACGACAATTCGATAGCCGTCATCGAGGAATCTCTCAGCTATGGCGCGGCCGATACCGCTGCTGGCTCCGGTGATGACCGCAACCTTGGATTCCATAGACTGGCCCTCCCGCTCGCCAAGTTGCGCCCTCATGTAGCGCTGCCAGCGCCCGATGATGACGCCAGCCTGCGTTAACCCATGCGAACGGCGCCCAGCTTGACGTTTGTCAAGCTTGCGGCAAACGCTGAATAAGGCGAATACGGATTGCGGCTCCTTCATCAGCCGCGAGCGTAGAAGCTCATGCTGCCCATAGACCCTTTCGCTAAGGGCGGACTCCAGGGTATGGCGTGCTACCGCCCCGACGCAGAGAGGGCGCGGGCCGACATCAGCACATGCTCGCGAAGCCATTCAGCTTCTCCTCTATCACGCTGGCGTCCGGTGCATCGAGAGCAAAAAAGTCAAACCGCTCATTGGACTGGAGATTTGGAAGCAGGGTCGGCAACGAGACCGAGAAAAACTGCGACGTGGCATCGCCGGCGGCCATCGTCTCCGCTTCATCCCGGCCATGCGTAGCGATGACGAGCAATCGCTTGATATTGGTAAGCAGAGGTTCGATCCGGTCACCATCCATCCGATAGGCCACATGCGGCCGCCACACCCTGTCGAAATACCCTTTCAACAGCGCGGGCATATCGTACATCCAGATGGGCAGAACGAAGATGACGTAGGCGGCCTGTCGGAGGTGCGCAACAAGCGTCTCCAGGTCGTCAGGAATGTGCTTTTCGTAAAAGGCCTTGAATTCCTCCGGCGAGAGGATGGGATTGAAGCCGCCATGGCAGAGATCATCAACGATCACAGTCTCGCCGCCGTCCCTCAAGGCTCGCTCGGCGGTGCGTGCGACGCGTCCGCAAAGGCTGTCCCTTGAAGGATGGCAGGTCACGATAAGACTGGCTCCCCGCATCGAGATAACCTCTTCTTCTGGCGACCATCACGATCGCGAGCAAGCCGCGCGAAATCAGCTATCACGTGCCGGCTGGCACCCGACAGCATTGTAGCGATCAATCTAGAGCAGATCTCATTCGGACGGAATCGCCCCGATGGGTAACGATGAGCCGCCGAGACAAACACCAAGGGAGTTCGGCTCTGAGGGTAAGCGAAAAACGGCTCTAGCCTTCACAAGCTGAGTAGCGGGTCCACATCGTGGATGCAGCCTCTGCGTCGGAAGACTGGAGCGACGGCCAATGCGGTGGCGGCGGCGGAATTCTCGCGGGTCTTCCCAGGTAATATCCCTGCGCTTCATCGCATCCCTCGTTGCGCAGGATCGAGAGCTGCTGGTTCGTCTCGACCCCTTCGGCCAGAACCCTGATCTCCAGGCTCTTACCGAGAGCGAGAACTGCACGAACGATAGCCTTGGCCTGGGCATCGTAATCCAGGCCTTGAGTGAACGAGCTGTCCAGCTTGATCTTATCGAACGGGAACGTACGCAAGGTGTCCAGGGAAGAATAGCCGGTGCCGAAATCGTCGATGGCAATGGTGACTCCCAGCGCACGAACGCGGCGGAGCACATGCAGCGCTTTTTCTCGGTCTTGGATAACCGCCGTTTCGGTAAGCTCGATCTCGAGCCGCATCGGAGAAAGGCCGGTCTCGATCAGGATCGAATGCAGCAACTCAGCAAGATCTCCGCTTCGGAGCTGCACCCCCGAGATGTTGATGGCGACCTTGTGCGGCTCCGGCCAGTCTGCTGCTTCGCGACAGGCGGTGCGCAGCACCCATTCACCGATCTCAATGATCGATCCCGTTTCCTCCGCGATGGGAATGAACTCGGCAGGCGGAACCATGCCGCGCTCGGGATGACGCCACCTCAGGAGAACCTCGTACCCCGTAATCTCCTGCGTCGAGAGCGAATGCTGAGGCTGATAATGAAGCTCGAATTCCTTACGCGCGATCGCAAGACGAAGGTCCACCATCAGCGCGCTGCGGGCGCGAGCCACCTCATCCATGGTCTGTTCGTAGAAGCACGTGCTCCGCGTCGAATCTTGTTTTGCCCGGTACATGGCGAGGTCTGCGTTCATGACAAGCCGCGTGGGCTCCATACCGTCGTCCGGATAGAGAGCCACGCCTATCGAGCCGCCCGTGATCGTGACGAAATCCGAGAGGTCGATCGGAGTGTTCAGGGCGGTTTCGATCCGCGCAACAAAGTCGTGCACCTCCTCGACGGCGTTGTAGCGTTTGACCGCCGAGAACTCGTCACCACCCACTCTGGCGATGAATTCCCCGGGCTTGATAAGTTTTCCGAGCCGACCGGCGAGAGTGATAAGCACGCGATCACCGGCCTCATGGCCCCATTGGTCGTTAATTTCCTTAAAGCGGTCGAGGTCGATGCCAATGATCGCAAGGCGCCAGTCATGCTCGCCTGCGCGATTGATCTCATTGGTCAGGTGCGCTGTGAAATGGGCACGATTAGGTAATCCCGTGAGAACGTCGCTCATCGCCATTTGCTGCAGCTTCGCGACGCTTTCCTGGGTGGATTTCTCGTCGATGAGATAGCTCACAACGCCCGTCCCGATAATCATCAAGCCGGCGCCGGCAACCGCCATGGCGATCGCTTCGAAAGCTTCCGTGTTGTCAATCGCGGGCACGCCCCCCATTGGGATGACCTGGATAGCCGCCATGCCGGTAAAATGCAGCCCCACGATCGCCAGCACGAACCAAGCCGGCGCTCGCATCGCAGCGTACTTGGAAGCCGGGCGCACGGCTTCATGCATCGCCACGGCGCAGAAGACGGATGCAATGATGACGGAATACGCAATATGCGCCGCGTCCCACTCGATGAAACCCGCCACATGATAGGCGGCCATGCCGGTGTAATGCATGCCCGCAACGCCGAATCCGACAATGGCTCCGCAAAGCTCCGGGCGGAGAAAGCGCGTATCCAGCGCACTCAGTCCGAAACCCAGCGCGCATCCAAGGATGGCGATGAGGAGAGACACCATCGTGAGCCCGGCATGAAACGTTACCGGAGCCGAAACCTCATAGGCCAGCATGGCGATGAAATGCGTGCACCAAATGGAAGATCCTGCGGCAATGGCGGTCAGAAACACCCACCCGTGCTTCTGCAGGCCGTGGCGGCTTTGCACCCGCGCGTAGAGGCGGAAGGCAATGAGAGCGCCGGTAATGCAGACGAAGGCCGCCAATCCGACAAGCCAAAGATTGTGCTCGGTCACGAGACAAGAAATGACGCGCATCGAATGTCCGCTGGATTCTCTGCGCCTGACGGGCGTTCGGCGCGTGACGGCATAATTTTCCGTCCTGGTTAACACCGCCGGTCTTTATGCGCGGTTAAAGCTGAACGCAGCAGCGGATAGGTCCGCGAGGCTGGCTCCGGGGCATGTCTGCGGGCGCGACGAGAGCTGGGTTTCGGTGGCCTTCATGATGGGCCTCGAGCGTGAGATCGACAACCCTATCGACCGATTTGCCGTGCTCGACGATGGCTCCTCAGCAGACGTCACAGCCGGCCTTGCGCACATCGTCCACATGCCGGGAGAGTTGCGCAACGAGGTCGTCCGGAGAACCGGAGATGCCTTGGTGACCGATGATATAAAGGGGTGTGGCTGGCACGCTGAGGCGATCCGCAAGCTGCTGGGCGCGCGTCAGGGCGTCGCCCGTTTCCGATGACTGCGCATCTATCTTCAGGCGCTCCATATCGAGACCGAGCTTCGCGGCGGCGTCGAGGGCCCGCGCCTCGGTGTTCTGGCCTTTTTGCGTCATGAGCCGGTCGTGCAGGGCGGCGAACTTGCCTTGCTTGGCGGCCGCGATCACGACGCGCGCCACCGCCTCGGACTCTTTACCCAGGCTCGCAATATCTTTCAGCACGATCTTAGTATCCGGGTTCGCCTCGATGAACGCCTTGATCTCGGGATAGGCTGAGCGGCAATACGGGCAATTGTAGTCGTAGAACTCGACGATGATCACCTTTGCATCGGGGTTGCCGATTTCAGGCGAGCCGGCGTGGTAGATTTCCTCCTTGAGGTCTCGTAGCACGCGTTTGGCGTTTTCCGTTTGCTCATCCGCCTCAAGTTTTAGCAGGGCATCGCGCAGAACCTGCGGATTTCCCATCAGATAGTCACGGATATATGCGTCGAGTCCGGCACGGTCCGCTGGCATGTCTTCGGCGTGGGAAGAGTTCAATGTCCACGCGAGGCCCAATGCGGCAACTCCCGCAAAAAATGCGAGCCGGGTTGTAGAGGGGCGAGAAAGATGCATGTGCGTTGGTCCATTGCATGAGCAGTAACTTCGGCACACACGCGCCCGCCAACCTTAAGCAGAGCTTAAATCGGGGCACCTAGACTAGCGAATATGCGCGCTCCGGCATCAAGGTTCCGAAAGCGCACCAGAACAGCGGTGCCTTCTGGGCCGTCGCACCTCACGGAGGACGTCATGGAGCGGTTGGATCGGCGTGATGTTCTCGGCGGCGGCGCAACACTCATTGCGGCGACATTCGCCGGATCGGCTCAAGGTCACGCGCGATCAGCCGCCGTCCTTCCGGACGATCATCGCTTCATGGAGTTGGCCCTCGCCGAGGCCGCCAAGGCCGCGTTCCCGTTCGGGGCCGTCATCGTCAAGGACAACCAAGTGATTGCCCGCGGCCACAACCGCACCGGCATCGATCGCGATCCAACCGCGCACGGAGAGATGGTTGCGATCCGCGCGTGCCTATCCGCCCACGGTCCGGACGTACTGAATGGCGCAACCCTCTACACATCGGGTGAGCCATGCTGCATGTGCATGGGCGCGATCCTGTGGTGCGGGCTCGGGCGCCTAGTCTACGCGGCGTCTCTCGCGCAGCTCTCGACCAGGGTAGACCAGATCAGGCTCTCGGCTGACGACGTGGCGTCAAAGGCGCCCTTCGCGCCGATCGACATCGCCGGCGGCGTACTCGACGAAAAAGCCATGACGTTGTTCAGGTGACAGCGCCCTGCATCGCCATCGGGGCCTGGCCTTGCCGATTCACAGGCAAGCGCTCAAGTCCTTTGAGGAGGCAGCGGCCATGGTTTGAACCATCTCCCGCACTCCGCTCGTCACCCAAGGTACGAGATCCGTTAGAGATCCAGCCTCGGAAACGTTGCATTCGCCAGTTGCCTGGATGGTCTTGGTCCGGATGGCTCGCTTCCATCACGTATTAGGAGCGAGATATCGCGGCGGATGATCTGAAAGCATTGCACCCGCAAAGGAGACTCACGATGAGCAACACCAAGATCGCCGTCCTTGTTGGCAGCCTGCGCCGCGAGAGCTTCAACGGCAAGCTCGCCAACGCGCTCATCAAACTCGGGCCCTCGGACTTTGCATTCAATACCGTCCAGATCGGCGACCTCCCCCTCTACAATCAGGACGACGACGAGAACCAGGCACCCGAAGTCAGACGCCTAAAGGCCGAGATCGCTGACGCGGATGGGCTCCTGTTCGTGACGCCGGAATACAACCGGTCGATCCCCGGTGTGCTCAAGAATGCGATCGACCACGCATCTCGGCCCTACGGACAGAACGCCTGGGCTGGCAAGCCTGCCGGCGTGATCGGCATTTCAATCGGCGCCATCGGCACCGCACTCGCGCAACAGCACCTGCGCAACGTTCTCGCCTATCTGGACGTGCCGACGCTCGGTCAGCCCGAAGCGTTTCTGCAGATGAAGGACGAGCTGTTCGAGCCTGATGGAAGCATCGGCCAAGCGAGCCGCCAGTTTCTGCAGGGATGGATGGATCGCTATGTCGCCTGGGTGAAGAAGCACGCAGCTTAGAGTGCTTCCGGAAAAGTGGGAACCCGCCATGGCAAAGCCATGCAAGAAGGTGTCCGACAAGACGCACGAAGAAACAAAAGTTAGAGCCGTTCCCCGTTTCTACTTAAATCGGAACGGCTCTAGGCGCGCCAGCCGGATTGCGCAGCCCCGACTCCGCTCCAATTATTTATTTGAGAGTCAAATTGCGGCCCCAGTGCGAGCAACAGAGCTCGCACGGGGCAGAAATCGGGAGGATCTCTTGGGGCTCGCTCATCCCGTCTTGGCGATCAGAAGGTCATCCAGTTTGTTGCCGCGCTTTTTGAGATAATCCCTGACCCACACCGGATAGACACCGCGGCCGGCCCACGTGTTGCCTTTGTCGTCCGCGTATTTCGGAGGGATTTTCACGCCCTTCTTCTCGGATACCCGTTTCCTAGGCGCGGCGTTACGTGGACGGCCGACCCGTCTCCCGACAGGGCGGGCGGGCTCCGCGGCGCCGTTCCTCAGCTTGGCAAGCTCATCCTCAAGAGCACTGATACGTTCCGCCTTAGAGGCTTGGAACGCCGCTTCGAAATCAGCAAGCACAGCCTCCTGCAGCTCGAAGCTCAATCCCGAGAACCAATCCTTCACGCTCCGGCGGTCGAGGCCTCTGCCTGTTCCTCTGGCCATACTCTTATTACCCTTTATAAAACTGCGGTCATCACCCGCCCTAGTGCCTATCTCCTTACAAAACCCTACCTTGGCAGTAAAGAGTTCGGCTTAAATATAGAAACTATCCATTCCCGTATAAGTTGCCACAAGGCATTCAAAGTAGATCCCATTCGAACGGCAGTCTTCTCCACCGCGGCAACCGCCTGATATCGGTCCTCTCACTCTCTGCTTTATCCATACGATCCCGGGCTTGCTCGTAGTGAGCAGTGATCCGTTAAATAACAGCAATCAATGCCCAGGCCGGGCTTCGGCATCCTTATGCGTCCCCTTGCGCAGCCAGCCTGCGAGCGCGCTAGTGATCGCGTAAAAAACCGGCGTGAAGATCAACCCAAACAGCGTGACGCCCAGCATTCCAGCGAACACAGCGGTTCCCAGAGATTGACGCATTTCTGCGCCCGCTCCTGTTGCAAGCACCAGCGGCACGACGCCGAGAATGAAAGCGAGCGACGTCATGAGAATAGGACGAAGCCGTGTCCGTGCCGCGGCCACGGCTGCATCGTAACGGCTCATGCCCGCATCCTCGCCCTGCTTGGCGAACTCCACGATGAGAATGGCGTTCTTGGCGGCGAGACCAACGAGAACAACAAGCCCGATTTCGACGAGGATATTCCGGTCAAGGCCAGCCATGTTGACTCCGATCATCGACGCCAGGATGCACATGGGCACGATGAGAATGACCGCGAGAGGCAGGAGCCAGCTTTCGTAAAGCGCCGCCAGCACCAGGAACACGAACACAACAGCCAGCCCGAACGCGATCCCGGCCGTATTACCGGCCAGCTTTTCCTGCAGCGCGATCTCGGTCCATTCGAAGGCAAAGCCTGTGGGCAGTGCATCGTCGACAATGCCCTCAATCGCAGCAATGCCCTGGCCGGATGAAAACCCCCGCGCAAGCCCCACCTGGACTTCCGCTGCTGGGAAGAGGTTGTAGCGGGGAACGCGGTAAGGTCCTGTCGTATCGGAGAGGGTCGCCACGGATCCGAGCGGTACCATTTCACCGGAGCTGCTTCGGGTCTTGAGATTGGCAATATCGCGCAACGTCTCGCGATACGGATTATCGGCTTGCGCCGTCACCCGATAGGTGCGCCCAAGGATGTTGAAGTCGTTGACGAAGGCCGATCCCATGTAAACCGAAAGCGCCTCGAACACCCGCTCGATCGGCACTCCAAGTTGTTCCGCTTTCGTACGGTCAATCTCGGCCCAGATCTGCGGCGTCCGCGTATTGAAGAGGGTGAACGGCTGCACGAGTCCCGGAACGTCTCCGGCTCCGCCCGCCACCGTCCACGCTGCGCCTTCCAGCGCTGGATAGCCGCGTCCCGCCCGATCCTGCACATAACCTTTGAGCCCGCCTCCCGTACCGATGCCGGGCACCGATGGCGGCTCGATCACCAGAATAAACGCATCCCTTATCTTGGAAAGCTGCTCCCTGAGATCGGCCACGATCTCGTCCTTGGTAAGACCGAGTTCGGCCCGCTTTTCAAACGAATGCGGATTGACGAACACAACCGCGGTGTTTGGTGCGTTGGTAAACGTCGCACCGTCGAAGCCCGCAAACGCCACCGCATGCGAGATACCTGGCCTCGACAGGATGAGCTCCGTGGCCTCGCGCATGACGGCGTCCGTTCGATCGAGCGTCGAGCCAGGCGGAAGCTGGAACGCCGTGATCAGATACTCGCGGTCCAGCTGTGGCACGAGGCCGGTGGGCGTGGACGCCAGCCGATCCCACGTCATGAATAGAAGTCCGCCATAGATCGTGAGCAGGATTAACGGCAAGCGAATGAGGCGCCCCGTTGCGCCTGCATATCCATGAGACAGGCTCTCGAAAGCTCCATTGAAACCACGAAAAAAGATCCGTATCGGCGCCCCGAGAACACGGCTGGCGAATGATGGCTCTCTGGTCTGCGTCGCGTGAGGCTTCAGGAGCAACGCCGCAAGCGCCGGCGAGAGCGTCAGGGATACGAGCCCCGAGATTGCCGTCGATGCGGCAATGGTAATCGCGAATTGCTTGTAGAAGGTACCCTGCAAGCCCGAAATGAACGCCGTCGGAACGAACACCGCGATGAGCGTCGCCGTGATGGCAATAATGGCGCCGCCCACCTCGTCCATGGTGTAGTGCGCCGCCGCCTTGGGCGACAGGCCCTCAGCGAGTTTTCGCTCGACGTTCTCGACCACCACGATTGCATCATCGACGACAATGCCAATGGCGAGCACGAGCCCGAATAGAGACAGCGTGTTGAACGACACGCCCAGTGCCGCCATCACCACGAATGATCCCACCAGCGAGACGGGAATTGCGATGATGGGAATGATGGCCGCACGCCAAGTTTGCAAAAAGAGAATGACCACAAGCACAACCAGGAGCATCGCCTCGGCCAGCGTCATGATCACGGCATTGATCGAGGAGCGGATGAACTCCGTCGGGTTATAGACGATCTGATAGACGAGGCCGGGCGGGAAGTCCTTGCTGAGCGCCTCCATCTCAGCCTTTACCGCTCCTGCCGTCGCCAAAGCGTTCGAACCTGGTCGCTGGAACAGCACGATCGCGGTCGCGACCTTGTTCGAGAGATAGGCGTTGATCGTATAGTCCTGCGAACCGAGCTCGACACGCGCGATGTCCTTAACGCGCACGACTTCGCCGCTCTCCTCCGCGCGCACGACAATGTTTTCGAACTCCTCCACGGTCGACAGCCGTCCCAGCGTATGCACCGAGAGGGTAAATCCACCGGGCGAGGAGGCGGGAGGCTGATTGATGGAGCCCGCGGCCACCTGGAGGTTTGCAGCCCGGACCGCTGCCACGACCTCACCGGCGGTTAGATTGCGCGAGGCGGCCTTTTCGGGATCGATCCATACTCGCATCGAATAGTCCCGCGCCCCGAACACGCGGCTGTCACCGATACCGTCGATCCGCGCAAGCCGGTCACGGACATAGAGGGTTGCATAGTTCGAGATGTATTGCTGGTCGCGCGATCCGTCCGAAGAAAACATATGGACGACCATCATCAGGTCGGGCGAAGCCTTGAGAACCGTAAGACCGAGGCGGCGCACGTCCTCCGGCAGCCGCGGCTCCGCAATGGAGACACGGTTCTGCACCAGCACTTGCGCCTGATCGATATCGGTTCCCGGCTTGAAGACCACGCTGATTGAGAGCCGGCCGTCACCAGTCGACTGTGACGTGATGTAAAGCATGTTATCGACGCCGTTCACCTCCTGCTCGATGGGAGCAGCAACGGTTTCGGCAATGACGGCCGCGGAGGCGCCGGGATAAGTCGCGGTGATATTGACGGTCGGAGGAACGATTTCCGGATATTCGGAAACTGGCAGCGCGAGGCCGGCAATAACGCCGACGATCGTCAGGATCACCGACACGACGGTGGCAAAAATCGGCCGGTCGATGAAAAAATGCGACAACCGCATGAGATGACTTCCGCGGGCGGTGCCCCTGTTAGGCCGATAAGCCTATGTCCCCGTTACGGCCGTGCGTCCCTAAGCATGGCCTCGAAACAATGTGAGGAGCAATGTCCCGCTCCGATCACGATCCCGGTCGGATCTCTCCGAGTTCAGGCTCGACTTTCGCGCCCGGCCGCACCATGGGATTGGCAAGACCGTCGAGCACCACAGTCTGCTCCGCGCTGAGCCCCTCTCTCACCACCCGCAATCCATCGACAATCGGCCCAAGGACAACCGGCACGGCCTGCACGACGCCATCGTCGCCAACCACGAAAACCATCTTGTTCATCTGGTCGGATACCACCGCGCTGTCGGGTATTAGGACCGCGTCGACCTCGCCGCCGAACAATCTGAGGCGGGCGAAAACCCCGGCTGCGAAGAGTTGGTTCTTGTTATCCAACGTGGCGCGCCCCCGAATCGTGCCCGAGCGCGGATTGAAGTGATTATCGAGGAAGTCCATGGTCCCTTCATGCAGCCACTCCGCCTCATCCGCGAGCCGCACGCGCACCTCATTCACGCCCTCACGCGACGACGCCCGGTCACCTGAAAGCTCGAGGCGCGCATAGCGAAAATAGTCCGCCTCCGACACATCGAATACGAAATGGATCGGATCGAGCGACACGATCGTGGTCAGCAACGACGTGTCCTGGGCGCCGCCGATGACCAGATTGCCGACATCAACCTTACGATCTGAGGCTCGCCCGGAGATCGGCGCCCGGACCACCGTCCATTCACGATTGAGCTCGGCGTTCTTAAGGTTGGCTTCGGCCGCTTGCAGCTCCGCCTGAGCGATCGACAAATTCGCACTGCGTTGCGTGAAATCGCGTTCTGTAGCATGGCCCGATTTCACGAGCGGCGCGGCTCTCGCGACCTCGCTTTCACCTAACGCCACCGCCGCCTTGGCCCGCGCGATTTCGGCCCGCGCGCTTTCGACGGCAATCTCGAACGGCCGGGGATCGATGGTGAAAAGAGGATCACCCGCTTCGACCAGCTGACCATCCTTGAAATGCACCTTGTCGACAAACCCAGACACCCTTGGCCGCACTTCGACGGTTTCCACGGCCTCGAAACGACCCGAGTATTCGTCCCAGATGGTGATGCGCTTGGCGACCGGTGCGATCACCGTAACGGTTGGAGTTGGCGCTTGCGCTGCTGTTGGAACAGCGAGCGCGAGCCCAAGTGCCAGCATTGCGACAAGGATAAAATAGCAGCGCAAGGATTTCCCCGCCAAGTCAGAGTACGTCACAGCCCCATCGTCTCGAGCGCTGGCACCATAGTTAGCCCAATACGAGTATCATTGGCCCGGAAGACCGGAGGCGAATAGCGGATGCGGAAGGTTAATAAAAGAACCGGAGGGACCAAGATCTCCCGCGGTTACCCCCGATCTTTGCGCCTGCCCGAGCAGTTTCGCACGGATAGATACACGAACAAAGCCTTCCCGTAAGTATCCTCTCCGCCGAATCTTACGTCTTGTGCCGTGTTGCAAGCCATCAACGCCACACCATCCGCGAACTGACTTCATGGACGGCGTCGAACACGCCCCTCCTCCTCACCGATGGAACGCAGCAAAGCATCCTGGGGGCATTTATCCCGCGGCGCGCGTAAGGTCGCAAATCTACGCGCGGAGCGAACCCAGGCTGGGACACGTTATCTAGAATGCTGGATGCGCAGGCATGTCATGAAGGTGATGGCAAGCGTGGCCATGGTCTCTCGCCGGGGTGAACGAGCTGTTTCGGTGACGTCCTGTCCGCAGAGGACACAGCTAAACAACTTGGCGCGGCGTCGGCACGCTGCCCTCGACCACTATGCTCTCAAGGACAGGACGCTCATCAAGATGGCGACGGACCAGGGGTGAGCGCACGGCCTTAGGCCCATCTTCACGCAAACTTTTGCAAGGCAGGCCGCTGCCGCTCGGGCCATATCGGGGCCAGCGTGCAAATCGTCGATCAGGCCAGTTCTCAACGTTGTTCGGAACCGGAACGTGAGGTCCGCGTTGCCCAGACAGCCGGCGGTTCCTCTCTGCCGGCCGACGCCTGAGCGCTCTCGGTCTTCCCCTTCCACGCCGGGAGCGCTTCCCTTGCTAAGCGCGTCGGAGTCGTCATTGTGAAACAGCCGGCATCGTTCGAGGAATTCTGGCCAGGCTACCTGAGGGCTCACAGCAGTCCCACCACCCGCGCGTTCCACATCGGCGGCACGGCGGTGGGATTGGCGTGTGCGGCACTTGCCATTGCAAAGGGCCAGCCTCGTTTTGCGGTGGCGGGCGTTGTTACGGCATACGCGGCAGCTTGGGCCGGTCATGCGCTCGTCGAACGCAACGTGCCAAAGACGTTTTCTCATCCCTTGTGGTCGCTGCGCGGCGATCTGCGAATGCTGCGCCTCGTCCTGAAAGGACAGCTCGGCAGAGAAGTTGAGAAGGCAAGCGCCTCTTCGTAGCGCAAACCCAACAGTGCGCCCCCCTCACGTTTCCCATCTCTCAGGTGGAACGATTCCGGCCACAGAGTATTGCGCCTCTATCAAGCCTGAAGCGGTGCAATATGAAAGCAGTGGTTTGGCATGATAAGAAAGACGTGAGATGCGGGCACGTCACCGCTCCGGCAGCAAGGAATTCGAAAGACGCTATCATCACAGACACGCTGGGCTGCCGCGCCAATGCCGGTTTTGCCCGAGGCCGCTCTGATGTTCCAGTGCGCGCAGCCTTACCCGGCAAGTTGCTGGTAACTACTTTCGTCCTTCTCATGCCCCTGGCACTTTCTGCCTGTTCAGAGGCGACTTCACGCACCGAAGAACCCCATGCGCACGCCAAGAGCCTGATGACAAAGTTCGGGTGCGGCGCCTGCCACTCCATTCCCGGCGTTGCCGATGCCGACGGTCGTGTCGGCCCACCGCTCGACGGTGTTGCGGACCGCATTTATCTCGCGGGCACACTCCCCAACACACCGGAAAACATGCAGCGATGGCTCCGCGATCCGCAGGCCGTTGTCGCCGGCAATGTGATGCCGAACGTCGGGGCTACAGCGGAAGAGGCGCAGGCCATGGCCTCCTATCTCGCAACCTTGCACCGATGAGAACCGATAGGATCGATTGTATCTGCGCGGCACCTCGCGCATGATCAATCTGGAAGCACCCGGTCGAGCTCCAGCTCCGGGGCGCCGTAAAGTCCCCCTGCACAGTGCTCCAGACCCCGGCGATCGAGAATGTCGATTTCGCGGCGCGCCGTGGAGATAAGGCCGCGCGAGGCGAAACTGTGCAAGGTGACGGTAACACCCGCCCTTCGAACGCCGAGCATCAAGGCCAAAAACTCGTGCGTCATGGATAGCTCGTTGCCGCACACACGATCCTGCGCCATGAGGAGCCATCGCGCCAGTCTCTGCTCTATGGTGCCTCTAGCATTGGCCAGGGCCGTATGGGCCGCCTGCATGGCGAAGACATGGACGTAGCGCCCAAACGCGGCACGCAGTGACGGGCTCTGCTCCATGGATCGGCGCAGATCGCAAGCTGCAATCTTCATCGCGTCGCCTTCGATCTGCACGAAGGCGTCACAGGGCATCGTTTCGGAACCCATGATCACGGCCAGGCCCGTCATGCCGTCACGCCCGATCAGACCGACCTCTGACTGGTGCTGCCGATCGGCGGACACCGCGACGACCGACACCAGGCCTCGATAGATGAAGTAGACGTCGGTTACCGGCCGGTTCGCCGCCTCGAGACGTTGTCTCAGATGAAGTCTCACTGGGCGAGCGTACCGGTCCAGCAAGGCCAGGTCAGACTCGGACAGGCACCTGAGCACGCGATTCAGCCGGGCATTGACCAAACGCTCCATGGATAGACTCCCGCGGGCGGCAAGGAGTTAATCATCACGGTTTGGGATTGTTCCTCAACACGCTTGCGGCGTAAGTCCGCTCCCGTCCGTCGAGCGACGCGCGTGGAGGCGGCAGCATGAGCTGCGATCAATCGGGATGGCCATCGCAGCCGATGAACTCGACCGTCTTCGCTCGGGCGATGTGATCGGGCAGCTGCTGCGGAGGAGACTTCATGAAGTAGCTGGAGGGGCCGACGAGCGCGCCCCCGATCTTGCGATTCAGCGCCAGCTTGGCACAGCGGACGGCATCCACAACCACGCCGGCGGAGTTGGGCGAATCCCAAACCTCGAGCCTTAGCTCAGCGCTCAGCGGAACGCCGCCGAATGCCGTGCCTTCGAGACGGATGTAGGCCAACTTGCGATCGGTCAGCCACGGCACGTGATCGCTCGGACCGATGTGGACACTCTCCTCCGATGGAGCATCTCCAAGCAGCGACGTGACCGCACGCGTTTTGGAGATCTTTTTTGACCGTACCCGCTCACGCTCGAGCATATTGAGGAAGTCCGCATTTCCCCCGAAATTCAGCTGGTACGTCCGATCCACGCTCACGCCCCGATCACAAAACAGCTGCGCCAACGCACGGTGGACGATCGTCGCCCCGACCTGGCTCTTGATATCGTCCCCGATCAGCGGAAGCGACCGCTCCTCGAAGCGCCGACGCCAAGCGGCATCAGACGCGATGAAAACTGGAATACAGTTCACGAACGCGCAACCCGCAGCCAGGGCCTGCTCCGCGTAGAACTCGGTTGCCTTCTGAGACCCGACAGGAAGAAAAGAGACGACGACATTCGTCCTGGACTGCACCAGTTTCTCCGCGACATCGACCTCCGGCTCTTCGGATAGCGGTATGTGCTCGCGAACGTAACGGCCGATTCCATCGAGAGCAGGACCGCGGCACACGCGACATCCAGTATGGGGGACTTCCGCAAAATCGATCGTATTGTTCGGATCGATCCGGATCGCCTCACTCAGATCCAAACCGACCTTGCCCGCATGAACATCGAAGGCGCTTGAAACTTCGATGTCAGCAATTTGGATGCCGCCAATATCGGGGCTCATCAGGCCGGGCATTGGCACGTTTGCGTGGCGATCCCGATAATAGCTGAGGCCTTGGACAAATGACGAAGCACAATTGCCGACTCCCACAAGGCCTACGCGCACTGCCCGCTGGTTCATTGTCATTGGCGACCGCCTTATTCGCAAGAAAAGCCCCGAGCTTTTTCTGCAACGTGACGACGCCAGCTAAGTTCCTGCAACTTGCATCCCTTATTTGTACAGGCCGTGTGTTTTCTCTCCCGCCGCCACTCACGATATTTGTGCGATATCGCACCATCGGCATCTGTTTCGTCCCCATTCGTTGTACGGAAGCGTACGTAGCTTTCGATGATTTTTGCCGCCCTCATTGAACATCGGAATATTTGCGCATTGTTTTCAACTCACTGCGGTGCGCGTTCTTTGCCGTTCCGCGCCTTCAAGCCGGCAGGAACTTACCTTGCCATTACGGATTACGACTCCAACCCCACGCGCATTCTGGAGCATCACCCGTGGCTAAAGAGAGAGTTTTGGTGACTGGTGGAGCTGGGTTTATAGGACGGCATGTCTGCCGCGCACTGCTCGAGCGCGGCCATAGCGTCATCGTTCTCGACGATTTCATTGAGCAGGTGCATGGCGAAAGTGACGGGACGGGACTTTCGCGCGACATCGAACTCATTCGAGGCGACATTCGTCATTGCGAATTGGTGAGGCGCGCGCTTCGCGGCGTCGATGCCGTCATCCATCTGGCAGCCGAGGTTGGCGTTGGGCAAAGCATGTATGCCGTCGAGCGCTACGTGAGCGTAAACGACTGCGGCACCGCTGTTCTGCTCGAGGAGCTGGCCCGGTCACCCGTGCGCCGCATCGTGGTCGCGTCATCGATGAGCATCTACGGAGAGGGCCTCTACCGACGCACCGATGGTCAGATCTGCGAACGCGTCGATCGCCAAGCCGAGGCGCAGCATGTCAACGGCCAATCGTGGGATCCCGTCGATCTCGACGGAAGTCCGCTGGAGCCGCTGCCAACACCCGAAACCAAACCACCCACCTTGGCATCGGTCTATGCATTGACGAAGTTCACGCAGGAGCGGCTCACGCTGTTGCTCGCCCGCGCTTACGGCATGGAAGCGTGCGCGCTCCGGCTGTTCAACGTGTTCGGACCCGGCCAGGCCCTCTCCAATCCATATACGGGCGTGCTCGCGATTTTCGCTTCTCGTCTTTTAAACGGCGAGCGTCCGATCGTGTTCGAGGATGGCCGACAACGACGTGACTTCGTTCACGTCGAGGATGTCGCCGACGCCTTCGCCGCATCCCTCGAGAGACCGGAGGCCAACGGCAGCATCCTCAATATCGGAAGCGGGCGAAACTACGCGATCGGTGACGTTGCGAGACAGCTTGCCGTGTCGATGCGCCGGACGGATCTCGCACCGGAAATTTTGAACAAGGGGCGTTTCGGCGACATCCGCCACTGCTTCGCAGATATCAGCAGGGCACGGCGGGTGATCGATTACCAGCCCAAACGATTTCTCGAGGACGCGCTCGCGGAGCTGGCAGCCTGGGTCCGGTCACAACGGGCGCGGGACCGCGTCAACGAGGCAAGAAGCGAACTTGAGGCGCGAGGGCTCGTGGCATGACGCAGACCCGACGTGCTGGCCGAACGAGATGCAAGCCCGTCATTATCACGGGCGGTGCCGGCTTCCTGGGATCGAACCTCGCCCACCGCCTTTTGCGTATGGAAACGCCGGTCCTGATCATCGACTCCCTCGCACGTCCCGGCGTGGAGCGAAATCTCGACGAGCTCAAACGGCTCAAGTCGCGACACCTCTCGATCCATATTGCCGACATACGGGACGAGAGCGCAGCGCAAGCAGTAGGGGAGGCATCCGCGGTCGTCCATCTGGCGGCGCAAGTCGCGGTGACCGCCAGCATCTCGGATCCGATCACGGATTTCGAGGTCAACACGGTCGGCACGCTGCGTATGCTCGAGGCTGCACGGCGCTGCAGCGATCCGCCCACATTGCTACTTGCCAGCACCAACAAGGTCTATGGAGACCTGAGCAATCTTTCTCTTGTGCGAGCCCGCACCGCTTATCTGCCTTTCGACGCGGCGATCCGAACGTTTGGCATCGGCGAAACCTGGCCCCTCTCCTTCCGCACGCCCTACGGCTGCTCGAAGGGCGCCGCCGACCAGTACGTCCTGGATTATGCGCGAACGCTCGGCCTTCCGGCTGCCGTCTTCCGCATGAGCTGCATTTATGGGCCCCGCCAGCTGGGCACCGAAGACCAAGGATGGGTCGCCCATTTCCTGAACCGAGGGCTGGAGGAGCAGCCGATCACGCTCTTCGGAGACGGTAAGCAGGTTCGGGACATCCTTTTCGTCGACGACGCGGTCGAGACGTATGCGCGCGCGCTCGCGGCGCCTCAAGCCGTGACGGGACGCGCCTTCAATCTCGGTGGCGGACCGGCCAATGCCGTCAGCCTCAATGAGGTTTTGTCCTTCATCGAAGGCGTTATCGGCCGGCCTCTTACGATTATGCACGCTGACTGGCGCCCAGGAGACCAGCTCTACTACGTCTCGGATACGCGCAGCATTCGCAACGCTCTCAAGCTTCCCGCACCGACGCCCTGGAAAAGCGGCGTCGCCAAACTCGCGCGCTGGCTCGTGGAGCAAGGGCCAGCCTCGCGCCATGAGCCGGTCGCCGTCGGAGGTGCAGCGTGAAAGTGGCCGTGGTCAACCCGTCGTGGCGCTTCAAGGGCAGCACTTACTTCGGGTGCACCTCGCCTCACTTGCCGCTCGAGCTCGGATACTGCCGCGATCGGCTCACGCGAGCGGGCCATGAGTGCCTCCTGGTCGATGCGCACCTCCTCGGTTTGCGGAACGATGACGCAGCCGAGATCGTCGCGCAGTTCGCTCCCGATATGACCGTCACCACCACAGCGCCGTCCTATCTTTTCTGGCGCTGCGCACCCCCAGAGCTCACCGTGCCGCGGGCCTTCCTCGATCGGCTGGGCGCACGCGGCGGCAGGCGCGTGGTGGTGGGGCCGCATGCGTCCGTAACACCGCAGACAACCCTGCGTAAGCTCAACGCCCACATCGCGGTGCGTGGCGAATGCGAAGAAACGGTGGCTGCACTCGCGGAGCGGGCTCCGACCGAGGTCATTGGCGTCGCGATCGCAAGCGGGGATGATATCGTTGTGACGGGCCCGCCCCAGTCGGCACGCTTCACCGATACGCCGGCATTGCGGTGGGAGCGCGCGCTCATTGACCGCCATCGCCATCACCACCACCGCTTCGAAGCGCCTGCCGAAGGGCCTGGTGCCGAAGTCGAGGCATCGCGCGGATGCCCGTATGCGTGCACGTTCTGCGCCAAGCTCGATTTTCGTGATCGCTATCGGAAACGGGACCTCCACCTTCTGCTCGAAGAGATCGACGCGCTCATCGAACACGGCGTGACCTACCTCTATTTTATCGACGAGATCTTTCTTCCCGACCGAGCATTGCTCGAAGCACTGGCCACTAGATCCATCGCCTTCGGAATCCAGACCCGCATCGATCTCTGGAAATCCGACATGCTGGCTTTGCTCGGCTTGGCCGGCTGCGTCTCGATCGAGGCCGGCGTGGAAAGTCTGACCGAGAGCGGGCGTGAGAGTCTGGCCAAGAAATGCCGGCTAACCACGGAGCAACTGACCGAGCTGCTAATCATAGCGCGCCAACACGTGCCGTTCGTACAGGCAAATCTTCTCAGCATAGCCGGGGACGATGCTGGAGCCGTCGCCCGCTGGCGGCAAGAGCTTGAGCGGCGCGGCGTCTGGGCCAATGACCCGGTGCCACTTTATCCCTACCCGAGCTCCCCCGACTATCGCCGCTTGTTCGGCGAACCGGACGATCACGCGTGGGAACGGGCGCATGCCTATTACCTCAATCAGTTTTCTCGCTTCAGCGATGTGCAGGACGAGCATCCGCTTCCGCTCGATGAATTGGAGGCACAATGTCGCTAGCAACCTCCTTAAGGCGACCGAAGCGCATCATGCTGACCACAGACACGGTGGGCGGCGTCTGGCACTACACGCTCGAGCTCACGCGGGCGATGAGTGCCGCAGGACTGGACGTCGCCCTGCTCACCTTGGGACCCACACCACGCACCGCACAGCTCGATGAGGCTTATCGCTCAGGCGCGCGCATCGTGGATATCACCGACATGCCGCTCGATTGGACGGCCGGCGCGGAACGCGACCTCGACGAAACGTCCCGCGCGCTGAGGCAGCAAGCCCAGTTATGGCATGCGGATCTCGTGCATCTCAATGCGCCAGCCTACGTCGGCCTCGAGCCATGGCCCTGCGCGGTCGTCGCCACGATCCACTCCTGTGTCGGAACGTGGTGGACCGCCGTGGAGCAAGGAGAAATGCCGCACACTCTGGCCTGGCGCGCCGCGCGGACTGCCCTTGGCATGAAGGCCGCCGATGCGGTGATCGCACCGAGCAGGTCGTTCGTCTCCGCACTCACAGCTTTGTATGGACCTGCGGTCGCCGCGACCGTGATCCACAATGGGCGCGGCAGTTCGAGCCTCGCTCCTGCAATACCGGGCGAGACCGTGCTGACGGCGGGGCGCCTCTGGGATCGGGGCAAGAACATCGTGCTTCTCGATGCGGCGGCGGAGATCGCAGGCCTAACGATCTTCGCAGCCGGTGCAGATACTGGGCCCAACGGCGAGCACGTCACCCTGCCCCATCTCAAGATTCTCGGCTCTCTCGACGAGACTCACATGGCGGCCTGGCATGCGCGTGCCGGCATTTTTGTCAGCCCGTCTCTTTATGAGCCGTTCGGGCTGGCCGTGCTCGAGGCCGCACGCGCGCACACCGCCCTTATCCTCTCCGACATTCCAACGTTTCGCGAGCTGTGGGATGGCGCAGCGATGTTTATCGATGGGGCCGATGCACAAGGCTTTGCCGATGCAATCCGCCGCCTGCAGGAAACCCGTTCCGAGCGGCTTCGCCTTGCGACCGCAGCAGCCCACCGTGCGGCCGAGTATACGCCATCCGAGATGGGGCGCCGGACACTCGCAGTCTATCAACGCGTTCTGGCCTCACGGCACGGGCTTCAGCTTGCAGGAGGGCTGAGCGCGTGAAAATCGTCTATTTCACTCACTCCCTCGTCTCGTGCTGGAACCACGGCAACGCGCATTTCCTGCGCGGACTTCTGCGAGCCTTGAAAGACCGCGGGCATACCGTTCACGCATGCGAGCCTCAGGACGGCTGGAGCCGGCGCCATCTCGCCGCCGAACTCGGCGCCGATCCCGCCGAGCGCTTTCTCGCGCGCTTCCCGGATCTCGATATCGTCTCGTCCTACACCGCGCTGCACGATGCTCAAGCGCTCGTAGACGGCGCTGATCTCGTCATCGTGCACGAATGGAACGATCCCGCTCTCGTTGCCGCACTTGGTCGAATGAAAGCGCGCGGCTCCGCACGCTTTGTCCTTCTCTTCCACGATACGCACCATCGTGCCATCAGCAGCCCGGACGAGATCGCAGCGCTGGACCTCTCAGGCTATGACGGCGTACTGGCGTTCGGCCGGTCGCTCGCCGATGTCTATCGGCGCGCCGGCTGGGGCTCCCGTGCATTCGTGCTGCACGAGGCGGCGGACACGGCGCTGTTCCATCGACCTGCGCGGCCCGAACCAACCGATCGCCACGGTGTCGTGTGGATCGGCAACTGGGGCGACGGCGAGCGCAGTGAAGAGATCGCCAGCTACCTGTTGAGACCGGCCCGCACGGCCGGCATCCCAATCGACATCTATGGCGTGCGATACCCGGAAAGCATCATCCCTGCCTTGCTGCATCACGGGGCATGCTACCGCGGCTGGATCGCCAACGACGAGGTTCCCGCCGCCTTCGCGCGCCATCTATTTACAGTCCATGTTCCGCGGCGCCACTACGCGGACCGCCTGCCGGGCATACCGACCATTCGCGTGTTCGAGGCGCTTGCCTGCGGTCTGCCGCTGCTCTCGGCACCGTGGGACGACAGCGAAAGTCTCTTCGATATCGGAACGGACTTCCTCATGGCTTTCTCGGAGGAAGAAACATCGCGGTGCATGCGCGCGCTTGCCGCCGATGCCGGCCTTCGACAGACCCTGGCCGAGCAGGGGTTGGCGACGATTTCGCAGCACCATACATGCCAGCACCGCGCCGATGAACTCCTCGCGATCGTCACACAAGTCAGTCGCAGCCTCGAGGGAGTGGCATGATGCATATGGCATTCTTCGGCTCGAGCCTCTTGTCCAGCTACTGGAACGGCGCCGCAACCTATTATCGCGGCATTTTGAAAGCGATGGCAGACCGCGGTTGGAGAATCACCTTCTACGAGCCCGACGCCTTCGGCCGCCAGCAGCACCGTGACATCGATCCTCCCGACTGGTGCGAGGTGATCGTGTTCGAGGCCACGGCCGAAGCAGCACGCAAAATGCTGGCACGCGCGGCCGAGGCTGACGTCGTCATTAAGGCCAGCGGGGTCGGTGTTCTCGACGACGAGATCCTTACCGGAACCGTAGCGCTCGGCGGTCTCGGCAGGGTTGCGCTCTTTTGGGACGTCGATGCCCCTGCGACCCTCGCTGAGATCTCCCAGGATCCACAGCACATCTTACGAAAGAGCGTACCTCGATTGGCCGGGGTGTTGACGTATGGCGGCGGAGAGCCGGTCGTCAGAGCCTACATGCAGGTGGGCGCAAAAATCTGTGTGCCGATTTATAATGCGCTCGATCCTACCACGCATCATCCGGTCGCGCCGCAAGAACGCTTCCGCGCCGACATCGCCTTCCTCGGAAACCGGCTTCCGGATAGGGAAGCGCGCGTCGAGACCTTCTTCTTCGAGGCCGCCCGCCTCCTCCCGGAGCGCACATTTCTTCTCGCGGGATCGGGATGGGAGCCGGACGCCCTGCCGGCAAATGTTCGTCTCATTGGCCACCTGCCGACCGCAGATCACAACGCATTCAACTGCTCCGCACGCGCCGTTATCAACATTTCGCGCAGTTCCATGGCCGCCACGGGCCATTCTCCTGCCACCCGTGTCTTCGAGGCGGCCGGCGCGGGAGCCTGCCTGATCAGCGATCGCTGGGCCGGCATCGAGCAGTTCCTAGCTCCCGGAGAAGAGATTTTGGTGGCTGACGACGCCCGCGAGATCGCTTTCCTCCTCGAGACGCTGAGCGCCGAGCGCGCCGGAGAGATAGGCGGGAATGCACGCCAGCGGGTTCTCAGTGATCACACCTACGACCAGAGAGCCAAGACTCTCGACATGTTTCTCGGCACCCTCCTCTCACACAACAGAGTGAGCGCGATCGCATGAGGATGCATCTCAATATCGTGGTTTTCGGCCTTAGCCTGTCGTCGTCCTGGGGCAACGGGCATGCGACCACGTACCGATCCCTGCTGCGGGCGCTGGCCCAGCGCGGCCACAACATCGTGTTTCTCGAGCGCGACGTTCCCTGGTATGCCGACACGCGCGATCTCCCAGATCCGGACTACGCGACTCTGCTGTATTACAGCGACGTTGGCGAACTCGAGCATCACCGCAGCCGTATCGATTGCGCCGACCTGGTCATCGTTGGCTCCTATGTTCCGGACGGCATCGCGGTCGCAGATTGGGTGCTCAAGACGGCGACAGGAACGGTCGCTTTTTACGATATCGATACGCCCGTGACTCTGGCCGATCTCGAGCGCGGGGCGTGTGCCTACCTCTCTCCCCCACAGATCTCGCGCTATGATCTCTATCTCTCCTTCACGGGCGGGCCGCTCCTCAAGACGTTGAAGCAGCGATGGCGCGCGCGCACGCCCGTGGCATTCTACTGCTCCGCCGATCCCGAACTCCACGTACGCCAGCGGCCCGCGCGCCGCTGGGCGTTGGGCTATCTCGGAACCTACAGCGCCGACCGCCAGCCGGCTCTCGAGCGCCTGCTGTTCGAGCCAGCCCGAAACGCCCCGCATCTCCAATTCGTCGTTGCCGGCGCACAGTATCCAAACACCATCTCCTGGCCCGATAACGTCATGCACGTCCCCCACGTGCCCCCATCGGAGCACGCGCACTTCTACGCAAGCGTGGATTGGACGCTCAATATCACGCGCAGTGACATGCGAGCCGCCGGATATAGTCCGAGCGTCCGCCTTTTCGAGGCGGCAGCATGCGGAACGCCGGTCATCTCCGATCCATGGCCGGGCCTCGAGAGCTTCTTCGAGCCGGGCGTCGACATCATCGTCGCCGACGATGGCGACGACGTGCTAGCGGCACTGTGCAGCTCTGAAAGCTTTCGCCTAAACGTAGGCGAAAGAGCCTGGAGTGAGGTTACGGCGGCGCATACCTCCGCACATCGCGCCGCGCAGCTCGAGGCTCTTCTCCTCGGAGACACGATGCAGGCTCGCCCGAACGCGCTTGGCCGGGAGGAGCGATCGCGATTTTGACCGAACTCGTAGGAACTGATGGAGACGAAGAAATGCAAGGAAGGGCTGCAGATCGGAGGGTTATCGTTGCCGGGGCGGCTGGCTTCATCGGTTCGCACCTTTGTGATGCCTTGATCGACCACGGATTTTCCGTCGTCGGCCTAGACAATTTTCGCACCGGCCAGGCCGAGAATATTGCGCATCTTCTCAACAGTCCCGGCTTCCGCTTCGTAAACGCGGACATCATCGATCCACCGCCTCGATCCCTCAGAGCCGACATTATCTTCAATCTGGCGTGTGCCGCCTCGCCTCCCCATTATCAGGCGGATCCGATCCACACGATGATGACGAGTGTCGCCGGCACGCGCAACCTGCTGGCCCTTGCGGCGGATACGGGCGCGAGATTCGTCCTGGCCTCCACGAGCGAGGTCTACGGCGATCCGCTGCGCCACCCGCAGCGGGAGGATTATTGCGGCAACGTCAACCCTATCGGCCCGCGCGCGTGCTATGACGAGGGCAAGCGAGCTGCCGAAGCTCTCTCGTTCGATTATCTGCGCTCAGGCCTTGTGGAGACGTGCGTGGCGCGCATCTTCAATACCTACGGCCCGCGCATGCGCGCCGATGACGGGCGCCTCATCTCCAATGTCGTCACGCAAGCGCTGAGCGGCGACGATATCTCCATCTTCGGCGACGGAACACAAACGCGGTCCTTCTGCTACGTCGACGATCTCGTAGAAGGCCTGTTGGCCCTGGCCCTGACGGGCGCTCCGCCCGCCAGCCCGATCAATCTTGGCAATCCAGCCGAGATCACGGTGGCGGAGGTGGCCAGGCTCGTCCTTGAAATGACAGGGTCGCGCTCACAGCTTGCGGCTCTTCCCCTACCGGTGGACGATCCACGCCGCCGCAAGCCCGATGTCAGCCTCGCGAACCGGCTGCTCGGCTGGAGGCCCACGACACCGCTCCGCGAGGGTCTCGCAAAGACCATAGAATGGTTTTCCAGAACGCAGAACAGGTGGGGCAGAGCCGAGCCGGTTCGAGCCAGCCGGCGAGCCCGGTCTCACAAGCCGACAGACGTCGCGCGAGTGATATAGACCATTACGCGCCCCGCGGATCGGAGCCAAAGAACTCCTGCGCCCAGGAAAATTTAATTCCTGCCCGGTTTGCGGCTTCAGCATCAATCCGCTGATCGCCCACGTAAAGGGCTTCCGTGCACGACACCGAGAACTTTCTCAGAAGCTCGGTAAGCATGCCGGGATTGGGCTTTTTCCGGCTACACTCGGCCCCGTCGGGACAAATGCACATTTCAATCTCGAGGCGCGCGGGCGGTGCGATACCAAAAGCCTCCTCGATCGTATCGACGATCATGCCGCGTGCCTGCGCCTCGCTAACGATACCAGCTCCCACGCCGGGCTGGTTGGAAGCTATCCCCAGCCAAGGGGACTCGACAGACCAAGGAATTGCACGAAGCACTTGAGCGACGTTCGGCATCAAGCTCCAGTCTCCGACCGCAAGCGGATAACGCCGGCCAGGCGTGTGCATCCAGCGAAGCGTGCCATCGACATCGAAAATGAACAGTTTGGGACGGGCGGGCATCATCGCGTGTTCTCACCGATGACAGCCAACTCGCGCTCCAGCCGGCCGCGATAGAACGCGACGGCCTGGTCGCGATTGCTCTCCGCACCGCAGAGCGACGCGACACCGGCCCGAAATGCCGCATAGGCGGCCCGGTAGCAGGCAAGAGCCGTTTCAAAACATCCCGACAGCTTGACGCAGGCAAGAACCTCGGCGGCCTGATGATGATCCAGCCGCCATTCAACCATCATGCCCGCCACATCCCAGAGAATGCTTTGAGGCCCGACCACCGTATGATCGAAGTCGTGTCCCGCGGCATCGGTCTTGAGGATCCGGCCGTCCGCAGTTTGTATCCATTCGTGAGGGGCCATGCGACCATCACCGTAGGCTGGCATATTGGTTTGGTGGAGTTCACGCGCCAACATGCGGCCGATCGGCCGCGCCGCCTCGCAACCCCTCGGACCGAGAAGGCATTCGGAATTTCGACAGAGAATGTCTGCAAGACGCCGACGCGCCGATGCATCGGCGTCCCGGGTGAGCGGAGGATTGCAGCTCTCGGCAATGTAAGCGGCTACCTGCCCAAGAACGCGTGGCGATCCGTCCTGCGGAGTAAGCCTTCTCCCCTCGATCCAGGGCACGGCAATCCATCCCTCCTTGCTCCCGTTGGGTTTCGGCGTCAGCCCGCGTTCTCCGAGACTGCAGAGCCTTGTCTCCACCGCTTCTGCAGAGGTCATGATTGGCCCCTCGCCGGGCGACGGGATCAACGTGAACCCTGCGAACTTCCAAAGCGTGGAGCCTGAGGCGCCGCGCGCCAGCAGCTTCGGGATTTCGATGCGCGGGGCAAAAGCCGGCGGCAGTGTGCCGGCAAGGCCAGCCATGGAAAGCCAGCCACCCAAACCCACGCCGACAACGTCGCTCGCGCCGTGAAAGCTGGCCATCGCATCAACCAGCGTTTCACGGCCCATGCGGAGAGCTGAGAGTTCGGTGGTGTAGGTCGCCGTGCTTTGCCAGCGCCGCCGGACGTCCATGGAGGCTTGTTGCCCTGGGCCGTTCCTGTGCGCGGCAAAGAAAGAAATCGCGCGTGCCGGCACACCGCGCCGTTCCAAGGCATCGGCCACAGCGGCCATGGATGATCCTGATAGGCCCGGGCCCTCGTCGATGACGATGGCAGCGTCCGGCTGTCTCGCGATGGGCGGGATCTGGACGACACGCGCGAAAGGATGGCCATGCGGCCGCACCGTCATAACGCGCACCTCACAGCCGCGCCTCCTAAGCGTAGCAGCGACGACAGCCGCAAGCGTCGTTCCAATGCTACGCAACCCAATGGCGAGAACACGCTGCCGACGCGGGCGCGCCGAAGCCCATTCTAACGCGGCGCCGATATAGGCATCCGGGTAAACCGCGTACCATGCGAAGCCCTCCGGGATTCGTATGGAACACGGCGTTGGCGCAGCGTCGATGGCCACCTCGAGTTGCTCTACCGCGGCCTGGATCTCGGACAAACCGGTCGCACTCCCTTTTGTCGATAGGGAGACATCGACGAACGAGCGGGCGCAAAGGGCCGTGAGGTGATGGGCATCACCCGTCCATTCCGCGTCGGCGTCGAGGGCTCCTTGCTCGATCTGCCCCACCAAAACGAGCAGGACGCGCAGTTCGGAGAGCGTCATTGCGGAGTTTCGCTTCAGGCGGCGCTTCAGCGTGCGAAGCATCTCACCTGCTGAGAGATCCGACCTGCGATCGGCGTACACAAGCATGGGAGAGGTGCTCCCGCTCTTCGCAGGCGGGCGTTTACCGCTCGACGAACTTGTTGAAGCGGCTTTGTTCACCGCCCGCTGTGGTGTCCTGATAGAGGAACGCCAGATTGCTGGCGTCGAAGATCTCGAAAAACTTATCCCATGAGATCTCCTGCAGCGTGCTGTCGGGCTCGCGAAAATCCACCCGCAGCACCCTGCTCCCACCGTGCTTGGTCTCCTTCACCAGGGCGGGACGCCCCTTGCGGCTCTCGATCCATTTGCGGATTTCGTCGTGATCGGTGGTCTTTTGGCTCGTGGTCATGGCCACACTCCATTGACGCTCTCACATTCCAATCAATGCAGCTTGCAACGGTTCCCTCAGTCTCCGACGAGGAACAAAGGCCGTAAACGTCACGTTTCTCCCTGGTCTGGTTGCATGCACCGAGGCTTTAGAGCGCCAGACTGGGAATGCGAAATGCCCACTTGCTTGCTTGTCAGACATGCGGCCACGAACGATGGCACCGCGCGCCTCTCCGGCCGATCCAGCTCCTCCCTTTCCGACGCGGGACGCAACCACGCCGTTATGCTGGCACGGCGGATACCGAGAGCCGTCGATGCGGTGCATTCCAGCCCCCGGCCACGATGCCTCGAAACCGCGTCCCCCTATGCCTCCGCGGTCGATCGGCCAATCATCGTTGATGAAGCACTCGACGAGATCGATTTCGGCCGATGGGCCGGGCGGCGGTTCTCCGAGCTCGCGGAAGAGCCTGCCTGGCGGCTCTGGAATGAGCAGCGCAGTGCAACCTGCCCGCCCGGTGGGGAAACGATGGCAGACGCGCAAGGCCGGATCCTCCGCTACCTCGCGGATCTTCGCCACACGATTGAAGGCACAATCGTCACCGTCACCCATGCGGAGCTGATTCGCGCCGCCATCCTTCACTGCCAATCGCTGCCGCTCGACGCGTGGAACTCAGTGGATGTGCCGCTCTGCTCTGTGACGACGTTCGTCATTACACGAGGCGGAGGAATAGTTTTGCAAGGCCAAGGGTGCCCTGTCCGCGAGCTGCTGCACGACCGCATCGAAAGCGATGGAAGACGCGCCGTCTCAGAGGAAGGATTGCGATGAACCAGCATTGTCTGACGCCTTACGGAGGCAGGGATGGAGCCAGCGAGACGGAAACAGACGCGCTCGAACGTGAGATTGCAGAACTCGGACAATGGTTCCATAACATTCGTCTGGGGCAGATCCAGACGGCACCGGACCATCCGCTCGGCGATTACCCGGCGATCAAATGGCGTCACTTCAAGCATGCTCTCGCAGATAGAGTACGAAACCGTACGGTTCTGGATATCGGGTGCAACGGCGGCTTCTATGCGATTGAGATGAAGCGGCTAGGGGCCCAGCGCGTAGTCGCGATCGATTTCGATGAGCGCTATCTCGCCCAAGCTCGTCTCGCCGCTCGTGTCAGCGGAATCGATATCGAATTTCGCAAAATGTCTGTGTACGATATTGAACAGCTCCGCGAGCGGTTCGATATCGTCCTCTTCATGGGGCTTCTTTATCATCTGCGCCATCCTCTGCTTGCACTCGATCTCATTCACGAGCACGTGGCTGGCGACCTCCTCATTTTCCAATCGCTCCAACGTGGCTCCGTTGAGAGCGAGCCGGTAGCAGCGGACTACGAGTTCTCCCAGAACGAGCATTTCGATCGGCCGGGCTACCCCAAGCTTCACTTCGTCGAGCATAGGTATGCAGGGGATCCAACCAACTGGTGGGTGCCCAATGCGGCCTGCTCCGAAGCCATGCTGCGGAGCGCCGGGTTTGAGATTCTGGAGCGCCCGGAAGCCGAGGTTTACATCTGCCGCCGCCACACGGCCGGAAAGGATCTCACATGTGCTGCACGCCGAGGTCAGCCATGATCGAGGCCGCAATGATATGGAACGAACCCAACAACAAGTCGCATTGGGATCTCGAGCTCGATCCCGCGTGGGAACGCTTTGCCGCTATGGCCGCCTTAACCGGCCGTGCCATCGGGCAAGCCAATCCCCGGCTCAAACGGGTGCTCGGCGGCATCTCTCCCATCGATCCGCAGTTCCTGCGCAGGATGGAAGCCTTCGGCGCACTCGATGAGGTCGACATCGTAGCCGTCCATGGCTTCCCCCTGGACTGGAACTTATGGATGATCGACGAATGGCCGGAGAAGCTGGCTGAGATCAGGGCAGTGACGCGGCTTCCCGTCTGGGTCACCGAAGTCGGGGTTTCTTCCTTCGGCGCCGAGGAGGTCCAGGCCTGGGGCCTCAAGCGAACGGCCGAGCTGTTGATCGGCAGTGCCGAGCGCATTCATTGGTACAGCCTCTTCGATCTTCCCAAGACTTGGGAAGCGACGACACGGCACAAGGAGGCGGAAGGCTCCTCTTACTATCGCCACTTCCACATGGGGCTTCTTGACGAGCACGGACGCCCGAAGCAGGCGCTCAAATCCTTCCCGGCGTTCACGCCAGCGCTCGGGATCTGCCAGTGGTTTCATTTCGAAGATCACCGCTTGGAAACCGCGATCGACTGGATGAGACGTCTCGGCGTACGTCACGTGCGCACCGGACTATCATGGGCCGATAGCTTCCGTCCCGGCGCGATGGATTGGTTCGACCGCCAGATGGCCGCCCTCGACGAGTTCGACGTCACTCTCACCTTCTGCTTCACGCCCGAGCACCGCGGCCTTGCACCCCATCATGCAAGCCCCCCTCAATTCATCGAAGAGTTCGCCGACTTTGCCGCCGCGATGGTCCGTCGCTATGCGCCGCTGGCTGGCTGCGATGCAGCCGCCGTTGCAGCGGCGAGCACTCATAAGCCCGCGACGCAACCGAGCGGCTTCGCACTTTCGAATGCGAGGCAAACGGCAACACAACCACCGCGGAACTAGCGCGACCTCGGCGCATTGCCCAAAGTGCAGGAACCCTCGAGGATCGCGCAACAATGGGGCAGGCACAAAAAATCGGTGTTCTTACTTTTCACCGATGCATCAATTATGGCTCCTATTGGCAGGCCCGCTGCCTCGTCACGGGCCTCCGCGCAAGAGGCTACGATGCAGTGCTCCTCGATTACACATGCCGGGAAGCCACCCGCGCGGAGTGGCGATGCGCTTTGCAGCCATTGTTGCCGGAACGCTCTCCGCCCTGCGACGCCAGATCTTACGCCGACAAGACACGCAAGTTTCTGGCGGCCATCGACGAGATCCCGCGCGAGCAAGCGTTCGAACTCGGCGATCCAGCATCCATGCCCGACTATGATCTCGTGCTCGTCGGCAGCGACGAGGTGTGGAACTTCAACCATCCATGGTATGGCGGACGTCCGATATTCTTCGGAAACGGCCTCAGGGCTCGGCGCCTCGCATCCTACGGCGCAAGTTTCGGCAGCTACAGCTCCTCAGCCGGCCTGAACGATTATTGGTCCGCGCTGTTGCGCCGCTTCACTGCGCTCTCCGTGCGTGACGAGAACAGTCGCTCTCTCATACGCAATGCGCTGGCCCGCGATCCCGCCCTCGTTCTCGACCCGTGCCTGCAGTTTCCGTTGCAAGTACCGACGAACGGCGCACGCCCCCAAAAGCCTTATGTCGCGCTTTACGGACATTCGTTCCCAACCTGGTTCGTCGACAGGCTTTGCTCCTGGGCTTCTCGCACGGATCACCGCATCGTGAGCATCGGCTATCGCAACCCATGCGCAGACGAGCAATGCATTGCAGCCTCTCCGGAGGATTTTGCGTCGCTTCTGTCCCATGCCGCGGCGGTCGCCACCAACTTCTTTCACGGCTGCATCTTTGCTCTGCTGAACGCCAGGCCGTTCGCGTGCGTACGATCGCCCTATCGCTTGAACAAGGTCCGGGATCTCACGGTGCTTCTCGGCGCCAGTCATCATCTCGTGGATGAACGAACTTCGGCGGCAACCTTCTCTCATCTGCTCAGCCACGCGCCGGATGACGCGATCTCGGCAAAGATCGAAAGCATCCGCACGACCTCCAATTCCTACCTCGATCGGATCCTTTGCGCATGACCCGCACAGGCGCGCCTCGAATCACTCCGGAGGCAATCGTTTCTGCCGGTCTCTGCATTGGGTGCGGCGTATGCACGGCCCGGGGCCCGTTCGATGGCCACATGCGATGGGACCGTTATGGCCAGCTCAAGCCGGATCGGAACGTCCACGATGCTGCCGGGCATGCCGACTTTGCGGCCGTGTGTCCGTTTTCTCCTGCAGCCCCTAATGAGGACCACATCGCAGCCGTCCGGTTTCCCTCCGCGGCCGAGCACCACCCCCTCCTCGGCCGCTTCGACGCCGCCTACGTGGGCCATGTCACGGAGGGGGACTATCGCGCCAATGGCAGTTCCGGCGGCATGGCGACCTGGGTCGCGGCAGAACTCCTGCGACTTGGCCTGGTCGACGGAATTGCGCATGTGGTCCGCAGCGAGCAACCGGGCGATCCCCGCTTCTCCTATCGGATTTCGCGTTGCCTCGAGGATCTCCGCCGCGGAGCGAAATCGCGCTACTATCCGGTGCACCTCGGCGAGGTCCTGCACGAGATTCGCCTCCGTCCCGGACGCTACGCCATCGTTGGCATCCCTTGTTTCATCAAAGCCGCCCAGAACCTGAGACTGCAGGATCCCATTCTGGCGGAGCGTATCGCTTTCACATTGGGCCTCTTCTGCGGCCACATGAAAAGCACGCGATTGGTCGACAGTTTTGCGTGGCAGCTGAATGTCGATCCGGCGGCGGTCCGAGATGTCGACTACCGCCTCAAAGACCCACGAAAGCCAGCCAACTGGTATACGGCCCGCTTGACGCTTGACGAAGGCCGCCATGTTTCGGGCGCGTGGTGGGATTTTGCCGACGGCGACTGGGGCGCCGGCTTCTTTCAGAACGCAGCCTGCAATTTCTGCGACGATGTTGTGGCCGAGACCGCGGACATTGCCTTCGGCGACGCCTGGCTCGAACCCTACTCGCAGGATGGGCGCGGGACCAACGTCGTCATCGTCCGCATGCCCGCTATACGGGCCATCGTTGAGGCGGCCAACGAGGACGGCAGGTTGGCTCTTCGGCGCGTCGATGCGGAGTTCGTTGCCGCCACACAGGCGGCCGGTTTCCGTCATCGCAGGGAAGGTCTTGCCTACCGCCTGACCTGGCGTCGGCGGCAACGGCGGACACGGGTCGAACCGAGGACCAGGGTTGCGCCGAGCGCCAAGGGGCTGACATTGCGCCGTCGGCTACTTTATCGCGCGCGTGCGTCAATCAGTGCCTGGAGCCACCGGATTGCGCTATTTGCGGCCCGCATCCATGCGCCACAGGTTTACATCCGCTGGGCTGCGATAGCGCTCGCAGGCTATCAGGCCCTCGCCCACTCGCGCGGCCGCCTCGGCCGGCTGGTCGATGCCGCCGAGCGCTCTGGAGCACGTCGGCCGACGGCGCGGTGGCGTTAACAAATAAGCGCGACGCGGACCGACACGCATCGACACAAACAACGAGCTGGCTGGGGCCGGACGGAATGGCAAGAACCATTGCCCTCGGCGGGCACTTTGCCCGACGTTCCTGTGAGGCATTCATTATATAGCTGATGCGTACTATAGTGCCGGCCCAAGCTATGACCAGGGTCTACGATGAACCTGCTTGCGCATCTCATTGCTCGGCTTGTTGCCGTGGTTTTTCTATGCCTGATCGGCGCCATTGGCTGGATCATGCTCGACGCCCACAGCACCATCGAACGCGAGACCGCGGCATCGGCTGATCGGATGGGGCAGCACCTGCAAGCCCTCTATTGGCAGAAGCTAGTTTGGCGTGGCGGGATGAGCAGGGACACAATCTTGCCCCTGCCGGACTGGGAGACGCTGGCGACGCTCACGGTCATCGCACCCGGCGTCTGCGTTACTTTCGCACCGCCGGGAAATGAGCCGCGCCAGCTCTGCAGCCAGATTGAAGCTCTCGGCCCGTCACCTCCATCCTGGTTTGTTCACGTCTACACCTCACTATTCGGCGCTCACGAACCGGTCGTTCGTGCTGTATCGGTGCGCGATCAGAGTGGCGGCACCTACACCACGATTGCCGATCCGGACGCAGCTCTTCGCCAATCCTGGAGTCGGGTCTCTGTGATTGCCGCGATCGCGAGCGCGCTGGCCGCCGGCATTGCGGTCTTGGCCGCCCTCATGATCGGGCGCACGATCAAACCGGCGGGTACGATCATTCAAGGATTGCGAGAGCTGCAGAAGGGGAACAATACCTTTCGGCTGCCGCGGTTCCGGGCCGCGGAATTCAATCACATTGCCTACGCCGTCAATGATCTTGCAGAAAATCTTTCCCGGACCAACGCGGCACGTGCGGCCTTGACGACACGATTGCTGCAAGTTCAAGAGGACGAGCGACGCGCTCTTGCGCGCGACCTGCACGACGAGTTCGGACAAAGCTTGACGGCAACCGTCGCGCTTGCGGCTCTCATCGAGAGCAGCGCACCCGCCGGGCAAGAGGACATTGCGGAGGATGCCCGCAAGATCGCCGCGGTTCAGAAGCGCATGATGGAAACACTGCGCTCCACCCTGGTCCGCTTGAGGTCGCAAAGCATCGAGGAGATCGGGCTCGACGCCAGCCTTCGTCAACTTGTTTCCGACTACAATATGCAATCGGCGTCACAGACCGCGTTCCGGTTGAGCGTCATCGGCCACATGGCGGCCGTGCCGAAGCAGGTGGCGATCGATATCTATCGTATTGCCCAGGAATGCCTGACAAACGCCGTTAAACACGGAACGCCGACGGAGGTCCGTCTCAAGGTCGAATATATGGCACACGATAGCCAAGCGATCGCTCTATCCATCGAAGACAACGGCGGCGGAGATGCCAGACGCATCAAGAAAGCCCAGGGACACGGATTGCTTGGAATAGGAGAGCGGATCTCTGCGCTCGGCGGAAAGTTGTCGATCGGCAATGCTGCGTCCGGTATCCGCATCGCGGCCATCATTCCCATTGCGGGCCCGAATGTCTCCGGCTTCGACACGGCCCTCGCATGACGGGCGTGACAATCCTGCTCGTCGACGATCATCCAATCGTGCGCGAAGGTTACCGGCGTCTTCTGGAGCGGCAGCCGGGATTTACCGTGTGCGCCGAAGTGGACAACGCTCAAAGCGCCTATCAAGCCTATAAAGAGCACAATCCGGATATCGTCGTGATGGACATCACGATGCCGGGCACGAGCGGTATCGAGGCCGTCCGCCACATTCGACAGTGGGACAAGAACGCTCGCATTCTCATCTTCAGCATGCATCTTGGGGCGGCGATGACGCTCAAGGCGTTTGAAGCCGGCGCCTTGGGCTTCGTCACGAAGAGCAGCGCGCCTAGGGAGGTCATACGCGCGGTATCGGCGGTGGCATCGGGGACGCGCGTGCTGTCCGAGGATGTATCACAAGTCCTTGCTGCGGACCGTCTGGCTGGAACATCGCATCTCGTCGAGAGCCTGAGCCCCCGCGAAGCCGAGATTCTTCGTCTCCTTGCATCCGGAAACTCGAGCGAAGACATCGCAGAGCTATTGAAACTCAGCCACAAGACCGTTCGAAACCATCACTACACGATCAAGAGCAAGATCGGAGCACGCAACGACGCGCATATGGTCTGGCTCGCTGTCGAGGCGGGACTGGTTCAAATCAACGATGTGAAGATCGAGCTATCTCAGGATTGAACCTAGAGCCTGATCGTTTGAGTTGGGCGCAGCACGCGACCACCGAGAACATGAATCAGTCTCTCAAACAAAAACTTGGAGTGCGTCCACGTCAAAAGACGAGGCCCATGAAGCGTGAACGCGCTCTAGCTCACCGAGGTGAGTACCTCCCGAATTCGCCCGGCGGAATCGGGCAAATTGCCCGGCTTCCTTGGGCTCCGTGCCCTCCTTCTGTGCCTCGAATACCCTTAACGTCGTAGAGCTCGCCAAGTGCGGAGCGAGAGCGAAATACAGGTGGTCAGGAATGCTGGATACCGTTGAAAGTCGTGCAACCGCTATTCGTAAGGAGGATAGCCGAGCAATCGAAGCTGCCGACCCCGTGCTCTCCTGGCTGATCTTTGCGACCGTGAACCTGCTCACCTTCGTATTACTGTGGTTCTACGGTCTGGCAGAGAAGGCGCTGACCTCCGACCCCACGTACATCACGCTTTTCATAATGCTCATCTATGTGGCGACGTCCTTGCACTGCCTGTCACGATGCCTGGCGATCTCGCGCGAAGCGGAGGCGGAGAAACGGCTCGCGGCGTCCATTTCTAGTGCGAACGACAAGCACAGTCGCATCCTCGAAATCGCGCAAGGATCCGATTCAGGAGGCGGGAACTTAGACAACGGGCTCGTCGCCGATCATATCCGCAATCTCGTCACGACCTCGAAGCTGAGCGATCCAGATCGGAAGTTCGATCAAACGCTTCTGCTGCGTGTTCTGGCTGAGCGGCTGAGCGGTTCAAACAGTTTTGGTGCCTTTGCCAGTGACCTTGCCATGAAGCTCGGCCTCTTCGGCACGATCGTCGGGTTCATCATGATGCTCGCGCCAATCGCGGGTTTCAATGCCGAGGACCAAGCCGCTATCAAATCGTCCATGCCGCTCATGGGCGAGGGCATGGCCGTCGCCATGTACACGACGCTTGCCGGTCTCGTCGCGTCGATCCTTATCAAAATCCAATACCAGTTCGTCGAAAACGCAACGGCCAGGATCTTTACGTCCGCCGTCGCGCTGACGGAAGTCCACGTCGTGCCGGTCCTAGAGCGGCAGGCGGGTCGGGCACGATGATCGCAGATTTCAACCTGCGCTCGAGCGAGCCGCCGTTCGATCCGCTAAGCGTCGTGTTATTCAAGGCGCTTCAGGTCGTGGCCTTCCTGTTCTTTATCGCTTTCCTTGCCATCTCGCAGCAGAAGGAGGCGGGCAAGGTCGACAGCAAGGCCGAGTTCTTGATCTCGATGACCTGGCCCGACGATCATCCCGACGATTTCGATCTCATCGTGCAGGATCCTATCGGCAATATCGTCTGGTATCGGCGGCGCGACATCGGCTTCATGTCCCTCGAGCGCGACAACCGCGGCTCCGCCAACGATTTCATGATGGTCAACGGCGAGAAGGTTCGCTCATCGGCGCGCCAGGAATTGGTCAGCATCCGGGGCATCGTCGCGGGGGAATACACCGTCAACGTCTATCACTTCACCGCCCAAACTGGCGTTCCGGTGCCGGTCACGGTGACGATTGAGAAGCTGAACCCACGCGTCAGCGTGGTTGCTAAGGAAACGCTCGAGATGGGGCAATCGAACTCGGAGAGGACGGCAGCCCGCTTCACGCTCGACGCCAGCGGCGAGGTCGAGAGCACCAGCCGGGTTGAGCGATCGATCCTTCAGACTTTCTTCGATCCCACCCTAACCAGCCTCAACGGCACAACGGAATCTATGTACGGCGGCAGCAAGCAATGACGGTGCAAATGCATGTCCTGTATCTCACCATCGCCTATGCGGCGCTCGCATCGGTGTTGCTGCTCATCCTTGCACGGGTAGCGCTTCCACGGCGCATCAAGATCGCCGCAATTGCCGCCATGGGCGCTTTCAACATCGCCGTCTTTTTCTGGTCGCAGAGCCTGCTCGGATGGTCGGCGGCAACCGCTATGCCGGAACGCTTCCAAGTGTTGTGGACCCGCGTGCTCGAGCCGAACCCGTCGAAACAGTTTCCGGGCGCGATCCATCTCTGGGTCGAGGCGCTTGACGAGCGCAACATTCCGAGCGGCGAGCCGCGTGCCTACGTCGTCCCCTATTCAGCCGCGCTTGCCCGAAAAACGGCTGAGGTCCAATCGGAAATCAGGAAAGGCAACGCGCAGGGCGGCAAGGCCGGCGCTGTTGACCTCATCCCAAATGTCGGGTTGAGCGCAACAGAGGGCTTCAATCAGGACATCAACATCAGAATGGTTTCGCAGGGAGCCGTACCCGGCGGCGATCCATCGGGTGGCGGCGTTCTCGATCCGTCCTTCTTGGGTGGGCAAACGAGAACCATTGATCTCATTCCGCTGCCAAAGCCGTTGCTGCCCCCGAAGGATATTCCGGAATTCTGAAGCACGACGGTCGACCTCTTCTTCAACGTACAATTCGATCGACATCGCCGGCAATGTACTCGGCGAAAAACGCCACGCGCTTGTTTAAGTGACAGCAGGCAAGGCAGCTCTGTTATGGGGCGTAAGTCGAACAGATATCGACTTCATGCATGACGCCGACGGATCAAAAGAAACTTGCTGTCAGTTGGACCGCAAGATGTTCTTGAAGATTTTCCCGTCCTTCATGATGACGACGAGGTTCTTGGCCGGATCCTCAAGCAATTCGATATCGGCGATGGGATCGCCGTCGACCAGCAGAAGATCGGCGAGCGCGCCTTCTTCGACGACACCGAGCTTGCCGGGATATGGATTGCGCTTCCCAGACATCGCCAGCAACTGGGCGTTGGTTCCGGTTGCCATGATGAGCGTTTCAGCCGGTGTGTACCACTGCGTGAATTTGACCAGCAGTTCGCCCTGACGCTGCGCCAGCCTTTTGGAAAACAGGATATCGGTGCCGAACGCCGTTTTGAGATTGTACTTTTTCGCCAGCGTTATGGTCTCGTTCGTGCCCGCGAACACCGCAAACGCCTTGGCGCGCTCTTGCGACCCCGGCGGAAACGCATCGGCCATCTCGTCCGGAAACGCCTGGGTGCTCAACCAGATGCCTCTTTCAGCAATCAGCCTGGCGGTCGGCTCATCCATAAGGTGTCCGTGCTCGATGCACTTTACTCCGGCCGCGATGGCGCGCTGAATTGAAACCGGCGTGTAAGCGTGGACTGTAACGTACGTGCCCCAGTTTTCCGCCGCCTCGACTGCAGCGCGCAACTCCGCCTCTGTGAAAGTGGAGACATCAAGAGGACTGTTGGGCGAGGCCACGCCGCCGCCCGCCGTGAGTTTGATCTGCGTCGCGCCTTGCATGAGTTGCTCTCGCACGCGCACGCGAACTTCATCCGGGCTGTCCGCAACCATGGAGGCTCCAGTCTGCTCTTGACGCGTCACGGGGGCGCCTAGGACACGGGGCACTTCGTGTGAATGGCGAAAGTCTCCATGACCGCTGGTGACAGTGATGATCGCGCCGGACGGGTAGATACGTGGGCCGACGGCAATCCCCTCATCGATAGCGCGCTTAAGTCCAAACGATGGCCCGCCGACGTCGCGAACGGTGGTGAACCCACGCATCAGCGTATCCGCTGCCTCGGCTCCCGCGACCAAATTCAGATAGCCCACGTCGTCTGTGAGCAACGCTGCCGGTGTGGGCCGCACGAGCATCGCGTGCCAATGCGCATCGATGAGGCCCGGCATAAGCGTGCGCCCGCTACCGGCTATGATCTGAGCCGCGGGACGGCCATCCATCGGAATGGGGTCTTTGGAGATGATATCGATCGTGTTACCGCGCACGAGAACATGCATAGTCCCGCTGAGCGTACTGCCCTTTCCGTCGAAGATACGGACATTCTCAAATAATGTTAGGACGGGCGGATCAGCAGCGTGCGCCGCCCAGGTGAGGCAAAGGAGAGCAGCAACGATCGAAGTTCGGCAAAACATTGAATCCTCCTGAGGAGTTCCCCTATTGCGCTCAACCCATCTAGAACCCTGCCACGCTAACGGAGGGTCCGTGGTTCCGCCTAGTAGGTTAAAATTTTCCTCACCCGTACAATGTTGGCGCCAAGGTGCGTCGGGTGGAGGACGGCCCGCCAATTTCAATCGCGGTTGGTGATCGACGCCGACGCAAGCACGCGGGGCTCAGGGCAAGGAAGCCTACAAGCCGCCGTAGGATAATGCGGTCAACCGGCTTTGGCGGTGCTTATCCTTTAATCACCGTGATGAGGCCGTGCGCGCAGTGCGCGGGACGCTTATACCGCAGGCTTGATACGGAGTGGGCTCCTCCGAAGCTTCTCTATTCCTGACCGGAAAATTTCACATCCGAGGAGAGGCGCTTCACACAACGGCCTAAGATTCTTCGCGAATTGCTCCTATCCGCCCATCAAAAGTCATTGTCTAACCATGATGGGCGGATAGGTCATTGCCGAGAGACAAGGGGCAGACCGCGTAGGGTTCCGACGCGTAGGAAATCAGAGCTTTGAAATTGATATTTCCCTTCGTGTCCGCATTCGACGTCGCCGTCCGGCGGATAGCAAAGTGAACGATGATTATCCGCATTACTCCGGCAAAACGGTAAGGGTGGGCGTTTCAAAACCAAAATGCTTTCTTTGCTGAGCATCCCAGGAAGCGCAGCGGCGGCGCGTGACCCGCTCCGGCCATAGTGGGGAATTTGAAGCCTTCCGGGAACAGGCAATGGCAAGTAGTCACCAAATCACGATCAACGGGAATACCTTTCTGGCGCGCCGCGGCGAGTTGCTGCTGGACGCTGCGCTGAGCAACGGCATCGACCTGCCCTATAACTGCCGCGCCGGGCACTGCGGCACCTGCTGTGTGCGGCTGGTATCCGGCGAAGTGAGAGGTGGCGAAGGCTCCGAGGTGGGCATCGTTCATGCCTGTCAGTGCCGGATCGTCGGGGATGCGGTGATCGAGAGGGGCGAGCCGTCGGGTGTTCGCACTGTTGAGGGCGTGCTGAGCTCATTGCGCCCTCTATCGCCCGAGATAATGGAAGTCGGCATCAGAACGGACCGCGCGCTGCCCCATCATGCGGGGCAATACGCGCAGGTGCGTTTCAGCGGCTATCCGAGCCGTCCCTTCAGCATCACCCATCCCTTGCACGGCGATCCGAACAGCAGCTCGGTATGGTTCCATATCCGGCGCATGAAGGATGGGCGTGTCACCTCATCGCTCGGCAAGCGCATCACGCCGGGCCATCGGGTGAAGCTGACTGGCCCCTATGGCTCAGCGCATTTCAGGCCCAATCCGAACGGCCGGTTGATCCTCGTCGCTACCAACACCGGCTTTGCGCCGATCTGGTCGATTGCCGTCGCCGCGCTCCACGAGAACCCGGAGCGCAGGATGATGATCATCGCTGGCGGCCGCACCATTGAGTCACTCTATATGGGCCCGGCTCTCGTACAGCTGGCCCGCTTCCCCAATATCCTCGTGGTGCCTGTCTGCAGCACGCCGCAGACCCTCAGCCCAGCGGTGAAGCTGGGGCGGCCGACCGACTGTCTGCCGCGCCTGCTGCCGACCGATGTGCTCTACGCCTGCGGTGCGCAGGGAATGGTCGATGCGATCAAATCGATCGCCGCGCTCAACGGCGCGGTCTGCTACGCGGATCCGTTCCTGCCCACCACCGACAACACAGCCAAGGAAAGCATTCTGGCCCGGGCGAAGTCGTGGCTCCCCGTGCCGGCCAGACGGCAGATGGGCCAGCTCGCTCTCCATCGCCCCCCGCAACTCACGGCAACCACCGATGCAGGGGTATAGCGTCGCTGAACCAAGGGTGAGAAATCATAGTCGCATCCACAGTGCATAGCCTTTGGTCCATCGGGTTTGGACACAGGGCTCTTTTCCAGTTTAGCGCGTTTTGTCTCTGCGGCTTGCTGATGGCCCTCGGCTTTGCCGCGGACGGCGCAGTCGCGTCCGATCCTGCCAAGATCGTCGGCCCGAATGCCTGCACCGAATGTCACAAGCAGGAGGCCGAGGCCTGGAAAGGCACGCATCATTTCAAGACCTTCCGTGAAATGCCGCGCAACACGAAGGCGAACGACATCGCGAAAAGAATGGGGGTGCGCCGCATCAAGTCTGAGAGCTTGTGCCTGAATTGCCATTTTACGGTGCAGCAGAAGGACAACAAGCCGGAGCCAGTCTCGGGCATCTCCTGCGAATCCTGCCACGGCTCTGGACAGGATTGGATCAAGCTTCACGGCGGGTTCAGCGGCAAGACAGAGAAGACCGAAACTAAGGCCGAGGAGGAAGCGCGCTGGAAGATGGCCGATTCCAAGGGAATGATCAGGCCGCACTCGCTCTATCAGCTGGCGAAGAACTGCTACGGCTGCCACGTCGTGCCGCAAGAGGATCTCGTGAACAAAGGCGGCCACAAGGCTGGCAGCGCCTTCGACCTCGTATCCTGGTCACAGGGCGAGGTGCGTCACAACACCTGGTATTCCAAAGGCAAGGACAACGTACCGGCCAGCGCCGCGCGCAAGCGGATGCTCTATCTCGTCGGGCTCGGCGTCGAGCTGGAGACAGGATTGCGCGCGGTCGCAAAGGCGACGGTGAGAGGGGCCTACGCCTTCGAAATGGCCAAGCGCGTCGATCGCGCGCGCAAGCAGCTCGCCGCTGCTGCGAAAGCGGCGCCGAACGTGCCGGAAATCGCAAAGATGGTCGAATTTGCGCACTCGGCCGGACTGAAGCTGAACAATGAACCTTTTCTCACGGCTGCTGCCGACGGCGTCTCCAAGCTGCTCGCGAGCATCAGCGAGACGTATGACGGCAGCACCCTGACCGGGCTCGACGGCCTGATTCCCGAACCAGACAAGTTCGTTGGCACGGCGAGAAAACCCGGCACCATTAATTGATCCCGGTCATCTGGCAAAGACAACAACCTGAATGGTCTCGATGGAAACAGCCATCCCGATGGGTGATCTTGGGGATATGTCGTGAGATCGCGTGCGTCTAACGCCTCGATTGGCGGACGCGGCCAGGGCTCGGCGAAGTATGCTATTAGCCAGACGGTTCAGGGCCTCCTGATAGCCACCATCTCTGGCGGCCTGTTCTGGCTCGTCTGGATTTATGGCAACGGGCTTCGCGACCCGCGCTACCTCGACGGCTGGATTCTGGCCGGCGGCATGGCCTTACAAATCTATTTCCACATCGCCATCAAACGGGCCAGCCTATCGCCGAAATCCGCCATGCGCTGGCGGAAAATCCATATTTTTATCGGCTATCTGCTGATCGCCGCCTTTATCTCGCATTCGGATTTTTCCTTGCCGGACACGGCCTTCGAATGGGCGCTGTGGACGGGCTTCGTGCTGGTGACGCTGAGCGGCATCTTGGGCACCTATCTCGCCTGGTCGCTGAAGGCCAAGTGCCGGATCGACGAGGCATTGAGCTATGATCGCATCCCCATCCTTCGCGCCAAGCTGGCGCAGGATCTCCATACCGCCGTCACCGAGATCGATCCGGCCGCTTCTGCCATCGCCTTACCGAGGCTGCCCCATGACGCCTGGATCGTGGACCTCTACATCAACCACCTGCGGAATTTTTTCCAAGCGCAGCGCAATTCCGCCGCGCACCTCGTCGGCTCGCAGCGCCCGCTCAAGCGGCTCACCGACGAGATCGACAGCCTGTCCCGCTATGTCGACCAGCAGGGCCAGCAGAAGCTCGCGGCCATCAAGAATCTCGTGATCGAGAAGGACCAGCTTGATTTCGCGCGTGTCTATCTCGGGCTCACCAAGGCCTGGCTGTTTGTGCATGTGCCGGTCACCTATGCACTGATTGTGCTGACGGTTCTGCACGTCCTCGTCGTCTACGCTTTTTCATCATCGGGGACGTGGTGATGTGGGGCCTCGGATGGATCACATCTGTTTGGCCGTCGAAGGCCGAGAAACAAGCGCCCCCCGGTTCCCGGCGCGACCGTCTCGCGGTGCTGCTGGCGCTCGTGACGATCGCCTGCCTGGGCTCAGCCTTCTTTTTCTCCAGGGGCACGCAGTTCCTGATGCCGGGGCCGCTGACGAGCGCTCACGGTGGAATCGAGAATTGCAGCGCCTGCCATACCCACAGCGGTAGCGGCAAATTGAGCTGGCTTCACGGCCTTTTCCCCGGTGATCCGCTCGCCGACAGCAAGGCCTGTCTCGCCTGTCACAAAATGCCGGACACGGCCTTCAACGCGCACGGCGCTACGCTCGAGGTGCTGAAGCAGAGCACAGATCGCCTGACGAAGATCGCAGCGTCGACTCCTGCCCCGCGATCAGCCCAGGCGCAGAACGCCGCCTTCCCGACCCATGACATGGCTGCACGCGGCCTCTCTTGCGCGACTTGCCACCAGGAGCATCAGGGCGCCAATTTCAATCTGAACAAGATTTCCAACGAGCAATGCCGCTCCTGCCACGTAGTGAAGTTCGACAGCTTCGACGGCCATCACCCGCAATTCGAGGCCTATCCATTCCGGCGGCGCACACGGATCATCTACGACCATGCTGGCCATTTCGGTAAGCACTATCCGGACATTGCGAAGAAAGATCCGGCGAAGCGCATTCCCGATACCTGCTCGACCTGCCACAACAGCCGCGAGGACAAGCGCGTCATGGCGGTAGCGCCATTCGAGCAAACCTGTGCCGGCTGCCATCTCGACCAGATCACCGGCAAGGAGCGGGTCAGCGGCCCGAAAGGCGTTGCCTTCCTGAGTCTGCCTGGCCTCGACCTGGCAACGCTGAAGAAGAAGAACGCCTCCATCGGCGAATGGCCGGAAATGTCCGATGCCGCGCTCACACCCTTCATGAAGCTGATGATCAGCCGGAATGAGCGGGGCCGTGCGGTCATCAAGACCGTGGACGGCCTGAACCTCCAGGATCTGACCACAGCGAGCGACGACCAGATCAAGGCGGTGACAAATCTGGTCTGGGAGATCAAGGGGCTGTTTCACGGGCTGATCAAAGGAAAAGCGTCGGATGTGCTGAGCGATCTCAATATTACCGCCGGGCAGAAGCTGAGCGCACCTCTCGTTGCCGATCTGACCGCGAGCATACCGCGCGATGTGGTCACCGGCGCGCACCGAGAATGGCTCCCCAATCTCGCAACGGAAATGGCTAATCGTCCGGCAGCGAGCGATCAGGAGCAAAGCGATTGGAGCACGGAGATCAAGGAATCGGAATTGAACGGATCGGCATCTCCCGCCGAACCGTCTGACTTCTCTGCGCGTCAGGTCGTCCCTAAGCCCAATCCACAAGCCGCGGGCAGCGGAGCCGCGAAAGCCAATACGACGAAGGCCAGGGCCGATGGCAGCAAGAAAACACGCTCCGCAAACGACCTGCCTCCCCCGATGAGGGCTGGCGTCATGGACGCTCGTAAAGCAGACGAGCCTGCAGGAGCGGCCCGCAAAACCCGCACGGCGAACGCCGACGCAGATGACGGCACCGCGTCCGGCACGGTGAAGCGTTGGCAGTTGCCAAGCGGCACACCTCGTTCCATCGAAGCCGCGAAAGCAGCCCAGCGTGAACGAGCGACCGGAAAATCCGATACCGCGAACACCGACGCCGACGCCCGCAAGGAAACGCCCTCCCCCGACGAGCATCCTCGTGCAATCGAACCTGGTGCCAAGGACGCCGAGACGGCCGGCGAGCCTCAAGGAGCGTCCGGACCAGCCGATACATCGAAAGCCAAGACTGATGGCGGCAAGGAAACGCGCTCCACCAACGAACCGCCTCCGGGCAACGCGACGGATCAGACTGACGATCTGCTTTTCCTCACGGAAGAGGAGCTTCGCGCGACGAACGCAGGCTCATCCGAAAAAGTAGCCGAGCCTAAAGTAGCGACTGGAAAAGCCGCCACCGCGAACGCCAAGCCCGATGGGGTCGTATCCGGAGATGCCGCCATCACGACGGATACAGGTGCGTTGGCCGTCGCCCCGGCAGATTCGGGCACTGCCGCAGTTGAGCCTCAATCAACACCTGCGCTCGCGCCGAGCATAGAAAGCGACGTGGATCCGGAGAGCTGGGCGGAGCATGGCGGCTGGTACCGGCAGGATTACGCGATTTTCTACCGTCCAGCCGGCCACAAGGACAAATTCATCTACTCTTGGCTCGTTCTGACCGGTCCCCACGCGCCGAAAGGCGATACCAGCCCGGCGGCAGCGGTCTTCGACGATCTCACCAGCAAGGACGCTCAGGGATCATGCACGAAATGCCACAGCGTCGACGAGATCCAGGGCAAAGGGCGGGTTGTCAATTTCTCCCCGCCCTCGATCGAGAGCAAGACAGGACGCTTCACGAATTTCATCCATGAGCCGCATTTCGGCGTCGTGGACAATCGTGACGGCCTCCAGGAGAAGCGCGGCTGCCTGACCTGCCATGAGCTTGAAAAAGGCCGCCCTTACCTGAAGAGCTACGAGCAGGACGATCCGCAAAACTTCAGCTCCAATTTCGGTGACGTGAAAAAGGATCTCTGCCAGACCTGTCACACCAGAAGCATGGCGCGCCAAGACTGTCTCCTCTGCCACGCATATCATGTGAATGACGTAGTGACGCCGATCATGAGCACGAAGCTCCCAAGCGAATAACCTTCGCTGTCGACCTTTATCACTACGTCGCAGCGTTCACGCCACAAGGCCGCGCTCAACAAGCGTGAACGCAGGATACCATGCAGCACGCTCGATAAATGGTCATCCCGGCATAAGAAAAAGAAGAGACATTCCCGCAAGACCAAGAATCGCCACAGTCACAACAGCAGCTCACCAAGTTTATGCAAGTTTACTCTGTTCAAAAACTAAGGAGTTATCTGACGAATTTCAAACTTAAAACTGAAATAAGCAAGGCATTCGAATGCCCTAATAAGATGGCGGGGATTTCATCAGTAGTTATCTCAAGTTAGCCATTTCCCCTCATGTTTCATCTATAGACACAGCCATATGTCGGCCCCTTTCGCAAATTAACCTTCGAAGCAATCCCGCACAGCAATCGAGCGCCTTTTTCGCGTAACGATGCAAATCGGGATGTCGCCATGAAATATAGCAAGAGCGTAAGGGGCGATGAAACGATCATCCGGCATTTCTCTGTTTTCATGCGCATGCGTAAGCGCCATTTTGATAAACACGGCGCTTCCTAAGCATAATGCGTTCGGAGCCTCCCAAAATAAAGAGACACCCGCAGCAATCGACGCGCATGCCGAGTTCGAAACTCTGATCAAGGACGAGAAAAGAGCGAAGACAAAAGGAGCAGCCGGAAAAACCGATGTCGCGAAATCCAAGTCCAACGTGGCCAACGGCGAGCAGAAGCTGACTGGCAACGCACAAGCGGACGGCTATGGAGAAATGTCCGTACTCACCGCAGCAGCAAAAGCCGCGAAAGGAAAAGACGCTCCGATACCCGCGGTCGACGAGGCGACGCTCGCGCTCTATCCCACTGCTGCGCAATGCGGCGAGTGCCACAAGCAGATTTACGAAGAGTGGGCATCCTCGCAGCATGCCTATGCGTCGATCTCGCCGATGTTCCACAAATTCGAGCAGAAGTTCCAAGAGCTGACCAAAGGTACGGTCGGCACCTTCTGCGTGCGTTGCCACCAGCAGGTCGGCACTCAGCTCGGCGAAAATCGTGAAACGCCGCTTTGGGAACGCAGCCAGATCTCACGCGAGGGCGTGACGTGCATCACCTGCCACCGCGTCAAGGAGCAGTACGGCAAGGTCAACGGCGAGCGCCGGGTGGAGCCGGGCAAGATCTATGCGCCCGTTTACGGAAGCGGTGAAAAGAGCGTCATCAAAGACGTCCTCGCCGAGAAGGAAACCTACTCGGTCAAAACCACCCCTGACGGGCGCGGCAACGACATCCACGAGGGCATGATCACGAACGACCAGATGACCAAGTCCGAGTTCTGCGTCAGCTGCCACCAGGTCGCCGTCAACCTGGGCATCAAGCTCGAGATCGTTTGGGATCAATATCGCGACAGCCCAGCGCGCAAGGCCGGCGTCACCTGCCAAGACTGCCACATGGGCAAAGTCCCCGGAAAGCCCGAAGGCTACGCAACCGCGCCCTCCGCCATAGTCGGCGGCAAGGAGATCAATCCCGGACGTAAGCACGCCAATCACAGCTTCATCGGCCCGGGCTATTCGTTCGCACACCCCGGCATCTTCCCTCACAACACCAAGGCGCAGGCCATCAGCATGAAGGACTGGCTGCAGTTCGACTGGCGCGCCGGCTGGGGCACAACCGAGTTCGAAGACAAGGTCGCAGACCGCAAGATCAAGGCCGACTTCCCCAAGCGGTGGGCCGATGCGCTCGACCGCGAAGAGGCCCGGCAGATCATCGACGAGAACCTCAAGAAGCTCGATGAACGCGACGAGCTCAGACGACAGGTCATGGAGAACAGCAGCCACGTCGATGGTCCCGTCATCGAGGGCACCCCCAGCGTCGGCAAAGATCTAGCGTTCTCCTTCAAGATCAAGAACACAAACGCGGGGCACAACCTGCCGTCCGGCTCCCTCGGCGCGCAGCCGCAGCTTTGGGTGAACGTCGCCCTCGTCGATCCCAACGGCAAGAACATCTGGGAGTCGGGCTACCTCGACAGCAACGGTGACATGGCCGATCTGCACAGCCTGGATGTCGCTGCTGGACGTATCAAGACGGACCAACAGCTCGTGAATTTCCAGACCAAGTTCTTGACCACCAACGTCAAGGGCACGGATCGCGAAATGTATCTACCGGTGAACTTCGACATCGACCCGCTGCCGCATCTGCGTCCGCCCGGCATTCCGACCACCGTGCTCAATCATCCGCCGCTGGTACGCATGGAGAACCACTCGCTGCCGCCGCTGGCTGAGAAGCAGGCGAAGTACCGAGTGCCCGGAAACCTGATCACGAAACCCGGCAAGTACCGTCTCGCCTTCCGCATGCGGAGCCGCTCTGAACCGATCTACTTCATGCGCTTTGTGGGTGCCACCAAGGATATGGAGCGGAGCGCGAATGAGCGGATCATGAACTTCCACGCCTTCGCGGTTGAGGTCGACGTAAAGCGCTAGCACCGAAAAGCAGACGCTTCGCATGGGGGCCGCATGAGCCCCCCGGGTCTCACTGCAGTTCAGTGCCAGGCGTGGAGCTCTTATGACTTGTAATGCGTATCGTTCCAGAACATCTGCCGCCACGATCGCCCTGCTAGCCGGCAGCTGCGTTGCGGTGTCCAGCACGTGTGCAATACCCGCACGAGGCCAAACCGGCAGCGAGGACCACAACGGCGCTTTGCTGCAAAGCTGGCCCGGCGCCTCCCGTGTCGCGTCCTCCAAAGTCACCGGGATACAGTACCTGGGCGCGGGTTCCGAAGAAAAGACGCCCGCCGCGGCCACAGACACAGCGGCGAGCAAACGCAGCAAAACGGACGGCGAGGAGGACCTTTTCCGCCCCGACCCCCAGTACGATGAAGCCAGCTACAATCCCGAGGGACAGGTCGACATCTACGGCGCGAAGAGCGCGGTCGAGCCGCCGCGGCCGCTACTAGAGCTAGGTCGCCAGCAATACACTTCGGGCATGTATGACGAAAGCAGCACGCTGCTGGGCGAAAAAAATCCGCTACTGCCGGGCCTCTCCATCTACGGCGACTGGCGGACGGCCGTCGCTTACAACAACAACAACGGCAAGGATGTCGCTCAGATCGCGACCCGCCTGAACCTCGACGTCGACCTGAAGCTCACCGGCACCGAACGGATACACGCCTTCTTCACTCCACTTCAGAAGGGCAACGCAGACTTCACCCGCTTCGAGTTCGGCGGCGCCTATGGCAATGGCAAGTTCAACGGTGAGTTCGACCTCAATCCGCAGACGCTCTTTTTCGAGGGAGACTTCGGCTCGCTCTATTCCGGTTTCTCCGGTAACGAGGCCAGTTTCGACCTGCCCTTCACTGTCGGTCTCTTTCCGCTGTTCCTGCAGAACGGGATCTGGGCAAACGACGCGATTCTCGGCGGCGCGGTGAGCCTCCCCGCCAAGAACTCGGCGGCACTTGGCCTCTCCAACTTCGACGTCACCTTTTTCGCCGCCTTCGACAATGTCGACAACGCGGGCATCATCGGAGCGGACAAGGGCGACAATCACCTCGCCAACCTCTATGGCGTGACAGCCTTCATCGATGCCTTCGACGGCTATATCGAAACAGGCTACGGCCTGGTGCAGGGCCGCGACGAACGAGACGGCCTCCTGACGCACTTCCTGACAGGCGCCTACAGCCGGCGTTATGCCAACACTGTGTCGAACTCAACTCGTTTGTTCGCGAACTTCGGAGACGATCCGGAAGGGAAAAGCGACGGCTTTGCCATCATTTCGGAGAACAGCTTGATCACGAGCTTGCCGAGCACGCTGCTCCCCTACGCAAACTTCTTCGCCGGCTTCGGCAACCCTCAGCCCCTGGTCGATGGCAATGGTGCAGGGATACTGAAGAATGTCGGCATCAACTTCGAGACCGACGCCCTGACCGGATATCCCAAGCTCGACGACAGCGGCTCCAACGTCTTCGGCGGCGCAGTTGGCCTGCAGTATCTCTTCAATCTGGACCAACAGCTCGTCTTCGAGGCGGCGATGGTGCAGCCCTTCGAAGACGACGGCATCGGAGCTAAGGACGCGCAGTACGGCTTCGGCGTCCGCTATCAGATCCCGATCGACCGGGCCTGGCTGTTCCGCGCCGATGCGACCTATCAGATCCTCGAGGGCGGTGACGAGGACAACTTCGGCATTCGCGCCGAGATCCGCAGGAAGTTCTGACCGATTTGCCATGCGAGTTTCGTATCCATGAACAGCCGGAATTCATTCGCATCCATTCTCGGCATTGCGCCAGTGGTCAATGACGCATTGGTCAGGCATCGAGATCCTGGATCAGTCTGCCAGAGGAGAGCTCGCAGATGTCTTTGACGCTCCTGGGCTGGCTTCTTATCGCTTCATCGATCGCGTTATCAGTGCTGCTCATCTTTCCGCTGCGCTCGGCGAGACCTGCTCTCCTCTCTCGGATGCGATCACCTCGCTGGGAAGGCGGCCGGGATCTTCGAGCTACCGGGGGGACGTTGATCGTGGCTGCTGCGGTCTTTCTCCTCATTGGAGGCATCGGCGCAGCGACGTCTTATTTTGGGAGTTCTTTCGAGGCGGCCGGCTCAGGGGACTCGGATGGCGAAATGCTCGCGCGCCTCGATGACTACGCGCGTTCTATTCAAACCGAAGAACCGGCGGGCAAACCTCTGCCTGATGTGAGCACGATGATCGATCGGCTAGCGGCTCGGCTCGAGACCACGCCAGAGCACATCCAGGGCTGGCGGATGCTCGGTTGGTCCTACTTCAACACGGGGCACTATGAACAGGCCGCTGCCGCCTATGCGAGGGCCGTTGAGCTTGATCCGAGTTCCGCCGAGCTCAAGGCCTCATACGAGGAGGCCAAGGCGAAAGCCTCCGAAAGCGACAATTTAGAAACAGCCTCATCTTCGCAAACCGAGACCATCGCCAAGAGCGGTGACGGACCAAGCATCGAGAAAACTGCCGAGTTCGAAGCGATGCCTCCGGGCGCCCGTGACGCTGCAATCAGATCGATGGTCGATGGCCTGGCAGATCGCCTCGAGAGGCACCCGCGAGACGTCGAAGGCTGGACTCGCCTTATGCGCTCACGAGTCGTGCTTGGCGAGAGCGAGGTCGCAGCAGCAGCATTCCGCAAGGCGCTTGAGGTCTTCAAGGACGACTCGGCAGCATCAGGCAGGATTACCGCCGCCGCGATTGAGCTTGGCCTAAAAACCGAATGACCACAGCCTCGGAGGTCGCCCTCAGGCCGGCAACATCAGGAAATTACCCAAGTGGATCAGAATGATATGTGAGAATCGCTTGGCGGAGACGAGGG
>NZ_DAIQCD010000013.1:0-72035 GCF_036780825.1 Hyphomicrobium sp. | reverse complement strand
CTACCTTGACATGGTAGGGGTCAGAGGTTCGATCCCTCTAGTGCCCACCATCCGAGCACCTTACCGATAATTTTGGTCGAGACGATGAAAGTAAGAAACTCGCTGAAGTCCCTGCGCGCGCGCCACCGCGACAATCGCCTCGTGCGCCGCAAGGGCCGTGTCTATGTGATCAACAAGACCCAACGCCGCTTCAAGGCGCGCCAGGGTTAATCGCATACGCTCGATTCTTGAGAGCGTTTCGCCCTGCGCCGCCTGATGAGCGCGGGCGAAGTGGCGCGCCTGCGCCTTTGACGCGGCCTCGCCCGGCTTCTATCTTCCTTTACATGATGAAGCCCTCGTTCAAGCGCCGCTCTTGCCGCGCCCTGCCTGCGGCCCTCGCTCTCGCCGCGCTGCCGTTCGCCGCCGACGCGCAAGCGCCACGGCAAGCTCCGCCCGAGCCTTCTCCTCACCAAAGTCCGCATTCGGTGCCCTCGCCGCCGGAGCGCCGTGATGGCCCTTCGTCGCGCCAGCCAGCGCCCGAAATGCCGGCGCCCGAAACGCCGGAGCAGCGCGCCAAGCTTTTCGATGAGCTTTACGCTCGGCTTGCGGAAGCGCCCGACGCGGAGACGGCGAACCAAGTCGCATCGGCGCTCGAGAAGCTCGGGCAGCATTCCGGCAGCCCCACCGCCGATCTTCTCGTTGCGCGGGCGGTGGCATCAGCCGAAGCGGGAAACCGCACCGTGGCCATGAAGCTTCTGGACGCGGCGGTCGATCTGCAGCCGGACTATGCCGAAGCCTGGAACCGCCGGGCCTATCTTTACTACCTGGATAATGATTACAGGCGCGCCCTCGGCGATTTGCGCCGCGTGCTTGCGCTCGATCCGCGCAACTTCAAGGCGCTCGAGAGTCTCGGCAATCTCTTGCAGCATCTGGGCGAGAAGAAAGCCGCGCTCGATGCCTATGAGAGTGCGCTCAAGGTCCACCCGTATCTCTCTGATGCGCGCAAGGCTCGCGATGACCTCAAGTCCGAGGTCGAGGGCCAGGGGATCTGACGGGATCTAGAGCCGTTCCGCTTCAGGCGGAATTGGGGAACGGCACTAAGTTTTTGTTTGATAGTGCGTCTTCTCGGAAAACCGGTTCCCACCTTTCCGGAAGCACTCTAATGCCTGCCTAGAGCCTGATCGTTTGAGGTGCATGCAGACACGCATTCACCGGGAACGTGAATCAGTCTCTCAAATGAAAACTTAGAGCGCGTCCACGTCGCGCAATCCGATTCCGATAGGAGTGAACGCGCTCTAGTCGGGACGCACTGTCCCCCGGTGCAGGTCAGGATGTGATCTTGGATGCCGTGCGTCGCTCAACGGGCACTTTGCCGCCCACGGGCACATAGTCGGGGCTATGGCCGTCCGGCAGGCCGTGCTCGTCGATGAAGGCGAGGCGGATCATATTCGTTGCACCGGGAGAGCCGAGCGGCACGCCGCAGGTGATGACGACGCCCTGGCCGGGCTTCACGAAACCGCTCTCGAGCGCAATGCGCGTCGCTTTCCGAACCATGTCGGCAAGGTCCTCCGGGTCGCCCGTGAGCACGGTCTCGATGCCCCACACCAAGGTCAGCCGTTGCGCCGTGCGGGCGATCGGCGTCAGCCCGATTACCGGCATGTTGGGCCGCTCGCGCGCCACTCTGAGCGCCGTCGAGCCGGTGGCCGTATAGCAGAGGATGGCCGCGACCTTCACGGTTTCGGAAATGGCGTGGGCTGCGGCTGCGATGGCGTCGGCGCCGGTCGGCTGGGGCGGGTAGTCGATCGCGTGCACGAACGCGTCGTAGCTCGCGTCCCGTTCTACTTCGGTTGCGATGCGGTCCATCATCTGGATCGTCTCGACCGGATATTTGCCGACGGCGGATTCGCCGGACAGCATGATCGCGTCGGCCCCGTCGAATACGGCGGTCGCCACGTCCGAGACTTCCGCCCGTGTCGGCATCGGCGACGAGGTCATGCTTTCGAGCATCTGCGTCGCCACCACGATCGGCTTGCCGGCGGCGCGCGCCTTGCGCGTGATCTTCTTCTGCAGGCCTGGCACGCGCTCGACCGGCAACTCGACGCCCAGATCGCCGCGCGCCACCATGAACCCGTCGCCTGCGGCGATGATGTCGTCGATGTCCGCGATCGCCGAGGGCTTCTCGATTTTAGCGAGCACCGCCGCCCGACCGTCGATGATGGCCTTGGCCTCGATGATGTCCTCGGCCCGCTGCACGAACGAGAGCGCGATCCAGTCGGCGCCGAGCTTGAGCGCCACATCGAGGTCCGCTCGATCCTTGCTCGTGAGCGCGCTCACCGACAAGAGCGTGTCAGGCATGCTGAGGCCCTTGCGGTTGGAGAGGATGCCCCCGGTGACCACCTCGGCGGTGATGATCTTGGGATCGACCTCGGTGACGCGCATGCTGAGCTTGCCGTCGTCGATGAGGAGCGTGTGGCCTGGCTGGACGGCATCGAAGATGGCGGCGTGGGGCAGGCTGACACGCTGCGACGTTCCAGGCACGCCGGTCCGGTCGAAGCGGAAGACCTCGCCCGCCTGCACGAGCGCGCGGCCGTCGACGAACTCGCCCACGCGGAACTTCGGCCCCTGCAGGTCACACAGCACGCCGATGGAGCCGCGATGCTTGGCGGCGACGTCGCGCACCGTACGTACGAGAGAGTGCGCCATCTCGGGGCTCGAATGGCTCATGTTGATCCGGAACACGTCGGCCCCGGCGAGGAAAAGGCGCTCGATGATCTCCGGCGTGGACGAGGCGGGTCCGAGCGTCGCTACGATCTTGACCCGCCGGTTACGTCTCATTTGCCGAAAGCCTCTTTGGAGTGATCCTTATCGTCCGGATCGGTGAGGCGGACCGTCCACTCCTGGCCGTCTCCGGTATCGACTTCGAAAAAGCCGGTGCGCTTGTACCCGCGCTGCGGGCAGTCTTGCACGCCACGAATGGCGAACGACTTGTCCGCGGTGCACATGAAGTTCGTACCCGCCCATTCTCCGCCACGATCATAATCGACAGCATGGACGTAGATAAACCGGCTCGGCACCGCGCCTTTCAAGAGTGTTTCGCAAGCCTGCGACGCGATGTTCCACCAACCCTCGGTCGCCCAGCCGTTCGCATCCTGATAGCCGATCGAAACACCGACGCGGCTTTGCGTGGTGTTGCAGAGCTTGAGATCGGCAAGCGCTGGCCGGAAGGACGGGATCAGGAGCAGGGCTGCGAGCAGGAGCGTAGGCTTTGCGGTCATGGTTTCAATGAGGCTCGATGAGGCGATCTCGATCGACACGCCGCGCCTTGTGGGATGGCGAAACGTTTGGCAATGAAAGCGGCAGCTTTGAGGTTGCTCGCCGAAACGCAGGAGGCGCGCCATTGAAGGCCCGCAGGCGGCATTTAGCAAGCTCGGTGTTCAAGCCGGCATCATATGGGGCTGCATGACGGGGACCGAGGTGGGAATGTCGACGCGACTTCAAAACCGGCACGCCGGTGAGAATGCCGTTTGCGCGTCATCATCGGAGGCCGTCGTCCGCATGGCGGGCTCGCTCGTCCCGGGGCTCATCCTTCTCTGTGATCACGCCGGCAATGCGCTGCCCGCGGGCTATGGAACGCTCGGGTTGCCGCCGGCTGAACTGGCGCGCCACATAGCCTACGACATCGGCTCCGCGGGCGTCACGCGCCGCCTGGCTTCCGAGCTTGGCGTGCCCGCCGTCATGACCCGGTTCTCCCGTCTGCTCATTGATTGCAACCGCGGCGAGGATGATCCGACATTGATCATGCGTCTCTCCGACGGCGCCGTTATCCCGGCCAACCGCACGCTGACGGATGAAGAGCGGACCAAGCGGGTCAATCGTTACTATCGTCCGTATCATGCAGCGGTGGCGGAGGTCGTCGATCTGGCGCTGGTGCGCGGGATCGTGCCGCTCCTGCTCTCCATCCACAGTTTTACGCCCGCCTGGCGCGGCGTGGCGCGACCGTGGCATGCGGCCGTCCTCTGGGACAAGGATCCGCGCCTTGCCGAAGCGCTGCTCACGGCGCTGCGCACCGATGGCGGCCTTATGGTCGGTGACAACGAGCCTTATACGGGCCGCCTCAGGGGCGACTGCCTCTGGCGTCACGGCACCTCGCGCGGACTACCCCATGCGATCCTAGAGATACGTCAGGATCTCATCGCATCCGAGGCGGGCGAAATCGAATGGGCCATGCGGCTCGCGGAGGTCATGCGCCATATTCTCGCGGATGCCGCCGTCGCGTCGGCATCGGACCTGAGGGCCGTGCGCTTCTACGGATCGCACACGGACTGAAAGAAAGCCGGAGCCCCGGATGGTCACGTGACGCATGTCGTGGATGCAACGAAGCGTTTCGGAAGAGGTGTCGTCCACAGGAAATATGTCTCTGGATGAGCCGCTCCCCGCCTTGCCGCTATACGGTCACGCGCCTAGAGTGCTTCCGGAAAAGTGGGAACCGGTTTTCCGAAGAGAAGCACGAAGAAACAAAAGCTTAGAGCCGTTCCCAGATTCACTTAAACCGGAACGGTTCTAGCGTCACCTGCGAGCGCCCGCCAAGGGGGAGGCGGGCTCGCGACGCAATCTGAAGCACTCGAAAAGTGGGGGTAGGCATGACGACGCTACAGGCTTCGGCGCAGAACCAGCTTCGCCAAATGGTCGAGAGCATCGAGCGGCTCGAGGAAGAGAAGAAGGCGCTCGCGGCCGACATCCGCGACAAGTATCTCGAGGCGAAAGGCCTCGGCTTTGATGTCAAGGCGCTGCGCCAGGTCGTGCGTCTGCGCAAGAAGAGCCAGACCGAGCGGCAGGAGGAAGAGAGCGTGCTCGAGGTCTACATGCACGCGCTCGGCATGCTCGACGGTCCCATGTCGGCCGATGCCGAGGCAGCTGCGGACCGCATGATCGCCGCCGAGTGAGGACCGCTGTCAGGCGAGGGCGCACGGAAGAGCCGGCCCCGGCACCTGAACGGGCCGGTGGAAAACCCACCCCGCAGGCGGAAGTATTCCGCGAGTGGCACGGGCGACTGAGTAAATAACGAGGGAAGAATGAGAACGCCTCGTAGTGCGTCATCGCGCCATTGAGGCGTTTGGGCCCGGATAACGCCGAGGCTTGCCCGGCAGCATCCGGGAAAGTCTTCCAAACGCTCGCGAAGTGATCACGATCGTTTGTTCGCCGGAGCCATAGACCTGTTCTGGGATCAGGGCTAATCGTTATTTATTTCTTTCTTCATAAAGCGCTCTTATGGCCCGGGTGACGCTCAAGCAGATCCGATATTTCGACGCGCTGGCGCGCGAGCTTCATTTCGGCCGCGCGGCGGAAGCATGCGCCGTGACTCAGCCGGCACTCTCCATGCAGATCCACGAGATGGAGCGCACGCTTGGCCTGGCCCTCGTCGAACGCACCCGTTCCGGCGTGCAGCTCACGGTCAAGGGGCGCGAGATCGCGGCGCGCTGCACCCGGATTCTGGGGGACGTGCGTGACCTCGTCGCCTATGCCCACCATTCCAACAGCGTTCTGGCAGGTGCCCTGCGGCTCGGCGTGATCCCGTCGGTTGCACCTTATCTTCTGCCGCCGCTTCTGCCGCTTCTCCGCGAAGCCTATCCTGAGCTCGAGCTGCATGTGCGTGAGACGCAGACACAGCTCCTCACCGATGAGCTGCTCGAGGGCAAGCTCGACGTGTTGCTACTGGCGCTGCCTGTGAAGCACCCGGATCTCACCAATCGGATGCTCTTCGAAGACAAGTTTCTGCTCGCCGTGCCGAAGGAGCGCAAGCTCTCCGGCCGCGTGCGCGCCACGGCGGAGCTGATCGAGCACGAGCGCCTGCTTCTCCTCGAGGAGGGCCACTGCCTGCGCGACCAGGCGCTGACCTATTGCAGCCTGCAGCAGGTGGATGCAGTCAACACTTTCGGCGCCTCGAGCCTTGCGACCATCGTAGAGATGGTCTCTGCAGGCTTCGGCATCACGCTTCTGCCCGAGATGGCCGTGGGGATTGAGGAGCGTGGACGTGACATCACGCTCGTGCGCTTCGTCGAGCCGGAGCCGGCGCGCAGCATCGGGCTCGTCTGGCGGTCCACGTCCCCGCGCACCCAGGATTTCGAGGAGCTGGGACGGCTGGTGGTGAAGGCGTGGACGAAAGGACCCATGACGGCGCTGCGCGCGAGCACGCGCACCAGGAAGGCGACTACCGCGGCAGGGTCGTGACGGACCGGGAGACGAGCTGGGCCCGCTGCGTTTCCGGTTGCGAGGGGTCGCCCGCAAGCGCCTCGAGATGAACGGCATCGCCCTTGAATTCCTGCGCCCACGCCATGGCCGTCTGCACGGATCCGTTCCCAAAGCGCATCGGGGCGCTGCTGCCCTCGTCGTCGATCATGTCGAGGGCCGCGATCGGGTCGGGATGCATCAGCGTCGCCAATGCTGGATCGTCGAAGGAGGGCGTGTCGGTCAGGAATGGCGCCAGCGCGAACGGCCTGTAGGAAAGCTCGTCCGGATGGTCGTCGTCGTACTCGGGTGCGGCCGTCCATCCGCTTCGCCAATCGACCGTGCCGTCGCCGAACGGATGCGCAGCCTCGGCCTCTGCGGCGGGCGCCAGGACGGGTGAGGGCGCGTTCGGCGCGGTGAGGGACGGTCTCGGTGGTGACGGCCAGCCGGGCGACATGGATGCCTTCGTCGGCTGCTGCGCGCTGGACAGGGACGCGGGCCGGGCGGCGGGAGCGGGTTCGGGTTCGAGCGAAGCAAGCTTCACAAGCATGTCGAGCCGGCTGCGGTCGGCATCGGGAAGCTTGGCGAGGAGATGGGGCGGCCGCTCCACCGGCCGCGGCGCGCTGACGAGCTGCGGCGCCGGCTTGGGACGAACGGCGGGGGCCGGCCGCGGCGGCGGTAAGGCGGACCGCGTCGCGGGTGCCTGCGCTGGCGTCGATGCCGATGCCGATGCGTTCGCCACCTGGATTGGCGCCTTGCGCCCGTCGCGCAGCGCGTAGAACTGTGCCACCTCGAGCGCGAGATCCTTGCGTCGGTTGCGCGCCGTGCGCACGTCCGCTGGTGTGATGGGGCGGCCGTCCGCCGGCTCGTGCTTCGAGCGGCCGGAGGGAAACAGCAGCGCCAGCTCATCGCGCGCCATCCGCGGCCAGTGGCGGACGCGCGCCGTGTCGACATGGACGAACGGGATGCCCGACGTCGGATAGTAGCCGACGCCGCCACGCTCGCGCACCATTGCCGAATAGCGCATCCGCCTGAGGGGCACGTCGGGGAAGGCGATGTCGACGGCCTTGCCCGTCATGTGCTGGCTCTGCTTCGCCTGGCCGCCGCGCGTCTTGCGCAGCATCTCGTTGGTGGCGGGTGAGCGATAGCCGGAGATGATGTGCACCGGCTGCTGCGAGCCGAGCTCCCGGTGCATCTCCCAGATGATGTCGATGGTGTTGGGATCCATCGTCGTTGCCCGGTCCTTGCGCCAGTCGCGCAGGATCCAGTTAATCTTCTTCATCGCGTCCGGGAGGAAACGTCCACTCTTCTTGTATTGGACGGTCAGCGTTTCCTTGGTGTGGATGTGATAGAAGGAGATCGTCCTGTCATCGCTTGCGCGCGCAGGGGCAACCTGTGCGGCGGCGGCCAACAGCATGGCCGCGCCGGCGGTCAGGATCCGGCAGGTGAGATGTCCCGCCCTTACGCGCAACGAAGATCCCCCATCGGTGATGCCGAGGTTAACTTTACCCCCTCGTTCTTTAACGGCTGGTAACCTTCGATTGCGCGCTCAAAAGGGCTTGGAGACGGCATAAAAAGGGCGCCTGCCTATTTCTATGTTTTGGCCGCCGAAGTTTCCGTCTGAGCGCTGCCGTCGTCCTGATCTCTGCACGCCGCTCAGTTCACGCGCGGCTCGAGGCCATACTCCTGCATCTTCCTATAGAGCGTCGAGCGTCCGATCTTGAGCCGCTTGGCGACCTCCGTCATATGGCCGCGATAGCGCCCAAGCGCGAGGCGGATCATGTCGGCCTCGATGTCCTCGAGCGCGCGGATCTCCCCGCTCTCGGTGACGGCCGGAATGCCGAGCGCGGATGCCCCCGCCGCCGGCCGCACCTCGATGGTTTGCGGCACGGTGTTCTCGGCGCCGATGAGCGCCGGCCCGGTATAGGCTTCCGGCTTCTGCAGCTTGCTTGGCGCCGGTGGAATCTCGAGGCTGAAGCCTTCGACGTTGCTCGCGATCTGCGGGAACTCGGCGACCGTGAGTTCGGGGCCGTCCGCCAGCACCACGGCACGGAAAATGGCGTTCTCGAGCTGTCGGACGTTTCCGGGCCACTCGTACGCGGAGAGCAGGCGCACCGCGTCTTCCGTGAAGCCCGAGATCCGTTTGCCCTCCTCGGCCGCAAAGCGGGCCAGGAAGTGGCGGGCGAGGTCGGCGATGTCCTCGCTGCGCTCCCGCAGCGGCGGCACCCAGACCGGGAACACGTTGAGCCGATAGTAGAGATCCTCGCGGAAGCGGCCCTCTTTCACGAGTTGGATCATGTCGCGGTTGGTGGCGGAGATCAGACGGAAATTGACCTTGACCGGCTTCTTCGCACCGACCGGGTCGATCTCTCCTTCCTGCAGCGCGCGCAGAAGCTTGACCTGCGCATCGAGCGGCAGCTCGCCCACCTCGTCGAGGAAGAGGGTGCCGCCGTCAGCCTCCTGGAACTTGCCGATGCGCCGGTCCACGGCGCCCGTGAAGGCGCCCTTCTCGTGGCCGAAGAGTGTGCTCTCGACGAGGTTCTCGGGGATGGCGCCGCAATTGACAGTAACGAACGGCCGCCCCGCGCGCTCGCTTTCTCCCTGGATGGCGCGCGCGATCAGCTCCTTGCCGACGCCGCTTTCGCCTTCGATGAGCACCGGAATGACCGACGCCGCAGCCCGCTTGCCGAGCTGGATGACGCGCTGCATGCCGTCGCCGCGGATGATGAGATCATCAAACGTGAGGGTGCCTTCGGTCTTTTTCCGCAGGCGCAGGATTTCCTCGGACAGCGCCTCGATCTTCATGGCGCTCTTCATGGAGACTTCGAGCCGCTCGGGCGATGCCGGCTTGATCACGAAGTCGACGGCGCCGAGCTTGATCGCGGCGATGGCCGCATCGACGGAGCCGTTGGCGGTGAGAACGATGATGGGAGGCGCGGCCTTGCCCTTGAAATGATCGAGGACCGCCATGCCGCCGATGCCCGGCATCACGAGGTCGAGAAGCACGAGGGAGATGGACCCGCGATCCTGGCCTTCGAGGATCTCGAGCGCCTGCTCGCCGGAGGGGACGGAGCGCGATTCAAATCCGAAGCGCTTTACGGTTTCCTCGAGGATGCGGCGCTGAGCCGGATCATCGTCGACGATGAGGATACGCTTTGCCATGGTCACTCGTACACAACACGAACTGGATCGTCGCCGGAACTCTGGCAGCTGCACTCAACGGGTGCAGCGCAGCCGGCGACACAACGCCGAATGATTGCCCCACAACGGTAAACAAGCTCTTGCGAATAAGCCCAGCTTGAACCTTTTTCAGCCAGGGCGGTGGAGGAAGGAGTTAACGCTGGTAATATGCTCACAACCGTCCGCCCGGCCCTGCGCGCGAGGGTCCTGGATGCAGGGAGCCGGGCGTCGGCGCGGCGGAACGCGCGCCTTCGGTCTTGAACTTGGCGCCCGAAGCTCGCAGATTGACGGAACATTTCCCTGATCGATTGGAGCCTAAGATGACGCCGTTCTCGCGCGCCCGCCTCGTTTCGGATTTCTCCCGCGCCAACGCTGCGAGCGGGACGGGGGCCGCGGCGCGAGACCTCGGGCTCGTGCCGGAGTGGGATCTTTCCGACCTCTATAAAGGCATCGACGATCCCATCGTAGCGCAGGATCTCGAGCGGGCCGCCGCCGAGGCGCGGCGCATCAAGGCGGATTATCAGGGCAAGCTCGCTGGCCTCGCATCTGATGGCGCCGCGCTCGCCGCCGCTATTGGCGCTTACGAAAAGCTGGCGGATCTGATGGGCAAGCTCGGCTCCTATGCCGGGCTTCTCTATGCCGCCAACCAGGCCGATCCGGCGTGCGCGAAATTCTACGGCGACATTTCCGAGAAGCTGACCGCCATCTCCACGGATCTGATTTTCGTCGAGCTCGAGCTCAACCAGATCGACGAGGTCGTGCTCGAAAAAGCGATGGTTGCACCGGAGCTCGCCCGCCTCAAGCCTTGGCTCGACGACCTCCGCAAGGAGAAACCCTATCAGCTCGATGAGAAGCTTGAGCAGCTCTTCACCGAGAAGGGCCAGACCGGACGCGGCGCCTTCAACCGCCTCTTCAGCGAGACCATGACGGGACTGCGTTTCGACGTTGCCGGCGAGCCGGGCCCGCTCGCGCTCGAAGCGACGCTGAACCTGCTCTCGGATGCGTCAGAGCCGCGCCGCCATGCCGCCGCCGATGCGCTGGCCAAGGTCTTCAAGGACAACATCCGTCTCTTCACGCTGATCACCAACACGCTGGCCAAGGACAAGGAGATCTCCGACCGCTGGCGCGGCTTCAAGGATGTGGCCGACAGCCGCCATCTGGCCAACCGCGTCGAGGCGCCGGTGGTGGATGCCCTCGTGGCCAGCGTGCGCGAGGCCTATCCGCGGCTGTCGCACCGCTATTACGCCATGAAGGCACGCTGGCTCGGCATGGACAGGCTTTCGCATTGGGACCGTAACGCCCCGCTTCCCGATAAGCCGGAGCAGGTTTTCACCTGGGACGAGGCGAGAGGCGTCGTGCTCGAGGCTTATGGTGCCTTCGCGCCCGACATGGCGAGCGTCGCGAAGGAGTTCTTCGACAAGCGCTGGATCGATGCGCCGCTGCGCGAGGGCAAGACACAGGGCGCCTTCTCGGCTGCCACTGTGCCGTCCGTGCACCCCTATGTTCTGATGAACTACCAGGGCAAGCCGCGCGATGTGATGACGCTCGCCCACGAGCTGGGCCATGGCGTGCACCAGATGCTGGCACGCGAGCAGGGGCCTCTCCTGGCGCCCACGCCGCTCACGCTCGCGGAAACGGCGTCCGTCTTCGGCGAGATGCTGACCTTCCGCGCGCTGCTCGCGGGGACCAAGAGCCCGCGCGAGAAGAAGGCGATGATCGCCGGCAAGGTCGAGGACATGCTGAACACGGTCGTGCGCCAGATCGCGTTCTATCTGTTCGAGCGGAAAGTGCATGAGGCGCGCCGCAAGGGCGAGCTGACGAGCGACGAACTGAACGCGTTCTGGCTCGAGGTACAGAGCGAGAGCCTCGGTCCGGCGATCGACTTGAAGCCCGGCTACGAGGTGTTCTGGACCTATGTCCCGCACTTCATCAATTCACCGTTCTACGTCTATGCCTACGCGTTCGGCGATTGCCTCGTGAATTCGCTCTATGGACTCTATCAGGAGGCCCACCCCGGCTTTGTGACCAAGTACTTCGACCTTCTGAAAGCGGGTGGCTCGAAGCACCATTCTGAGCTGCTGGCGCCGTTCGGCCTCGACGCCGCCGATCCGGCGTTCTGGTCGAAGGGTCTCAAGGTCATCGAAGGCATGATCGACGAGTTGGAAGCCATGGACCGCGCCGCGGCCTGAGATCTTCAGGCACGGGTGAATTCCCAGTTTCGTTATACATTCTGTACAACGCACCTTCGTCCGTGTTATACGATCCGTACAACGCGGACGGAGTCACAGCCATGAAGCTCGAGATCAAGAAGATCGGCAACTCGACGGGATTGATTCTGCCAAAGGAGCTTCTGGCGCGTCTCGGCCTCTCCCAGGGCGACCAAGTGCTGGTCACGGAGGGGCCGGACCGTAGCCTCACCGTCACCCCCTACGCGGACGACGACGAAGAGACCATGCGCATCGCGCGCGAGGTGATGAAGGAATACAGGACCACGCTCAAAGCGCTCGCCAAATGAGCGAGCCGAGATGGATCACCAAAGCGCAGGTCATTCGCATGCATGCCGAGCAGCTTGCCGTCTTTGGCGGCCCCGCCGGCTTGCGCGACGAAGGTCTGCTTGAATCGGCCCTTGGGCGACCGCAGAACAAGTGGGCCTTCGGCGAAGCCGACTATGCCGTGCTTGCGGCGGCCTACGCTTTTGGCATCGCGCGCAATCATCCGTTCGTCGATGGCAACAAGCGGGCGGCCTTCATGACCATGATGACGTTTCTTAGGAAGAATGGCGTAGCCTTCGCCCCCGATCCAGCTGAAGCGACGGTCGCGATCCAAGATCTCGCCGCCGGCGAGATCGCCGAGGATGGCCTTGCGCGCTGGATACGGGATAACTGGCCGAAGGCCTGATCTCGCGTACGAAGCCAAATGTCGCGGTGTCAAGGTGAAACCGCCCCATACCGCCTGAATTTGATCCCTTGCGGGGCGGAAGAACCGGCGTATAAGGCCGAGCTTCGCCCTGCGCAGTACATTTCGAAGAGGCCTGATCGTGGCAAGAGTCAAAGCCGCGGAAGCCGGCGGAGAGATTGACGAATCTTCGCTCGACAAGCGGTTCTGGGTCCTCGTCGTCGGCTCGATCGGCGTCGTCTTCGGCGATATCGGCACGAGTCCTCTCTACGCCTTCCGAGAGGCCGTGCGCGCCGCCAGCGGCGGCAGCCCCGCCAACAGCGAAGCGGTCTTTGGCGTTCTGTCCCTGATCTTCTGGGCGCTCGTGCTCATCGTGACGGTGAAGTACGTGCTCGTACTCCTCAACGCCGACAACAAGGGCGAGGGCGGCACGTTCGCATTGATGGCGCTCGGCCAATCGGTCGCGAAGAAAAGCTCGCCCCTCCTGCTCGGCCTTGGCATTGCCGGGGCCTCCTTCTTCTACGGCGACGCGGTCATCACGCCGGCCATTTCGGTTCTCTCGGCGGTCGAGGGCATCACGCTCGTCTCCCCCGCTTTCGAGCCTTGGATCGTTCCGGCCGCGCTCGTCATCATCATCGCTCTCTTCTCCGTACAATCCCATGGCACGGAGCGTGTGGCGCAATACTTTGGCCCGATCACCATCATCTGGTTCCTGGCGCTCGCCGCCGGCGGCCTGCTGCATATTATCGACAATCCGGCTGTAATCGGGGCCCTCAATCCCGTGCATGGCATCCGCTTCATGGCCACCCACGGCCTGCTTGGCCTCACTGTGCTTGGCCTCGTCTTCCTTGCCGTCACAGGCGCGGAGGCGCTTTACGCGGATCTTGGCCACTTCGGCCGCAAGCCGATCCAGACGGCGTGGCTCGGCTTCATCCTGCCCGCGCTGATGCTGAACTATCTGGGGCAGGGTGCGCTGGTCCTCGGCGACGCAGAGGCGATGGAAAATCCATTTTACCGGCTCTATCCCGAGTGGGCGCTGCTCCCCATGGTGCTGTTGGCGACGATCGCCACGGTCGTGGCTTGCCAGGCCGTGATCACCGGCGCCTTTTCTATTGCGCGTCAGGCGGTCCAGCTTGGGCTTTTGCCCCGTTTCGCCATCCGGCACACATCTGCGAGCATGGCCGGGCAGATCTATCTGCCCCGCGTCAACTGGCTGCTGCTTGCGGGCGTCGTGATCACCGTCATCAGCTTCAAGTCTTCGTCGAACCTCGCCACGGCCTACGGCGTCTCCGTGACGGCGACGCTCGTCATCAACTCCCTGATGGCGTTCTTCGTCGTCTGGCGCTATTGGCGCTGGCCGCTTTGGAAGGCAGCGGGGCTCATGGTGCCGCTCTTGCTGATCGAGCAAACATTCTTCGCGGCCAACATCATGAAGCTGTTCGAGGGGGCGTGGTTCCCGGTTCTCATTGCGGCGCTGCTTGGCATCGTGATGATGACCTGGGTGCGGGGATACGGCATCCTCGCGCGCATCACGCGCCGCAATGAGACGGATCTTGACTGGCTAGTGCGCAAGCTCGAGGCGAAGCCCCCGGCGCGCGTTCCGGGCACCGCCGTCTTCCTCTCGGCCGATGTCACCTTTGCGCCGACCGCGCTCATGCACAACCTCAAGCACAACCGCGTGCTGCACGAGCGCAATCTCATTCTCTCTATTCGCACCGAGGAGACGCCGCGCGTGCCGCGCCACGAACGGGTGGTGATCGACCGCTCAAACGAGACCTTCATCAGGGTCGTTGCGTCCTACGGGTTCATGGAGACGCCGAGCATCCCCAAGATCATGGAGAGCTGCCGGCGCAAGGATCTCAACATCGACATCGGCGCGACGTCGTTCTTCCTCTCGCGCCGATCGCTGCGACGCACGACGCGCTCGGAGATGCCGCGCTGGCAGGAGCGGATGTTCATCTGGCTCGCGCGCACGGCAGAGGATGCGACGACCTATTTCCAGATCCCGACCGACCGCGTGGTCGAGATCGGAACCCAGGTTACGATCTGAACGTGTCTGATAATGAATGGAGTTGATTGCAGGCGGAGGCCTGTCAGTCGTCCACTGCTTCGGCTTGCGGTGCCTTCGCTGGAATGAGGTTGACGCTTTCGCCGCACCCGCACGCGCTCGTCTGGTTTGGGTTGTTAAACACGAACGTCGCCGAGAGCTTGTCGGCCGTATAGTCCATCTCGGTGCCAAGCAGGTAGAGAACAGCCTGCGGATCGATGATCACGCGCGCCCCGTCCTGCTCCACGATCTCGTCGAACTTACCGACGCTGTCCGCCCAGGTCATGGTGTACTCCATGCCGGCGCAGCCGCCTTTCTTCACCCCGATCTTGAGGCCCGAGATCTCGGGCCCCTTGGCGGTCATGATAGCGCGCACGCGCTCGGCAGCGCGCGGCGTCAGCGTCATCACCTTCGGTCGGGCGCGGCAAGGGGTGGATGCGGTCGTCTCGTTCGTCATCTTGTGTTGCTGTCCTGGTTCCGGAGCCGGGAAGTGACACGGGATCGTTCACATATATAGCGCGCGGAGCCCGCTTTTGCGAGATCCGCGATGGGAGAGCCGGCCCGCGCCCCGGTCGGAGCATTGCTCCGTCAGAACATATTGAGGGCGAGCTGCGCCTCTTCAGACATACGGCTCTGGTCCCACGGCGGATCAAAGGTGAGGGTGACCGTCGTGCCGGATACGCCCGGCACCGCGTTGACGGCATCCTCGACCCACTGGGGCATCTCTCCGGCCACCGGGCACCCCGGCGCCGTCAGCGTCATCTCGATCGCGATCTCGCGGTCGTCGCTGATGTCGATCCTGTAGATCAATCCAAGCTCATAGATGTCGGCTGGGATCTCCGGATCGTAGACCGTCTTAAGCGCCGCCACGATGTCGCTGGTCAGGCGGTCGAGCTCCTCGGGCGGCAGCGCTGACGTCTCCTCGGGCGCGCTGTTCGGAGCAGCCGAAGCCGACGTGTCGCCTCCGGCCTGTGCGCCGCTCGTGTCGGAAGGCGTGTCCTGCTTATCCTGGTCGATCATGCGTTCCTCCGATGATCAGGCGAAGAACTCCTTGGCCCGGGTGAGCGCCGCGACGAGCGCGTCCACCTCGGCCTTGGTATTGTACATTGCGAACGATGCCCGGCACGTGGCCGTCACGCCGAGCCGCTCCATGAGCGGCTGGGCGCAATGGTGCCCCGCCCGAATTGCGATCCCCGAGCGATCGATGATCGTCGAGACGTCATGCGGATGCAGCCCGTCGATCGAGAAGGCATGGATGGCGCCCTTGCCCTTTGCGGTGCCGTAGAGCGTGAGCCCAGGCACCTCCTTCAGCCGCTCGAACGCATAAGCGCCGATCTCCGCTTCGTGCTCGGCAATGCGGTCGCGTCCCACCTGCATCATATACGAGAGCGCCGCCGAGAGCCCGATCGCCTCCACGATGGCGGGCGTGCCGGCCTCGAACCGGTGCGGTGCCTTGCCGTACGTGATGCGGTCAACCTCGACAATCTCGATCATCTCGCCGCCGCCCTGATAGGGCGGCATGATGTCGAGATACTTCTTCTTGGCGTACAGCACGCCGATGCCAGAGGGCCCGTAAGTCTTGTGTCCGGTGAAGACATAGAAGTCGGCATCGAGATCCTGCACGTCCACCGGAAGATGGACCGCGGCCTGGCTGCCGTCCACGAGAACGGGAATGCCGCGCGCGTGCGCAAGCTCGATCACCTGCTTAATCGGCACCACGGTGCCGAGCACGTTCGACATATGGGTGATGGCCACGATCTTCGTGCGCGGCGTGAGCAGCCGCTCGAACTCGTCGAGCAGCAATTCACCTTCGTCCGAGATCGGTGCCCATTTGAGGACGGCACCCTTGCGCTCGCGGTGAAAGTGCCAGGGCACGATGTTCGAGTGGTGCTCCATGATCGAGAGCACGATCTCGTCCCCTTCGCCGATCTCGAGCGCGCCGAAGGAAGCCGCGGCGAGATTGATGGCTTCGGTGGCGTTGCGCGTGAAGATGATCTGGTCGACGGAGGGCGCGTTGAGGAAGCGGCGCACCGTCTCGCGTGCTTCCTCGAACCGCTCCGTGGCCGTATTCGAGAGATAGTGAAGCCCGCGATGCACGTTGGCATATTCGAAGCGATAGGCATGATCCATCGCCTCGATGACGGAGAGCGGCTTTTGCGCCGAGGCCCCGTTGTCGAGATAGACGAGCGGCTTCCCGTAGATCTCGCGATAGAGGATGGGGAAGTCCGTGCGAATGCGCTCGACGTCGTAGGGCGCGGCTGGAGCCTGCGGCGTGTCCGCCTTCTTGCGCGTGGCCGTGGACATTCTTGCCGTCCTTCCTTTGTCTGCTAATCCGCCCGCATGGGCGTGGCCAGCCTTGGAGACGAGATGGAGCGCGTCCGCAGCGGATCTTCTTATGACGCGAAAACGAACGCGCTCTCACGCGCTCCGGAGCCGGATCGTTTGCGATGCGAGCACCCTTGCCGGAGGCAGGCAAAAAACCAGAGTGCTCGCACCGAGAGCGTGAAATCAGTCTCAAGCAAAAACCTAGAGTGCGTTCACGCGGCGTGATGCCATTCCCGCCGCGAACGCGCTCTAGTGTTGCACCTCGCGGATCAGCCAGCTGCGCGCCAGCTCCATGAGAGCGTCCTGGATATCCGCCGGCTCGGCCTTGTCGATCGCTTCGCCGATGAAGCTCTCGACCAGCATCGCCTGGGCTTCGAGCAGCGGAATGCCGCGCGAGCGCAGGTAGAAGACCAGCTCCGGATCGATCTCCGCCGACGTGGATCCGTGCCCGCAGATCACGTCGTCGGCATAGATCTCAAGCTCTGGCTTGCTGTCGAACTCGGCGTCCTGCGAGAGCATGAGGGCTTGCGCCATCTGCTTGCCGTCGGTCTTCTGCGCATCGGGCCGCACGATGGCCTTGCCCTGGAACACGGCCCGCCCGCGCTCGGCGAGCACGCACTTGACGAGTTCGCGGCTCGTGCAGTGGGGTACGGCGTGGTCGATGACCATCGTCGTGTCCGTGTGCCCGCTCTTTCCTCCAACCAGGGTGGCGCCACCGAGATCGAAGGTGGAATGCTGCCCGCGGAAGGTGACCGTCAGGTCGTTGCGAACGACGCCGTCGCCGATCACCATCTGGAAGGGGCGGTAGTTCGCGTTGGCTCCAAGATGCGCGATGGTGCGGCCGACATGCACCGAGCCCTCGCGGCTGGCGACGAGCTTCACGTGCACGACTTCCGCCCCGTCAGCGATCGCAAGCTGCGTCAGCGTGTTGACCTGGCGCGGTGCCGTGGGGGCGAGGTGCGACTCGACCAGGACGATCTTGGCGCCCTTGCCGACCCGCACGGCGTTGCGCGTCACGACGGATCGCGGATCGCCGCCCGCATCGCCGAACACCAGCGCCACGGGGCTGTCGATCTCCCGGCCATCCGCGACGTCGATCACGGCGCCGTCGGTGAACAGGGCCGTATTGAGTGCAAGCGCGCCATCCGTGACGTGGCCGCCCACCTCGCTCAGTTCAGCTTCGAGCCACGCGGGCGGGTGATCGACGAAGCGGGACACGAAGGCACCGTCGAGTTCGGAGACGGCGGACATCCCGGCTTCTCCCGCACCCTGGCCATCGACAATGACGGCGAAGGCTTTCGTTAGGTCCACGCCGGCGACCGCCTCGCGCACCATGGCCTCGATCGTGGCCGGATTCGGCAGATCGCCGCCCTTGGCGAACGGGAACGCCTCACGCATCAAGGTGCGGAGATCGGTGAACTTCCACTCCTCAACCCGGCGGTGGGGCAGCCCCTCGGCGCTGAACGCGCCGATGGCCGCACGCCGCAGCTGCCGTAGCCAGGTGCCGCCTGGCAGCGTGCGCTCCACCTCGGCGAACGTATCGGCGAGCGCAGTTTCCGCCTTCGTCTTGAGGACCTGCACGGGCGCCGCGCGCCCGGGGAGGTCTGCTTTGATCTGCTGGGCGATGCTCATCGGTTAGGCCGCCTTGCCTTGGTATGCCGCATATCCGGACTTCTCGAGCTCGAGCGCGAGGTTCTTGTCGCCCGAAGCCTGGATGCGCCCGTCCGAAAGCACGTGCACCCGGTCCGGCTCGATATAGTTGAGGAGACGCTGGTAGTGCGTGATGACCAGCATCGCGCGGTCGGGGTTCCGGAGCGCGTTGACGCCATCGGCCACGATCTTGAGCGCGTCGATGTCGAGGCCGCTGTCGGTCTCGTCCAGCACGCAGAGTGTCGGCTCGAGAACGGCCATCTGCAGGATCTCGGCGCGCTTCTTCTCGCCGCCCGAGAAGCCGACGTTCACCGGCCGCTTCAGCATCTCCATGTCGATCTTGAGCTCTTCGGCCTTGCTGCGCACGAGCTTCATGAAGTCGGGCGTCGAAAGCTCCGCTTCGTCGCGCTTCTTGCGCACCGCGTTGGCGGCGGTGCGCAGGAAGGTCAGGCTGGCGACGCCGGGGATTTCCATCGGATACTGGAACGCCAGGAACACGCCCTTGGCGGCCCGCTCGTCGGGAGCCAGCTCGGCGAGGTTCTCGCCGTTCCAAAGGATCTCGCCGTCGACCACCTCATAGCCGTCACGGCCGGCGAGCACATGCGCGAGCGTGCTCTTGCCTGAGCCGTTGGGGCCCATGATGGCGTGCACCTCGCCCTTGGGTACGGTGAGCGAGAGCCCCTTGAGGATGGTCTTGTCCTCGTCTTCGAGCTTCACAGTCAGATTCTTGATCTCAAGCATCGCATTCCTCTGAACTTCGTCCGGCCTGCCGTGGGCCGCTGTTGCTTTTGTTTTTTATCTTCCGTGCACCCGCCTGCTGGGGGCGCGACGATCGTCGCTACCCGACACTGCCTTCCAGGCTGACGTTGATGAGCTTCTGCGTCTCCGCCATGAACTCCATGGGAAGGTGCTGCAGCACATCGCGCACGAAGCCGTTGACGACGAGCGCGATTGCTTCCTCCTCCGAAAGTCCGCGCTGCTGGCAATAGAACAGCATGTCGTCGGAGATCTTGGAGGTCGTCGCTTCGTGCTCGAAGTGGGCGGAGGCGTTCTTTGCCTCGATGTAGGGCACGGTGTGCGCCCCGCACTTGTCGCCGATCAGCAGCGAGTCGCAGTTGGTGAAGTTGCGCGCGCCAGTGGCCTTGCGGTGCGCTGACACGAGCCCGCGATAGGTGTTCTGCGACTGGCCCGCCGCAATGCCCTTCGAGATGATGCGGCTCGACGAGTTCTTGCCGAGATGGATCATCTTGGTGCCGCTGTCCACCTGCTGGCGGCCATTCGAGATGGCGACCGAGTAGAACTCGCCGCGCGAGTTGTCGCCGCGCAGGATGCACGAGGGATATTTCCAGGTGATGGCCGAGCCGGTCTCCACCTGCGTCCAGCTGATCTTCGAGTGATGGCCTCGGCAGTCGCCGCGCTTGGTCACGAAGTTATAGACGCCGCCGCGGCCGTTCTTATCGCCCGGATACCAGTTCTGCACCGTCGAGTACTTGATCTCCGCATCGTCGAGCGCAATGAGCTCGACGACGGCCGCGTGCAGCTGGTTCTCGTCGCGCGTCGGCGCCGTGCATCCCTCGAGATAGGAGACGTGCGCACCCCGGTCGGCGATGATCAGCGTGCGCTCGAACTGGCCCGTCTCCCGCTCGTTGATGCGGAAGTAGGTCGAGAGCTCCATCGGGCAGCGCACGCCCTCCGGCACGTAGACGAACGAGCCGTCGGAGAACACTGCCGAGTTGAGCGCGGCATAGAAGTTGTCGCCCTGCGGAACCACCGAGCCCAGGTACTTCTTCACCAGCTCCGGATGCTCGCGCACCGCTTCGGAGATCGGGCAGAAGATGACGCCGGCCTTGGCGAGTTCTTCCTTGAAGGTCGTGACGACGGAGACGCTGTCGAACACGGCGTCCACCGCGACGCGCGCGCCTTGCACGCCCGCCAGCACCTCCTGCTCCTTGAGCGGGATGCCGAGCTTCTCGTATGTGCGGAGCAGCTCCGGATCGACCTCGTCGAGGCTCTTCGGCCCCTCCATGCCTTTCGGCGCGGCATAGTAGTAGAGATTTTCGAAGTCGATCTTCGGGTAGCTCACCTTCGCCCAAGACGGCTCGACCATGTTGCGCCAGCGCGCATAGGCCTCGAGGCGCCAGTCGAGCATCCACTGGGGCTCGCCCTTCTTCTCGGAGATGAAGCGGACGATGTCCTCGTTGAGGCCCCTCGGCGCCTTCACCGTCTCAATATTGGTCTCAAAGCCGTACTTGTATTGATCGACATCGATCTGCCGCACGGTATCGATCGTCTCTTTGACCGCAGCCATTTCCCTTCCACCTTCATCTGCGGCCTTCGAAGGCCGCGTTTAAATTGTTGAACTCAGGCAGCGAGCGAGGTGCCGCCGCAGATGCCCTTCCATGCGGCGACGAACGCCGCGATTGCGTCTTCCGTCGTGTCGGGCCCGAGGCTGACACGGACGGCGCCTTGCGCGATTTCGGAGCGAAGCCCCATGGCCGCGAGCACGTGGCTCTCGCCGACTTTGCCCGACGAGCAGGCGGCCCCGGCGCTGACAGCCAGCCCCATGAGATCGAGCTTGATCACCAGCGTCTCGGCCGAGGCGCCCGGAAGCGCGATGGACGACGTATTGGGCAGGCGAGGCGCCTCCGCCGCGATCACGATCGCCTCCGGCGTCACAGCGAGCACCTCGCGCTCCAGCCGGTCGCGCAACGCGCCGAGGCGTTTTGCGCCCTCGAGATCCCGGAATGCGGCCCGCGCCGCGGCACCGAACCCCGCGATGGCGGCCACGTTCTCCGTGCCCGCCCGCCGGCGCAGTTCCTGCCCGCCGCCTGCGAAGAGCGGATCGAGCGCTGCCCCGGCGCCGATCACGAGTGCGCCGATGCCTTTTGGCCCGCCGATTTTGTGCCCCGAAAGGCTCATCGTTGCAGCGCCGAGGGTGCGGAAATCAAGAGCGATCCGCCCCGGCGCCTGTACCGCGTCCGTATGGAGCCGCGCGCCGTTCTCCGTCGCCCACAGTCCCGCCGCCACCACGTCCTGCAGCACGCCGGTCTCGTTGTTGGCGAGCTGGAGCGCGATGAGGGTCCCATCACCGCCGCGAACGCCGTCGAGATGCACTCTGCCGTCGCCCGAGACCGGAAGCTCGATCACCTCCGCTCCGCGTGCCGTTGCGATCGCCGCTGCTGGCGCGCGCACCGAATCGTGCTCCGTGCCGGCGAGCGCGATGCGCGTCCAGGGCGCCGAAAGCGCCCATGTGTTGGCTTCCGTGGCGCCGCTCGTGAACACTACTTCGCCGGGGTGGGCGCCGACGAGCGCCGCAACCGATTCGCGCGCCTCGTCGATCAGCGCCCTGGCGCGCCGGCCCTCGGCGTGAACCGAGGAAGCGTTGCCGAACACATCGAGCGCTGCCACCATGGCGTCGCGCGCTTCGGGGCGCAGCGGCTGCGTGGCGTTGTAATCGAGATATGTGCGCCGGCCGCTCACTGCGTTGGCCTCGCAATCCTTGCCGCCGTCACCGTCCCAGCCGCAGCGGCTCCATGTGCAACCCTTGCGACCCCGACCGAGGCGGGAAGCCCTTCGATTACGTCCTTAAGGCTGACGCCCGAGAGGAAGCTCTCGATCTGCTCGCCGAGCGCCGTCCAGAGGTCATGGGTGAGGCAGCGGCTTTCACCGAGGCAGCCGGCCGAATCTTCCCCGAGGCAGCGCGTCATCCGCGTGCCTTCTTCGACCGCCGACATAACTTCGGCGACGAAGATCTCGCCGGCTGCCCGGCCGAGCTTGTAGCCGCCATGGCGTCCGCGGACGCTCTCCACCAGCCCTGCACGCCTCAGCTTGAGGAAGAGCTGCTCCAGGTAGTCGAGAGAGATCTGCTGGCGCTGAGCAATGGTCGACAGCGATACCGACCCGTCATGCCCGTACTTGGCAAGATCGGCCATGGCCATCACCGCATAGCGACCGCGCGTATTGAGCTCCATGATCCCTACCGCTTGGCGTCCCTAACGCTCTGTCCGTGCCGGCACTCGAGCGAGGACTGCATACCGCTTGCATCCAACCACCCCCCATGTGCTAAGAGACGCTCACGGCGGGTGCCGTCCGAAAAGCCCGAACACCCTGAAAAGGGCGCTCTTTCGAACTGTTCTAAACTCGCACCCCGAATATGAAAATTCCGAGCGGGGAAATCAAGCATTCTCTTGGCACGATCTCGTGATTTTTCGCCGCGCCTCTTTCACGGGCCCGGGTGCCGTAGACTTGAGGCCCGCAAAATCCATGAAATCCGAGCAAAATAGGACTTAGATGCCCGAGCTGATCATCAATGGGCCTGCGGGCCGTATCGAAGCGCGCTACCACCACGAGCCGGCAGCCGACAGCCCGATCGCGCTTATCCTGCATCCCCACCCCCAGTTCGGGGGCACGATGAACAACCAGGTTGTCTACAGCCTCTATTACACGTTCGTACGGCGGGGCTTCTCGGTGCTGCGCTTTAACTTCCGCGGTGTCGGGCGCAGCCAGGGCTTCTGGGACGGCGGCCCGGGCGAGCTTGCGGATGCCGCCTCCGCGCTCGACTGGCTGCAGATGGTAAAGCCGGACGCGAAGTACTGCTGGATTGCGGGCGTGTCGTTCGGCACCTGGATCGCAATGCAGCTCCTGATGCGCCGGCCTGAGATCGACGGCTTCATCTGCGTGGCTCCGCCGTCGAACCTCTACGACTTTTCGTTCCTGGCGCCGTGTCCCTCATCGGGGCTGATGGTGAACGGCGACAAGGATCGCGTCGTGCCGTCCGCGTCCGTTGCCGAGCTCACGGGCAAGCTCAAGACGCAGCGCGGCATCAAGATCGATCACGAGATCGTCCCCGGCGCCAACCACTTCTTCGAGGACAAGACCGAGGAGCTTGAAACCGTCGTCGGCTCCTATCTCGACATGCGCCTCGAGAAAGCGATCAAGGACCGCGAGGACCAGAAAGAGCGCGAGAAGGAACGTGAGGCCGCCCGCGAGAAGGAGCGCGATCGCGATCGTGAGGAGACGAAGGGAGCCGCCGCCGCTGAGGAGCCGGATGACGGAGACGAGGAATAGAGCCTGATCGTTCTCGGTGGATGCGGACACGCATTCACCGGGAACGTGAATCAGGGCGCATGCGTCCAAGCGCTATGCTGTCCTTATTTGTAAGCGACTTGTAAGGCCGCTCTCCGTCCCGGTCTGATTAGATCCCCGTGAACGACGACCGATACGGGGGATCTCCATGCAGCATTGGTTTACTTCTCAAGTGCGACGGCATGCGGCGACCGTCGCGCATCTTCTGCGCACGGCGTCTCTGTGGGCGATGTTGCTTCCTGCCGTCGGTGCTCTTCTCATCGCCACGCTCAACCTGCGCCCCGAAATCGCACCCTATCTCACGAAAGAAAGTGCGGAGATCGCCTCGCCGATCATCCTCGGTCTGGGCTCGCTCCTGGCCGTATGGATCGCGGCGTCCCGTCCGCATCCCTATTACAAATGGCAGGCGCTATTCGTTATCGCGTGCTTCCTGCGTGAGCTGCACTTTCAGGGCACGAACTCGGGCTTCTACATCGCGCTCGTCGTGCTGCTCTGGTGGCTCTCGCACGCGCGCGAGCGCCTGTCGGCTTTCCTCAATGACAGGCGCATCGTGACGCTTCTCGTCGCGGTGCTCTGGACCTACTTCATCAGCAAGACGTTCGACCGCCATCTTTGGGATAACGCGATGGGCGGCAGCCTCACCCGCGATCTTTTCGAGGAGAACCTCGAGATCCTGGGGCATCTGCTGCTCGTCGGGCTCGTTGTGGCCTCCACGTCCGTGACCAGCCGCACGGCTCCGAGGCCGGCATAGGGCTCTGAGCCCATCATGCCGGCCTCTCGAGCAGATGCTGGTGATCAGCGCGCGAGCTTCTCCCGGATCGCGGCCTGCGCCGCGGCGAGGCGTGCGACGGGCACGCGGAACGGCGAGCAGGAAACGTAATCGAAGCCCTGCGCATGGAAGAAGGCGACCGAGGCCGGATCGCCACCATGCTCGCCGCAGATGCCGACCTTGAGGTTCGGCTTCACGCCGCGGCCCCGTTCGGTGCCGATGCGAACAAGCTCGCCTACGCCCTCCTGATCGAGGGAAACGAACGGATCGGTCTCGTAGATGCCTTCCGTCGTGTAGGTGGAGAGGATCGGCGCAGCGTCGTCGCGGGAAAGGCCGAGCGTCGTCTGCGTCAGGTCGTTGGTACCGAAGGACAGGAAGTCGGCGCCGCTCTCGCCTTCGGTGAGTTCGCCGGCCTTGAGACAGGCGCGTGGCAGCTCGACCATGGTGCCGAGCTTATAGGTAAGCCGTTCTCCGGTTTCCTTCTCCACCGTCTCGGCGACGGAGCGGATGACGCGGGCCAGGATATCGAACTCGCGCCGGTAGGCGACGAGGGGAAGCATCACCTCCGGCTCGATCCGGGCACCGATGCGTTTTCCAGCTTCGATCGCCGCCTCGAAGATGGCGCGCGCCTGCATCTCGGGGATCTCGGGATAGCGGATAGCGAGACGCGAGCCGCGCAGGCCGAGCATCGGGTTGAACTCCGCGAGTTCGGTAATGCGTGCCCTAAGCTTGTCGGGCGTGAGCTTGAGCGCCGCCGCGACGACTTCGATTTCCGCATCGTTGCGCGGCAGGAACTCGTGCAACGGCGGATCCAGCAGACGGATCGTCACTGGACGCTCGCCCATGATCTCGAACAGCTCGATGAAGTCCGCACGCTGGACCGGCAGGATCTTGGCCAGCGCCGCCTTGCGTCCCTCTTCCTCCGTGGCGCAGATCATCTCGCGCATGGCGAGAATGCGCTCGGCATCGAAGAACATGTGCTCGGTGCGGCAGAGACCGATGCCCTGTGCGCCGAACGTGAGCGCCTGCTTTGCGTCCTTGGGGGTATCGGCGTTGGCGCGAACCGCAAGGCGGCGGGCGTCGTCCGCCCAAGCGATGAGACGGGCGAAGTTTCCGGAGAGCTGCGGCTGGCGCATCGGCACGGCGCCGGCGTAGACGCAGCCGGACGCGCCGTCGATGGTGATGACGTCGCCGGCCTTGAGGGTGTGCTCCCCGATCGTGACTGTCCCGGAGTTCTCGTCGATGCGCAGGGCGCCGGCGCCGGAAACGCACGGCACGCCCATGCCGCGCGCAACCACGGCCGCGTGGCTCGTCATGCCGCCACGCGACGTGAGGATGCCGGCCGAGGCGTGCATGCCGTGAATGTCCTCGGGGCTCGTTTCGGCGCGCACGAGGATGACGCTCTCGCCCTGTTGCTTCTGGCGCTCGGCTTCGTCCGAGGTGAGCACGATCCGGCCCGCGGCGGCTCCGGGCGAGGCCGGGAGCCCCGTCGTCAGCAGCTCTTTCTCGGCATCGGTGTCGATCGTGGGGTGCAGGAGCTGGGTAAAGCCCGCGGGATCCACGCGCAGCACCGCCTCCTCGTGGGTGATGATGCCCTCGTCCGCCAGATCGACGGCGATCTTCACCGCCGCTTCCGTCGTGCGCTTGCCGGAGCGCGTCTGCAGCATCCAGACGCGTCCGTTCTGGATGGTGAACTCGATGTCCTGCATGTCGCGGTAGCGGTGCTCCAGCGTGTCGAAGATGCGTATCAGCTCCTCGAACGCCTTGGGCATCTCTTCCTCGAGCGAGGGATTGGGGTCCCCGGCCTCACGCCGTGCCTGGAGGGTCAGCGGCTGGGGCGTGCGGATCCCGGCCACCACGTCCTCGCCCTGGGCGTTGATGAGGTACTCGCCGTAAATTTCCCTGGTGCCGGTCGAGGGATTGCGCGTGAAGGCGACGCCCGTCGCCGACGTGTTGCCCATGTTGCCGAACACCATGGCCTGCACGTTGACCGCCGTGCCCCACGAATCAGGGATGCCGTGAAGGCGCCGATAGGTGACGGCGCGCGTGTTCTGCCAGGAGCCGAAGACGGAGCCGATAGCGCCCCAGAGCTGCTCGTTCGTATCCTGCGGGAAGGGCTTCCCGGTCGCGTCCTCGATCGCCTTCTTGTAGAGCGCGATGACGGTCTGCCATTCGCTGGCGCCGAGCTCGGTATCGAACGACAAGCCGTTCAGATTTTTGAAGTTCTCGAGAATATCCTCGAACACGCCATGACTCACGCCGAGCACGACGTCGCCATACATCTGAATGAAGCGGCGATAGCTGTCGTAGGCAAACCGGTCGTCGCCGGAGTTGCGGGCGAGCCCCTGGACCGTGCGGTCATTGAGACCGAGGTTCAAAATCGTGTCCATCATGCCGGGCATCGAAGCGCGCGCGCCTGAGCGCACGGCCACGAGCAGCGGGTTCTCCTCGCTGCCGAAGACGGCACCCGTCTCCTCGCCGATCAGCGCCATCGCGCGTTCCACCTGCGCGGCGAGGCCATCGGGAAGGCGTCGGCCGTTTTCGTAGTAGCTCCCGCAAACCTCGGTTGTGATGGTGAAGCCTGGCGGGACGGGCAGCTCGAGGCTCGCCATCTCGGCGAGATTGGCTCCCTTGCCGCCAAGCAGGTTCTTCATTCCAGCGTTGCCCTCGGCCTTGCCGGCGGCGAATGTGTAAACCCACTTTTGCGCCGCTTCACGGGCTGGCTCAACCGCTGCCATTGCGTCTCTCTCTCATCGAAACCTTTGCGAGGATGGACCGCCCGGCCGGGCGGCGGGCGGGAATGTGGCACAGCAGGGCCCGTGCGCCAACACTCCCTTTGACTGAACGTGACTGTTCCCCCACTCTCGGCGTCAGATATCGGACGGGGTTGCCATGGCGGATCAGGTTTCTAAGGTTCTCAAACGGCTCGATCGTAATTTCGATGCCGGCCTCGAGAGATTGTTCTCCCTGCTCCGGATCGAGAGCATTTCTACGGACCCCGCATATGCGGCGGAATGTCGTAAGGCCGCGGATTGGTGCGCCCTGCAACTCACCGAGGTCGGCATTCCAGCTTCGGTGCGCGAGACGAGCGGCCATCCGATCGTCGTCGGCCATGACCGGAAAAAGGTCGCCGAGGGAGCCCCTCACGTCCTGTTTTACGGCCACTACGACGTCCAGCCGCCGGATCCGCTCGAACTCTGGAAAATGCCGCCGTTCGAGCCGCGCATCGCACATGACAAGGCAAACGGCAAGGTCATCGTGGCGCGCGGAGCCGAGGACAACAAGGGTCAGCTCATGACCTTCCTCGAGGCCGCGCGCGCCTGGACCGAGGTCGCGGGCGCGCTTCCAATCGCCGTATCGGCGATGATCGAAGGGGAGGAGGAGTGCGGCTCGCCATCGCTTCCGGGCTTCCTGAAGAAGAGCGGTAAGGAGATCACGGCCGACCTCGTGCTCGTTTGCGACACGGGCCAATGGGATAAAGATACGCCCGCCATCACCACAACGCTGCGCGGTCTTGCCGGCATCGAGGTGATCGTCCGCGGCCCGTCGCGCGATTTGCATTCCGGCATCTATGGCGGCCCGGCGATGAACCCCATCCGGGCGCTCGTCGGCATTCTCGGAAAGATGCACGATGCGAAGGGACGCATCGCCATTCCCGGCTTTTACGATGGCGTCGCAAAGCCGTCGAAGGCCCAGCTCCAGCAGTGGCAGGCACTGGGGCTCGAAGCCAAACAGCTCCTGGGCCCCGTCGGGCTCTCAACGCCAGCGGGCGAGGCATCGGTCTCCGTCATCGAGCAGCTCTGGTCGCGCCCCACGCTCGAGTTCAACGGCATCACTGGCGGCTACCAGGGCGCCGGCTCGAAGACGGTCATTCCAGCCGAGGCTTCCGTGAAGATCACGTGCCGCCTCGTTCCGGGGCAGGAGCCCGAGCACGTGCTCGACGCCGTGCGCCGGTTCGTCACGAGCCATCTGCCGGCTGATTGCGAAGTGGAATTCCGCGGCGGGCACGGCAGCGCCGCCATCGGCTTCGATACTTCGGCGCCGGCCGTCCAGGCGGCGGCCGCAGCCCTCGCCGAAGAGTGGGGCGTGCCCCCGGTCCTGATGGGGTGTGGAGCCTCGATCCCCATCGTCACCTCGTTCAAGCAGGCGCTCGGCATGGACAGCCTGCTGATCGGCTTTGGCGTCGACGATGACCGCATCCACTCGCCGAATGAGAAGTACAACTTGAAAAGCTTCAAGAAGGGCGCGCGAAGCTGGGTGCGCATTCTCGATGCGCTGGCGCGGAGCGCGGCCTGAGCGATGCGTGCGCCTTCGCGAATGACCCTGCCAGGCCTCGTGGCACTTCTCGCCGTGGCGGCCGTTCTGATGTACCTCGAGCGGGAAGAGGGAAGCCCGCCGCCGCCGGAATCGTCCGGGACCGAGACGGTCGCCCCGCGCTCCCAAGCCGAGGCCGGCAGCTTCGACTATTACGCGCTCGTTCTTTCCTGGAGCCCGACGCATTGCGAGAGCCCGGAAGGGCGAGGCGATCACGCCCAGTGCGCGCCCCGCGACGGGCGGCGCTATGCGTTCATCCTGCATGGGCTCTGGCCGCAATATCAGCGCGGCTACCCGGAGGACTGCCCGGCCAGAACGCGCTTCGTGCCGCAGAGCGTGATCGACGGCATGCTCGATATCATGCCGAGCAAAGGCCTGATCATCCACGAGTACAGGAAGCACGGCACCTGCTCTGGCCTATCTCCGGATGGCTACTACGAAACCGCGCGGCGGCTCTTTGAAAGCATCGCTATTCCCGAACGCTTCCGCAATCCGACGACAGCGCAGTTCCTCGATCCCAAGGACGTGGTGAAGGCGTTCGCCGAGGCCAATCCTAAACTCGATTCCGACATGATTGCCGTTGCGTGCCGCGGACCGGGAAGCCGCCTGCGCGAGGTGCGTATCTGTTTCTCGAAAGACGGCGCTCCGCGTTCTTGCGGTGCCAACGAGCATCAGGAGCGACTGTGCCGCGGCACGCGCATGCACGTTCCCCCGGTGCGATGAGCGTGGCGCACCGGCCCCACGCCTGTGGATAACTTTGTCCGCGTCTTCGATCTGCCCCAATGAAACTTGCGGCCGACCGATCGACCCCGCAAGCTTCGACTCGTGCTGCGTTCTGTTTTCGCACTGCGGGCTCGACGCATGCCGGGATTTTCAAAAAAACGGGGTCATGGATCCCTTGTCGTCAATGAGGCGCACGCCGTAGGGGCGCGCGGCCAGATGGCTGCCCGCCACGTCGCCATCGCTCGCCCGGATGCGGCGCTCCGCTCTCGTGGCCGTCCGTCTTTCGGCGCCGCGCGGCGGGCGCTCGACGGCATCGGCGGCCTTGGCTGGAGCGTCCTCGGCTTCGTAGCCGGTGCGGTGTTCTGGCATTTCATCGGGTTCTGGAGCTTCGTGTCCGACGTCGTGCTCGTCGGTGATGCGCCTCCGGCTGCCATGCGGGCGGCGGAGCCCATTGCGATCGCGCTCGCAGATACGCCGTCTGCCCAGGCCTGTACGCGGCTCGCACTCGACCGGCGCACCGGCGAGACTTCGGCCCACGCCTGCGACGCCGATTCTCCGCTGCTGCCAGCCGACGCGTTCGAGGGCCGGCAGGACCGCATGCCGCGCGCAGGACAACGGAGCGCCGCTGCCCCGCACGACTCCGACGAAGCAGCCGGGCCTTAGAGTGCTTCCGGAAAAGTGGGAACCGGTCATGGCGAAGTCATGCAAGGCAAGTGTCCGATAAGAAGCACGAGACCAGAGAGTGCTTCCGGAAAAGTGGGAACGGTTTCAGACGATAAGCGCGCTTAATCTGCTTTCATTTTCGCGAACGGCAGCGAGATGAGGGCGGCGGACGCCGCGACCACGGCGCCGGCAGCCAGTCCGACCACGGCCGCGCCCAGAGCACCGGCCAACCAGGCCAGAACTTCGCCGGTGGCCGGGAGCGCAGTGCGCACGGCATCCGAAAGGGCGCCGATCCAGTGTTCAGGCATATCAAGGCCGTACGTGCCGAGGCCATGCACGAGAATCCCGCCGCCGACCCAGAGCATCGCAAGCGTGCCGATGAGGCTCAGCACGTGCAGGAATGGCGGCATGCCGCGAACGAGCACGCGTCCGATCGTCTCCAGGATCGCTCCTCCTCGCTGCGCCAGCGCAACGCCGAAGTCGTCCGTCTTTACGATCAGTGCCACCGTCCCGTAAACGCCCGCCGTGACGAGCAGCGCGACGGCGGCGAGAACGAGGCTTTTGGTGATGAGATCCGGCTCGGAGATGTTGGCCAGCGCGATGGCCATGATCTCGGCCGAGAGGATGAAGTCGGTGCGGATCGCACCAGCGACGCGCCTGTTCTCGAGCGCCTTCGCATCGTCTCCCGCGGCTTGGTCCGCGCGGGTTGCCACAGGCGCGCCCGTTACCCAGTGCATCACCTTTTCGAAGCCCTCATAGGCGAGATAGAGCCCGCCCAGCATGAGCAGCGGCGTGATCGCTTGGGGCAGGAAGGCTGTGAGCAGGAGCGCGGCCGGAAGCAGGTACAAGAGCTTGTTCTTGAGCGAGCCCCAGGCGATGCGCCCGATGATCGGCAATTCGCGTTCGGCGGCGAGCCCCGTGACGTAGCGTGGCGTGACCGCGGCATCGTCGACCACGACGCCGACCGTCTTGCTTCCGACCTTGACCGCCTGCGCTGCCGTATCGTCGATCGTCACAGCGGCGAGCTTTGCCAGCGCCGCGACGTCGTCCAAGAGTGCCAAAAGGCCGCTCATCGTCCCATTTCCCTGTCGTGGACCGCGCTCTGCCCGGCATCTCCAGCCGAGCGTAAATTGTTCGATCCTGCCAAACGTCCTGAACGGCAGAAGATTGGCCAGATGCATGCGGCCCGCGCAAGGCAACCGCGATGGGGAAAGGTGCCGCCCCGGTGCGCTAGGTGGCCTCTGCCAGGACGCCGCCGCTCATTGCTTTGGCAACTCCCGTCGTCCCGGGAAACGTGATCGGTAGGCCGAGGCGCGAGCGAACGGCGAGAAACGCCCAGGCCTCGGCCTCTACGCCGTCGCCGTCGATATCGAAGACCTCGGCCGGCCGCACGGCCGCGCCGGTGCGCTCGCTAATCATGTGGAGAAGCGTGCCGTTGCGCCGCCCGCCGCCGGCCGCGATCCAGAGCGCCGGGGCTTCAGGAAGATGGCGCAGCGCCGCCGCTATGGCTTCCGCCGAGAAAGCGGTGAGCGTCGCGGCTCCATCTTCGGGCGAGAGCGTATCGATGGCTCCGGGGTCGAATGCGTTGCGGTCGAGCGACTTTGGCGGCGGCTTCGCGAAGTATGGATGGCGGAGCCACGCCGCCACGATATCCTCGTGCACGGTGCCTGCTTCGGCGAGCGCGCCCCCGCCATCGAACGGCTTGCCGAGCTTCGCCTTCACCCAGTCGTCGATCATCGCCGAGGCAGGCCCCGTATCGAAGGCGATCAGCGTGCCGTCGCGGCCGATGAAGGTCAGGTTGGCGACGCCGCCCAGATTGAGGACGGCGAGGGGGCGGTCGGAAATTTCGGCGGCGAGCGCTCGATGATAGGCCGGTGCCAGCGGCGCGCCTTGTCCCCCCGCGGCAACGTCGGCGGCACGAAGGTCGTAGACGACCGGCAGGCCGAGCCGGCGGGCGAGCAGCGGGCCATCGCCGAGCTGCACCGTGAGCTGCGCGTCCGGCCGATGCAACACAGTCTGGCCGTGAAAGCCCACGATGTCGATGCTCTCCGATGCGATTTCGTGGTCGGTGAGATAATGGCCCGCCGCTTCAGCGTGGAGCTCGGTCAGGTATTGCTCGAGCAGCCTCAGCCGCCCGGGCCGGGCCACGCGGTCAGAGAGGGCCGCCGCCTCGGTCAGCCCCACGTGAAGCTGTTCGCGGAAGGCGTCCGAATAGGGATAGGTGGCGGAAAAACCGCGGCGCAGCACGTGCTCCCCGTCCGTCTCGATCACGGCGACATCGATGCCGTCGAGCGAGGTGCCGCTCATGAGCCCCAACGCGCGCCAGACCTTACCCTCTTGCTTGCCCAACGGCGTCTCCTCATGCATGTTCCAGCCCGACGACCACGCGCCTCTGATCGGAAAAGTGCGTCGCGATGTTCCGATCGGACGCTCGATCACGAATGGACACGGCCCCTTCGAGACGGCCGAGCAGAAGGTCCTCCTAACTCATCATGGCGAATTTCCAATCCGAGTTTCTGAATATTCTGACCGAGCGCGGCTTTGTCCACCAATGCTCGGATGCCGAAGGTCTCGACGCGCTCGCCCGCGATGGCAAGCTCGTGGCTTATGTCGGCTATGACTGCACGGCGCCTTCGCTGCACATCGGCCATCTCCTGTCGATCATGATGCTGCACTGGCTGCAGAGGTCCGGCGCCGGCAAGCCGCTCGCGCTCATGGGAGGCGGCACCACGCGCATCGGCGATCCCTCCGGCAAGGACGAGACGCGCGTCATGCGCAGCGTCGAAGAGATCGAGGCCAACAAGGAGAGCATCAAGACGGTTTTCGGCCGCTTCCTCACCTTCGGCGAAGGCGGAACTGATGCCGTAATGCTGGACAATGCCGACTGGCTGGCCGGGCTCAATTACATCGCCTTCTTGCGCGACGTCGGCCGGCACTTCTCCGTCAACCGCATGCTGACCATGGACTCGGCGAAGCTGCGCCTCGAGCGCGAGCAGGAGCTGAGCTTCATCGAGTTCAACTACATGCTTCTGCAGGCCTACGACTTCGTCGAGCTGGCCCGCCGTCTCGGCTGCAACCTGCAGATGGGCGGCTCCGACCAGTGGGGCAACATCGTGACTGGCATCGATCTTGGCCGCCGCATGGGGCTTCCCCACCAGCTCTATGGGCTCACCTGTCCGCTACTGACGACGGCCTCGGGTGCCAAGATGGGTAAGACCGCGTCCGGCGCCGTATGGCTCAACGAGGCGCAGCTCTCCGCCTACGACTACTGGCAGTACTGGCGCAACACGGAGGATGCCGACGTCGCGCGCTTCCTTAAGCTGTTCACCACGCTGCCGCTGGAGGAGGTGGCGAAGCTGGCCGCACTCGGCGGTGCCGAGATCAACGAGGCGAAGAAGGTGCTCGCCACGGAGGCGACGGCGCTGGTGCACGGCCGCGACAAGGCCGAGGCGGCTGCCGAGACGGCGCGTACGACGTTCGAGCAGGGCGGCCTTGCCGCGGGTCTGCCGACGGTCGAGATCAGCCGGGCGGATCTCGACGCGGGCAGCGGTCTTCTCTCATGCTTCGTCGAGGCCGGTCTGGTCGCATCCACGAGCGAGGCGCGCCGTCAGATCAAGGGCGGCGGCTTGCGGGTGAACGACCAAGTGGTGGCCGACGAGAAGGCGAGACTTTCGGCGGGAGATGTCACGGCTGATGGCGTGATCAAGCTTTCGCTCGGTAAGAAGAAGCACGTATTGCTTAAGCCGGTGTAGGCTACGTCTCGAGTGCTCCCGGACAAGTCGGAGCTGGTTTTCTGGAAGCACTCAAGTTGATTGAGAGATTGAGCCGTCCTCAAAAACGATGAGGCCTCCGCTCACTCTCTCCTCCATCACTTCTTTTTTGCGCCCTTGGCGTTCGGCGTGGTCTCCGATGACCAGCCGTCGATCAGATCTCCCGGCGCCGTCTCGGGCGAGGAACTCGATGCGCGCGCCTTTGGCGATGCCCGTTGCGCGCCCGGCGCTTGCACCTGCGGGTTGGCGCTCGTCATCTCCATGATCGTGCGCAGGATGCCAGGTGTGAACATCGAGAGCGGGTTGACCAGCACCTGCGGCGAGGCCATCGCCCCTTGGATGGCATACGTGATGCCGAATACGCCCTGGCAGTCGAAGCCGGAAACGATGGGGCCGAACAGCGGAATCTCGCAGAATGCGCTGTTGATGCCCTGCAGCGGCACGTAGGTGCCGCCGAGATTGAGGTGCCGCGTGTTGTAATCCACCTTGCCGCGTATCGAGGCGCCGAGCAGCGGCCCGCGAACATAGGAATCCTCCAGCACGAACTGGCCGTGTCCGATTGAGAACGGCGCCTTCATGCGGGTGAACTCGAACACTTGGCGTTCCACCTTCCGCCGGCGGCCGGCGGCCGGCGTATTGGCGGAGCTGTTCGATTCGGCGCTCGAATACACCTCCGACACGATCGGATCGCCCAGCACCCGGAAGTCATCGATCCAGAGTGTGCCGCTCTTCTCCGCTGCTCCCCGTCCCTCGAGGTCGACCTCGAGACGGAGCCGTCCGCCCTGCATATTTGGGTAGAAGCCGACCAGCTTGAACGCCTGTCCGGCATCGGCTGTCTCCGCATAGAGCCGGCGTGGTCCCTTGGCGTCGATCTGCACGGTGAGCGACTGTCCGCCGTCGAGGATGCCCTGGCCTTCCAAGAAGACGATGTCGTCGCCCCGCTCCGAGACTTTGAGCCTGTAGTTCCTGAGCGAGACGTCGTCATGGCCAATCACGGTGTCGATTTCGGCCGTGAGATCCATGCCGGCCGCCGGGTGGCGCGCCTTGATGGCGGTTTCCGTCGTGTTGCCGAGCGCGATCAGGGAGCGGAACACGTCCTTGGCGTCGAACGTCGAGCCCTTGGCATTGATCTTCCAGATGCGCTTCGCGTCCACGCGCCCGTCCACCTGCAAACGTGTCACCACGTTGGCGGAGAAGTTCGGGAACGAGAAGGCGCTGACCTCGCGCTGCTCGTTCACGGTGAGCCATCCGTCGACGGCGATGTTGTCGCCGACGAGACGGAAGTTCTTGAGCTCCACGCGGGCCGGATCGGCAGCGTCCAGATCGAACTCGACCGAGGCGTTGCGCCCTGGCGGCTTCCGCCAGGCCAGCCCCGTGAACATCAGCTCGGCATCGGTGAGGTCCGCGCGCACGTGCACGACCGAGGGCTCCTCGTCTTTCTGCGTCACCGTCACCTCGAGCGGCACTTCGCCCTGGACGAAATGATTGACGTCGAGGCCGAGCTGGGTGCGGTCCGCGTTGTCGAGGGTGGCCGTGATCTTGAGTGGCGGCTGCATCTCGGGCGGCGCGTCTAGGATGCGGTGGACGTGAACCTTCGCGATCACGCCGTTGACGATGATGTCCCCCTTGGCGATGACGCCGAGGTCCGAGCCCTCGATATCGATGGTGCCCCCCGATAGATCGAGGTTGTGCTGGCCGCTGCGGCCCTTGAGCTCTGTAATGCGCGCCTTGCCGGTCATCTTGATGGCGTTCGTCCCGCCAAGCGGCATGGCGATGCTGAGCTCGCCCTCGACCTTGCCGCCGATGCCCTCGAAGGGGAGAGGACCCTGGCCCGCGAGATGAAGCTCGCTGTGGTTCAAGGCGTCGACGAGGGCCGGGAGCGTGGTTTGCGATTTGACTGCCAGCTCCGCCACCGGCGCCGCATGCGTGACGTCGACCACGGTGAAGCGAACGTCCTTGAGCGGCAGCCGGCTGGCGGGACCCGAGATGATGTGCGCATCCGGCATCGTGATCTCGAGCGCACTGTCCTCGAGCCGGATCGTGGCTTCCGATGCCTCGATTGGCAGGCTCTTCGGCAGCGGATGCATCCTGAGGTCGGCGACGTCCATGGCCGCCGAGAGCCGGCTCGTGGGGCCGTCCGCGCCCGGCTCCGTTTCGAGGAAGCGGCCGGAAACGAGCTTGAGGGAAGCCGACTTGAGGTATGCCTGCTCCACTTGCGTGCCGACCCAATCGCGGGCAGCCGGTGCTGCTGCGCGTGGCCACATGGCTTTGAGCGTGGCGAGCGGCATCGGCGAGATCGCGGCCTCGACCCGCGTGCTCGACGTGCCCGGCCCGGATATGACGTCGCCGTTCGCGGTCACCTCGCCACCGCCGGCTCTCAATGACAAGCCGGCGACCTGTACGAGGCCCTCACCGGGAATGATCCGTCCCGAGGCATGGAAGTGTTCAATCGGTATCGGCGCCACGCCGAATTGCGTTGCCGAAAGTACGCCCTCCGTCGCCTCGAGCGCATAGCGCCATTGCGGTTCGCCGGCCTCCTCCGGATCGCTCGTGACCTCGCCCTTGAGTGTCATGCGGCTTCCGCCCCAGTCGAGATCGGCGGAGGAGATGTCGAGCCGCCTCGCGCCGGCATCGTAGAGCATCGCCACGCGGCCGCTTTCGAGGAGGATCGGCGTGTCTGGCACGGAGGGCAGGCGCACGAAACCACGCTCGAGATCGACGGCGAGATGGGCCGTCTTGAGGTCGCCGCCGTTCGAAAGGTCGAGGGCGAGCTCGCCGTGCGTCGGGGTGTCGATCATGGCGAGGAGCCCGAAGCCCGGCGAGAGGCGGGCGAGGGTGCTCGGTACGAGATCGCGCACCGTAGCCGACACCTTGAATGACTTGCCGCGGTCCGATTGATCGGTGCGGAACGTCAGCGACCACGGCTGGCCGTCGGCCGCGATCGTGGCCTGGCCCGAGATCACGCTGCGGCGCTTCATGTGCGCCAGATCGACGGAGGCCTCCGGCACGCTGATATGGTTCGTCTTGCCGTCATAGGTGATGGAGACGGTGGCGTTGCGCACGCCGAATTCCCGGATCAAGGAGGAGCCGGAGCTGTCGCGGCGCGCCCGTGCCGTCGCCTCGGCGAGAATGCGCGCAACGTCGATACGGTGGAACGAGGGCTGATGCGATCGTGACCTGGCCGCGGTGCCTTCGGGCGGCCGCGCACGCACGGGGCGCGGGGGCACGATCGGCGGCTCGGCGGCGGCGTCGCCTCCCTCCGCGGCATTGGATATGCTGAGCGAGAAACCCTGGTCCGCACTGTATGAGACGGCGAGGCTGGGCTCGATCAGGAAGATGCGCTCCGGTCGTGCTTCGAGCCGCCAGAACGCGGCCTTGCTGAGCTCGACGGCGGCCGTCGGCGCCGAGGCCACGAGATCGCCGTCAGCCTCGCTGATGCGCAGATTGACGAGCCTCAGCTCGACTGTGTAGTCGTCCGCCAGCGTGAGCACGGCGTCGTCGATCGCGGTCGAGAACCCCTCGAGTTCCGCGTCGATGCTGGCGGTGATGTGTTCGCTGAACGTCTGGAGCGAGACCGGCCCGTGCATCAGGCGCACGTAGACGATGCCTGCAGCGGCAAGCGAAAGCAGCAGCACCGGCGCCAGCACGAGCGTGGCGATCTGGAGCGCGCGCAGGAAGCGCGCCCGCCTCGGGCTCTGCGGTGGGCGGCCATGAAGCCGCGCGTACCCCACCGCGCCCGCAGCACGCTGCGGCACCGGCTCGTCTCGATTGTTGCCGGAGTGATACGTCGTCATCCCCAAACGGTCTCCGGCCGCGGTAGCAAGGACAGACAGGATCATCGGCCGGGAAGGTTTCCGGCTACGAGACCGCAGAGCGACGGCTTGAAACAGCGCCAAGCTTTTGCGCAGTTCCGGTCCGCCGATCAAGCCTGATCGCCTGTGGCGCTTCGCGCCGGAAGACGCAGCGCGCGCCCGCTGTCCAGCGATGAGCAGGAGACGGCGGCAAGGCGGGGCGCCATAATCGCGCCTTGCACACGTCTCCGAACCCCACCATCCTGGCTGTTGCCGGGTTTGGCGACACTTTGGACAGGGCCTGGATCAGGCTTTCCAAAAGCGACGAAAGAAAGGCGCTTTAACGATGCTGAAGGAGGGCGACAAGGCCCCGCTATTCGATCTCCCCGCCGATGGCGGCCGGCGCCTCGCCCTCAAGGCTTTGCGTGGCCGCTCGGTGGTCCTCTACTTCTACCCGAAAGACGATACCGCGGGCTGCACGCTGGAAGCTCGCGAGTTCAGTGCGCTGACCCAGGCGTTCGCGGACAAGGGTGCCGTGGTCATCGGCATCTCGCCCGACAGCGCCGAGAGCCACGACAAGTTCAAGAGCAAGCATGAGCTCGATGCTGATTTGCAACTTGTGTCCGACGGGGACAAGGCCGCCGCTGAGGCGTACGGAGTTTGGGTCGAGAAGTCGATGTACGGACGCAAGTACATGGGCGTCGAGCGCAGCACGTTCCTCATCTCGCCCGCGGGGACGATCACGCGCATTTGGCGCAAAGTGCGTCCCAAGGGACACGCGGAGGAGGTGCTCGCTGCCGTCGGCGCGTCCGTCTGAGCGAGGCGCCGGCGCGAGACGGCGTGCGCTGCATGCGATCATGCACAGGATTTTAGCGCTCGGACGCGCTCCGCCTGCGGGTGTCGTGATGACCCTCTCCGGGAAACGTGTTAGACGGAGCGCAGGTCGAGGCTCCGCCGGAGCGTCTCCAGGCTGCGTTAGCGTTGTCGGGCTGCGCGGCGAGGGGTACTCGGCCGGCAAGGCAAAGCCATCGGCCCAAGAGTCCATCGGCCAATGTCCACGCCCGGCCGGATCGCGTTCATCGGCGGGCCGGTCTCCATGGGTTTGGGCAGACCATCTGAAAGCCGAATGGCGACACGAATTCGCGAAGAAGTTCAGCGTAACCGCGGAGGTTGAACGGATGCTGCCCCAGTTCCGGAAGCCGGAGAACGATAGTATCGCGAGGTCTCAGCCTCCTATGACGAACCCTCCCATGGCAAACATGGCCACACCGTTACCGTCGACGCTGGGTGCGGGGTCCGCGAAATCTGCGTTCCGCCCCGCCGGCGCCGCCACCGCCTCCGTCATCAGCGCGGATCTGGTGATCCAGGGCAACCTGATCTCCAAGGGCGAGGTGCAGATCGAGGGCGAGGTCCAGGGTGACGTCCGCGCCACGCATGTCGTCATCGGCGAGCGGGCGCGCGTCACCGGAGGCGTCGTTGCCGAGGAATGCGTCATCCGCGGGCACTTGCTCGGCACCGTACGGGGACGCCGGGTGCTTCTGCAAAGCTCGGCACACGTCGAGGGCGATATCTACCATCAGACGGTGGCCATCGAGCAGGGTGCCTTCTTCGAAGGCAAATCGCGCCGCTCCGACGACCCCCTTGCCGGCGTCGCTCATATGACCGGCGGCGCCAGCACTGCGACTGAGACCGAGGATACCGCCCCGCGCCTATCGCCTGCCGACACGTCGGCGACGACTCCGCCGCCACTGGTCTGAGACGGCTGCGCCTGAAGGCGGAGAGGCAGCCTACCCCTCGGAGCCGAGGTCGAATTCCGGATCATCTGCCGCGTCCTCGCCCGTGCCGATGACGCGCTCGATCTCGAAGCAAAGATCGGTATGCACTTTCTGCACCGAGCGGATCAGCTTGCTGCGTCGCTCCCATGTCAGGCGGTGCGCGCGCTCCTCAGTGGCTTCGAGCTCGAGCATGCGCTGCGCCTGCAGCGCGATCTGATCGAGCAACTGTTTGCAGCGATCAGAGGTGATGAAGGCGTAAAGCTCCGCCGTCTTCTCGTCCCGTCCCTCGTTGCCCACGCGAAGCTCATGCGTCTCGATCACGTGCCGGCGCAGGATCTGCGCCAGGACGACCACCCGCTGTGGCTGGGCGATGATGACGCCGTCCTGCACGTGGATCTGCTGCACGCCTTGCGGCAGCTTGTTGCAGGAGAGGATGGCGTGCTCCGCCCGCTCAGCGAGCTGGTCGGCGCGGAGCTTGGTCACGAAGTCATTCTTCCAGGCGTTGCGGCTTTTTGAATCGTAGATGATCTTTCCGCAAACCTGCCCGTTGCGGATGATCTCGTGAATGACGTCCGCGCCCTGAAGACCCTTGGCGACGCGCCGGATGCGGTCGCCCTCGAAGGCGCCGCGCAGCAGCTCGAAAAGATCGGCCTCCGGTCCCTCGCCAATTTCCTGCGCCGTCTTGTTCTCGATCTGCTTCTGGAGGAGTGCCAGTCTCTCCTGAAGCTTCTGGCGCTCTTCGAACGCCTTGGCCTGCTCGGCGAGCACGGCGACGGTCTTCTCCTGTTCGAGAAGCTCGCGCTGCTGGTTGAAAGCGCTCTCGGCAGCAATTCGCGCCGCTTCCGCAGCCAGTCGCGTCTCCTCGGCGGCCTTGAGGCGCTCAGCGAACTCGGTCTGGAGTGCGAGCTGGGCCTCCTCGCGCACCCGGGCTGCAAGCTCCGCCTTCTCCCGCGCAAAATCCTCCTTCAGCCGCGCCGTCATCTCTGCATATTGCTGCCGCTCCTTCGCCGCGATCCGGTCGCGGATGGCGGAGAATTTCTCATGCGGGATGGCTTGGTCGCACCAGGGGCACCGCTCGTCTTCGGCATGCGCCGGCGCGTGCCGATGCTCCGCGTCATGATGGAAGACAGGAACAGGGTGCCGCTGGAGGAGAGACATGGCAGGATCTCCGGGTAGCTCGTCGGGGGACGCAGTAGGTTAGACGATTCGCCCGGAAAGAGTTCCTTTTTTGTTCCGATGAGGTTTCCTCATGGGATAACCTGTGGATAACCCCTGTGGTATTTCGATCAACACACTGATTAAAAAGAATGTTCTTCTTAGCAAGAAGAATGAGAACATTGCGTATTTGCTGTGAGGGCTGCCTCCCGCCGTGAGCCCGGACATCGACATTGTGGTGATCGGCGCCGGCGTGGTCGGGCTCGCCATCGCGCGTTCGCTGTCGGCCGCCGGACGGGAGGTCATGGTGCTCGAGCGGCACGGCGACGTAGGGCAGGAGACGAGCAGCCGTTCGAGCGAGGTGATCCACGCCGGTCTCTACTATCCGCGAGGTAGCCTGAAGGCGAGGCTCTGCGTCGCCGGCCGCGAGCGCCTTTACGCCTTTGCACGCGAGAACGGTATCCCACACGCGCGCACCGGAAAGATCGTTGTCGCCATATCGGAGGAGGAACTGCCCCATCTCGCCGCGCTTGCAGCCACGGCGCGCGCCAACGGCGTACCCGACGTGGCGCTCCTCGATGCCGCGGGGGTCCGCGCGCTCGAGCCCGAGATCGCATGTGCTGGCGCGCTCCTTTCTCCGTCGACCGGCATCGTCGACAGCCATGCCCTCATGGTGGCGCTAGAAGGCCATGTCAGGTCCGGGCGAGGCAGCATCGTTTTCAACACAGACGTCGAAGGCATTCGCGTCCTGGAGAACGGCGCATTCGCGCTCGATATGGCAAGCGCTGGCGAGCGGGCGTCCTTGACGGCAGGCCGTCTCGTGATCGCGGCCGGCCTCGACGCGAGCCGGCTCGGCGCAATGGCCGCGGCCAACTCCCCGTACGTCCCGCCGAGAACCCGGTTTGCCCGCGGCCATTATTACGCGCTCGCCGGAGCAGAGCCCTTTCATCATCTCGTCTATCCGCTGCCGCGGAATGACGGCACGCTGGGCATTCACCTGACGCTCGACCTAGCCGGCCGGGCGCGCTTCGGGCCGGACATTGAATGGCTGGATGCGCCGACTACGGCATTCGATGATTTAGGTGGCGCCCGCCGCCGCCGCTTCGAGCGCGAGATCCGCCGCTACTGGCCCGGTCTGGCGGACGGCTGCTTGACGCCGGCCTACGTCGGCGTGCGCCCGAAGATCCATGGGCCCGGCGAGCCCCCAGCTGATTTCGCCATCCATGCCGAACGCGAGCATGGCATTCCGGGCGTTGTCGCGCTCTACGGCATCGAGAGTCCTGGGCTTACGGCCTCGCTCGCCATTGGCGATTATGTGGCGGCGCTGCTGGCGTGATGGGCACGATCTTATCCATAGAAAAGGGCGGCCGTTGCACAGCCGCCCCCATGTACTTTGCTTGTGCTGCCGATCAGGGCGCGGGCGAGGGCTCCGGCGCTGCGGGAGCTGGAGCGGGCTCCGTCGTTTCCGGAGCGGGAATGGTGATGGTGGGGATTTCGTGCCCCTGCTCCTTGGCGACATAGGTCAGCGCGCCGAAGACGACGGCGAACACGATCGCCGTGACGAGCGCGTTTACGACGCGGTTCGAGAACGACAGGATGTTGCCGATCAGGTCGATGACGAACACCACAGCGGCCGCAACGAGCACCGGCTCGAGCCACGAATATTCAGCCGGGAGGAAGGGCGCCGGGCTTGCCGGAGCTTCGGACCGGACGAGGAAGCTCAGGACCCCGAAGATGACGGCAAAGACGATGGCCGTCACGAGTGCGTTTACGAAACGGTTCGAGAAAGAAAGAACGTTGCCGATCAGGCCTACGATAAAGACGATGCCGGCGGCAATGAGCACAGGCTCGAGCCATCCATATTCAGTCGGTAAAAACATGATGTTCCCCCAGTTTCGCACCATCGGATTTTGTTTTCGATGGCGGCAATTCCTTATAGCAGGAGGGGACGTTTTGTCATGGTGCTATCTCGTTCCGCGCGCGGAGCGACGCTCCGCAGCACCATCCGAGCCACACGGAAATAGCCGGCCATACGCACAAAGTGCGCGTCGTCACAAATCTGAATGACCGATAAGAAGCGCGATAAAACAAATGCCTAACCCCATTCCTTCATGCCGCGCAAATCGGAATGGCGCCGCGCGCGGCAAATGAAATGCAAAAGCGCAGCACCGAGCACAACCCGATCAGAGCTGGCGCGATCGATGGGCCGAAATGGAATGGGCAGAGCGTCTTTCAGGGCACTTATAATCCGCTATCGCGTGCGAGAAACAGGAGCGTGCGCCCCTCGACTGCCGCCGCGCCGCGCTCGACGAAGCCATTCGCGAGATAGAAGCCCACGTTGCGCATGCCCTCGGCCGTGATGGCATGAACTCCGGGCACCCCCTCCGTTCGGGCAAGATCGGAGAACGCATCGATGAGCCGCGCGCCGATGCCCTTGGATCGCCAGTCTGCGTCGAGGTTGATATGGAGCTGCGCCGGATAGCGGGCCGTCAGCACGCCGAAGTGTGCAAGGAACGTGAGATCGGCGAACAGCGGATCGCGCGCGGGATCCCTGAGACTTCCAACGACATAGCCGATCACGCGTCCTTCGCCATCCAACGCGACGAAGGCGCATTGTGGGAAATGCGTGAGATAACGCCCGAGCCATCGCTCGCGAAACGCCGCCTTCTCCTCGGTGCTTGCAAATGACTGCCGGGCGCTGGACGAGAAGAAGACCTGATCCAGCTCCGCGAGCCGGCGTCCGTGCTCAGGCAGTGCCGCAAGCCGATCCCAGCGGCAAATTTCGACGTGTGTCATTGCAAACACCAGAGCCCGGCGATCCGGAGCGGAGCTATTCCGCGGCCGTTCTTAGAGCCTCGGGCGTGGCGGTCGCGAGCGCCGCCGCCGCGGCAGACCAATACCGTGCCTCCGCCTCCGCGGCGAGCTTCTCCTTGCGGAAGGTGTCGATCCATTCCCTGATCAGAAGCGGGTTGGTCTCGGCGAGCGCGGCGAGATCCTCGGGAGACTTCGCGAGCACAGTGCTTGCCAGACGCCTGAGCTGAGTGGCTTCGATCAGATCCGCCCTTGGGGGGCAGCTCAGGTTGCGAGCGCGTCGTCCGCTCGTCGTGCGGGGTGCGTGCGAGGGCTTGGAAAGCTGACGATGACGCATGGCGAACGCCTCCCTTGAGCCTGATCGTTTGAGATGGCTGCTCTTGCCAAAGGTAAGCGATAAAGAGTCTTACCGGAGGCGAGCGAATAAAGAGCGCCCGCGTCGAAAATATGAATCAGTCACTCAAACGAAGCTTAGAGCGCCCAGCGGGAGTGAATGCGCTCTAAAGCACGGGTGACAGTAGCGCTGCACATGCCCGGAAATGAGGCGCAGCCGCCGTCTTTCCACAGCTCGTTAGTGCTGCACTGCAGGATTAGCTTGACAGCTCGGTGTGTCATGCTGCTCCGCGCGACGCGCCGGCGATTGCCAACGCGCGAGTAAAGCAAAGCAATTGTGCGCCCGCCACGCGGCGGCGATCTGGGCGCACTGCACAATCCTTACTCGGAGTTATTTGCTCGCAGCTTTGGCGGGACGCGGCGGGCGGCGAAGGAAGGCCGGAATGTTGCCGGCGAAAGCACTGATCGCCGCCTTCTTCGGCTCCCCTTCGACGGCACGGACCACGCGCGGGCGTGCCGCCTGCTGTGACTGCTGTGGAGGCCGCGTTGCATCGCGGCCCGCCTCCGGCTTGGCTGCCGCGGTGGCGGCCACAACGGCGGGGCGCCGTGCCTTGGCTGGCGCTGGGTGCTGAGCGCCATTGCGGTGAGCTTCGGCCTTTGCCGGTGGCCGTTCGTGGCGGTCGGGGTTGGCCGTACGCGACGCAGGGCGCTTGGCTCCGTTTCCGTTCGCGGCACGCACGGCGTGGCCATTCGAGCGCTCGGCGCCGGCCCGACCGTTGCGACCGCGGCCCCGGCGACGCTTGCCTGCTTCCTCGAAGTCCTCCTCTGCCGGCGGCTCGCCGATCCAGGTCGGCGCTTCACCGAGCAGCTTTTCGATGTCCTTGAACGATTTCAGCTCGTCCGGCGTGACGATCGACTGCGCCGTGCCTTCGCGTCCTGCGCGGCCCGTCCGCCCGATCCGGTGCACGTAGTCGTCCGACTGCCATGGCAGGTCGAAGTTGAACACGTGCGACACGTCCGGAATATCGAGCCCGCGCGCTGCCACGTCGCTCGCTGCAAGAAGGGTGAGAGTGCCGCCGCGGAAGCGGTCCAGCGTCTCCATGCGGCTCTTCTGATCCATGTCGCCATGCAGCGCGCCGGCATTAAAGCCGTGCTTCATGAGAGATTTGAGCAGAATGGCGACGTCGCGCTTGCGGTTGCAGAAGATGATCGCGTTCTTGACGTTCGCCGAGCGGATCATCTCGCGCAATACTTCACGCTTGACCCAGTCCTCTCCGTCCGGAACGTAACGGAAGCTTTGCGTGATGGTCTTGGCGGTGGTTGCCGGCCGAGCCACCTCGATGCGTTCCGGATTGTGCAGGAACTTGTCGACCAGCCGGGTGATCTCGGGCGGCATCGTGGCGGAGAAGAACAGCGTCTGGCGGCGCGGAGGAAGGAGGCTGCAGATTTTCTCGATATCGGGAATGAACCCCATGTCGAGCATGCGGTCTGCCTCGTCAATGACGAGGATCTCGACGCCCATCAGCATCACGCGCCCGCGCTGGAAGTGATCGAGCAGCCGGCCGGGGGTTGCAATCAGGACATCGACGCCGCGGTCGAGCTTGCGCACCTGATCGTCCATGGATACGCCGCCGATCAGCAGCGCGACGTCGAGCTTGTGGTTGATACCGTATTTTTCGAAGCTCTGCGCCACCTGAGCGGCGAGCTCGCGGGTCGGTGCGAGGATCAGCGACCGCGGCATACGCGCCCGGGCGCGTCCGGTCTCGAGGCGAGTGATCATCGGCAGCACGAAGGAAGCGGTCTTTCCGGTCCCCGTCTGTGCAATGCCGAGCACGTCGCGCCCTGTTACGGCGACCGGAATGGCTGCAGCCTGAATGGGGGTCGGATTCGCATAGCCGGCCGCGAGGATTGCGGCCTGAACTTTCTGGCTGAGCCCTAGCTCAGCGAACGTCTTTGTTTCCAAAAAACCAAGTCTCCATCTACGATCTCAGAGTCCCGAGCGCGGACGGCCCGAAAAACAACCCAACAGGGTCTCCGGGGCGCAGCTTCAGAACGACGAGAGCGCAGGGGAATGGCAAGTGCCGCAAGCGGGCAAATACAGAATTCGGTGCTCGAAAAAGGAACAAAGATAAATCGCTGAGATCGAAGCCCCTGCGCTCGAGCCAGCCATGGGATCGCACAGGTTCCTATGAAACTCAAGAAAAAACAGGGAATTTTTGCCGTCTCTATAGTCGCAGTTGCAAATGAGCATGCCCGTCAAGGATAGAGCGGCCGCCTTCTTTTGAAGGAGCCGCTCTTTTTCTTTGTAATTTCAAAGGATTTTGTGGTGAAACGGTGATGAGGATTGGCCCATGCCTACCCGCTTCCGATCAGACACGCCCTAATCATCGAGCCAGCGATAGAGGATCGCCCCGATGAGGGCTCCCGCGATCGGTGCGACCCAGAACACCCATATCTGGCTCAAAGCCTCGCCGCCCGCGAAGACAGCCGGTCCAAGGCTGCGCGCCGGATTGACGGAGGTGTTCGACACCGGGATCGACATCAGATGGATGGCTGTCAGCGCCAGACCGATCGAGAGCGGCGCGAAGCCGGCCGGTGCGCTGGCCCGTGTCGAGCCGAGCACGACGATGACGAAGAACGCAGTCAGGACAACCTCGATGATCACCACGCTCATGAGGCTGGCGTTGATCATGGAAAGGCTGCCGTAGCCGTTGGCGGCATAGCTTGCCGGAGCATGTCCGATGGTTGCAAACACGCCCGTGACGGCGATGGCTCCGAGGCATTGCGCGACGATGTACGGGATCGCATCACGGAACGGAAAGCGCCCGCCGGCGACGAGCCCGACCGTGACCGCCGGATTGTAGTGTCCGCCCGAAATATGGCCGATGGCGCGCAGCGTCGCGAACACGGTAATGCCGATTGAAAGCGCGACGCCCACGATGCCGCCGGCCCCCGCCGGCGCCCCGAATGAATAAAAGGCGGCGCCGAGCACGCCGCCCGTGAGCATGAACGTGCCGATAAACTCGGCCACAAGAGCTTTAATATTCATCTTCGATTGTCTCCCTGAATTCCCCTGGAGCGTGATCGTTTAAGAGGCGAGCGTTATCGCGAATTGCGAATCGAAGGATGCCGCCGCCGCCAGATCCATATCATGCGGAGAGTGTCAGCCGGCCGCGCATTGCCGCCCTGCGCAACGACAAAAGACACCCGGTTTGGATGCCCGATTTCATTGTGCCGAAACAGGCCATGGGAAAATTTGCGACCGCAGTCGATTCCGCCCGATGCGGGGCTGTGATACCCTCCCGGTGCACCGCTCGGACGTGTGCGGGACGAGCAGCTAAGGAAAGCCACGCCGGAAAGCGACCATGACCAAGCGCGCAGTCAGAATTGCCTGGGTAGGCGTCGGCCTCTGCCTCGTGATCGGCGCCATCGCGGGGATGGTGACCTTGTTCGGTCCGCCCGATCAGCCGTGGAACCGGGGCCTGCGCGAGCTCTCGACCCTAATGGATGTGGCGGCCCTGCTGTTCTGGATCGCCATCTTCGCCATCTACTGGTCGAGGAAGCAGCGCCGCGGCGACTGATGTCGTTCCGGATCGTTGTCTGTAGTCCGTCCGCGGATCGGAGCGAGCTCAGATATCCAGATCGGTTGCGAAGGCGGCTCGCTCCTGGATGAAGCGGAAGCGGGCTTCGGGCTTCGAGCCCATCAGCGCGTTGACGGCATCCGCGATGACGCTGCGGTCGCCGTCGCCGATCTCGACCTTGAGCAGCGTGCGCCGCTTCGGGTCCATCGTCGTTTCCTTGAGTTGCTGCGCGTTCATCTCACCGAGGCCCTTGAAGCGGTTGATCTCGACCTTGGCGTTGGCGGCAAACTCGCGCTTCAGGATCTCGTCACGCTGCTCCACGGTCGTCGCATAGAACGATTTCGCCCCGTGCGTCAGCTTGAACAGCGGCGGCACCGCCAGGTAGAGGTGCCCGTTCTCGATCAGCTCCGGCATCTCCTGGTAGAAGAAGGTGATGAGCAGCGAGGCGATGTGCGCGCCGTCCACGTCGGCATCCGTCATCACCACCACGCGCTCATAACGCAGGTCGTCGTCGCGGTACTTCGTTCCCGTGCCGACGCCGAGCGCCTGGATGAGATCCGATAGCAGCTGGTTTTGCGCCAGCTTCGCCGAGGACGCGTTGGCCACGTTGAGGATCTTGCCACGCAGCGGCAGCACCGCCTGGGTTTCGCGGTCGCGCGCGCTCTTGGCCGAGCCGCCGGCCGAATCGCCCTCGACGATGAAGATCTCGGTGCCACCCGCCTGCTGGATGGTGCAGTCCGCGAGCTTGCCGGGAAGGCGCAGCTTGCGCGTTGCGGATTGTCGCCCGATCTCCTTTTCGCGCCGGCGCTTTAGGCGCTCCTCGGCCTGGTCGATACTCCAGTCGAGGAGGCGCGTCGCCTGCTGCGGGCTGTCGGCGAGCCAGTGGTCGAAGGCGTCCTTCACCGTTTGCTCGACGATGCGGTGAGCCTCGTGTGTGGCGAGCTTGTCCTTGGTCTGGCCCTGGAACTCCGGCTCGCGGATAAAGACCGAGAGCATGGCCGCCGCCGTGCCCATGACGTCCTCGGCGGTGATCTGGGCCGCCTTGCGGTTGCCCACACGCTCGCCGAACTCGCGCAGGCTTTTGGCGAGCGCGGAGCGGAAGCCGTTCTCGTGTGTGCCGCCTTCAGCGGTCGGGATCGTATTGCAGTAGGAGCGGCAGAACCCGTCGGCGTCGGAGACCCAGGCCACCGCCCATTCGACGGAGCCGTGCTTGCCCTCGCGCGCAACGTTGCCGGCAAAGATGTCTTTCGAAACGAGCGTCTGCCCCTCGATCTCGGAGGCAAGAAAGTCCTTGAGCCCGCCCGGGAAGTGGAACACCGCTTCTGCCGGCGTATCGTCCTTGATGAGCGAGGGGTCGACGCTCCAGCGGATCTCGACGCCGCCGAAGAGATAAGCCTTGGAGCGCGCCATCTTGTAGAGCCGCGCCGGCTTGAACTGCACGCCCTTGCCGAAGATCATCTCGTCAGGGCGGAAGCGCACGCGGGTGCCGCGCCGATTCATTACCGGCCCGAGCTTCTCGAGCTTGGTCTGCGGCGCGCCGCGTGAAAAGACCATGCGATAGAGCTGCTGGCCGCGCGCCACCTCCACTTCGCAGACGTCCGACAGCGCGTTGACGACGGAGACGCCGACGCCGTGCAGGCCGCCCGAGGTGTTATAGGCCTTGCCCTCGAATTTGCCGCCCGCGTGCAGCGTGCACATGATGACTTCGAGCGCGCTCTTGTTCTTGAACTTGGGATGCGGATCGACGGGAATGCCGCGGCCGTTGTCGGTCACGGAGAGGAACCCGTCCGCTTCGAGCCGCACGTCGATCCAGTCCGCGTGCCCCGCTACCGCCTCGTCCATGGCGTTGTCGATCACCTCGGCGAACAGGTGGTGCAGCGCCTTCTCGTCCGTGCCGCCGATGTACATGCCGGGTCGCCGCCGCACCGGCTCGAGGCCTTCGAGGACCTCGATGTCGGCTGCGGTGTAAGCGTCGGACGCATCGCTGATTTTGCGGGCGCGGCTGGTCTTTTCGGTCATGCTCTGCGTAAGGCTTGAGAAGAGATCGCGGATCGGATCGGCCATGCGCGTCGTTCCTTGCCTTCGGAGGCGTGGCCCGGCGCGCAACGCGGGACAGATGCGAGCGGCGGGCCCGAATCCATGGAGTGTCGTGTGGGCCGAGAGGTGGCACGGCCCGCGGTGGATTGGCAAGTCGGGCGTGCGGAGGCGTCACATCCGCCGGAATCCATCCGCCGGTACGCCGCGCCGACCAGGCTGCGCCGAATCGCCGCCCGGCTTCCGCAAGGGCATGCGGGGCATTTCTTTTGTTGTTATCAGCGCGGGCCGCCCTCCGGCCTGCCGTATCCGAGGTCATCCGGACCATGCAAAGGCAAACCGACCGCGCTCCCGCGCCGCGCCCCTCGGGACTTTCGTCCCTGGCCGGCGACGCACGCTTCCTGATGCTGCTGCCGGGCCTCTTCTGGGCCGGAAACGCCATCGTGGCGCGCAGCGTCACCGGTGAGGTGCCGCCCATCGCGCTCGCCTTCTGGCGCTGGACGCTCGCCGCGATTCTCATCGCACCGCTCGCCTGGCCGCACCTTCGCCGCGACGTCCCGAGGATGATCGAGCGCTGGCCGATCATGCTGCTCCTGACGGCCATCGGTATCAGCATCTTCAATACGTTCCTCTACATTGCGGCGCACACGACGACGGCCATCAACATCGTTATGTTGCAGACGGCGATGCCGATCGTCGTCGTGCTGGCGACTTTCCTGATCTTTCGCGAAACGGTCACAGGCCGCCAGGCCGCCGGCATCGCGGCGTCGTTCGCCGGCACGCTGACCTTGATCTCGCATGGCGACCCCGCGGTCCTGCTCGGCCTCGATTTCCAGCGAGGCGATCTTTGGATGCTAGCCGCCGTGGTGTGCTACGCCGCGTACACGGCGCTTCTCCGCCTGCGGCCGGCCGTGCACGGCTTCAGCTTCGCCTTTGCGACCTTCGTCGGCGGCGCCGTGCTGCTGCTGCCGTTCTACGTCGGCGAATCGATCCTGGTGGCCCCGATGCCGGTCTCGGCGGAATCGCTGGCGGCGGTCGGCTACGTCGCCGTGTTCGCGTCCATCCTCGCCTATATTGCGTTCAACCGCACGGTGGAGCTCGTCGGCGCCAACACGGCGGGGATGACGGTGCACCTGATTCCGGTGTTCGGCATCGCGCTGGCCGTGCTCATTCTCGGCGAGCGTCTTTACGCCTACCACGGTGTTGGCATTGTGCTCATCGCGCTCGGCCTCTGGCTCGCGACGCGCAAGCCCGCGCCGGGCTAGCTGAAAGCACAGACAACCCTTCCAAGAGCGTCAGCACGCGACGTTGTCGATCAGCCGCGTTTTTCCAAGCCATGCGGCGGCCAGCACGCGCCCGGCCCGCCCCGACGCGGGCTCGAATGGCTCCAGCGTCTCTGCATCGCGGACCTCAAGGTAGTCGACCTTCGTGAAGCCGGCCGTGATCAGCGCCTCCGCCGCTTCGTGCGGATCGCGCCCGCGCGCCACCTCGCAGATCGCCTTGTAGAGCATAGGCGCGACATAGCGCTCGTCGTCGCTGAGGTAGGCGTTGCGCGAGGAGAGGGCGAGGCCGTCCTCTTCCCGTACGGTTGGCACACCCTGGATGGCGACCGGCAGCGCCAGATCGCGCACCATCTGCCGGATGACGGCAAGCTGCTGGAAGTCCTTCTCGCCAAAGAGCGCCACATGCGGCGTCGCCGCCGCCAGGAGCTTGCAGACAATCGTCGCCACGCCGCCGAAATGGTCCGGTCGATAGACGCCCTCGAGCGGCAGCGCCGCCCCTCCCGGCACGATCCGTGTCGCAAATCCGTCCGGGTAGATTTCCGAAACCGGGGGCGCCCAGACGAGATGCGCTCCGGCCCCCGCGAGTTTCGCGATGTCGCCGGTCTCGTCGCGAGGGTAGCGCGCGAGATCTTCATTCGGGGCGAACTGCGTGGGGTTGACGAAGATCGACACCGCGACGCGGTCGGTCGTCCCGAGGGCGGCGCCGATGAGTGCGATATGCCCAGCGTGCAGCGCGCCCATGGTGGGCACCAGCGAGATCGTCTCTCCCGCCGCCCGCCAGGTCCCGATCGCGGCCCGCAACTCGCTGATTGTCCGAACGATCTCCACGCGCCGCCCTCGTCTTTCGCAATCGATGACCATGTTGAAGGATTGCGCGGCAAGTGAGGCAGCGCTGCCGCCGGCGTCAAGAGGGGTGCGCCGGCTCGCTGCCCGCGTCCTTCCGGCCTGGCGGCGCGAAGCCGTTGCGAGGCCCATGTGCAGCCCCGCGCCCTATGCTACGGTGCAAACGCCCGGAGAATCAGCTCTGCTCCCGTCGAGAAAAGGGAACGGCATGGTTGCGCTGAGTAATTCCGAGATCGCCCGCACCGGGGCGGGCGTGCGCGGGCTGCCCCCGCGTGACGAGATCGCCGCACATCATCTGGCCGACGAGACGCGCCTGGTCGGCGGCCTCATCGAGCGCGCCGTCATTACGGACGAGGAGCGTCGGCGCACGGCGGAGCTTGCCCGCAAGCTTGTCGAGACGGTCCGCGTCAGTCGCGCGAGCCAGGGCGGCATCGATGCCTTCATGCACGAGTATGGTCTCTCGAGCGAGGAAGGCGTCATTCTGATGTGCCTCGCCGAGGCTCTGCTGCGCATTCCCGATGCCGAGACGGCGGACCGTTTCATCGCCGAGAAGATCGCGGGCGGCCAGTGGGAGCGCCATCGCGGCCATTCCGACAGCCTGCTGGTCAACGCGTCCACCTGGGGGCTGATGCTCACGGGGCGGCTGGTCAAGCTCGGCGAGACGCGCGGCGCCAATCCGTGGAATGCGCTGAAGCGCCTCGCGGCCCGCTCGGGCGAGCCCTTCATCCGCCAGGCCGTGCGCCAGGCCGTCCGCCTACTTGGCGACCAGTTCGTGCTCGGGCGCTCGATCCGAGATGCCATAGCCCGCTCGGCGCCTTATGAAGCGCGCGGCTTCCGCTTCTCGTACGACATGCTGGGCGAGGCGGCGAAGACGGAGAAGGACGCACACCGCTACTTCGAGCGCTACATGGCCGCCGTCGAAGCGGTGGGCCAAGCCGCTGGCCCGAACCCTCTGTCGCATCCGGATTCGCTGCTTGCCCGCCCGAGCATCTCGGTCAAGCTCTCGGCACTCCATTCGCGCTATGAGCCCGGCAAGGAGGACCGCCTCGCGGTCGAGCTTTATCCGCGCCTTCTCGAACTCCTGCGCGCGGCTGAGGCGCGGGGCCTCGCCGTGACGCTCGATGCGGAGGAGCAGGACCGGCACGATCTCCTGCTGGACCTCTTCGCCCGCGCCTATCTGGATCCCGCGCTCGAGCACTGGACCGGCCTCGGCATCGCGGTGCAGGCCTACGGCAAGCGCGCCATCCCGACGATCCGCTGGCTGCGCCGCCTCGCCGAAGAGGGTGGTAAGCGCATCCCGCTGCGTCTTGTGAAAGGCGCTTACTGGGATAGCGAGATCAAATGGGCGCAGGAGCGGGGTCTCGCCGATTATCCGGTGCTGACGCGCAAGCTCCACACGGATGTTTCGTATCTCGCGTGCATGCGCCTCATCCTCTCGGACGCGCGCGCCTTCTATCCGCAGATCGCAACCCACAACGCACACACGATCGCCTCCGCCATCGTCGCCTCCGGAGACATCGCGTTCGAGTTCCAGCGCCTGCATGGGATGGGGGAGGCGCTCTACGAGGAGGTCTCGGCGCCCGGCAAGATGCACCGCCCCTGCCGCATCTATGCGCCGGTCGGCGAGCACGAGGATCTCTTGTCCTATCTCGTGCGCCGCCTGCTCGAGAACGGGGCCAACACGTCGTTCGTCAACCGCCTGGCCGATGATGAAGCACCCGTCGCGCAGATCGTCCGCGATCCCGTCGAGGCGGCCGAGCGCGAGCGCGACGCACCCCCCGCCGTGCGGCCGCTGCCTCGCCCGCGCGACATCTTCTGGCCGGAGCGCAAGAACTCATCCGGCGTCGCGCTGACGGACCGCACCGAGCGGGCAGCTCTGATCGCCCGCATGGACGAGGCGATCCGAACGCAGCCGTTCGATGCGGGTCCGATCGTGGACGGCACGGAAACTATGGGCGGGCCGCAGGCGGCGCTCGTTTTCTGCCCGCATGACCGCCACGAGCGGCTCGGCACGGTCCGTATCGCGACGCCCCGCGAGGTCGATGCCGCCATCCTGAGTGCCGAGCGCGCCGCCCACGGCTGGGACAGGCTCGGTGGCCCCGCGCGCGCCAGGATCCTGGACTTCGCGGCCGACCTCGTGGAGCAGGATCGCGCCCGGCTGATGGCCGTGCTCGTGCGCGAATCCGGCAAGACGCTGCCTGCGGCGCTCGCCGAGGTGCGCGAGGCGGCGGATCTCCTCCGCTATTACGCTGTCGAGGCGCGCCGTCTGATGAGCGCGCCCGTTTTCCTCAAGGGGCCGACTGGCGAGACCAACACGCTCGACCTGCGCGGGCGCGGGCCGTTCGCCTGCATCGCGCCGTGGAACTTCCCGCTCGCCATCTTCGTCGGGCAGATTGCGGCCGCCCTTGCCGCGGGGAACCCGGTGCTCGCCAAACCCGCGGAGCAGACGCCGATAACGGCCATGCTCGCGGTGCGCCTCCTGCACCAGGCCGGCGTGCCGGCCGATGTGCTGCATCTTCTGCCGGGCCCTGGCGCCGTCGGCGCAGCGCTCGTCAAGTCGCCGAAGGTCAAGGGCGTGGCTTTCACCGGCGGCAACGAAGCGGCCTGGTCCATCCAGAAGGCGCTGGCCGACCGCCGCGCTGACATGGTGCCGCTGATCGCTGAGACCGGCGGTCTCAACGCCATGATCGCCGATAGCAGTGCGCTGCCCGAGCAGGTGGTGCGCGATGCCGTGCGCTCGGCTTTCGACAGCGCGGGCCAGCGCTGCTCCGCCCTGCGCGTTCTCTTCGTGCAGGAGGAGATCGCGACGCGCACCCTGCGCATGCTCACCGGCGCCATCGAGACGCTCGATATCGGCGATCCGTTCGATTATGCGACCGACATCGGCCCGGTGATCGACGAGGCGGCCCAGGATGCGCTCGAGGCGCACAAGGTCCGTATGCAGCGCGAGGCGCGCGAGCTGATCGACCTCAGGCTTCCGGCCCACTGCCGCGCCGGAACCTACGTGACACCGGCCTGCTACGAGATCGACCGCATCGGCGTGCTCGAGCGGGAGGTGTTCGGCCCCATCCTGCATGTCGTTCGCTTCGCGGGCGGCCATCTGCCGAAGGTGGTGGAGGCAATCAACGCCACGGGTTACGGCCTGACGCTCGGCGTGCACAGCCGCGTGGGCTACGTGGCGGACTACGTCGCCGAGCACGCACGCGTCGGCAACCTCTACGTCAATCGAAACCAGATCGGCGCCGTGCCGGGCGTGCAGCCCTTCGGCGGCGAGGGCCTGTCGGGCACCGGCCCCAAGGCGGGCGGTCCGAATTATCTCGCGCGCTTCGCGACCGAGCGCGTGCGCACGGCCGATATCACAGCGACCGGCGGCAATGTTGCGCTCCTGACCGAAGGCATGCCCGGCGCGGACTGAGTGCGGGATCGCTCCTGCCGCCCGCTCTCAGGACGTTGCCGCCACCGCCTCCGCGCGCCATGTTAGGCGTGGAGGAGACCGATGGCCCGCAAGACCAAGACCGATGAGATCGAAAAGGCGAAAACGCCGGCCGCAGGAACGCGCTCCGGCCGTACGCCGGCGGCGGCTTCGTCAAGCGCCGAGGTCGCCGACTTCCTCGCCAGGATAAAGGCGCTGGCCCCCGTCACGGGAGTCGCCCGCGGCCGCCTGCTGTTCGCCATGGACGCCACCATGAGCCGTGCGCCGACGTGGGACATGGCACTGGCGCTGCAATCCGAGATGTTCCGCGCCGTAAAGGAGATCGGCTCGCTGGAGGTGCAGCTCATGTACTTCCGCGGCGCGGGCGAGGCACGGGCCTCCAAGTGGGTGAGGAACGCCGATGCGCTCGCCGCCCTCATGCGTCAGGTCGCCTGCCACGGCGGCTTTACGCAGATCGGCAAGGTCCTGTCGCACGCACGCCGCGAGGCGGAGAAGGAGAAAATCAGCGCACTTGTTTATGTGGGAGACGCGGTCGAGGAACCGATTGACGAGCTTGCAGGGCGCGCCGGAGAGCTGGCGTTGCTCGGAGTGCCTGCGTTTCTTTTCCAGGAGGGCGACGATCCGAACGCGGCCCGCGCCTTCAAGGAGATCGCGCGCCTGACCAAGGGTGCGCACTGCCGCTTCGGGCCGGGCTCCGCGGCCGAGCTGCGCGAGCTTCTGACCGCGGTGGCCGTCTATGCGGCCGGCGGGCGCAAGGCGCTCGAGGCGCTGCTCCCGAAGCCGGGCGGGGCAGGGGCCAAGCGTCTTCTTGGCCAGATGCGCCGCTGAGCCTACGATGGCTGTTCCGACTGCTTCGTAAACGTGAGCGTGAGTGTGTGGGCACGAATGCCGGCTTTGATCGCTATCTTCGTTTCGCAGTTTCCGGCATAGCGGTTTGTGGTGGGCCTTCCGCTCGCATTTGGCACGGCTCGTACGGATCCCGGCCGTCCATGCGACGCTTGCCTCCGCCAGGGCCGCCAGAATGACGTTTCCTCGTGGGCCGGTTGCCGCGAGATCTCCGTCATTCCGAAGGCCGGAACCCACGCAAGTGTCCGCGCATGCGCCCTGTGGCGAGTGAGGCAGCGGCAGCCGGACTGTAACGGGATCAGAGAGTGACGCGCTGATGCAGTTTTTTATCCTTGGTCTCGCCGCACTGGTGCTGGCCCTGTTTCTGATCTCGGGCTTCACGCGTGCCAACCCGGCTGCCATGGCTCGCCAAGTCCGCTTGGCCGGCGGCGCGCTCGCGCTTGCGGCGGCGGCCGTCTTTCTTCTGCGCGGGGCGAGTGGACCGGCGACGCTGCTTGGCATGCTGGGCGCCTGGCTGCTCGGCTGGGGCGGCATGTCTGCGGCCCGGCCCTCGCGCAAGTCTCCCGGCCAAAGCTCGACTGTCACCACCGAGCATCTTGCGATGGAGCTGGATCACGATAGCGGCGTCATGTCGGGGCGAGTGCTCAAGGGCATGTTCGCCGGCCGCGATCTCGATTCTCTGAAGCCCGCGGAGGTGGCGCTCCTCTGGCATGACTGCCGCTTCATCGACCCGCAATCGGCGCAGTTGCTCGAAGCCTATCTCGACCACATCCATCCTTCGTGGCGCGACGACGTCTCCCGCGGCGAGCGCGAGATGCGCGACGGCGACGGCCGCATGACACCCGAGGAGGCCTACGACATCCTCGGTCTCACTCCCGGCGCCAGCGATGAGGAGATCCGCCGCGCGCACCGTGATCTGATGCTGAAGCTGCATCCCGACCGCGGCGGCTCCACCTATCTGGCGGCACAGGTCAACGAGGCCAAGGACGTGCTGCTCGACCGGCGCTAGCGCGTGGACGGCACTGATGCCCTCGGAGTGGCTCACGGCGCTCATTCCTCCCCCCTTGTGGGGGAGGCTAGGAGGGGGGATTCCAGGCCATCTATTGTCAGGCCTCCCGGCCCTGCCCACGTCCATGCGGAGCGTGATTTTGCCATGATGAAGAGGGATCCGCGTTTCAGCGTGGTCCGAATCCCGTGAGCGCTGCAGCAACATCTACGCTCAATAAAAAAAAGCCGTTCCGCGTTTGTTATAAACCGCGGCGGCTTTTGAATTCCGAAAACGTTCGGGATGCGAGCCGGAGGGCTCGCATCCCGAGTTCAGAGCGTCAATCCGATCGGGAGAAGGTAGAAGACGCTTAGAACTTTATGACTGCGCCGGTCATGAACATATCGATGTCCTTGAAGTCCACCTTCACGCCATCGGCATTCGTCGCGTCGGCTTCAACGTTGCGATAGATTGCGTAAAGCTTCATGGCTGCAGCGTCGATATCCTGCATCACGCCGATCGAGTAGACGTCGAGGTTCGAGCTGGCGATCTCGGCGGCAGGACCGACCCCATCACTGAGGGTGCGGAAGGTGGCACCGCCATCGTGGCTGTAGTACTGGCCGAAGATCGTGGTCTTGCCCAGCGACGTCCACGTCTGCTGGATGCCGGCTTCGAGGGCCCAGAACTCATGGCGATCGTCAGCATCGGCACCGAGATCGTGGGTGAACTTGATCTGGTCATCCTCCGAGTAACCGGCGGCGAAATTCACGTAGAGGCCAGTCGCCACGTGCATGGCACTCACCGAGCCGCCGAGCTGGCTGCAACCCGCCTTCGGCACCGTAGCAGAGGCCAGGCTCGTCGAGTGACACTCGAAGCCCATGCCGCTGGTGGTCTCGTCGCTCGATTCGCCATAGGCGATGCCCGCCGCCATCTTGAGGCCGGCAAACTCGCCCTTGTAGCGCAGCCCGATCTCCCAGGTGTCATCGGCGCCCCAACTCGCGGTGCCGATAAAGCCGAACAGTTCCGGGGTATCGTAGCGAACGAGGTCGTAACGACGGCCCTCGCCGGGCTGGTTGCCGCTGCCGTTGCGGATCAAGCGACGAATGGAGTTGCCCGACCGCGAGCCATCGGGACGGAGCAGGATGAGATCGCCACCCATGTCCTCGACGTCCGAGTACTTGGCGACGTCACCCGTACCGGCGACGTTGATCTCGGTGATGCTCTCGGCGGCACCGCCCGTCAGGCCGACCCACACGCGGCCGAGCCGCCTGCTGTCAATGTACCAGGTCGAGTGGCGTAGGTCGAAACCGAGGCTGTCGGCCGGCCCGGTCGGGTTGTCCTGATTGAAGCGCTTCGAATTGGCGCTGCGAACGCCGACCTCGAGCAGGTAGCCAGCCTTCCACTCGTCGTTGATCTTGGCCTCGCCCTTGAAGCGGAAGCGCGTGCGCGATGCGTCGTTCGTATAGACGCCGACGTTCGATTCCACGCCGTCGTCCCAGAAGAGCACGGCTTCGTTGACCTGGCCCGAAACCTCGAGCTTCACCTTGCGGTTGCCCTTCCGCGCCGTGGTGGCCTCGAGCTCCGCAATGCGCTCTTCGAGATCCGCACAGCAGTCGCCTCCGAGATCGGCGGCCTGGGCCGATAAACTTCCACTTAGCAGAACACCCGACGCCGCAAGCAGCGCCAGCCGTCCTACCGACATCCGAAAACCCCCAAACATGCCGAGTTCCTCTCGCTTTCGCTCCGCCACGCAACGGCACGAGCCTCAGTGTTGACTCCCCACTCAACGGTCCCGAGAAGCCCGGTCGATCAGGCCGCCCCCGCCGTGGACGCCGCGAGATAAGCGAGAGACGTTTCGGCGGTAAATATCGAAAACACTCTATGACAGTTTTGCTATGCATTCCCCGTGATAAAGCCGCAACGAATATTGAGATGTCGGCCGATCAACTTGGTTTTCATGAAGCTTTTATGACATTATGACAGGCGCAATACTCACATTGTGGGTCTTTTGAATGGAAGTCCGGCGTTCGTTGCCGGAACGGCGCCGATATGCGAATCTCGGCCCGCAATTGTGAGGTGCTATGAAGCCCCAAAAATTCACGGCCGCCGTCGTTGGCGGCGGGCCAGCCGGCATTGCGTCTGCCCTTGCGCTCGGACGAGCAGGTCTCGATGTCGTGCTCGCCGCTCCGCCGCACCGCCCCTTGGGGCTGGCGTCGGATACACGCACGGCGGCGCTGTTCGCCGGCTCCATCGAGCTGCTCAAGAACGTAGGTGCATGGGAGGCACTCGCGCCCGACAGCGCGCCGATCGAGGCGATTCGTATCGTCGATGACACAGGCGGTCTCCTGCGCGCGCCCGAGGTGGTTTTCACCGCCTCCGAGGTGGGGCGAGATGCGTTCGGCTGGAATGTGCCGAACGACCGCCTCGTCGCGGCGCTCCGCGCTGCCGCTGCCGCGCCTGAAAGTCGGGTCAGCCTGCATGAGACGGCGGGTATCGCAAAGGTCGAGATCGGCAACACGGCCGCAAGGCTCACAAGCCAAGAGGAGGCCGAGTTCGAAGCGCGCCTCGTCGTCGGCGCGGACGGCCGGAACTCGATCTGCCGGGCCGCGGCCGGAATTGGCACACGATCCTGGCGCTACGAGCAGGCGGCGCTCATCGCCACGTTCCACCATGGGCGGCCGCACCATGGCATTTCGACGGAGTTCCATCGCCCCGCCGGCCCCTTTACGACTGTGCCTTTGCCAGGGCTCTGCTCGAGCCTCGTCTGGGTCGAGCGCCCGGAGGAAGCGCGCCGTCTCCTCGCACTCGATGAAGTAGCGTTCCGACGTACGCTTGAAGAGCGGCTGCAGGGACTGCTCGGCGGAATCGGGGAAATCGGTTCGCGGGCCATGTTTCCGCTCTCGGGGCTTACGGCCGAGACATTTGGCCGGAGCCGCGTGGCCCTGGTCGGCGAGGCGGGACACGTCATCCCTCCCATCGGTGCGCAGGGCCTGAACCTCGGCTTGCGCGATGCCGCCACGCTCGCCGATTGCGTCGCTGCGGCTTTGGCGGAAGGGCATGATCCGGGCGGTGCCGAGACGCTAGATGCCTACAGCCGCCGCCGCCGCCCCGACGTGGCCGCCCGCGTTGCGACAGTGGACGTGCTCAACCGTTCGCTCCTGTCCGGCTTTTTGCCCGTGCATCTGGCCCGCGGACTTGGCCTCGTAGCGCTCAAGTCTTTCGGCCCCTTGCGCCGCCTCGCCGTGCAGGAGGGCCTGCAGCCGTCCAGCGACGTGCCCGCATTGCTGATGCCCGATGGTGCGCGTCTTCTTGCTGAGCGGGCCAGGGCGGGGCGTAAGGGCAACGCCGCTTGACGGGGCGCGCCGCAATTGGCATCGGCACCCGACGCAACCCGCTCCCTCGTGCCCTCTTCCAGGAACGTGATGTCCGCTCCTCGCATTAGCTTCGTCCGCGATCTCCAATTCCGCATTGAATATGGGCTCCTGCGCGCCATTGCCGGACTCGTCCGGCTTCTGCCGCTCGAGACGGCGACGGCGCTCTCGGCCCGCGCCTGGCGCAGGCTCGCGCCGAAGCTCAATCCCAAGCGTCACGCCCGCGCGCTTGCCAACCTCGCCATCGCCTTCCCGGAGAAATCGGAGGCCGAGCGGCTCGAGATCTGCATGGCTCACTGGGAAAACCTCGGCCGCGTCATGGCCGAGACCATGCAGATCGACCGGCTGATCCAGGATCCCTCACGCATCCGCATCGTGTCGGATCGCCTTTTCGGGCGTTACAAGAACAAGCTCGGCCCGGCCATCGGTGTCTCCCTGCATCTCGGCAACTGGGAGCTCGCTATCTGGCCCTTCATTGAGGCGCAGGCCAATCCGGCCGCGGTCTACCGTTCTGTCAATAATCCCTACATCGACCGTTATCTCCGATGGCAGCGCCGCGACCTCTATCCGGGCGGCCTCTTCGGGCGGGGCAGGGTCGAGGGCGAGCACGGCGATGACCAGAAGACAGCGCGCATTCTGACCGATTTCGTACGCCGGGGCGGCCGGCTCGGGCTCGTGTGCGATCTCTATGACCGCACGGGCCTTCCGGTGCCGTTCTTTGGCCAGGACGCCAAGACGCAGGCCATCGGCGCCATGATCGCGCGCCGCGTCGGCAGCCGCATCTGGATGTCGTGCTGTAAGCGCGTCGGCACGTCGAGCCGCTTCGAGATCGAGATCAAGGAATTGCGCGTGCCCCGCACCCGCAATGTCGGCGAGGATGTCCGCTGGATCATGGCGGAGATGCAAAAGCAGTTTGAGGAGTGGGTGCGCGAAGCCCCCGAGCAGTGGATGTGGAGCAACCGCCGCTGGAGCTGATGCTTCGCGGGAGTGGCTGATCCGTCGTGCCGCGTGCTGACGGAACATGGGACGGAAAGCCTACAGCGTGCCCTCATGCCAACCGGCCCGCCTTTGCCCCGCCCCAAACGCGTGGGAGTCTTCCCTCCATGGCCTCAAAGGTCCGCCTTTCGCACTTGCTTTAATCGGAAATTAAGATCCCCCGTTTACATACTGTTAACTGCGGGATTGCTTTCTGGTCGCGCTGGTTCTTCCGGTGGCTCCTGCCGTCTCAGGTTTTTCTCGGTGAGTTGCGTCGAATGGGTATGCGTCGTGGTGCGGGTACGGCTGCGGGAAGTCGCCGCCGCGTGGTCAGAGATGGGTCTCTGCCCCGAAATCGGATCCTGGTGGGAGACTGCATCGACGAGCTCCGCCGGCTGCCGGATCGAAGCGTCGATCTCGTCTTCGCGGATCCCCCCTACAACTTGCAGCTCTCGACCGAGCTTCTTCGCCCCAACAACACGCGTGTCGACGGCGTGGACGATGCCTGGGACAAGTTCTCATCCTTCGAGGAGTACGACCGTTTCACGCGCGGCTGGCTCGCCGAATGCCACCGCGTGCTGAAGCCCGATGGCGCGCTCTGGGTGATCGGCTCCTATCACAACGTCTTCCGCCTCGGCGCGGCGCTCCAGGACCAGGGCTTCTGGATCCTGAACGACGTCATCTGGCGCAAGGTGAACCCAATGCCGAACTTCCGCGGCCGCCGCTTCACCAATGCCCACGAGACGCTGATCTGGGCCGCGCGCGACCAGAAGTCCCGCTACACGTTCAACTATGAGAGCCTGAAGGCGTCCAACGACGATCTTCAGATGCGCTCCGACTGGCTGTTCCCGATCTGCTCGGGGCCCGAGCGCCTGAAGGACGATGGCGGCCGCAAGGCGCACCCGACGCAGAAGCCGGAAGCGCTGCTCCACCGCGTTCTGCTGGGCACGACGAACCCCGGCGACACCGTGCTCGACCCATTCTTCGGAACCGGCACGACGGGGGCCGTTGCACAGCGTCTTGGCCGCAACTGGATCGGGATCGAGCGCGATCCGGATTACGTCAAGGCCGCAGAGGAGCGCATCGCTAAGGTGAAGCCGCTCTCGGGCTCGGCGCTCGAGACGCAGCCTTCGAAGCGGGCCGAGCCGCGTGTTCCCTTCGGGACGCTTGTCGAGTTGGGCATCCTGCGTCCTGGCGCGCCCCTTTACGACGAGCGGCGCAGCATCAAGGCCGAGGTGAAGGCCGACGGCACCCTCGCGGTGCCTGGCAGCCGCGGCTCGATCCACCGCTTGGGCGCCGCCGTGCAGGGAAAGTCGGCGTGCAACGGCTGGACGTTCTGGCACTACGAGCGCGGTGGCGTGCTGCATCCGATCGACAAGCTGCGCGAGCGCGCCAAGGCGGAGCTTGGCCTCTCCAGCAAGCAGGTCACGCCGCTCATCGCCGCGGAATGACAGCCCATCTGCTGAGATCCTGATGGAACGGGGCGCATCATGCGCCCCTTTTCATGCCGGCCTCCCGGCAATCCCAGATAATCATCAGTATTAATCATTCATTAGACCCTCACGGCCGATGGTCTATTGGCTCGTTAAAAAACATCATGTTCTGCGTCGCGTGTTCAGCCCAACTCGAGGGAGGAGACGTCATGCGGACGCTCTTCGCATCCAGCCTGCTCATTTTCGCGCTAACGCAATCGGCTGCCGATAGGGCGCTCGCCGATCCCCATGACTGGAGCGGCTTTTACGTCGGCGCTCATCTCGGCAAATCCCGGGGCGAGACCGGAAACTCCTGGCGTAACATGACGCCTTGGGAGGCCGATGGAGACATCTCCTATGACAGCGTATCCGGTGGCCTGCATGTGGGGCATCTTTGGCAGCACGGCGCGTTGGCGTTCGGCATCGAGGGTGATTTCAGCTGGGCGTCGCTCAAGGGAGACGACAGCCAGTTCGCGGGTCTGGTAAATGCGATTGAGATCGACCATCTCGCCACCATCCGGGGGCGCCTTGGCTTCGCAAGCGGCCGGTCCTTGATCTACGCGACCGGCGGCGTCGCGTTTAGCGAGCTGGACAAAAAGGATCTCTCGCTGGGCAATTCCGTATCCAACGATCTCGTAGGATGGACGGTCGGGGGCGGCTACGAGCACGCGCTGTGGGGCGGATGGCGCGCGCGCGCCGAGTACCAGTACATCGATTTCGGGAGCACCGTGTCCGCGCTTGTGTATGAGCATCGCGCGGACGACCTCACCATCCATTCCGTACGCGGGGGCGTGAGCTACGGCTTTTGATGCATCTCGGAGCAGCAGCCTGAAAACCTTGCGCGGGCATCCTCAATGTTCGCGCAACGCATGCGCGATCGCCTTCTTCATGACGGACGGCAGCGCCGCGCTCTGAAGATCGTGCCGCGGAACCCATCGGCACCGTTCCGGGCTCGCCCAGAACGTGAGGCTCACATCCGTCGGCACGATGGCGCGGAACAATTGAAGCTCGAGACGGAAGTGCGTGAACGTGTGGCTGACGGCGCCCGGCACAGGCCACCAGTCGGCGCGCACGGGCTGCGCCACCAGCGCCTGGTCCACCGGCATCCAGTCGTCGCCCCATTCGGTTGACGGAACCTCCAGCATGCCGCCGAGCAGACCTGCTTCGGGACGTTTGCGCAGCAGCACCTGCCCGTCCTCGCTGAGCGCCAGGAATGCGAAGCCATAGCGCACCGGCCTATCCGGCTTCACCGGCTTGACGGGAAGCTGTTCCGCGATGCCGAGCGCATGGGCGTGGCAATCCTGCTGCAGCGGGCACACAAGGCATGACGGCCGTTTCGGTGAGCACACGGCGGCGCCGAGATCCATCATCGCCTGAGCGAAATCGCCTGGGCGCCGCGCCGGCGTAAGCGTTGCGGCCAGCCGTTTGATCTCGCGCTTGGCGCCGGGAAGCGGGCGCTGGCAGGCAAACAGCCGCGCCACGACCCGCTCGATGTTGCCATCGACCGGCGTCGCGGGTTCGCCGAACGCGATAGCGGCGATGGCGGCCGCGGTATAGGGGCCGATGCCCGGCAGGCGCCCGAGCTCGGCTTCGGTGCGCGGAAACCGCCCGCCATGCTCCGAAACGACAATCTGCGCGCACTTATGGAGATTGCGCGCACGCGAGTAATAGCCGAGCCCGGCCCACGCCGAGAGCACCTCCTCGAGATCCGCCGCGGCGAGCGCGCCGACGGTCGGCCAGCGCGCGAGGAAGCGCTCGTAATAGGGGATGACCGCCTTGACCGTTGTCTGCTGCAGCATGATCTCGCTGAGCCAGACCTTATAGGCGTCCGCCCGCCGGCCGCGCCGTGCGCGCCAGGGCAGGTCGCGCCGCTCGCGATCGTACCAGTCGAGCAGCGCCGCCACGGTATCCGGCCCCGCCGGCCGCAGCGGCAGTTGCTTGCGCGCAACAGTTCTTGCCGTGTCCCCCATCGAAGTCCCGCTCTCCGTTCGAAGACGACGCGAATCACATCCCTCATGCTAGGGAGATGCAACACCCCTGCCTATGACAGCGAGGCTGCGTGACGCTGAAACGCACAGAAATCGTTCGTAAAACGCCGCTGCCGCACCCGGCGCGCCGGCATCTCGTTCTGCCGCGCGCCCATGCGCCGTTCGCGGCGCCTCCAACGGCCCGTTTCGTGCCCGTCAAGACCGTCGGTAGCTTTGTGCCGCAGCTCACCCGCAAGGCGTTCGAAAAGTTCGGTTTCTCCACCGCGACGTTGGTCACCGATTGGGCGCGCATCGCCGGCGCGGAGCTGGCCGATTATACCGTGCCCGACAAGCTCAGATGGCCGCGCCGGCTTGAGGCTGGCTTCGAGGACGAGGGAGAACGCCGCGGCGCCACGCTGATCCTGCGCGTCGATCCCGCAAGGGCGCTCGACGTCGAGTATCGGACGCGGCAGATCATGGAGCGCATCAACAGCTACTTTGGCTATCGCGCCGTCGAGGCCATACGCCTGGTGCAGGCTCCCATGGCCTCGGCTGGGGGAACGGCAGGCCCGGGGGCGCGTGAGGATCTGGCTCGGATGGCCGGGCGGGCGGCCACTCAGCGTACGGCAAGCCACCCGCCACTGACCTTTTCTCCCAAGGAAGCCGCGGGTACGCCTGCGCCCACGTCCGACGAGGCCCTCCTTGCCGCTCTCGCTCGCCTCGAGCAGGGTGTGCGCCGCCGGAGCCGCCCGGCCTGATCCGGTTGGGCCCGGTCCACAGGATGGCGGGGCATTCAATTGGCGTTCAGCCTGGATTTGCCTTAATCGGAGGCTGGCCCCGTGCTATCAGCCGGACGCAAAGGGACCGCGCCAAGTAAACGCGCGCCGAACCAGGAGTGGAACGAATGAACGAGACGAGCCAGCTCGACCGCCGACAGGCCCTGGTGGCCGGAGCCCTCTTCACCGGGCTGGCGCTCACGGGTTCGGCGCCGGCCTTTGCGCAGCGCCGGCAAGGTCCCACCGAGATCCCTCTCGACGAGCTGTTGAAGCCGAGCGGCCTGCCGGAGCTGACCATGGGTCCGGAGGATGCGAAGGTGACTGTCGTCGAATACGCTTCGATGACGTGCGGCCACTGCATGGTCTTCCAGACGAAGATCTTCCCGGAATTCAAGAAGAAGTACATCGACACCGGCAAGGTGCGTTACATCTTCCGCGAGTTCCCGCTGGATGCCCGCGCTTTCGCCGCCTCCATGCTGGCCCGCTGCGCCGGCTCGCCTGAGAAGTCATTCGCCCTCATCGATGCGCTCTTCGAAAGGCAGGAGGACTGGGCCTTCGTGAAGGATAACCCGACGCCCAAGCTGTTCGAGATCGCCAAGCAGGCAGGCTTCACGCAAGAGAGCTTCGACAAGTGCCTGACCGATCAGAAGCTGCTCGATGAGCTGACAGCCGTCCACACGCGGGCAAGCGAGACGTTCGGCGTCAATGCCACGCCGAGCTTCTTCATCAACGGCAAGCGGCTTCAGGCGGCTCCCGTGATGGAGGAGTTCGAGAAGGTGATCGACCCTCTTCTGAGCCAGGGATGACCGAGCGGCCGCAAACGGAGACCGGAAGGCCTGAGGCATCCGCTAGGATGCTGCGGGGCCTGTCCGCGGCTCTGGCCCTCGGTCTTGCTCTCTGCGGCTGCTCCGGCAGCGATCCCTCCGGCCTGCCGAATCTCTCGGCGGCTGGCGCGGCCACATCTGCAGATGCAGCCTCCGCGGGCAGCGCATTTCCCGACGCGCCGGGAGAGGCCAGCGCTGGCGGCACGGCTTTCAACCCGTTCGATGCCATGCCGGATTCGAGCCGTGGCGGCCGCCAGGTGATCGCCGATCCCACGGTTGCGGACGTCATGGAGACCGGCTCGCTCTCCGAGATGACGCTGGGCTCGCCCCTGGCCCCCGTCACCATCGTGCAGTACGCGTCGCTCACGTGCCCTCATTGCCGTGTCTTCCATCGCGAGACGTTCCCCGAGTTCAAGCGCGCCTATATCGATACCGGCAAGGTGCGCTTCATCATGCGCGAGTTCCCGATCGGCAAGCAGTCCGGCAACGCCACCATCGCGCTCCGCTGCGCGCCGCCGGACAAGTATTTCGAGCTCTACGGAAAATTCATGGAGCAGCAGGCCGCCTGGGTGTCCCAGGAGGTACGCCTGGATCCCATCTATGCTGTGGCAAAGCAGGTGGGGATGACCCGGCCCCAGTTCGATTCCTGCCTTAAGAATCAGGCCATGATCGACGGCTTGAAATGGGTCAAGGATCGCGGACGCACGCTCGGCATCATCGGAACGCCTAATTTCTTCGTTCAAGGCAAGCTCGTGAAGAAGACGCTCGCCATGAGCGATATTCGCGAAATGGTCGATCCGCTGCTCTCATCGCCGCGGGCAGCGTCCGTCGCACCTTAGAGGGCTTCTGGCCCCCGAGTCCGGAGCCGGGCGCGCAGTCGGCGACAAGGGTGATCCTGCGATCGCTGCGCGCCGCCTTATATGACCGTCTCGTATGAGGAGCCGTCCCACATAGGAGTGATGAAAGCGGAGAGCCCCTTGCCCGGGGCCGGGGAGGGAAGCGCCGCGCGAGCCGCTCGAAACGTGTTGAGGATAGACGCACGACATGAAGATCAGCCGCTTGAGGCTTCTTGGTTTCAAGTCCTTCGTCGAGCCGACCGATCTTGTGGTCGAGTCGGGCCTCACGGGAGTCGTCGGTCCCAACGGTTGCGGCAAGTCCAACCTGCTGGAAGCGATCCGCTGGGTCATGGGCGAGACCTCACACAAGTCCATGCGCGCATCCGCCATGGATGATGTGATCTTCTCCGGCACCACCACGCGGCCCGCGCGCAACGTCGCCGAGGTGACGATCTTCCTCGACAACTCGGCGCGCCAGGCGCCGACGGAATGGAACGACAGCGACCAGATCGAGATCACGCGGCGCATCGAGCGCGAGGCGGGATCCGCCTACCGCATCAATGGCCGCGAGGCACGCGCCCGCGACGTCAAGATCCTGTTCGAGGACGCGGCGACGGGCGCCCGCTCCCCGGCGCTCGTCCGCCAGGGACAGATCGCGGAGATCGTCAACGCCAAGCCCGAGCAGCGCCGCCGCGTGCTGGAGGACGCCGCCGGCATCGCGGGCCTTCACAGCCGCCGCCATGAAGCGGAGCTGCGCCTCAGGGGTGCTGAGAGCAATCTTGCCCGCTTGGCCGACATCATGGGCCAGCTCGGAAGCCAGATCGAGAGCCTCAAGCGCCAGGCGCGCCAGGCCCGTCGCTACAAGGATCTCTCCGGGGAGATCCACCGCGCCGAAGCGCTTCTCGCCCACCTTTCCTGGATGGAGGCCAAGGCCCTCGTCGAGACCGAGGAGCGCAACTTCGCCGAAACGCTCGCCGCGCTCGGACATGCCACGGAGCACGAGGCAAAGGCTCTGCGCGAGGAAGCGGAGCTTGCCGAGACGATCCAGCCGCTGCGCGACAGCGAGACCGAGCGCGCCGCAGCTCTCGCCCGCATCCGCATCGAGACCGAAGGCCTCGCCAAAGAGGCCGAGCGGTGCAGCGAACGGCGCCAGGAGCTCGTGAAGCTCGCGGGCGAGCTCGAGAAGGACATCGCCCGCGAGGCGCGCCAGATCTCCGAGGCCAAGGAGATTCTCGCGGGCTTCGATGTCGAGACCGAGGCTCTGGAGGCGGCCGAAGCCGAGGCTGACGCCGCCGAGGATCACATCCACGCGGCCGAGGAGGACGCGGCCGCCGTTCTGGAGGAAGCCGAGAAGGAGCTGGCGATCGTCACGGAGCGCGCCGCCGAATCCCGGGCACGCCGCAAATCGCTCGAGACGGCCGAAGCCGAGCGCCATGGCATGATCAGGCGCATCGACGAAAAGCTCGCCGCCCTCGAGCGCGACGCGCAAGCGGCTGCGGCCGGCGCCCCCGATTCGCTCAAGCTCGCCGCCATCACCGAGAAGGGCCAGACGCTCGCGCGCGAGATCTCCGCCATCGAGGCGGCGACGCTCGATGCTGAAGCCAGGCTTGGCGATCTCACCGAGGCGGCGCGCCTCGCGAGCGACGAGGCCCAGACGGCCCGCATGGCGCTCTCGAAGCTCGTCACCGAGCGCGAGACGCTGTCGAAGCTCGTAATGCCGGCTTACGAGGACGGCATGCCGCCGGTCGTCGAGCAGCTTCGCGTGGCGCCAGGCTACGAAGCGGCCCTCGTCGCCGCCCTCGGCGACGATCTCGACGCGCCGACCCATGAGGATGCGCCCGTACGCTGGCGCACCATCGAGGTGAGCCCTGAGGATGCGCCGCTCCCTGCCGACGCCGAGCCCTTGAGCTTGCACGTCGGCGCGCCGCCCGAGCTGTTGCGCGGCCTGCGCCAGATCGGCGTCGTGCCACGCGAGCTGGGCGCCGGGCTTCAGCCCCATCTGAAGCAGGGCCAGCGCCTCGTCAGCCGTGAGGGCGACCTTTGGCGGTGGGATGGCTTCATCGCCGTCGCCGGAGGCATGACGCCCGCCGCTCAGCGCCTCGCCGAGCGCAACCGTCTCGCCGATATGTTCGAGCGCGAGAAGGTCCAGCGCGAGGAGGTGCAGCGCCTCACGGCTCTCGATCAGGAGGCGACCGCCGCGCACACGGCCGCCGCCGCCGAGGAAAAGCGCCTGCGCGCCCTCTGGCGCGACACGCAAGCCAATCTCGCCGCCACGCGCGATGCGCTGGCCACCATCGAGCGCCAGGCCCGAGAGACGGAAGCCAGGCTCGCCTCCGTCGCGGAAGCGCGCGAGCGTGCCGAGGCCGACCGCCGCGAGGCTCAGGCCGGCCTCGACCATATCGAGGACGAGCTGGCGCGCCTTGACGCCGAGGAGGATCCCGCCGCCCGCCTTCCCGAGGTGCAGAAGGCGGCCCAGGACCGGCGCACGGCACTGGCCGTCGCCCAGGCGCGCGTTGCCACGCATCAGCGCGAGCGCGAAGCCCGGAAGCGCCGCTCAGAGCACATTGCCGCCGAGCGCGGCCGGTGGGTCACGCGCAGCGAGAGCGCGGCCCACCACATCGCCGCCCTCGAGGAGCGCCTGGCCAAGGCCAAGAGCGACGTCGCGGCCCTGGAAGAGGTGATCCCGGCCCTTGAGGACCGCCGCCAGAGTCTCCTCGGCGCGCTCACCGATGCCGAGGCGGCGCGCAACGCCGCCGCTGACGATCTCGCGCGCGCCGACACCGCGCTGCGCGCCGCCAGCCAGGCCCTGCGCGAGGCGCAGGCCGCGGTGGTCTCTGCGCGCGAATCCCGCGTGCGCATCGAGACGCGCCTTGAAGGCGCCCGCACCCGCCGCCAGGAGGAGGCGCGCCGCATCCGCGAGGCGCTGAACGCGAGCCCCGACGAGTGCCTTGCCCTCGCCGGCCTGACCTCCGCCGATGAGATTCCTTCCCTTGCCGACGCCGATCGCGCCCTACAGCGGCTCAAGGCCGATCGCGAGCGCTTGGGCGGCGTTAACCTGCAGGCCGACGATGAACTGAACGCGCTTCTCGAGCAGATGAGCGGCATGGAGACCGAGCGCGAGGACGTGGAGCAGGCCATCGCCAAGCTGCGCGGCGCCATCGGGCAGCTGAACCGCGAGGGTAAGAAGCGGCTCGATGAGGCGTTCGACATCGTCAACGGTCACTTCCAGCGCCTGTTCACGACGCTGTTCGGCGGTGGCGAGGCCCGCCTCGAGATGATCGCGGGCGAGGATCCGCTCGAATCGGGCCTTGAGATCATCGCCAAGCCTCCCGGCAAGAAGCCGGTCACACTCTCGCTGCTGTCCGGCGGCGAGCAGACGCTGACGGCGCTGTCGCTGATCTTCGCGGTGTTCCTCACCAATCCCTCGCCGATTTGTGTGCTGGACGAGGTAGATGCGCCGCTCGATGATGCCAACGTCGATCGTTTCTGCACGCTGATGGAGAAGATGGCGGAGGAGACGGCGACGCGCTTCCTCGTGATCACGCATCATCCGATGACGATGATGCGCATGAACCGGCTGTTCGGCGTCACCATGGCGGAGAAGGGCGTCTCCCAACTCGTCTCCGTCGACCTCGAGACCGCCAAGTCCTTCCGCGAGGCGGGCTGAGAGGCCGCGTGACTCGAGGCTCTCCCCGCCAGGCGCCCGGTATGCAGCCCAAGTCTCCGGGAGAGCCGTTGGACACGGGTGCTCGCGTCTATACTCCTGTTTCGGATCCTTCCCTGGTGACAGAGGTTTTCCAGCCTGCGCGGTTTCGCCATACCCTCGCGGAGCTTGCAAAAATGTGGCCTTTGCTTGACACCGCGAAGCCTCCGGGTATGGTGCGCGCCGTTAGTATTCCGGCCGTTTCAGCCTGTAGGTCTGGTTCGGGTAGGGGAAGCCATGTCGGCGTCGAGCGATGACGAAAATCCGGCACGCGGCGAGCTTTCTCCCGAAGACCGCGAGGCATTCCGCAAACGCGCGTCCGATTTGGGAGCACGGCTCGACAAGGTCCGCGGCGTAGCCCGGGCCAGGGAGCCTTCCGGACCGGATGTGCGCGTGCGGGGCGCGGCCATGGGACAGGCGATGAAAATCGCCGTCGAACTCGTCGTCGGCATTGCCGTGGGCGGGTTCATCGGCAAGGTGCTGGACGATCAGTTCGGAACCGCGCCGTGGCTGATGATCGTGTTCCTGATGCTCGGCTTCGCGGCCGGCCTCCTGAACATCGTGCGCACGGCCCGGCGCCTCCAAGCAGAGGCAGAACCCCTGCAGCGGAGCGCGAAAGCGGTTGTGGACGATGAAGACGACGTGACGTAGGGGGCGAAGGTGGCTGGAGCAGCGGAAGTGGCAGGGCACGCGGCAGAGTCCCACGGACCCATGCATCAATTCGAGATCGAGCGTATCGTTCCGCTCGAGCTCTTCGGCTTTGACGTATCCTTCACCAACGCCTCGCTGTTCATGGTGCTGGCGGTGGCCCTCATCTCCGGCTTCCTGATCTACGCTATGTCGGGCCGCGCGCTGGTTCCCGGGCGCATGCAGTCCGTTGCGGAAAGCCTCTACGAGTTCATCGCCAATCTCGTGCGCGAGAGCCTCGGCGAAGAGGGGATGCGCTATTTCCCGTGGATCTTCACGATCTTCGTGTTCATCCTGGTGCTCAATCTGCTGGGGTTGATCCCGGGCTCCTTCACGGTCACGAGCCATATCATCGTCACGTTCGCGCTCGCCGCCATGGTGTGGATCATGGCGACGCTGATCGGCTTTGCGCGTCATGGCTTCGGCTATCTCAAGCTCTTCGTGCCGGCGGGCGTGCCCATGTGGCTGATGCCCCTCATCGTGCCGATCGAGCTTGTTTCTTATCTCATTCGTCCGGTTAGCCTTTCGGTGCGTCTGTTCGCCAACATGATGGCGGGCCACACGATGCTGAAGGTCTTCGCCAGCTTCGCCGTGAGCCTTCCGTTCGTGGCCAAGGCGTTCCCGGTTCTGTTCACCGCGGCCTTCACCGGCCTCGAAGTCCTCGTCGCGCTTCTGCAGGCGTTCATCTTCACGGTTCTGACCTGCATCTACCTCAACGACGCGGTTCATATGCACAACTAGAAATCGTCCTCGAGCCCATCCGCCAAGAACGGTAGACCGGGTGAGAGTGCGCCGTATTCAGTTCTGAGCCACTTGAAAAACTAGGAGACACTCATGGATCCCCAGGCAGCAAAGTTCATCGGCGCCGGCCTCGCCTGCTTCGCGCTCATCGGCGCCGGCATCGGCATCGGCAACATCTTCGGCAACTA
>NZ_DAIQCD010000012.1:0-80746 GCF_036780825.1 Hyphomicrobium sp. | reverse complement strand
GTTCGCGACACATGGGAATCCCCTAGCGATTCTGTAAGCTCGGAAAAGGCTCTAGCCTTCACCATGTAACCGGAGACGGTTGGCATCGGCGAAGGAGGACGCGACGTGAGGAACCTGGTTAAATCCGGTCTCGGCATAGCGGCGTTGCTGGTCGCGGCTTCGCCCGCCCTTGCGGATGAGACGTGCAACTCTCCCTACACCCTGAGCCTGATCAAGGGGCAGGAGGATTTCCTCCACGTCTGGACTTTGGGCGAGATCGGTGTCGGTGACGAGTCAGACAAGCTCGTCACGGTCGATGTTCAGCCGAGCTCTCCCACCTATGGCAAGGTTATCAACTCGATCTCGGTCGGTGGCCGTGGAGAGGCGCATCACACCGGGTTCACCGACGACCGGAGATATCTCTGGGCCGGCCGCCTGGACGACAACAAGATTTTCGTCTTCGACCTTGCCGATCCGGCCAAACCGAAGATCGTGAAGACGATCACGGATTTTGCGGAGAAGACCGGCTTCGTGGGGCCGCACACATTCTACGCAATACCGGGCCGGATGATGGTGCAGGCGCTCTCCAACACGCGCACGCACGACGGCCAGACCGGCATCGCCGTCTACAACAACGGGGGAGACCTCGTCTCGGTGCACCCGATGCCGCTGGAGAACGGCGGTGACGGCTACGGCTACGATATCGGCATCAACCCGCAGAAGAACGCCATGCTGACGTCGAGCTTCACGGGCTGGACGAACTACATGATGGATATGGGCCAGATGATCAAAGATCCGGAGGCCATGAAGCGCTTCGGCAAGAGCATGGTCATGTGGGACTTCAAGGCCATGCAGCCGATCTCCATTATGGAAGTTCCAGGCTCGCCGCTCGAGATCCGCTGGTCGCTCAAGCCGGAGGACAACTGGGCCTTCTCGGCGACGGCGCTGACCTCGAAGCTTTGGCTCATCAAGCAGGACGAGACGGGCGCGTGGGTGGCCAGGGACGTAGCGACCATCGGCGACCCGGCCAAGATTCCGCTGCCCGTCGACATCTCGATCTCGGCCGACGCCAAGGGCCTGTGGGTCAACACCTTTCTCGATGGCACGTCGCGCTATTTCGACATCTCGAACCCGGAAGCGCCGAAGCAGGTTTACGCCCGCAAGATGGGCAGTCAGGTCAACATGGTCTCCCAGAGCTACGATGGGAAACGCGTGTATTTCACGACGTCGCTGCTCGCCAACTGGGACAAGAAAGGCGCCGAGAACGAGCAATGGCTGAAGGCGTTCGACTGGGACGGCAAGCAACTGGTCGAGAAGTTCACCGTGGACTTCAAGGCGCAGAAGCTCGGCCGCGCGCATCATATGAAGCTGTCGGCCAAGACCAAGGCCGCAGCAATCGGAGACGAGCGTCGATGATCGGGCAATTCGCGAAGGAGCCTGACCGGCTCTTGCGAGCATCGGAAAAGGGACAGTAGCCTTGCCGCAGGGCGGTAGCACGGGGCGGCGACGGTTCGCTCACCTTTTGTGGCGTGCAGCCACAGCGGCCCTGCTCCTTGCGTTTGCTTTCTTTGTTCCTGTCGCCTCCGCAAATAGCGCGCAGGCCGCAAACGCCCGCTTCCCAAGCGCCGGCACGTACAAACTCCACCGAATTCAACCGGCCGCGTCCGGCTGGGTGCTCGAGGACAGCGCTTGGCTTCCTCGTCGGCTATCGAGCTTCACGACCGGCAAGGTGACGCTCTTCTCCTTCTTCTACGGAACGTGCCGCGACCCGCAAGGCTGCCCCGCCGCCTGGAACGCGTTCAGCGCCGTGCAGGAGGCCGTGAAGAAGAACCCCAGGCTGCATGGCGAGGTCCGCCTCGTCTTCCTCAGCCTCGATCCCGAGACCGACACGCCGGACATGATGGCATTCTTCAAGAACGCGAAGAGCACGCCCGAGGCGTCGTGGGAGTTTCTTACCACCTGGTCAGCCTCCTATCTCGCGCCGATCCTCGACGGTATGTTCGTGCAGGCCTCGCGTGCGCTCGATGAGAAAGGCAAGCCGACGGACGTCATCAATCACATGCTCAAGGTTTTCCTGATCGACCGGGATAGCTGGGTGCGCGAGATCTACACGACGAGCTTTCTCGATCCCGGTGTCGTTCTCTCCGACATCGAGACCCTTCTGCTGGAGGGCAAGTGAGCGCTCTCGGCGAGGACGCCATGAAGGCAAGGCGATTGCCGTCCGTTGCTGCGTCGCTGTGCGGATTGGCCTTGGGGATCCTGCTTGCGGGCGCCTATGGGCCGATGGGGGCGAGGGCGGATGCAACGAATGAGACCGCCGTTCCCCTCGGCCTTCCGCCGCTCGAAGCGCATCAGCGGCCCGTGACGGAGCAGGTGGCGCTCGGGAAGAAGCTCTTCTTCGATCGGCGGCTGGCGTTCAACAACACGAACTCCTGCGCCATGTGCCACATCGAGCAGCAGGGGCTGACCTCCCACCAGTCCGCGACCGCGATCGGCATCGAAGGGCGCAGCCTGAACCGCAACGCGCCGGCGCTCTACAACGTCGCCTATCAGAAGACGCTGTTCCACGATGGCCGCGAGACCGATCTTGCACAGCAGGCGTGGGGGCCATTGCTGTCTCCGCTGGAGATGGACAACCCGTCCATCGGGCACGTCGTCGATAAGATCCGCGCGCTCGATGACTACGCGGGCCTGTTCGAAGCGGCCTTCGGCGGGCGCATGGCGTCAATGGAGACGATCGGGCAGGCGCTCGCCTCCTATGAGCGCACGTTTCTCTGCGGCAACTCCCGCTTCGACAGATGGTATTTTGGAAAAGAGGAGAAGGTTCTCACGGCCGACGAGATGAACGGCTTCCGCGTCTTCACGAGCAGGGGCCGGTGCGTATCATGCCACACCATTGGCGAGACGTCGGCGCTGTTCACCGATCACGGGTTTCATGCCACGGGCGTCGGCTATGCTGGCGCCGCAGATGACGGCATGCGTGTTGCGCGGATCGAAATTGCGCCGGGCGAGTTCATCGAAATGAAGCACGCGGACATGGCCTCGTTCAGCGCCCCGCGCAGCAACGACGTGGGGCGCTTTTCCATCACGCTCGATCCGAAGGATCGCTGGGCCTTCAAGACGCCGAGCCTGCGCAATGTCGAGCTCACGTATCCCTACATGCACGACGGATCGCCATCGACGTTGGAAGACGTGGTGGCGTTCTACGACAAGGGCGGCATCAAGCACGATGGCGAAAAGGTCCTCGAGCCACTCGGCCTGTCGGAGAAGGAGAAAGCCGACCTCGTGGCTTTCCTGAAGACGCTGACGAGTGAGGAGGACAGGGTCAAGATCGTGGGCTATCGGTAAGTCGAGACACCGCTTGGAGCGGTAGGCTCATGCTGTGCGGCGGGTTCCGCCTTCGGCCCGTGTGAGAGTAGGGAGATAATCATGTTCCACCGCACCGGCATCGTTCTGGCTATCGCGGCATTCCTCGCCGCTGCTGCACCGGGGCTGGCTGCCGGCCCCGACGTTCCGGAGTCCAAGCGAACCGTTCTCGGAAAATACCTGAGCGCCGAGGAGGCCTACGCCGAGCTTGGCTCCGCACGCGAGCGCATCCTTTTCGTGGACGTGCGCACGATCGAGGAGATGATGTTCGTCGGCAGCACGGACGCGGCCGATGCCCTCGTCCCGTTCGCTGAGGTGAAGCATCCGCCGACCTGGGATGAGAAGCGGGGCAGCCTGGCCTTCGTCCCCAATCCGGCGTTCGTCGCGCAGGTGGACGCCGCGCTCGGCAGAAAAGGCTTGGCTAGGGACGACAAGGTTTTCGTCATGTGCCGTTCGGGCGAGCGCAGCGCCAGGGCCGTCAACCAATTGGCAATGGCTGGCTACAGCAATGTCTGGAGCGTCTACGACGGGTTCGAGGGAGATCTCTCGAAGGATGGGCGGCGCTCGGTGAACGGCTGGCGGAACGCCGGTCTCCCGTGGTCGTACACGCTCGACAAGGCGAAGCTGAGGATCAACCCGGCGCCCCTGCGGTAGGTAAGGCACCGCAAACAACTCTCAATCGCCGCTCGGCGAGATGCGAAACTCGAGCAGATCCTGCCGCGCGCGCAGCTTGCCGGCGAGAGCCCCGAGCGCGTCCTTCTGGGCGGTGCGGATCATCATCCGGTATTCAAAGTACCCAGCCTCGCGATCCATCCGATAGCTCATGTTCGAGATGGAGAAGCCCTGCTTTGCAAGCAGCTCGCGCACCTCTGCCTCGGCAACCGGCTGATCCTTGCTGAAACGCAGAGCGAGCTGCGCGAACATATGGCTCGGAATCCAATCTTCGATGTGGCGGAAGACGTGCAGCGTGCCAAGGGTCGCGAGCGTGGCGAGCGTGGCTGGATAGAAGAAGCCCACGCCATAGAGGATGCCGATGGCAGCCGTCATCCAGATCGACGCCGCCGTTGTGAGGCCCCGCACCGTGAGCCCATCCTTGAAGATGACGCCCGCGCCGAGGAAGCCGATGCCGGTCATGATGCCCTGGGCAATGCGCGTGGGGTCGGTGCGCACAGTCTCCATGGGCACGGCCGTGCCAAGCCAGTCCCACTGGTAGGCCGTGACGACCATCAGCAATGCGGAGGCGAGGCAGACGAGGGCGTGCGTGCGGAAGCCTGCGGGCCGGCCATGGAAGCTGCGTTCGAGTCCGATGAGGCTACCGGCCGCCCACGCGGCGCCGAGGTGAACGGCGATTTCGATGATGTGATGGTTCATTGTGGCTTTCGGGGCAGGGGCCCGGTAACGGTTCCGTTGATTATGGGACCGTAGACGGACGGCGGGTCGCTGCGAACGATGAAGTGCTGCTGAAAGTCCGAGCTTATGTGCAAAGCGCAGTTTCGCCAGCAGAGGGCCAAAACTCTAGCTTAGAGGTTGAAAAGGGCCTGCATCAGGCGAGGGATGCGATCCCTAAAGACGAGCCTCCGTTCGGTCGCCGTCAGGCAGATGCAGCCCTTTTCCGGGCAGGCTACAGGCCCGCAGGCCACGCCTTCGTCGAGATCGGCGACGTCGCCCCGCCGATAAGTGCCAAACTCGTCCGTATAGCCGCCGCGAAGGATGATCGTCAGCTCGCAGCCGGCGTTCTGATGCGGCAGCAACGTGTTGCCGGGCGCGATCTTGAACAGGCGGAGATCGCCGCCACAGGCTTTCGAGAGCGGCACGCGATAGGTCCACACGCCGGGCGCCACCCAGCGCCATGGCAGATCGTCGAGCCGTTCGCCGATCAGCGCCGCGAGCGGCGGCGGCACGTCGCCGGAGCACTCCTTGCAGGGCGCGCCCATCCAGCGGTCGTCGACATCCGTTTCCGCCTCGCAGGCGCGCATCGCTGCGATCGGTGCCGCCTCGCTGAGCTTCGCCGGCTCCAGCATGTCGAACAGCGCCGCCCCGATCTTCTGCATCCGGCGCACCTCGGCGCAGCACTTCGGGCAGAAGGCGAGGTGGGAGGCGATGACGGCCGCGCAGGCCTCCGGCTGGCTGCCCGCCGAGCAGCACATCAGCGAGGCGATATCCGGATGATGCGTGATCGTCTCCATTTATCTCAAGTCCTCGAGTGCATCGCGGATCTTCTGGTAGGCGAGCCGCATGCGCGATTTTACCGTGCCGAGAGGGAGTTCGAGGCGCGTGGCGATCTCGCTGTGCGAAAGACCTTCAAGAAACGCGAGGCTCACGACTTCGGATTGCTCCGGCGGCAGCTCGGCGAGAATGGCGCGCACGCGGGCGGCCCGCTCGCGCTCGGAGAGCTCCTCGTCGGGCGCCGGATCCTCGGACGGGCGCTCGTCGTTGTTTTCGGGCAGAGGCTGCCACACCACCTCGCGGCGCAGCCGGTCGATGCGGAGGTTGCGCGCGATGGTGAAAATCCAGGTCGTCGCGCTGCCCTTGTCGTTGGAATAGAGCGCGGCCTTGCGCCACACGGCGAGCAGCGTCTCCTGCGCCAGCTCCTCCGCGGTGGCGGGATCGGCGCCCTGGCGCAGCATGTAGGATTTGACGCGCGGCGCATAGGTCTCGAAGAGCGCCCGGAAGGCCTCCACGTCGCCGTTCGCTGCGACACGCTGCAGGAGATCAGCCATCGTCCTCGGAGATTTGACCGCGAGGGGACGTCCGGTGCGTCCCTCGTAGAGAACCCGAAGCATAGCCGAACCTCGCTGCCAATCCCAGCGGCGCCCGCAAAGCCGCTGGCACCGGCCCCCCATCTCTCAGGCTTCGTTGTTCATACGCACATTTCGGCCGGGCGGATCTGCCACGGTGCCTTTTTGCGGGACCAAGGCAAGGGTGCGACACCCCAGGGCGGGTAGACGCGGTGCCGCCGCGCCGCTAAATGTGCGCCACCATGGCATGTGCAGGAAGGATCGTGATGGGCGAGGTGCAGGAAAAGATGCTGGCAAATAAGGTCGGCACCCGAGACATGGCCAATGCCATCCGGGCCCTTGCCATGGACGCCGTGCAGAAGGCCAACTCTGGCCACCCGGGCATGCCGATGGGAATGGCGGACGTGGCGACCGTGCTATTCCAGGAAGCGCTTCGCTTCGATCCCGCGGACCCCACCTGGCCCGATCGCGACCGTTTCGTGCTGTCCGCCGGCCACGGCTCGATGCTTCTCTACTCTCTTCTTTATCTCACCGGCTATCCCGGCATGGACGTGAGCGAGCTCGAGCGTTTCCGCCAGCTCGGCGCCAAGACCGCCGGCCACCCCGAATATGGCTACGCCCCCGGCATCGAGACCACCACCGGCCCGCTGGGCCAGGGCCTCGGCAACGCGGTCGGCATGGCGCTTGCCGAGCGGCTGCTCAATGCCCGCCTCGGCGACGAGCTGGTCGATCATCGTACCTATTGCCTCGCCGGCGACGGCTGCCTGATGGAAGGCATCAGCCACGAGGCGATCTCACTCGCCGGGCACCTGAAGCTCGGTAAGCTCATCGTGCTGTGGGACGACAACTCCATCTCGATCGACGGGCCGACGAGTCTGTCCGTCTCCGACGACCAGCTGGCGCGCTTCAAGGCCTCGGGCTGGAACACGCTGCGCATCGACGGCCACGATCCGAAGGCCATCTCCGCCGCGCTCGCCACCGCACGAGCCGACGCATCGGCTCCCTGGCTCATCGCCTGCAAGACCGTGATCGGCTACGGCGCCCCGACCAAAGCGGGCACGTCGTCCACGCATGGCGAGCCGCTGGGCGCCGAGGAGATCAAGGGCGCGCGCGAGAAGCTCGGCTGGGGTGCCGCGCCGTTCGAGATCCCGGCGCCGGTTCTCGACGCCTGGCGGGCGCTCGGGACCAAGGGCGCAGCCGAGAACGCCGCCTGGAAGCAGCGCCTCTACAAAGCACCCGACGCGGCGAAAGCCGCCTTTGAAACGCCAGCGGCCACGTCCCGCGCCAATGCCATTACCGCTGCGGTCGCCGCCGCAAAAACGCAGTTCGCGGCTGACACGGCCAAGCGCGCCACCCGCGTGTGGTCGCAGCTCACCCTTGAGCATCTGGTGCCCGCGGTGCCGGAGCTTCTCGGCGGATCGGCGGATCTCACCCCGTCGAACGGGACGCGCACCAAGCACCACAAGGCGATCGCACCCGGCGATTTCGCGGGCGATTACGTTCACTACGGCGTGCGTGAGCACGGCATGGCGGCCGCCATGAACGGCATCGCGCTGCATGGCGGTTTCATCCCCTATGGCGCCACGTTCCTCGTCTTCACCGACTACTGCCGCCCCTCGATCCGCCTCTCGGCGCTGATGCATCAGCGCGTCGTCTACGTGATGACGCACGACAGCATCGGGCTCGGCGAGGATGGCCCCACGCATCAGCCGGTCGAGCATCTGGCTGCGCTGCGCGCGATTCCGAACCTCGCCGTGCTGCGTCCGGCCGACGCGCTGGAGACGGCGGAAGCTTGGGAGATCGCGCTCTCCAATCCGACGAGGCCGACGCTTCTCGCGCTTTCGCGCCAAGCGGTTCCGACGGTCCTGCGCACGGATGCGGGCGCCGAGAACCTCACGGCGAAGGGCGGCTATCTCGTCAGCGGCGGCGGGACCAAGCGCGACGTGACGCTGATCGCCACCGGCTCCGAGGTCGGCCTCGTCGCCGAGGCGGCGGCCGCACTCGCCAAGGAGGGTATCGTGGCCGCTGTGGTCTCGCTGCCATCGTTCGAGATCTTCCGCGCCCAGCCGGAGCCCTACCGGAACGAGGTTCTGGGCTCGGCACCGCGCATCGCTGTCGAAGCGGCCGTCGCGCAGGGCTGGCATGAATGGCTGCGGCCGGGCGACCGCTTCATCGGGCTCTCGGATTTCGGCGTTTCGGCTCCGGGCCCCAAGGTCTTCGAGCACTTCGGGTTAACCGCCGCCAAGATCGCCGAGGCAGCGCACGCGATCGTAAAGAGCTAAGGTTCACCCGGCCGTGGGAGTGTCGCGTGGCGATCCGGGAGGGCGACGCGCGCCGTTGATCGGAAGGTTTGAATGAATCTCGACAAGCTGAAGACGACCGAAGGCCTCGACCTCGAGGGCAAGCGCGTGATCGTGCGCGCGGATCTCAACGTACCGGCAAAGAACGGCGCGGTTACCGACGCCACGCGCCTCAAACGCGTCATTCCGGGCCTTACCGACCTTGCAGGCCGCGGCGCGCGCGTCATCGTGCTCTCGCACTTCGGTCGCCCGAAGAACGGCCCCGATAAAGAGAACTCGCTGGCGCCGATCGCAAATGCGCTTGGCAGCCTCGCGGCACGGCCCGTCGCCTTCGCGCACGATTGCATCGGCGAGGCGGCCGAGGGCGCCGTATCCGCGCTGGCCAATGGCGGCATTCTCGTGCTCGAGAACACGCGCTTCCACAAGGGCGAGGAGGCGAACGATCCCGGCTTCGCCAAGGCGCTGGCGTCGCTCGGCGACGTCTTCGTCAACGATGCCTTCTCGGCGGCGCACCGTGCTCACGCGTCGACGGAGGGCATCGCGCGTCTGATGCCGAGCTATGCCGGCCCCCTGATGATGGAGGAGATCAACGCGCTCCGCACAGCGCTCGATGCGCCGCGCCGCCCCGTTGCGGCCGTGGTTGGCGGCGCCAAGGTATCGACCAAGATCCCCGTGCTCACCAACTTGTCCGCCAAGGTCGACAAGCTGATCATCGGCGGCGGCATGGCGAACACCTTCCTGCTTGCAGGCGGGGTCGAGATCGGCAAGTCGCTCGCCGAGCCGGACCTTGTCGAAACGGTGCACGAGATCATGCGCGCGGCCAAGGCGCGAAGCTGCGAGATCGTGCTGCCGCAGGATCTCGTCGTCGCCGAGCGCTTGGAGGCGGGGGCACCGTCCCTCACGGTGACCACCATCGAGGTTCCGCCCGACGGCATGATCCTCGACGTCGGTCCGAAGACGGTCGCCCATTACACCGACGTGCTGTCGCGCTGCGAGACGCTGCTCTGGAACGGTCCGCTCGGCGCCTTCGAGATCGCGCCGTTCGGTGAGGGCACCTTCGCGCTCGCCCGCGCCGCAGCTGAGCGCACGAAGGCCGGCACGCTGGTGTCGATCGCCGGCGGCGGAGATACGGTGGCAGCTCTCAACGCCGCTGGCGTCGCAGGCGACTTCACCTATGTCTCGAGCGCAGGCGGCGCCTTCCTGGAATGGCTGGAGGGGCGCGAGCTGCCCGGCGTGGCCGCCCTGGCGCGGTAAGGATGAGCTTCGAATGAACATGGCGGTGAGGTTGTCTGCGCTTCTCCTCCCCCCTTGTGGGGGAGGCCGGGGGGGACGGAACCCCGGACGCCAACGTTCTGGCTTCCCCCCACCCCTAACCCCTCCCCACGAGGGGGAGGGGAATAACGACACTTTGTCCCTTCAACTTTCCCCGGCAGGCAGACGTCAGAAACAATCGCACGGCGATCCCTTTCTGCTGAGGTGGTACGTCATGCAGAGGGTGCGATCAGATGTTCGCTGAAGCTCATCTCTATCTCGGCGTGGCGCTGGCGGGATTGGTGAGCTTCCTCTCCCCCTGCGTGCTGCCGCTGGTGCCACCGTATCTCGGCTATCTCGGCGGCACGACCTTCGAGCAGCTCTCCGACGAGAAGGGCCTCGAGCGCACGGTGTGGCGGCGCGTCGTGCTGGCGTCCATCTTTTTCGTGCTCGGCTTTTCAACCGTTTTCATCGCTCTCGGCGCCAGCGCGTCGCTCGTGGGACAGTTCATCCAGATCTGGCGCGCCGAGCTTTCGTTCGCTGCCGGCATCGTCATCATCCTGTTCGGGCTGCACTTCCTCGGCGTGTTCCGCATCCCGTTCCTGCTGAGCGAGAAGCGCTATCACGCGAGCAACGAGGGCGCGAGCCTGCTCGGCGCCTACGTCATGGGTCTCGCGTTCGCCTTCGGCTGGACGCCCTGCATCGGTCCGATCCTGGCGACCGTGCTGGCGCTCGCCGCCAACGAGGGAAGTCTCGGGGCCGGCGTGCGCCTGCTCGCCGTCTATTCGCTGGGTCTCGGCGTTCCGTTCGTTCTGGCGGCCGTTGCCATCCGTCCGTTCCTGTCGTTCCTGCAGCGCTTCCGCCGCCATCTCGGGCTCATGGAGAAGATCATGGGACTTGCGCTGGTGCTGACCGGGATCGCCTTCCTCAACGTGTTCGAGTGGTTCTCGATCCAGGCCCTCGGACAATGGCTGATCGAGACCTTCCCGGGGCTCGCACGCATCGAGGAGACGTTCACGCCGGAGCAGTTGCAGCGTGACCTCCGCAACTTCACGCCGGGAGGCTAGCCGGTGGCCGAAGAGCCGAACGCGACCCCCATCGCGCTCACCATTGCCGGGTCCGACAGCTCGGGCGGCGCCGGCATACAGGCTGATCTCAAGACGTTTACGGCCCTCGGCGTCTATGGCGCCTCCGTGATCACGGCCATCACGGCGCAGAACACCCAGGGCGTGCAGGATGTGCTCGCCCTGCCGGCCCCGATCATCGCCTCACAACTGTCCTCCGTCGCGTCCGATCTCGCCGTCGGCGCTATCAAGACCGGTATGCTTGCTGACCGCACGACGGTCGACACGGTCGTGGACGGGCTCGCAGCCTTTGCGGGCGTGCCCCTCGTCGTTGATCCGGTCATGGTTGCAACCAGTGGCGATGTCCTGCTCGCGCCGGATGCCGTCGCAGCCGTGCGCACACGGCTTCTCCCGCTCGCGGCCGTCGTCACGCCGAACCTGCACGAGGCGGCACGCCTGCTCGACGCGCCGCTCGCCAAGACGCCGGATGATCTCGAAGCGCAGGGCCGCCGCCTGCTTGCGCTCGGCCCCGGCGCCGTCCTCATGAAGGGCGGCCATAGCGAAGGGCCCGAAGCCGTGGACATCCTCGTGCTCGCCTCGGGCTCGCTGCGTTTCGCCCGCCCGCGCATCGGCACGCCGAACACGCACGGGACCGGATGCACTCTGGCCGCGGCCATTGCCGCCGGGCTCGCCCGGGGAGAAACGATTCCCACGGCCGTGACGGCGGCGAAGGACTTCGTCTGGCAAGCAATCGCTGCCGGCCGCCACATCCGCATCGGCAAGGGAAGCGGGCCGGTGGATCATCTTTTCGGTCTCAAGCGACGGCCGTAGATAGCAAGCGCGGAGCCGGCGAAGGCACGGCGAGCGGCTTTTGCAATGCGAAAAACGTGCATTTACTATGAACTTCCCGAGAATCCCTCCGTATCAAGACAGCATGGCAGCGCGAATGTGGCATCCCTGCATCGCTTTTTTTGGAATGAAGCGCGTTTCGATATCTGCGCACTTGAAACCCCGCTACGCTTCTGCAACTCTCCCGGCCGTGCAGCGCCATCGTCGGGGGGCGATTGAGCCGCGCACATCCACTGCCTTTTGGGGGGAGCCGATCGGCGATCAGGGACGCTGTTCAGCTCGGCAAAAACCGGCCCGGAAATTTTCCGGGCCGGTTTTTTTAAACCGCACGCGCGCAATGCTGCGTTGCTGGATCGTTTGAAGGGGCTGACACGCGCCTGCTGAAAACGTAGACCAACCGCTTTCACCCCCATTCGCGTTTCGTGACGGAAGCTGTTCCTGCCATCCTTGATTCCGGCAGTAGGACGCGCGTCTCTTGCGTTCAGTTTCTATGCAGCGAGCCCCGCGACTGTCGCGCCGGCGAAGAGGCACTGTGCATGGCGAAGGCCGGACATGAAACCGAGAAGCGGAGCGGCGATGAGCAGATCCGCGCATCGTACAGCCTGCGGCTTGGCCTTTTCTACGGTGCGTTGTTTCTGATCCTCGGCGTGCATCTGCCCTATTTTCCGGTCTGGCTGGACGTGCGCGGTCTCACGGCGGAGCAGATCGCTATCGTCACGGCGGCGCCTCTCTTTCTGCGAGTGTTCATCACACCCACGGTCGCGGTCATTGCGGACCGTAGCGGCCGCCACAAAACGCTGATTAACGGCTTGGCCTGGCTGGCGTTGGCGCTGACTTTGCTGCTCTCCCAAGCTTACGGCTTCTGGGCGATCCTGCTTTTCGCCGTGCCGCTCGCCATTTCGTATTCCACCATCATCCCCCTTACCGAAACGATCGCCGTGGCCGGCGTGCGCGTCCACGCGCTGGATTACGGGCGCATGCGGCTTTGGGGATCGATCACGTTCGTGCTGGCGGGCTTCGTCGGCGGATGGTTGATCGACAGCATCGGCGGTGGTGTGGTTGTCGCCTGCATTCTCTTTGGAACCCTTGCGACGGCGCTTTTCGGCTTGCGGCTTCCGGAGCGCGCCGTGAGCCCACCATCCGCTTCCGGCGGCAAAGACGGCACGCCCGCTGCGGCGGAGAGCAGGAGAGGGGAAAGCCGCGCCAAGGGCGTCGGCGTCGCCAATGCGCGCAGGCTCGTCAGCTCTCCGGTGTTCGTCGCGTTCCTCATCGCCGTCGGCGCGGCACAGGGCGCACACGGCATGTTCTACACGTTCGGCGCGCTGGCGTGGCACGCTCAGGGCATCACCACCGCCTGGATCGGCACGCTCTGGGCCATCGCCATCGCCGGCGAGGTGGTGCTGTTCGCCTATTCCGGCGCGATCATACGGCGCTTCGGTCCGGTGAAACTGATGACGGTCGCCACGGCGGCCGCCGTTGCACGTTGGGCGCTGATGAGCCTCTCGCCGCCGCTGGCCGCGCTGATCCCGCTCCAGACACTGCATACGCTAACCTACGGCGGCTCCCATCTCGCGGCGATGCATTTCATCTCGCGCGCGGTGCCGGAGGCGGCCCAAGGCACAGCTCAGGCGCTTTACGCCACGGTCGCATCCGGTGTGTTGATGGGCTGCGCCACGCTGGCGTCCGGGTGGCTTTACGCTCGTGTCGGAGGGCAGGGGTATCTGGCCATGGCTGCGCTCGCTGCCATTGGCTTTTCGTGTGCGCTGTTCGTACGCGCCAGATGGGACGGCCGCCTTCTCTGGGTCGCGCCGTTGGAGACGCCGTGCCGAGCGCAAGCGGAGAGCGGCGAGCCGCTCAAATCAAAATCACGAGCCCCATAGCCCGGCTGGCGGTGGATGCAGACGCCCATCCACAAAGCGGACGGGCGGCGTGCGGTCGGCGGCGAGCAGGAGCGGCCCGTCGAGATCTACCCAATCCGCAGCCTCGGCGAGGATGAAGGCGGGCGCCAAGGCGAGCGACGTCGCCACCATGGAGCCCACCATCACGCGGAGCCCTTGGGCACGCGCGGCGTCCCGTAGACGCAGCGCCTCCGTGAGGCCGCCGGCCTTGTCGAGCTTGATGTTGACCGCGCCGTAGCAGCCGATGCACCCGGCGAGGTCCGCGCCCGTGTGCACGCTTTCGTCGGCGCACACGGGCACCGGGTGGGCGATCTCCTTCAGCATGCCATCGTGGCCTGCTGGGAGGGGCTGCTCGATCAGCTCGAAGCGCTGCTCTGCGGCGGCCGCGAGATAGGGCTCCAGCATGTTCTCGCTCCAGGCCTCGTTGGCGTCGGCGACGAGGCGGGCTTCGGGACGCGCCTGGCGCACGGCCGCCATGCGATCGATGTCGCCCTCTCCTCCGAGCTTCAGCTTGAGGAGAATGTGCTGGGCGGCAGCCCGTGCGGCCTCCGCCATGGCAGCGGGCGTATCGAGGCTCAGGGTGAAGCAGGTCACGACCGGCACGAGGCCCTGCGCGCCGGCCAACTCGGCCGCGGAAACGCCGGTGATCTTGGCCTCGAGATCCCAGAGGGCGCAATCGAGCGCGTTGCGGGCGGCTCCGGCCGGCAGCGCGTCGGCCAGCGCCTCGCGGCTTGCGAGCGCTTCCGGCTCCCGCGCGAGCGTCTCGATCGTGGCCGCGACGCTTTCCGGCGTTTCGCCGTAGCGCGCATAAGGCGTGCACTCGCCACGGCCTACGTTGCGGCCATCCGAAACGGTGGCCGCGACCACGACGGCTTCCGTCTTGGCGCCCCGGGAGATGACGAACGGCTGCCTGAGCGGAAAGCGGTCGATCACAACCGAAAGGGACCGGCTCGGACGCATGTCAGGGCGCTTGCTGATGGGCTCTTGGCCTCACGCGATCCGCCCGCTGACATGGGCGAGGAACAGGTAGACCCGCCCCATGTCGGAGAGGAGATGCGCATTGACGGCCCGGCCGGAAGGGTCGCGCTGCTCGGCATCGTGGCGGATGTTCTCGAAGTTGATCAGGTAGTGATTGACGATCCGCTGCAGCTCCGCGTCGGTCCGATAGCGAAGGCTGAGATCGTCGAAGATGGTACGGCCCTCGGGCGTATAGAGGCTGCGTACCATCACGCCGCGCTGTCCCGCTGCGATGCGCTGCCAGAGCGCGGCAGTGGTCGCCGGGTCGAGCGAGCGGGCGATGGCGTCGATCTGATTGTGGAAGGGCACGGGCGCGGTGGCTGCCGGCGTTTGATACGCGTCCGCGCCGGATGGCGGTCCATCGACCCTCGGGTGATGGTCCCCGCCATTATTACGGGAGACGCCCGCATCGTGCACACCCGGATTGTAGACGTCACCGTTTTGGGGCGCGCTTACACGGTGTCCTGCGCCCGGATGAGCTTCTTCCTCGCGCGAGGCGCGCGCAAGGAGATCGCCGAGCGACCAGCCTTCCCGGCCGTCGCCGGCCTGCGCAGGGGAGGGGCTCGCCGTGCTGGCCGGCGGACGCGGCAAGGCCGCCGCGTAGGATGATGACGGCTGGCGCGTCGCGCCTGCGCGTGCGCCTGCAACATAGGAGCCCGTGAGCGATCCGGATGTCGTGGCCGGATAAGCGGTGGAGGGCTGAGGAAGCGAGACGTCGCGTCCGGCGATTGAGCGTGTGGTGAGCTGCGAAAGCTGTTCGATGGCCCGCAGTTGGTCGTGCAGCGCCCGGCGCATGGCTTCGGCACTCTCGCGTGTTGCCGTCGGCAGGCGTTCCATCTCTTGCTTGAGGCGTGCCTGCTCGGCGGCGATGTCCGCGGCGGCGCGGTTGGCGCGCTGGCGCACTTCGTCCGATGTTTGATCGAAGCGGCTGGAGAGCGACGACAGCTGCTCGTTGACGACGGTCGAGATCGAGGAGAACCGGTTCTTGAGCTCGTCGAGCGCGCGCTCGCCCTCGGCGCCTGCCTCCAGGCGGAAGCGCTCGAGGTCGGCGAGTGCCGCACGCTGTGCCGCCTCCGTGCTTTCGCGAAGCTGCTCGGCGGCCTGGCGCGCCCGCTGCTCGGCGCTGGTGAGCGAACCCTCCATGGAGGACGAAAAGCCCTGCACGAAGCGGCCGAACTCGTCGGCCTTGCCGGAGAGCTGCTCCATGGTCTGCGTCAGCGCCGCATGGCGCCCCTGGAGCGTCGCATCGATCTTGTAGTTCGCGGTTTCGAGCGAGTTGGCGGCGCGCAGGATCGCCTGCCCCTGGCCTTCGAAGCGATTGGTGACGGCGTTGACCTGGCCGAGGAGATTTTCCGAAACCCGCTTCAGCATCTCGGATTGTCCCGCAAGGCCCTCGATGGCCTTGAGCGACTGGCGGGTGATGTTCTCGCTCGTACGGCGGACCGAGTTGATGCCATGCATCAGGCTCTCGTCCAGGTGCACGGCCTGGCGCGAGATGGTCTCGCTGAACGTCTTGGCGTGATTGTCGAGGGCGCTCGTCAGCGCGCGCGCCTTCTCGGCCACGGCGGAGTCGATGGTCATCGTTGAGCGCACGATGGATTCATCGAACGAGCGCAGCCGTTCGCCGAAGGCGGCGTCGAGCGCCTTGGTCCGCTCGATGAGCTGCGTATCGAGGGACTGGGCCCGGTTCGTGAGCGTCGTATCGAGCGCACGCGCATACTCCTCGAACACACGCTGCAGCTTTTCGGTCCGCTTGTTGAGGGAGGTGTCGAGCGTATCGACGTAGCTTGCAATGGCGGACTGGAGCTGGTCGGTCCGCGCGCCGAGCGCCGTGGCAAGCCCCGAGGTATACCCCTCGAGCATCACCTGCAACTCCTGCGTCTTGCTGCCGAGCGCGCTCTCGAGGCGGCCCGTGCTCTGCCCGAGAGCGTTCTCGAGCCGATCGGTGCTCTGCCCCACGGCGCTCTCGAGCTGGGTCAGGTTCTCCCCCGCGCCTTGAATGATGCCCGCCAGCTTGATCTGCTGATCGGAGAGCTTGTCGATCAGGCTCGGGATATCGCTGCCCAGGGCCTTCAGCGTCTCCGTCACGCGCTCGCTGGTCGACAGCAGCGAGGTGCGCTCCCCTGCCAGCTCCTGGATCAGGCCTTTGATCTTGCGCTCGTTCTCCTCGTAGGAGCGCTCAAGCGCGGACACCTCATTGTGCACCAGGGCCTCGAGCTCACCCGCACGCCCGAGCGCGCGCGAGATGGCGTCGTTCATGAACGACACCTGCCGGCGCACCGCCTGCCCGAGCGAGGCCACCGACTGTTCCGCCATGCGATCGGGCTCGGCAAGGCGGATTGCAACCTCGGTCATGGTCGAGGAGCGGAGCCGCAGTTCGTCCGATCGCCAGGCGAGGAGGGCCAGCGCCCAAAGAACGGCGACGGGCACGATGATGGCCGTAACCGTGAGGAACGTTGCCGGCTTCTCGAACAGCGACAGGAACGTCGCTCCCGCCGCCAGCTCGGCACGGACCATGATCCATACGAACACGAGGCAGATTGCGGTCCAGCCGGCGGTCGCCATGGCCGCGTACTTGAACGGCGTTGTCGAGGGCTTCTGCTCGAGGGCGTAGATGAGCCCGCCGATCGAGGGAGCATCGTCGTTTGCCGCGATCTTGGTGCGGGGCGGTCCCGCCGGTCTGCGCCGGGCCATACGGCGCACCGCGGGCTCGGCCTCGACAGCCTCCCCCTCGTGCGCGTCTCCCATCGGCTGCAACGTCGGCGGAGAAGCGCCCTGCGATCTCGCCGCCATGTTCGGCAAGGGGGGCGGCAGCTTGTGGGGCGGTGAAGACGAGCCCAGGCTGACGACCGTGCTCGGTGGCAGAATGAGGGCGAGGTCGGTTGCCTCGGCCGGTTCTTGTTCGGCTTTCGCCATATTGTCTCCCGGCGCGGGCGCGCCTGCCAGCGGTGCCCCGGACGGCGGCTCCGGCAAAGGCGCGTCACCCATCGCGGGGCGGAGCTTGTTGTCCGCCCCTTCGCGCGGCGCAGACGCCGAGCTTGATTTCTGTTCCTGAGCCATCCACCCGTCCGCAGCCGAGGTACCCGGCCGACGTCCCCACTTTACCTTAACCCAAGGCTTTTGCTCAAACGGGTTTTCTTCGGTTGCCGTCCCCCATCAACGGACTTTTTCGCCAGCCATGCTGCGGCGCTGCCCCGCCCGAAAGCAGCCCGCGGCGTCCTCGCGGACGGCGGGATCGGCTCCAGTGCCCTGCCAACGCGGTCGGATGCCGTTTAAGGCGCCTTTGGGGCCAAATGAAGTTTCCCGTCCGGCCAGCGTCCCGTGTCGGCACACTCACTATGACTCTTGAAACGACGCAAGATTTATAATACGAATTAACAATTGCTTAGCGTATTCTATTCATATCTTGTTAGAGCACGGCGGAGTTATGATGCCCGCCAGCTGACCCCGGTGCCGTTTGGGAGCGGCATGGGGGTGTCCTTAGCCTTCCCGCGCGAGGTCTGAACGGCAATGGTCCACTTGCGAGCTCATGCGCGCCCCTGGCGCCACGACGGCCGCACCCCCGGCTCGGGTGAGCCGCTGGCCGCTGCCATTCCGGGCGAAGCGCCGATCGACAGGGCCCATCTCGGCCGCTACACGCTCGGCAGCGCCACGCTCGAGCGCGAGATTCTCGGGCTTTTCCTCGCTCAGCTTCCGCTTGGCATCGAGCAACTACGCTTCGCATCGACCGACCGCGAGTGGCAGATCGCCGCCCACACGATCAAGGGCTCGGCCCGGGCCGTCGGCGCGTGGCGGATTGCCAATCTCGCGCTCGAAGCGGAGCAGACCTCGGGCGTGACCGACGAAGCCGTCCGAGAGCATGTTCTGGCCATGCTCGAAACCGCCAGCGAAGAGGTGGAAAGCTTTGTCGAGACTGCCCTTCCCGAGACGGCGGGCTGCACCTGATCGGCCCATCCAATGAGGGCAGCAGGCCCCCGCACGGAATAGCGAGCCCGAACGGGTGAAGACGCTTGCCTAAACAAACAGCTAGAGAACTTGCCGTGAGCCTAGGCAGACGCAAAATGCGCCGGCTGCCTGCACAACTCTAACCCGCCTCATGCCCCTTTCGAGGTCTCGGGAGCCGCCGCGGTGTCGCGGTGGCTTGAAATAAACCCACGCGGCCAGTAATCCTGCGCCGACCCATCCTCCGTATAGGACCAGGACCGTGACCGCCGGACGGCCTCGGCTTTCGTGCGACGCACTGGTTCGGCAAAATCGGGAGGGAGTTCAATAGCGATTGGAGCAGCCGTCGATGGTTAAACTCACGTTCGTCCAGCCCGACGGCAGCAGCCAGACCGTCGATGCCGAGCCCGGCGTCACCGTCATGGAGGCGGCCAAGCTCAACGACATCGAGGGTGTCGAGGCGGAATGCGGCGGTGCTTGCGCATGCGCCACATGCCACGTCTATGTTGATGCGGATTGGGTGGAAAAAACCGGCAAGCCCTCCGATATCGAGGAGGACATGCTCGATTTCGCCTTTGACGTGCGCCCCGAGAGCCGTCTCTCCTGCCAGATCAAGGTAACGCCGGAGCTTGACGGTCTCACCGTCCGTGTCCCGGCGAAGCAATTCTAAAGTGCTTCCGGAAGTGGGAACCGGTCATGGCGAAGCCATGCAAGTTAAAGTGTCCGGAAAGAAGCACGAAGAAACAAAAGCTTAGAGCCGTTCCCCGAGGCCACCTAAAGCGGAACGGCTCTGAACGGCTCTAACAAAGGTCATCAGCGTCGCGACCGGCCGCACGCCCGAGAGGAGAGAAGCCATGGCATTGGACGACACGGCTGGCGCAGGCGCGCTCACGGCGGCAAGCGAATTCGACGCGGTGGTGATCGGCGCCGGGCCGGTGGGCCTTTTCGCCGTGTTCGAGCTCGGTCTCGTCGACATCAAGACCTGCGTGATCGACATCCTCGATCGTCCGGGCGGCCAGTGCACGGAGCTCTACCCGGAGAAGCCCATCTACGACATTCCGGCGCTCCCGACCGTCACCGGCCAGGAGCTGACCGACCGCCTCCTCGAGCAGATCAAGCCCTTCGGCGCCACGTTCGTCTTCGGTGAGCGCGTCGATGAGGTGAAGCGCCGCGAGGATGGGGGCTTTTATCTCAAGACGGATGCGGGGCGCGAGATCACGGCCAAGGTCGTCGTCATCGCGGCTGGCGGCGGCTCATTCACGCCGAAGCGCCCGCCCCTCGAAGGGATCGAGGCGTACGAGGGCACCTCGGTGTTCTATTCCGTGCGCCGCATGGAGGACTTCCGCGACAAAGATATGCTGATCGTTGGCGGCGGCGACTCCGCCCTGGACTGGACGCTCAGCCTGGCGCCAATCGCCAAGTCCTTGACGCTTCTCCACCGGCGCGACGAGTTCCGCGGCGCACCGCACTCGGTCGAGAAGATGCGCGAGCTGGTCGCCGAGGGAAAGGTACGCCTCATCATCGGCCAGGTGACGAAGCTCCACGGCGAGGGGGGCAACCTCGAAGAGGTGACGGTCAAGACCGCTGCCGGCGAGGAACGCGTCACCACGAACGCCATGCTGCCCTTCTTCGGCCTCACGATGAAGCTCGGTCCGGTCGCGAACTGGGGGCTCAACCTTCATGAAAACCTCATCCACGTCGATACCGAGAAATTCGAGACCAACGAGACGGGTATTTTCGCCATCGGCGACATCAACTGGTATCCGGGCAAGCTGAAGCTCATTCTCTCGGGCTTCCACGAGGCGGCGTTGATGGCGCAGCAGGCACACAAATACGTGCACCCCGACAAGAAACTCCTGTTCCAGTACACGACCTCGTCGACGAGCCTGCAGAAGAAGCTCGGGGTCAAGTAGGGTTCGGGCTCGGCCTCGGTCTCACACTCCGCGTCAGAAGACAAAGCGGCTTCAGCGGCCCGCGATCGAGCGTTCGTAGACGAGCGCGAGCTTGGCGAAGTCGCGCACGCTGAGGCGCTCGGCACGCAGGTCCGCTGCGATCCCGGCGGCCTCCAACAGCTCCTCGGGATTGGGCACCAGCGTCTTCAGGGACGCACGCAACATCTTGCGGCGCTGGCCGAACGCGGCCGCCGTCACTTTGCCGAGGGCCTTGACGGAGCAGGGCGGGTTGGGCGCCTCGCGCGGCTTGAACACGACCACAGCCGATGAAACCTTGGGCGGCGGCGTGAACGCCTCCGGCTTGAGGGTGAGCGCGAGACGCACGTTGGCGCGCCACTGCGAGATGACCGACAGGCGCCCGTAATCCTTCGTGCCCGGTACGGCGACGATCCGCTCCGCGACCTCCTTTTGGAACATCAGCACCATGCCATCCCACCAGGGCGGCCATGGCTCGGTCTCGAGCCAGCCGATGAGCAGCGTCGTGGCGGCGCCGTAGGGAAGGTTGGCGGCGATCACCGCCTTGCCGGCATTGGGGCCGAGCAGGGCCCGCCAATCAGCCGCGAGCGCATCGCCCTCGTGAACGTCGAAGCGGCCGGGATAGCGCTCGGAGATTTCCGCCAGCGCCGGCAGGCAGCGGGCATCCCGTTCGACCGCGATGACGCGTGCGGCGCCTTCGAGCAGGAGCGCGCGGGTGAGCCCGCCCGGCCCCGGTCCGACCTCGATCACCGTTCGGCCGTCGAGGGGCCCGCCCGCGCGTGCGATCCGCCGCGTCAGGTTGAGATCGAGGATGAAGTTCTGTCCGAGGCTTTTCTTGGCCGCGAGATCGTGGCGCCGGATCACCTCGCGCAGGGGAGGGAGCCCGTCCGGGCTGGCGTTCGAGCGGAGCTCGCTCGCGGGCTGGTTTCCGTCCTCGTCGGCTGCCGTGGTCATCAGGCTGGCTCGCCGTGGCGCGCCGCACGGCATCGAGCGATCGCATCGGCAACCTTGAGCGCCTCGATAAGGCTCGACGCGCGCGCTTGTCCCGTGCCGGCAATGGCGAAGGCCGTGCCATGGTCGGGCGAGGTGCGCACGAACGGTAGGCCGATGGTGACGTTGACGCCGGTGTCGAACGCCAGTGTCTTGATGGGGATCAGTGCCTGGTCGTGATACATGGCGAGCACGGCGTCGTAAGTTTCGCGGGCCGCGGCATGGAACAGCGTATCGGCCGGGTGCGGGCCGGTAACGATAAGACCCTCGCGTACGAGATCCGCCAGGGCGGGCGCGATGATGCGGGCTTCCTCGTCGCCCATCTTGCCGTCCTCGCCGGCGTGTGGGTTGAGCCCGGTCACCGCGATGCGCGGCGCCGGGACGGCGAAGTCCTCGATCAAGGCCCGATGCAGGATGCGCGCCGTCGCCTTGATGGCTTCGGCCGAGAGGGCAGCCGGCACGCGTGCCAGCGGAATGTGCACGGTAAGCGGCACGACTTTGAGGTCCGATGAGGCAAGCAGCATCACGGGCCGCGCCCCTTGCACTCCGAAGTGAGCTTCTGCGAGGGCGCCAAGAAATTCCGTATGTCCGGGATGCGGGAACCCGGCCGCCATGAGCACGGCCTTGGCGATCGGATTGGTGACGAGCGCGCGCGCTTCGCCCCGCCGGACCGCACGTGTCGCCGTCTCGATGGCATCGATGACGGCTTGGCCGTTCGCCGGGTCCGGCTCGCCTGCGATGACAGGCTTCGCGCAGGGCAGCGGCCACACTGGCAGCCGGGCATCGAAGATGGCGCCGGCGTCTCCGAGGTCGGAGAGCGTTCCAATTTCGATATCGAGCCCGAGTGCATCCGCCCGGGCGGCGAGTGCGTCACGATCGCCAAAGACCACGAAGGGCGAGAGACCTTGTTCGCGCCGCGCCTGCCAGGCCGCAAGCGTGATATCCGGGCCGATGCCGGCCGGATCGCCCATCGATACGGCGAGAGGCGGAAGCGCGGACGCCGCAGGCGCGCGTGTGCCCATCAGCGGATCTCGATGGCTGCGTCCTGGCGCAGGTCTTTGAGATGCTTCTGGGCGAGAACCTCGAATTCGCGCTGGCGCAGCTCGGCCTGGGCCGATTCACGCGCCGAGTTCTCAGCCTTGCGTCCGCAGAGCGCCCACAGCTCGACGCCGTTGTCCCCCACGCTCGCCGGCAGGAGATCGCCGTCCTTGGCATTGAGGAGAAGACTGCGCGTCGGCTCCGGAATGGAGGAGGGCGCGCGTGTTCCGAGGTCCTCGTGCTTGCCGCCGGCTGAGGCCGCGAGCGAGGCCAGCGAGGCGCAGCCGGTGAATTTGCGGGCGAGGGCATCGGCATCGGCGATGCGCTGCGCCAAGGCCCCCTGATCGACCGTTGCTGGGAGCGGCAGCGTAATCCGCTGGACCTGCAACTCCATGTTGGCCTGCGCCGCCGCCATCGGCGTTGTCGCGACGAACTCGTCCACGTCGCGCTCCGTGATGGCCACGAGGTGACCGAAGCGGCGCCGCACCACCTCGCGCCACGACATCTCGGCCTTGAAGCGCGCCCGCATTGTGCGGATGTCGACGCCCATGCTCTTCATGTGCTGGCCGAACTGCTCGAGGGTCATCTTATTGCGCTCAGCGATGCCGGTGAGCACCGTGTCTACCTCGGAATCTTCGGTTATGGCGCTGAGGCGCTTGGCTTCCTGGAGCTTGAGCTTTTCCTCGATCAGCTCATCCTGCGCCTTTTTCTTTGAGCCGGCCAAGGCGCCCGCGCGCGCTTCGCGGCGGATCTGCTCCATCATATTAGACTGCAGGTCCTTGATGAACTTCGTCTGCAGGGCGCGCGCTTCCTCCTGCGACTGTACGTTGTTCTTGCGCAGCAGCTCCTGGAAACGCTGGTTGGTCTTGGGATCCTGGACGATCGCCTTCCAGCGCGCCTCGGCCTTTGCACGCAGGTCGGTGGCACCGCCGCCACCGCCGCCCTGGAGAGCGAGGAATGCGGCCCGCTGCTCGATTTCATATGCGGTGATGGGCTCATCGTTGACCAGGATGGCAATGGACTGGGCGCCTTTCTGGCGCGCCTTGGCGGCGCCCGTCGGCTCCGCATTGGCGGTGCGGCCTGCCTGCGCGAGATGCGTCGGCGCTTGCGCGTGGGGATCGGCGGCCGCCGGACCACCGGCGAGGAATGCGGAGCCTATGAAAAGGGCGATGCGGGTCAGATGGAACATCAAGGCTGTCTCGTCAGCGCGTCACGAGTCGCAAACATGGTCGCTTAAAGCCGTACCGCGTTACGCGGGCTCTGGGCGACGGCTCAAAGTTTCCGGAAGCACTCTGGGCTGCGCGATCCGATCAGGTTGCCACCGCACAGGACCAGCCAGCTTGAGCATAAGGCCGCCGGAGCGCAGGCGCAAAGGCCAGCCGTTTTATCCACACCAACCGTGGCATGGCCAAGGCGGGAGCGGCAACGGACCTTTGCCGTCACCGGATGCTCTGGTTGACCGATGTGGCGTCCTCGCCGCCAAGGAAGTCGACGACATTGGTCTGATAGTTGAACCCGCCGAGATGCTTGAACTCGAAGCGCAGCATGACGACCTGATCGGGCTCGATGTCGCGGTCTTTGTCTCGAATGAAGGTTTCGCTGTAGGTAGCGCTCAGCATGAAGCACTCGTCGAGATAGGCGAGGCTGATGGAATCCATGAGCCGCCGTTCGTTGTCGAGGTCGTAGCGGAGCGATCCAGATAGCGTCCAGCGATCGGTGAGGCGCAGCGAGGCCTGGGTCAGGATCTCCTGACCCTGGCGATAGTAGTCATCCTCATAGTCATAGATTTGGCCGTAGGTGTAGGTCGCTGCCGCCGAGAGGGGGCCATATCTGAATACGCCGGTAACGTCTTCGCGGCGCAGCGACAGGTCGTCCTCGTCGAAGCGCGATTGCGAGATGATGCGGAACATGTCGGTAGGCGCCAGATAGACGCCGAGCACGTAATCCGAGTCATCAGTTTCGAGGCCGCTCTTCGGATTGAACAGCCGGCCATTCTCCGCATAGGCGTTCTCGCCGGAAAGATGGAAGCTCTGTCCCGCGAGCACGCGCGCGTATCCGACCGGTCCCTGGAACGTGTACTGAATGCCGACGTTGGCGCGCGTACCGGTCTCCATCCGATCGTAGCCCGAGAACTTCGAGGTATCGAACAGGTTCGTGTCGTCGAAGATCAGGCTCTGTGCGTCCTCGTTGGGCAGGTTGTCCTGATGGACGCTGGAATTGTGTGCCACGATCTGGCCGATCGGCTCAATGACGTGCGAGGTAACGCCGACGTTGGCCACCCACGGATAGGAGATGGTCGCTCCGCCCGTTGCAAGCCCGCGCAGGAACGTGTCGTCGAGACCGGCGACGGCGGGATCGTGCGGATCCTCGTAGTTGATCTGGTAGATGTCGCCGCGCAGCTCGCCGAACGGCGTGTACGTGATGCCGACGGCGTCGGTGAAGCGGCGCCGCCATCTGACCTCCGCTACAACGCGGTTCATGTCCTGAGAGTAGAGGTCTTTGGCGCTTGGCGAGCGCGTATCGGAACGTGACAAGCTCAGCGCGTTCGCCTTCCAGGACAGCTCACCGCCGAGCACTGGATCACGGACCACGTAGCTGTGATCGATCACGGGGTGGACGAGAGATTCCGTCTCATCATTGTCCTCCACCAACAGACCGCCGAAGTGATACAGCTTGGCGCTGAAGTAGTTGCGGTCCGACAGGCCCGTGAGCCAGATGTCATTGACGCGATCGGTCAAGAGCACGCTGTCCAGCTTGTAGAAGCGGCGGAAGGAATCGTCGCTCTCGATGATCGCGTTCCAGCCGTAGCTCCACCAGCTCGAGAGCGAGAAGCGGCCGTGCGTCTCGAGGCTGCCGCGCCAGCCGTCGAGGTTCCGGTTGGCGCTCGATGGCAGGTCGCGCCAATCCTGGTCGATGGCAGCAAACGTCACCGAGTACTCGCCGCTCGCTAGCCTGTGGCGCCAGTCACCCTGCCACAGCACGCCCTGATCGCTCATGTAGCGGGGGCGGAACGTAAAGTCGTACTGCGGCGAGAGCGCGAAATAGTAGGGCAGCTCGACGAACACGCCGAGATCGTTCGAGTTGCCGTAAGTCGGCGCGAGGAAGCCGCTCTTGCGCTTCACGGACGGATCGGGGTGCTCGAAGTAAGGCAGGTAGCCGACCGTCACGCCCAGGATCTTCATCTCGGCGTCCTGGTAGGAAATGGTGGCGGCAGCCTGGTCGTGGATGATGCGCCTGGCGCCGATGCACCACAGGGGCGGCACGTTCCCGTCGCTTTTACACGCCGTGAAGGTCGCTTCCGAAAACTCGGTGACATTGCCTTCGCGCCGCTCGCCGCGCTCGGCCGTGATGCGGGAATCGTCGCGCGTGACGACGGAGAGCGATTGCACGAAGCCGTCGCGGAAATCATCGGTTAGGGTGTAGCTGTCGGCGCGGATGATGTTGCCGTTGACGTCCTTGAGCTCGACATTGCCGGACGCGGTGAGCGTATTGGAGCTGCGGTCGTAGATGACCTCGTCGGCCGTCAGTACGTTCTTGTTGTAATAGATTTCGACATTGCCGCGGGCAATGACCCGGTTTCCAGCGTTGTCGTAGATCAGCTCGTCGCCCTGCAGATAGAGTGGCAGGCCTTTATCGAGCTTCTGCGGCTTGCCGAACATGCCGCCGGGCTGCTCGGGGAATGCCGTTTTGGGGGAGGCGGCCGAGGCGGGAGCCGTTGCCCCGGCAGCGATTAGCGAAACGAGCAGCGCGCCGAAGCCGCAAGCCAGCCGGGGGAATGCGCGCGCCCTGCGTGCGGACCGTGCAAGGGTGAGATCGGACAAGCGCAAACACCCCCTATCCTCCGCAGCGCCGCGGGAATACGGGGTGAGGAACTCTCTGCATGTCGCCAGCAATGTGCGCGCAACACGCATCACTTAGCCGTCCTCCTGGTGCAAGAGCACCGTCACCGAACACAGAATGGCGAGAAACACGGGGACCCAGATCGCAGCCCAGACCGGCGCCAAGCCGGCGGCCCCGATTTGCCTCGAGATTTCCGCGAAAAGGAAGAAACCAAATCCCCCAACCATTCCTGTCACAACCATAGTCTGGATGCCACCCGAGCGGAATGACCGCAACGACACAGTGGCCGCCAAAAAAACCATTGCGATGCAGAGCAGCGGGCGACTCAGCAGAAGCTCATATTGGGTGCGTAAGTGAGTTGTGGAAAGTCCGGCTTTATCAGCGACATAGATGAGATCTGGAAGCTCCCAGAAGGAGACGGAGATGAGGCTGCCGAAAGCGTCTGCGGCGCGCTCCGGAGTAAGGTACGTCGAGAGCAGATAGCGCTGGAAGGATTCGGGCTCGCGCCCAAGCCCGGACACCACCGCATCCTCGAGCACCCAGAAGCCCTCCTCCAGGGTGGCGGCTTTGGCGTCGATCCGTTCCGTGAAGTGGCCCTGCTTGTCGTAGACGAAGGCGCTCACCGACGTGAGGCGGGTGCCGCGCTGGCTGGCCGTTGCCGCGCTCAGGATCGATTGCCCGTCGAGGCCGTCTTGGCGCAGCCAGGGTTCCTTGGAACCCTTGGTCAGTGCGCTCGATTCGCGTCCGAAGGCCACGGAGTAGAGCCGCTCGGCCTCGTCCCGGGCGTCGGCCGCCATGGGATTGAACACCAGCGAGCTGAACAGGCCGAGCAGCGCCGCCACCACGATCCCTGGCTTTAGGAACTGCCACACGGACATACCGCCGGCTCTCATGACGGCGAGTTCGCTCTTGCGGGCGAGCATGAGCAGCGCCCCGATCGATCCGACGAGCACGGCGAAGGGCAGCAGGATCTCCGTATAGGCGGGCAGCCGCAGCAAGGTGATCCAGGCCAGCATCCAGGCCGGAACGCTTCCGTACTTGCCGGCCTGGCGCAGCATCTCCACGAAATCGATCATGAAAATCAGCACGGTGCAGAGCGCGAACACCGAAAAGATCGCGACCAGAAAGCGCGTGCCGATGTAGAATGAAAGGGTCGAGAGGCCCGGCATGGAAGGCTAGCCTCCGCTTCCGGCGGCGGGCGCCATGCGCCGCCGGCTGAGCTTCTGGCGCAAGCCTGCGGCCAGGGTGGCGGCAGCGTCCATGGCCCGATCGAGCCACGCCGGCCCTCGCGTCTGCCGCGTGCCGCGAACGATCAAGATCATCGAGGCGCCAATGGCGGCGAGGGGAATGAGGTAGAGCACCGGCACGGCGGCTGCGTGCAGGGTGACGACGTTGTTCGTTGCGAATCCCGCGAGGCGCAGCCCGACGCCCACCAAAAAGCAGGCCCCCATGCGCGCATGCCGGTTCTGGCGTGTGCTTTGCGCCTGGCCCACCATGGCCACCGCCAGGAGCACGAAGGCCAGGGGGTAGAGCATGCTCGAGAATCGCTCATGCAACTCGGATCGGAGGCGACCGGGGGAATCGTCTTTCGCTCGCCGTGCCGGTTTCGCCTCCTCGGCATCCTCGGCGGAAGGGAGAAGCTCGCTCAAATAGCGTTCTCGTGGCCTCAGCTCCGCTGCGCCTTCGCTGCGGCGCTCGAAGCTGTCGAGATCGACTGCATATTTGTCGAAGGCGATGATCTGCGACGGCTCGCTCAAGCCTCCGTTCCGGCGCAGGATGTGCCCGTCCATCATGAACAGGTACGTGCCGCCGTTATCCTCGACGAGCACGCCCTTGTCGGCCAGGAAGGATTGCACCTCCTTGTCCTTGCGCACGTCGTGCATGAGGAGGCCGTGCAGGGTGCCGTCGAGAGTGCGTTCCCGGATGTGGAACGTGAGGCCGCGCTCGGCGGTCGAGAAGCGCCCCGGCTGCATGACCTGCGTTAGCAGATCGGTCCGCACCTGCACGACCATGTCCCGGAGCTGGCGGTAGCTCCACGGCGCCGCCAGATGATTCACAAACGCGACGAACACCATCACGAGAAGCGCGAGGGTCGTCAAAGGCTTGGTGATGGTCCAAGCGGTGGCCCCGGACGCCGTCAGCACGATGATCTCGCTGTCGCTGTTGAGGCGGTTCAGCGTATGGATGGTGGTGATCAGGAGCGCGAAGGGCGTGATCACGGCAACGAAGCTCGGCAGGCCGAGTGTCGTCATCTTGACGAGGGTGAGGGCACTCTGGCCGTGGCCGGTCACCACGTTGAGCTCACGGAGCGCGAGGGAGATCCAGACGATACCCGTGAGCGAAAGCAGCACGAGAAGAAGCGCGCTGCCGGTCTGCCGGAACACGTATCGTGAGAATATCGTCGTCATGCCATGCCGATCACGCGGCGCTCCATAGCGGCAGCAGTCGCGGCGATAACCGCGGGGCCGTTCGAGCGCTGCCTCTCACCCGCAGCCGGTTCCGCTGTGCTGCGCACGATCTCGTCCTTTGCCCTGATCTTCCCGTCTCCTTCCATGCCAGGATGGCGGAATTTCGGCTGTTCTCCAAGCCACTAGCCCGGCCGAACCGACGCCTTCGGACGCCAGCTCGGGCGTCTGCGAGAAGCAGGACGCGGCCGGAATGACCCCGTGGCGGGCGCCCTGATTTAAGCCGTCCCGGCTTGCACTTCCTCGGCAAGCGTTTAATTTCCACAGCGAAGATCTAAAAGCACCCAGTCGCCCTCGCGAACAGCCGCGGAGACCTCGCGCGTCCACTGCGGTGCCGGCCTTCGCGTTGACTTCCATCCCGCCAGAAATCCTGTCCGCACCATACTGACGTCATCCCGTTCCTCGAGGAGCACCAGCAAGAGAATGTCCAATCCGCTCGAAATCACGTTCGTCCGCCTCGATGCCCCCTACGAGGCGGCGACGGTCGTGCTCGTCGCCAAGGATCTTGCCCTGTCGCCGGCAGTCGACGCGCTGAATACGCGCAGCCAGGGCCTCTTGCTCAAGGCCGCCGAAGCCGCCGAGTTCAAGGGTAAGCAGAAGACTGCGATCGAGATCCTCGCGCCGCAGAAGCTCGCGACCGACCGGCTCGTCATCGTTGGCGCCGGCAAAGCGGGGGAGCACGCGGATTGCGATTGGACCAATCTTGGCGGCTACGCGCTCGGACAGATCACGGCACGCAAGGCTGCAGCTGCAAGTCTCGTTGCGCAAGTAGCAGGCGCCGACAAGACCAAGCCTGAAATCATCGCGGCGAACCTCGCTTTCGGCGCTCTCCTGCGCCATTACGCCTTCCGCAAATATCAGACGAAGAAGAAGAACGGCGAGGAGGGGAACGGTGCCAATGGAGCCAACGGCGAGGCGAAGCCGCCCGCCGCCGACCGGCTGGAAAAGCTCCTCGTGCATTGCGCCGATCCCGACAAGGCCCGCGCCGCGTTCGAGGCGAAGCGCGCCGTGGCGGAAGGCGTGCATCTCGCGCGTGATCTCGTCAACGAGCCGGCCAACGTCCTCGGGCCGGTCGAGTTCGCCGATCGCGTCAAGGAGCTCGAAAGCATCGGCCTCGAGGTCGAGATCCTCGACGTCGCGGAGCTCACCGAGCTCAAGATGAACACGCTGCTGTCCGTCGCCCAGGGCAGTGCCCGGCCGGCGCGTGTGGCGGTCATGCAGTGGCACGGCACCAAGTCGAAGCGCGCCAAGCCGCTCGCCTTCGTCGGCAAGGGCGTGGTGTTCGACACCGGCGGCATCTCCATCAAGCCGTCCTCGGGCATGGAGGACATGAAGGGAGACATGGGCGGTGCCGCCTGCGTCACGGGCCTGATGATGGCACTCGCGCGGCGCAAGGCGCCTGTCAATGCCGTGGGCGTCATCGGCATCGTCGAGAACATGCCGTCGGGCACCGCCACGCGCCCGGGCGATATCGTCGTCTCGATGTCGGGGATCACGGTCGAGAACCTCAACACGGACGCCGAGGGCCGGCTCGTGCTCGCGGATGCGCTCTGGTACGTGCAAGAGCGCTTCAAGCCGCGCCTCGTTATCGACCTCGCGACGCTCACGGGCGCGATCATGGTGGCGCTCGGCAAGGATTTCGCCGGGCTCTTCGCCAACGACGACAAGCTCGCCGATCAGCTCCTCGCGGCCTCGAAGGCAACCGGCGAGAAGGTTTGGCGCATGCCGCTCGACAAGTCTTACGACCGCCTCATGGAGAGCAAGAACGCGGACATCAAGAACATCGGTGGCCGCTGGGGCGGAGCGTGCACCGCCGCCGCATTCCTCAAGCGCTTCATCCAGAAGGATGTGCCCTGGGCGCACCTCGACATCGCGGGCACGGCGATGGACGCGCCCAAGAACGACATCAATACGAGCTGGGGCTCGGGCTGGGGCGTCCAGCTACTGGATCGCTTCGTCGCCGACAATTTCGAGAAGCCCGAGAAGTAATCCGATCCGCTGCATGACCGGACCAGCGCCAGCGCTGGTCCGGTGGCCGCGCAGATATCCAGAACGCACCATTATTTCGAACATATTGATTTAAAATCTCCAGTCAGTTTTATTTTCCATAATATATATTATGCGAACTACGGGTGGCGATGCAAAAACTAATCGGGCAACGAAGCCATAGGCCATCGTCACACGCCCTCCAGGCACGCATACGCGCGGCTTCGACAATGGCAACGCCCCTAGGGCCATTCCGTTTTGGGTGGAGCTGGCAACCGGTTCCAGGTTTTCCGTTTGATCGTGCTTCCGTTCGGACGGTTGAGCCTGCATGGCGGCTCGACGCCACGCCATGGCCATGACCCGGTTCCCACTCCGGACGCTTTCTACGGCAGCCCCTCCTCCGCTGTGCGCACCGCCGCCGCGATCATGGACGCATAGAGCGACGCCACGAACCCCGTAAGCACGTTCACGCTCACTGCGATGGCCACGAGGCGTGCCCACTCTTTGCTCATCACGGCCTCGAGCAGCGTGACGATGAACCCATCGAACGCCTGCTTGAGCTGGAAGAAGAGCTCGCTAACCTGGCTCACCGAAGGCCGCTGCGGCAGTTCCCAAACGAGCTTCCAACCGATCTCCCCCGCGCCCGTCGTCGACAATAAACCCGCCGCCGTCAGCACGGCGATGCCGGCCGAGAACGCGAGCCCCAAAGGCGCCGCCAGGCGGAAGTAACCCCATCGCCAGGGCTGCACACGGAAGGAAACGGACAAGGCGCGGAGCGCACTCGCCCCGGCGTAGGTCGTGAGCCCGAACACGACCGCCACCCAGAAGAGACGGTCGCTATCCGTGCCGGCGAAGGTGAAGAGCGCCGCAAGGCCCGCGAGCACGCCTTTGAGCAGCGCTTCGACGCTGCCGACGAGCACGATCAGCGGCAGCCGCGGCGCGCGCAGGCCTTCGAAATAGAACGGCAGCTCGAAGGCGAGCCGCTTGGTTTCGAGCCGCAACCCGAGCACGAAGCTGAGCCCTGCGGTCACGGTCGCAAAAAGGAATGGATAGTGGAAGCCGAACCAAGCGACGGCCGCGACGGCGGCCATCTCGGCCGCCATGATCACGCCATTGAGCAGAATGCGGACAACGATCACGATGGGTGCTCAGAGCTTTCGACCGGTGTTTCCCTCATCCCGCAGCGCTCGGCCGCGGACCCGTTCAAGATGTAGATCGCTTGTGTAGCGCAGGAAACCGTTTTCCAATCGCCTCCGTTGGGCTTTGCCGCTCGCATCTCGAATGATCCGGCTTAGAGCCGTTCCCGTTCGTGTGGACCTGAGGAACGGCTCTAAGATTTTGTTTTGTCGTGCTTCTTGTCGTGAAACCGGTTCCCACTTTTTCGGAAGCACTCTAGGTTCGCGCCGACAGCAACGAGAAGTGACCGCCGGCCCTATGACTCCGTCCAAAGATATCGCGCGCCTGATCGAGATCATGGCCGCGCTCCGCACGCCCGTCACCGGGTGCCCTTGGGATCTCGAGCAGACGTTCGCGACCATCGCGCCCTACACCATCGAGGAAGCCTATGAGGTGGCCGACGCCATCGCCTCAGGCGACCGCGCCGAGCTGCGCGATGAGCTGGGCGACCTCCTCCTGCAAGTCGTCTATCACGCGCGCATGGCGGAGGAAGAAGGCGCCTTCGCATTCGGCGACGTCGTGGAGGCCATCACGGCCAAGATGATCCGGCGCCACCCGCATGTGTTCGGCACCGAGGAGGAGCGTGCCGCCGGCGCGGAACCCGGTTTCTGGTCGCGGATCAAGGCCGAGGAGCGGGCCGCAAAGGAAGCGGTGCGCAACGGCGCCAACGAAGCGCCCGCCTCCGCTGCGTCCTCTCCTCTTCCGACGAGCCGGCGGGGAGAGGGCTTGCTCGCCGACGTTTCGCTTGCGCTTCCTGCGCTCACGCGGGCGGTAAAGTTGCAGGACAAAGCCGCCAGGGTTGGGTTCGACTGGCCCTCGCTCGCGCCCGTATTCGACAAGATGCGCGAAGAGCTTGGCGAGCTGGAGCGCGAGGCCCTCCCCTCCGATCCGCGCGGCGCGGCCGAGCGGAGCCCGGACCGCATGGCGAAAATCGAAGAGGAGTTCGGCGACCTCCTCTTCGTGATGGCCAACGTTGCGCGTCATCTTCGGCTCGATCCCGAAACGGCCCTCCGCTCCGCCAATCGAAAGTTCGAGCGCCGCTTCCGCCACATCGAAGCCCGCCTCGCCGAGCAAGGCCGCACGCCGGAGGAGTCAACGCTCGAAGAGATGGATGCGCTCTGGGATGAGGCGAAGGAGCGGGAGGGCGACCGGTAGAAAGCGGAGAAGCGGCTACTGGCGCGTGTGGAGCGATGCCTGGCGGATGTTTTCGCTAAGGGCCAGGAGCGGACGCAATCGCTCGGCTGCTCCAACTATTGAGGGCGATGTGATCGCGCGGATCAAACCTAACCAATCTTTCCCAAGCTGAGGGGGTAGTCCAGCATCTACGGCACGCGTATTTCGCGCTGGTTGCTCTTGTATTCTTTGACTTCGTCCGGGTCGGTCACCCGCTCGACAGTGAAGACCAGAAATTTCTTTATCGTCCCATCAAAAAATCGAACAAACCGCCCGTGCAACCTAAGTGGCTCGCCCGTAAACTGGCTCCAAGAAAAATCGTCTTCTCGCGGTAGCCGCCCTTTGTGTTCGTACTCAATCCGGAAGCCCATGTCATAGTCGCGTGAGAATACGATTCCTGTCTTTGAGCTACGACTGAACGAATTAACTACCGCCATGAATATGACGCTCTTGTCATCGACCTCATCGGCTTCGATCTTCGCAAGTATCTCGAGATCGACCGCTGCTTTCGGAGCTTGCGGTTGGCCACCGACGATTCCCACCCTATCCGCACTTCTGCCTACAGGCCGAAAGATGCTCTTAAACGAGTTCGATGTAATGCTGCGGATAGCTTGAAGCTCCTTCTCGTATTTTTTTAGGCAATGCTTGAGTTCTGCTTCTTCCGCCGCCTCCTTCTTAGTGGGCTGGTTGCGAGGCAACCCTTGTTGGGCCCGAAGCAACTCATTTTGCTCGCGCATCAACTCCAGCATTTGTTCCATCTGCGGGTTTGACTGCGGAATCCAATTGTCCATGACTCGCGTGGCGAACACAGTGAACGGCACAGCGATGATGGTTGCGGCTGCCGTCGCGAGAACGGTCTGCTTAAACGACCCCTCTTCCGGAGGCACCAAGTAGAGTTCAAGCGCACTTCGAGGCGCCTGAGCGATGATGTCTCCGGTTATGTAAAAGTGGCCGATAATTGCAAGCGTTCGCGCCAGCCCGTAATAGCTCGTGCTGGCGTCGTACAAGTTCAACCTATGCTGATCCGCGTCCCGTCCATCGTAAATTAGCGTGATTGGTCTTGCTTTAGCCACTGCCCCCCGCCCCGCTCACGATTGATGCTGCAGCATTTTCCGTGCAACTCCTAATAGCAACCGCGCAGGCCTGCTTTTCTCTCCTTTGTGCACAAGATTACATCCAGAACGGTGGCGTGCCGCATTGACCGAGATGGAGGAAGCACAGGAAATGCTGCTTTGATGCATTGTTTCCCGCATGCCCGCGATCGTCGGCGGACGAGCATCCGCAATGATTGAGTAGCGATGAGGCCAATGTCGGTTATGGGTCACAACCGGACCTATCGTTTTACCCCACCCCCTCGCACGAATTCCGCCACGTGCTCGCGGCGGACGCCGAGGCCGAGGATGCGGGCGGGGAGACGTTGCAGCAGCGGAAACCACTGCAACAGGCGGAGGGCGAACGGCGGTTTCGGCTCTTCGGTGAGCGTCAGCGTCGGGCCGATAATGCTGTTCTGCATGGCCACCTGGATGGCTTGCGTCACGCGCGTCGGAAACATCCGGCGCGTCTGCACCGCTCGCAAATTGTCGAGGCTCACCCGGCCCGCTTTCAGCGCCTCCGCCAGGATATTCGCGCTCGCCACCGCATCCTGAATTGCGAGGTTCACGCCGACGCCGCCGATCGGGCTCATGGCGTGGGCCGCGTCGCCAATGCAGAGGAAGCCCGGGCGACACCACTGCCGCAGCCGGTCGACGCGGACGGTGAGCAGGCTCACATCGTCCCATGACGCAATGGCGTCGAGGCGGGCGCGCGCGAAGGGCGATGCATCGGCGATGGCGTCGCGGAAGGCTACCAGTCCCGCCGCCTTGATGCCCGCGAACGCGCCCTTCGGAATGACGTAGGCGCACTGCCAGTAATCGCCGCGGAAGATCAGGACCAGGATCGAGCCGGCGCCGAAACGCCCCATGGTTTCGCCGGCGTCTCCGGGCGCGGCCGGAACCCGGAACCACAGCACGTCGATCGGTGCGCCGAGGTCGTCGACCACAAGGCCCGCGCGCTGGCGCAGGATCGAGTTCCGCCCGTCGGCGGCCACGGTGAGATCGGCGCGGATCTCCGCCGCGCCTTCGGGCGACTCCGCCGTGATGCCAACGACGCGTCCGCCCTCTTCCAGGAGGCCGGTGGCCTCCGTCCGCATGTGCAGCGTGAAGCCCGGATAGTGCGCCGCTTCCCGCTCCAGGAAGTTCAGGAAATCCCATTGCGGCATCATCGCGATATAGCGCTCGCGCACGGGAAGGTGGGAGAGGTCGGCGATGGTCACCGGCGTCTTGCCGACGTAGCCGCCGACCTTGGACACTTTCTGATGCGGCAGCGCGAGGAAGCGGTCGATCAGGCCGAGTTCGGCCATCACCTCGAGTGTCGAGGGGTGCACCGTGTCGCCACGGAAGTCGCGCAGGAAGTCGGCGTGCTTCTCGAGCACGGTCACGCGCACGCCGGCGCGCGCCAGAAGATAGGCGAGCATCAGCCCGGCCGGGCCACCGCCGGCAATGCAGCATTGTGTGGTGGACATGGTGTTGGCAACGGTCATGAGGCGCTCCCTGTGTGGTCCGCCTGATGGACCGTCAGGAGACGGAAAGCCCCGCGATCGCGAGCTGGCGCATCAGACGCATCTTCTTCTCGGAGGCGATGCGCACGCGTATGGCCAAGTGCCCTTCGCCATCCGGCTCCTGCGCCAGCACGTCCGCGTTCTCGTGCATCCACGCCAAGAGGCGGCCCTCGTGCGCCGGCAGGGTGAGGCTGAGGATCTCGTCGCCGGCACCGAGCCGCGCATCGATGGTATCGAGCAAACGCGGAACGCCCTCGCCGGTTGCGGCCGACATCAGGACCGGGGGCGGCGTGCGGAAGCGCGCCGCGGCCTTCGCCTCTCCGCGCGCTTCAGGCGAGAGCAGGTCGACCTTGTTCCAGACCTCGAGGATGTGCTCCGCGCCGGCGGCCTTGTCGATGCCGAGATCGGCGAGAACCGTGCCGACGTCCTGGGCCTGCGCTTCCGTCTCGGCGTGAGCGATGTCGCGCACGTGCAGGATGAGGTCGGCCTCGATCACTTCTTCGAGCGTCGCGCGGAAAGCGGCCACGAGTTGTGTCGGCAGGTCGGAGATGAAGCCCACCGTGTCGGAGAGGATGATGCGGCGCCCCGAGGGGAGGCGCACCTCGCGCATGGTGGGATCGAGCGTGGCGAACACCTGGTCCATGGCGAGCACGCCCGCCCCGGCCACGCGGTTGAAGAGCGTCGACTTGCCGGCGTTGGTGTAGCCGACGATGGCAACGATCGGATACGGCACCTTGCGCCGCCCCTTGCGGTGCAGGTCGCGCGTCCGCACCACGCCTTCAAGCTCCCGCTTGATGGCGATGATACGCTCGTCGAGCATGCGCCGGTCGAGCTCGATCTGAGCCTCGCCCGGCCCGCCGAGAAAGCCGCGCCCGCCGCGCTGCCGCTCGAGATGGGTCCAGGCGCGCACAAGGCGGCCCTTCTGGTAGGAGAGATGCGCGAGCTCCACCTGCAGGCGGCCTTCCCGCGTCTGCGCGCGCCGCCCGAAGATCTCGAGAATGAGGCCGGTGCGATCCAGCACCTTGGCCTCCCAGGCACGCTCGAGGTTGCGCTGCTGCACGGGGGTGATGGCGTGGTCCACGATGACGAGGCCGATGTCCTCGTCGGCGACGCGGTGCCGGATCTCCTCCACCTTGCCGGTGCCGAGAAGCGTGGCCGGCTTCGGTTCCGGCACCTGGACCAGAAACGCATCGGCAACGTGGAGATCGATGGCCTCGGCGAGCCCCCTCGCCTCCGCAAGCCGATCCTCAGGCGAATGCATGGATGGCACGCGCCCCGCCGCCCCGGAGGCCGGGCCCCGGCCGTGCTTCAGCACAGGCACGATCACCAGCGTGCGCATCGCGCGCGCCCGTGCCGCCATCCGCTCGTCGTTCGAGCCTTGCAAATCAGCGCCCGACTTATCCCGGGCCTTGGCGGCCGGATCCTGGTCCGGCTTCGTCTTATGGTCTATGGGACGCACTCACCCTTGCTGACCGTCGGCCTCCGCCTCCATGAGATGGACGGGAGCGCCCGGCATGATGGTCGATATAGCGTGCTTATACACGAGCTGCGAGTGACCGTCGCGGCGCAAGAGCACACAAAAGTTGTCGAACCAGGTCACGATCCCCTGCAGCTTGACGCCGTTGACGAGGAAGATCGTGAGCGGCGTCTTGCTCTTGCGAACGTGGTTGAGAAACGTGTCCTGAAGGTTCTGAGCGCGATCTGCGGCCATCGTTATTGCCTCTTTTTATTAACCTCTTCCTAGACCCTGGTCGTCTGTCGCGGGTTGAGGTTCGATCCCCTCACGGGCGTGCCGGACACCCGTGACCGAGGAGCAGTTAACATATCTGGATTGGGAAACAATTGAAGTGTGTCAGGCGTGGCAGGTCGAGAGAATTTACCGCGGGTGATATTGGTCCGAAAGTTCGGCAAACTGATGGAATAGGGTGCGCAAGCGGCGTGTCAGGGCGCCGGGGCGCCCGTCCCCGATCGCGACCTTATCGATCGATACCACAGGCATCACGGTACCTGAGGCCGACGTTATAAAAGCTTCCTGCGCCGCGCGCGCCTCCTCCACCCGAAATGGACGCTCGCTGATCGGGATATTTTCCCGGCTGAGCACGTCGAGAAGCGTTCTGCGCGTAACGCCGGGCAGAATTGCGTCCCCCGTCTGCCGTGTAACCAGTGCGCCCGAGCGCTCGACGATCCAGGCGTTGCTCGAGGCCCCCTCGGTGACGAAGCCCTCGGCGTCGACGAGCCAGGCCTCTCCGGCCCCGTCCGTCGCTGCCGCCTCCTTCGCCAGCACCGCCGGCAGCAGCATGACCGTCTTGATGTCGCAGCGCCCCCAGCGGATGTCCGGTAAGGTTTTGACGGCGATGCCCGAGGCGGCGCGCTGCTCGCGTCCGGCCGCATCCACACGGCGGGCAAGGCAAACCACGGTCGGCGCGAGGCCGCCGGCGGGTATCAGAAAATCGCGCGGAGCAGTCCCCCGGCTGACCTGGAGATAGACAAGCCCGGTTTTCACGCGGTTGCGCCGAACCGTCTCGCGCAGCACGAGCCCGAGCGCCCGGCGCGACATCGGCATCGGAATCCGAAGCTCTGCGAGCGAGCGGGCGAGCCGGTCCATGTGCTGCGTTTCGTCGACGAGCCGCCCCTCGCTGACCTCGCAGACCTCATAGATGGCATCGGCGAATTGGAAGCCGCGATCCTCCACATGCACGCCTGCCTCGGCGTATCGCATGTAGCGTCCGTTGACGTAGACGACGCGCGTCATGAGGTGTCCTTCGATCGGAGCGATGCCTGTCACGTTGCCCCGCAAACATGACGTACGCAATAGATCCCGGGAGATGGGTTGTAGGCAAACCTTCGGCGTCGAGCGCGTGGAAATTTGCGTGGGTCCCGGCCTTCGCCGGGATGACGTCCCTTTACGTGGAAACCGCTCGCCTCCCCTCCCCCTCAGCGCCACCTCAACGGCATGGGGGCAAAACTCAGACCCGCCACGCGATCCGCATCAGCCCACCTTCTCGCTGACGCGCTGATCCGACGAGACGCCGAGCGCGCGCAGCTTGCGGTGCAGCGCCGAACGCTCCATGCCGACGAACTCAGCGGTGCGCGAGATGTTGCCGCCGAAGCGGTTGATCTGCGCCAGCAGATATTCGCGCTCGAAGATCTCGCGGGCTTCGCGCAGCGGCAGACTCATCAGGTGCTCCGCCCCGCCATTGACCGGCAACGGCACGTTAGAGCCGATCTCCTCGGGCAGCATGTCGGCCGTGATCACCGCCGTCGGGTCGCCGCCCGCGAGGATCATCAGCCGCTCGATGTTGTTGCGAAGCTCGCGCACGTTGCCTGGCCAGTCGTGCGCCTGCAGCACGGCGATGGCGTCCTCGCCGATGCGGCGCGGCGCCAGCCCCGAGGCCTGGGAGAGCTGCCCCACGAAATACTGGATGAGGTCTGGAATGTCCTCACGCCGCTCGGCAAGGCCGGGCACGCGCAACGGCACCACATTGAGCCGGTGATAGAGATCCTCACGGAAGCGTCCCTCGCTCATGTCGCGTTCGAGGTCGCGGCTCGTCGAGGAGACGATGCGCACGTCAACGGAGACCTTCTGCGCGCCGCCGAGCCGCTGGAATTTCTGCTCGACGAGCACGCGCAGCACCTTCCCCTGCGTCTCGAGCGGCATGTCGGCGACTTCGTCGATATAGAGCGTGCCGCCGTGGGCTTCCTCGAGCGCGCCCACCTTGCGCGGGCCGCCCGAGCGGTCCTCGGTGCCGAACAGTTCCTCCTCGACACGGTCCGGCGCCATGGAGGCCGCGTTGAGCACGATGAACGGACCATCGGCACGCTGCGACTTCTGATGCAGGGTGCGTGCCGCGAGCTCCTTGCCGGCACCCGACGCGCCGCGGATCAGGATGCGGCTGTTGGTCGGCGCTAGGCGATCGATGGCGCCTTTCAGCTGGTTGATGGCCGGGGATTTGCCAATCATCTCCGCCGAGACGGTGGAGCGTTCCTTGAGCTCGCGCACCTCGCGCTTCAGCTGGGAGGCCTCGAGCGCGCGCAGGGTCACGAGCACGAGCCGGTCCGCCTTGAACGGCTTTTCGATGTAGTCGTAGGCGCCGCGTTTGATCGCCGTCACCGCCGTCTCGATATTGCCGTGCCCCGAGATGATCACGACCGGCAGGTCCGGATACGTCCGCTTGATGACGGACAGCACCTCGAGCCCGTCGAGGCGGCTCCCTTGCAGCCAGATGTCGAGGATCACGAGCTGCGGCCGGCGCTCCTCGATAATACGCAGCGCCTCGTCGCTATCGCGCGCAAGCCGCGTGCGGTGCCCCTCGTCTTCCAGAATGCCCGCAACCAGCTCCCGGATATCCGCTTCGTCATCGACGATCAGGATGTCTGCAGCCATCGCTCAACTCCCTCGTAGTCTCGTCAGGTTCGTCATAATTCGTATTATTCGCCAGCTATGCGCCTACGCTTCTCGCCGTCCGGGCCTGCCGCAGAGCCTGCCGGCTCGGGTGCCAGGATGGAAAGCGGAAACGAAAGCGTCACGCGTGCCCCGCTCGGGCGCTCAGGTGTCGGCGGCGCATCCTCGAGGATCAGCTCGCCCCCGTGTTGCTCCGTGATCTTGGCTACGATGGCGAGGCCGAGGCCGGTGCCCTTGTAGCCCTTGGTGGTGACGTACGGCTCGAGCAGGCGCGAGCGGTTCTGCTTCGGCAAGCCCGGGCCGTTGTCGACCACGTCGATCGCGACCGCGTTCTCTCCGATGCGCAGCACCACGTCCACCCGTCCTGAGCGCCCCGGTTCCGCATGTGCTGCGGTTTCGACAGCTTCCGTCGCGTTCTTCACGAGGTTCGTAACCGCCTGCGTCAGCAGCCGGCGATCGAATGCGGCCTCGACCGGCGCATCCGGGAGTTCGAGGCGGTAGCTGATGCCCCCGTGGCTCTCGCGGAAGAGGATCACCGAATCCTGGATCGCATCGCGCAGATCGTGCAGCTCGATCACCGGTTTCGGAATGCGTGCGAACGAGGCGAACTCGTCGACCATGGTCTTGATGTCGCCGGCCTGCCGCTCGATCGTCGCCGTGAGCTTCTCGAACGTCTCGCGGTCGTCGACGATGACGCGCGCATATTTGCGCCGGATGCGTTCCGCCGAAAGGATGATCGGCGTCAGCGGGTTCTTGATCTCGTGAGCGATGCGCCGCGCGACGTCAGCCCAGGCCGAGGTGCGTTGCGCCGAGACCAGCTCGGTGATGTCGTCGAAAGTGACGACGGAGCCCACCTCGCCTGATCCCGCCTTCTCGCGCGTGACACGCACGGCAAAGATCCGCTCATCCTCGCCGACGGTGAACGCGACCTCATGGGCGCCGCGGGACTTGACGCCCTGCTCCTCGCGCCGCTCGAGCGCGGGCGCCAGCACAGGCAGCACATCGACGAGCTTCTTGCCGACGATCTCCTGCTCCGTCGTCATGAGAAGCTGTTCGGCGGCACGGCTGACCAGCGTGATGCGGTCCTGGCTGTCGAGCCCGATGACGCCGGCCGAGACGCCGGAGAGCACCGCCTCCATGAAGCGGCGGCGGTCGAGAAGCTGCTCGTTGGCGGTGACCAGCGCGTCACGCTGGTGCTTGAGCTCGCGCGTCATGGTGTTGAAGGTCGAGGATAGGCGCCGGAGATCGCCCTCCCCGCGCCGCTCCGGCAGCTCGACGGCCAGGTTGCCGCGCGAAACGTGCTGGGCGGCCGCGATGAGGCGGCGGATCGGCGCCACGAAGCGGCTCGCGAACCACAGGCCGACCCATATGGCGGCGAGCAGCGCCGTCATCGAGATCATGGTGTAGATGAGCCCGTGCGCGAGCTTCAGTCCGCCGCGTGCTGCGCGCAGGCGGTTGTATTCGTCCACGCTTTGCGCCGTTCGCTGCAGGTGGCCCATGACTTTGGCGCTGAGCAGCCGCGTCACGTAGAGAAAGCGGTCGGGATAGCGGTTGAGCTTGGCCACCGCCGACACCTGCGAGGACCCCGTGGGCGTGAACAGCGCGATCTGCCCAGCCTTGGCCTGCATCAGATAGTAGCTCGGCACCGGCGTGAACGGCATCTCCTTATCCTCGAGCGCGGCGACCACCGGATCGCCCTTGCTGTCGAGCACATAGGCGGCTGGGATATCACGCAGGCCGGCTTGGGCGATGACATGCTGCTTGAATTCGGGCGAGCCGGCCGGCATCTGATCTGCCGCGGAATCGATGTCGCGGACCATGTTGGCGAGATCGGTCCGCAGAAGCTGTCCGTGCTCCACCACGTAAGCCTGCGCGACCTCGACCGAGTTGTTGATGATCTCCCGCGTGCGCGATGAGAACCAACCGTCGAGCGAGCGGGAGAACGTCGTCGTCGCTGCCACGGCGAGCAGCATGGCGGGCAGCGCCGCGATGATCGAGAACAGCAGCACGATGCGCACGTGCAGCCGGGCGCCCGCGAGCTTGGCGCGCCAGGCGCGCCACATGCCGTATCCCTGCCAGGCGATGATCCCGATCATGGCCGCGATCAGGATGACGTTGATCAGCAGCGCGCCCAGCACGATGTCGTCGCGCGGCGCGATCGGCGTCAGGCCGGTCAGGATGAGATACGTTGCCAGCGCGGAGACGAGCGACAGGATCACGACCACGAGGCCGATCCAGAAGGCGCGGTCCGTGAGATCGAGTAGCGGAGAAGCCGCGCCGTCCGTCCACCCCGTGGTGTCCGGGGAGATTTTGGTGCTCATCGACCCTTTCCCGACTGCTGCGTGGCGTGCCCGCTTGAGTGTAACTCCCCAAGCACTGCGGCTCTGCATGGTTATGCGTCTGCGCAACTCCGACAGTCGGAGCGGCGTACGCCAGGCAACAAGTCACACTGTAACTGTGACATTCCTGCGACGCAAATGGTTCGGTGCGGTCAAAACGTGTGCATGTCCGCCACGCGCGCAGCAATTCGGATACGATTTCAGCGCGCGGCGCGGCGTGCGGCGCTAAGGCGCTGGCGGGCGGAACACCCGAATGTCCAGCGCCCGAATGCGGCTTCTCAGCGTATTGCGGTTGAGGCCCAGAAGCTCGGCAGCGCGGATCTGGTTGCCGCGCGTCGCCACCAGCGCAGCAGATAGCAGCGGTTGCTCGACCTGACGGATGACGCGGTCATAGAGCCCCGGCGGCGGCAGGTCTTTGCCGAAGCCCGCAAAATAATGCGTGAGATGGCGCTCGACGAGCTCCGACAGGTCGCTCGGTTCGCCGTCGTCTGCGCGGCCTGCCGCCGGCAGCACGTCGGCGAGCTCCTGGTCGATGATCTGCCGGGTCAGCGTTTCCTCGGCGTAGAGTGCGCCGACACGCCGCACGAAATTTTCGAGCTCGCGCACGTTTCCTGGCCATGGATGCGCCTTGAGGCGCTCGATCGCTGCCGTCTCGATCGACTTCTGTCCGAGCCCCTCACGCGCGGCCTGCCGCAAAAAGTGGCGCACCAGATCGCCGATGTCGTCGACGCGCTCACGCAGCGGCGGCAGCCTCAACGGCACGACATTGAGACGGTAATAGAGATCCTCACGGAACAGGCCTTGCTGGATCTGCGCGCGCAGGTCGCGATGGGTTGCAGCCACGATGCGCACGTTGGTCCGGATCGGCGTCCGCCCGCCGACTGTCGTATATTCGCCTTGCTGCAGCACGCGCAGGAGACGCGTCTGCGCTTCGAGCGGCATGTCGCCGATCTCATCGAGAAAGAGCGTTCCGCCCTCAGCCTGCTCAAAACGGCCGGGACTTCGAGCCTGCGCGCCCGTGAACGCGCCCTTCTCGTGGCCGAAGAGCTCGCTTTCGATCAGCTCGCGCGGAATGGCCGCCATATTGATGGCGACGAACGGGCCCTGGCGCCGCTTGCCGTAGTCGTGCAGCACCCGCGCCACCAGCTCCTTGCCGGTGCCGCTCTCGCCCTGGATCATCACCGTGAGATCGGTCTGCGTCAGCCGCGCAAGCGCCCGATAAATCTCCTGCATGGCGGGAGAGCGGCCGATCAGCGGCAGCTCCTCGCTCTCTGCATCGGTTGCCGGGCCGCGCGGACGCCGACCCTGGCCGGCGAGCGCCCGTGCGACGACGGCGACCACTTCCGAAATATCGAACGGTTTCGGGAGATATTCGTAGGCGCCTTTCTCCGCGGCCGTCAGCGCCGTCATGAGCGTGTTCTGCGCACTCATGACGATGATCGGCAGCTCGGGCCGCACTTTCTTGATGCGCGGTATGAGATCGAAGGCGTTTTCGTCCGGCATCACGACGTCGGTGATCACGACGTCTCCTTCCCCCTGACTCACCCAACGCCAGAGCGTCGCGGCATTGCCGGTTGCGCGGGGAGCGTATCCGGCCCGCGCCAGCGCCTGGTTCAGCACGGTGCGGATGGCGCTGTCGTCGTCGGCGATGAGAACGGTGCCTCGAGCCATGGGTGTTGCTACCTTCTTCTTTCGTTGGCGGTTGTCTGCTGCCGCGGGGTGCCATCTTCGGAGCTTTGATCCTGCATCGGCAGGAGCACGCGGAAAACGGTTCGACTCGCCTCGCCATGGCATTCGATGATGCCGCCATGATCGCCGATGATCTTGGCGACGAGCGCGAGCCCGAGACCCGTGCCGTTGTGCTTGGTGGTCACGAAGGGATCGAACAGGTGCGGCTTGAGGTGGTCGGGCACACCCGAGCCGTTGTCTTCGATCTGGATCATCAAGGGCAGTGCGACGCGAGCCCCCGTGCCCGGCACCGAGAGGCGCACGCCGGGGCGGAACGAGGTCTGCATGAGGATGCGCCCCTGCCCGTCCGCCGTGTTGCCGATGGCCTCGGCCGCATTCTTGACCAGGTTGAGAAACGCCTGCACGAGCTTGTCGCGGTTGCCGGGGACCGGCGGCAGCGACGGATCGTAATCCTCGATGATCCGCACGCCGCGTGCAAAGCCGCTCTCGGCGAGCCGCCGCACGTGATCCAGAACGTCGTGGATATTGACCGGCTCTTTCGCGAGCGGCCGCTCGTCGCCGAAGATCTCCATGCGGTCGACGAGGGTGCGGATGCGCTCCGTCTCGGCACAGATGAGCTGGGAGAGCGCACGATCCTCGTCGGAGAGGTTCTGCTCGAGAAGCTGGGCCGCACCTTTGATCCCGGACAACGGATTCTTGATTTCGTGGGCGAGCACGGCCGCCATGCCCGAGACGGTGCGCGCCGCGGCGCGATGCGTGAGCTGGCGTTCGATCATCTGCGCCATGGTCCGCTGCTGCAGCATGACGAGCACGAACTCGCTGTTTTCGTGCATTGGCCCGGCATAGATATCGACGAGCTTCGGATCGGCAAATCTCGGGCTCGCCATCTCGATGCCGTACTCGTTGACGGTCACGCCCGTCTCCCGCACCTGCGCGACGAGCGCCAGCAGCGGGCAGCCGAACGTCACCACGTCGTCGAGGTGGAGGCGCGTCAGCAGCGGCACGCCCGCGGAGAGGAAGGCTTCGGCGGCCGCATTGGCGTAGACGATGCGGTTGCTGTTGCCGATGACGAGGATCGGATGGGGCAACGCCGCAAGCAGCACATCGTAATCCAGCAGGGGCTTGCGGATCGCAGTCGGATGCTGGGCGGCGGCTTTGCTCACGCGGCGGCCTCCAATGCCTCCCGCTCGAGCACGTCGCTTTCAGGCGCGGAGCTATAGAACGCGTCGAGCAGCGACAGCGCGCGCTGGGGGTCCTCCTCCGTGCAGATCCGGCGTCTCCACGCCTTGAGCGATCCGCAGCGATGTCCGCTGGTCTCAAGGTACCAGCCCATATGCTTGCGTGCGTTGCGCAAGCCCAGAAAGTCACCGTAGTGGGTGAGCATCGCTTCTACATGCCCGCGGGCGATGCGGCTCTGCTCGGCAAGCGCGGGCACGGCCGTCTCGCCATCGTCCCCGCCTGCCAGTGCCGCCGCAATGCGCCCGAGCAGCCACGGCGCGCCATAGGCTGCGCGACCGATCATGACGCCGTCGGCGCCCGAGGCGGCAAGCGCCGCGCGTGCGTCCTCCGCCGTCCGGATATCGCCGTTGACGATCACGGGAATGCGCACGCTCTGGCACACGGTGCGGACGGCCGACCAGTCGGCGTTGCCCTTAAAGAACTGCTGGCGTGTACGCCCGTGAACGGTGATGAGCTGGACGCCGGCCGCCTCTGCGCGGCGCGCGAGCTCCGGAGCGTTGCGTGAGCGATCATCCCAGCCGAGCCGCATCTTGAGCGTGACGGGAACCGAGACGGCGCCGACGACCGCCTCGATGAGGACCAGCGCATGGTCGAGATCGCGCATCAACGCCGAGCCGGAAGCCTTGCCGGTTACCTCCCGGGAAGGACAGCCCATGTTGATGTCGATGATATCGGCGCCGTTCGCCTCCGCGATGCGTGCGCCCTCCGCCATCCAGCGCGCTTCGCTGCCGACAAGTTGCATGACGAACGGCGTGAGCCCAGCACCCTCCGCTCGTCTCAATACGTCCCGTCGCTGCTGAACCAACTCGGCGCTCGCCACCATTTCGGATATAACGAGCCCCGCGCCAAAGGCATGGGCAAGGCGGCGAAACGGCAGATCGCTGACGCCGGTCATCGGCGCCAGGAAGACCGGATTGCAGGGGTGCTGAGAACCGATTTTGAGTAGGGCCAAGGACAGCTCTCCCTTGCCTGCCTGCATATTGGGCAATAATCTCTCATGCCGTTGAATTGGGCACGATAATCTTGCTCTTTGTCCGACGCAAGACCATTGCACGGGACAAACGCCGAATTGCCGAACCGCACCGTCACGCGCTAAGTCGGCCTCATCCAACTCGCATGCACGGGATGCTTTTTCGTGACAGCCGCCGCCTTGATCGTCGCCGCCGGACGCGGCACCCGCGCGGGCCAAAGCCCGCTTCTCCGGGATGGGCCGAAGCAATATGCGCCGCTCGCAGGCCGGCCTGCGCTCACCCGCGCCATGTCCACGTATCTGGCCACGCCTGGCATCACGAGCCTCACCGTGGTCATCCATCCCGACGACCGCGCGCTCTACGACGCGTGTGTGCCAGACGACGCCCGCATCCGCCCTCCCGTCCCGGGGGGCGCGACGCGCCAGGACTCCGTTCGCCTGGGGCTCGAGGCGCTTGCATCCTCCGAGCCGGACGTCGTTCTTATCCATGACGCGGCCCGCCCCCTCGTCACGCGCGATATCGTGGCCCGTGTCCTCGCTGCCCTCTCCACACACCGGGGCGCGATCGCAGCCGAGCCGTTGGCCGATACCCTGAAGCGTGACGCAGGCGGTGGATTGATCGGCACGACGCTTCCTCGTGCCGGCCTCTGGAAAGCTCAAACTCCGCAGGGGTTCCGGTTCGGCGACATTCTCGCCGCGCACCAGCGTGCCGCGTCCGATCCTGGCGCGCCGGAGTTCACGGACGATGCCGCCATCGCCGAATGGGCCGGCATCGAGGTGGCGCTGGTTCCGGGCAGCGCACGCAATTTCAAGATCACGACCGCGGAGGACATGACGATGGCCGAGCAGCTTCTCGCGTCGTCACCGGGAGCCTTAGAGCCGCGTACCGGCACGGGCTTCGACGTGCACGCGTTCTGTGAGGGCGACCATGTCTGGCTCGCTGGCGTCCGCATTCCCCATGAGCGCGGGCTGAGCGCCCACTCCGACGCCGACGCGCCGCTGCATGCCTTGACCGATGCGCTCCTCGGAGCCATCGCCGACGGGGACATCGGCCAGCATTTTCCTCCGTCCGATCCCGCGTGGAAAGGCGCCCCGTCGCGTCTCTTCCTCGAAGATGCTGCGCGGCGGATCGCGGCCCTCGGTGGCCGCATCGTCAACGTCGACGTGACGATCCTCTGCGAAGCGCCCCGCATCGGCCCCCATCGCGACGCCATGCGCCGATCCATTGCCTCGATCCTCGGCATTCAGGTCTCGCGCGTCGGCGTCAAGGCTTCGACCACCGAGCGCCTCGGCTTCACCGGCCGCAAGGAAGGCATCGCTGCGCTCGCATCCGCGACCGTCATGGTGCCGAGTGATGCGTCCGCCGAGTAACACGCAGTTCGATGGCGTGTCGCCTGAGCAGAGCCTGACTTGCATTGACCCTCCTGCCAGAATCGCGGCATCAACCATCCCAGGTGGTTGTATGACCAAAAGCGACTCGCGGGGGACTTCTCCATGAACTTGATGCACACGCTCGAGCGTCCTCAGACCGAGGCCGGCCAGACCAGCGGCGCCGACATTTCGGACATTGCGGAAGCGACGGCTGCGACCTGCCTCGCAACCCGCGTGCGCCAGCTTTCGCGCATCATCACGCGCATCTACGACGACGCCATGCGTCCGCTCGGCATCACCGCGAGCCAGTACACGCTGCTCGCTCAGCTCGCTTCCCGCGATGGCATCACCGCTGTCGAGATCGGCCATGAGCTCGACATCGAGAAGTCGACGCTCTCGCGCAACTTGAAGCGCCTGCTCGCGCTCGGCATGATCATCATGGATCCGCCGGCCGGCCGCCGCGGCCGCGGACTGCATCTGACCCCCAAGGGGCAGACAGCACTGAAGGACGCCTTCCCGGTCTGGCAAGCAGCCCAGGGGCGGGCCACGGCAGCCATGGGCGCCGAGACGCGCGCCAAGCTGGATGACCTTCTCCATCTTGCCGAGAAGCTGATTGCCGACTGATGACTCGCGGCGCTGCCGCACGTCAGATCAATCGGAGAGCTGTCAGCTACGGGATCGAACCGTTCCGGGACACGCGCGTTGATGGAGGGGCCGGCGGCGGCCCTCCTCGAGACGCAGGAATGTCGTGAATGTTTCCATCCGAGCTCACCTCCCGCGCGGAGCGGCTTCTCGTTGCGATGCGCGCGAGGTCCCTCAAGCTCGCTACCGCCGAGAGCTGCACGGGCGGGCTGATCGCCGGGCTGGTCACCGCCATCCCAGGCGTCTCGGATGTTTTCGAGCGCGGCTTCGTCACCTATTCCAACGCGGCGAAAGTCGGCGTTCTCAATGTGGATTTCGAGGTGCTGCTGCGGCACGGCGCCGTGAGCGCCGAGGTGGCAAACGCCATGGCGGACGGTGCTCGGCGCGCGTCTGCGGCGGACGTGGCGCTCTCTGTAACGGGGATCGCCGGTCCTGACGGCGGAACGGCTGCCAAGCCCGTCGGGCTCGTCTACATTGGTCTCGCAATGCCGGGAACGCCGACCCAGGCGAAAGAATTTCGCTTCGGCGACGTCGGGCGCGCCGGGGTACGATTGCAAACGATCAGGGAGGCCTTGGCGATGCTGGAAGCGGGGCTCGCGGACGAGAACCTCATCGCTTGAGATGCTGGTTCTGCCGAAGAAAACGAATGCTCCGTTCCGTCTCTCCGGTGCCCAGGCAGGTCCACACGGACGGCTACAAAGTTGTGTGTGGATCTTCCGGTGCATCTCGGATAGCGTGCTGAACATTATGACGGCCACCGATATTCGCTCAGGCGCGCCGTGACTCGCGCCCGCTCTCTGCACATTCTTTGCATCGTCTCCGCAGCCATCACCATGGCTGCGGCGGTGGCCGCGCTCGCCGCTGATTCCCTCACCGCGCGCCAGGTCACGGAGCAACTCCATCAGGCTGGCGAAGCCGACCGGCTCGACTTCAGCGGGCGCAACCTTTCGGGCCTCGACCTCGCGGGCCTCCGCTTCAAAAAGGCCATGCTTGTGAAAAGCGACCTTTTTGGCGCCGACCTCAGCGGCGCAGATCTGAGCGAGGCGGATCTCAGCGACGCGCGTCTCGACCGCATCATCGCCATCGGCGCGCGCTTCGACCGCGCAAATCTCTCCGGCGCAAGCCTTCTGCGTCCCACGACGTCCATGTCCGTGGAGGCCAAACTGGATGAAGCGCCGAGCTTCACCGAGGCGAACCTCACCAAAGCGCGTATGTTCGGCGGCTTCATGGGAGCGAGCTTTGCGGGAGCGCGTATGGCCGGCGTGACGCTCGCGCCTGAGAACGACACCGGCTTCATCGACATGTTCTGGCGCTCGCGCCTCGACGCCGCCGATATGACTGCGGCGGATCTTTCAGGGGCCAACCTCGGCCACGTCTCGCTGCGGTTCGCCAACTTGCGGGGAGCCAACCTGAGCGGCGCGAGCCTCAAGAGCGCCGATCTCTCGCACGCTGACCTGACGGATGCCGATCTCACCGGCGCCGACTTGAGCAATGCCGATCTCGACAGCGCCCGCCTCTCCGGCGTCAAGGGCCTGGAGAGCGCCACGGGAATGGCCACCGTCAGAAACCGCGAGAAGGCGATCAACTAAGCGCGCGCAGTGCGCCCGTCCCAGCCGAGGCTCAGACCGCAGCGCGCGGTCCGTAAAGCGTACGCGCGCGCGCTTCGAAGGCTTCGGTGTAGCTGCGCACGGCCTTTTCGAAAGCCGCACCTACGATGAGTGCCAGCATCGTCGAGCGGAAGGCATACGAGATGGAGAAGTGCACGTCGCATCCGCTGTCCGCGGCGACGAAGCGCCACTCGTTCTCGAGGTGGCTGAATGGGCCGTCCATGTTGCGCACGCGGATCTCCCCCGCCTCGGGGTCGAGCCGGACTTGCGTCGTGAACCGCTCGGTGATCGCCTTGTAGCCGACAGTCATCGTGGCCGTGAGGCTGCTGCCACGCTCGTCGTCCACGCGCTCAAGCACCGTCAGCCCCTCGCACAGCGGCAGGAACTCGGGATAGCGCTCGACGTCGGCCACCACCTCGAACATCTCGCGCGGGGTGAAGGGGACGTGGCGGACGGTGCGGAAACTCGGCAAGGACGGAGGCTCTAACCCGCGGCCCGCGCCGCCTGGAGACGGCGAAAATCGTCGCCCGCATGATACGAGGAGCGTGTCATCGGGCTCGACGCCACGACGAGGAAGCCTTTGGCCAGCGCGATCTGCTTCAGCTCTTCAAACTCTTCCGGCGGCATATACCGCTTCACTTCGGCATGCTTGCGCGTCGGCGCCAGGTATTGGCCGATGGTGAGGAAATCGACGTCCGCTGTCCTGAGATCATCCATCACCTGCAGGATCTCCTCCCGCGTCTCCCCGAGGCCGACCATGAGGCCGGACTTCGTGAACAGCGTCGGGTTCATCTCCTTCGCCTGCTGGAGGAGACGAAGCGAGTGGAAGTAACGCGCTCCCGGACGGATGCGCAGGTAGAGCCCAGGCACCGTCTCGAGGTTGTGGTTCAGAACGTCCGGCGCCGCCTCCACGACGCGGGCGAGACCGCCGTCCTTGCGCAGGAAATCCGGGATAAGAACTTCCACGCTGGTCTCCGGCGCGCTTGCGCGCACGGCCGAGATGACGGCGGCGAAGTGCGCCGCGCCTCCATCGTCGAGATCGTCGCGGTCGACCGAAGTGATGACGACGTGCTCGAGGCCGAGCTTGGCCACCGCATCCGCGACCCGCTGCGGCTCCGCCGGATCCAGCGCATTCGGCCGCCCGGTGGTCACGTTGCAGAAGGCGCAGGCGCGCGTGCAGATCTCGCCCATGATCATCATAGTGGCGTGCCGCTTCTGCCAGCATTCGCTGATGTTGGGGCAGCCCGCCTCCTCGCACACCGTCGCCAGGCCATGCTCGCGCACGATGGCGCGCGTGGCGAGAAAGCCGCTCGAGCCTGGGGCGCGCACGCGGATCCACGGCGGCTTCGGCAGCATCGGCTGATCGGGCTTGTGAGCCTTTTCGGGATGCCTCACACGCGGAGCGGCGCCCTGTGCACGTGTATCGATGACTGTGACCATGGATGAGAGCCTAAAGTGCTTCCGGAAAGGTGGGAACCGGTTCTCCGGAAAGACGCACGCCCAAACGAGAACCCAGAGCCATTCCCCGATTCCACTTGTGCTGGAAGGGCTCTAGCCGATGTGCCGCCGGCTGCGTACTCCTGCCGCTCCTTCAGCGCCCGCCGAGAAAGCGGGCGACGATCACCACCAGCATAGCGCCGACGGTCGAGACCACGATCTGATTGCCGTAAGGCACGATTGAATCGAAGTCGAAAGGTAGCACCAGAAGTCCGGCGGCCACTAGATAGCCGCCTACGAAGGCGCCGATCAAGCCCACCAGCAGATTGCGGATCAATCCGCCGCCCCCGAGGAGCAATCCCGCCAGCCAGCCTGCGATGAGGCCGTTGACGATCATGACGATCCACGTCTTGTTGTCGATCGCGAACTGCGCGTAATCCATATTTACGGCCCCCTGAAATCCGTGAGCGCCCGTCCTAGAGCCTGATCGTTCTCGGTGAATGCGGACGCGCGTTCACGTCGCGCAATCCGATTCCGATAAGAGTGAACGCGCTCTAGTCGAGGATGCGCCTATATCACGCTTCGCGCCGGGCTGAATGCCCTACCATGCCGCAGCCTGAGCCGGAGCATTTGAGCTGGATGCCACTCTCCGCCCACTGGAGCACGAATAAGACGGTCGAACAAAGGCTTACCGCCTGCTTGCAGGCTCAAGCACGCGCGCAGGGACGGTCGGAAAGCGGGCTTTTTTGCGGATGCGGAGCCAGGGCGAGCCGAGAGCGATCCTGTCGGACGCGAATAAAAACGAAATCTTGCATCCGGAAGGTGCATCGACCCTCGCGTGATGCCTTACACGTGGCAGCGGGCGCCGAGATAGTCGTTAAGAAGACGGTTATAGAGATCAGCGTCGGCCTTCTGCTGGGCGCTGATCTTCCTCCCGGCGGCCTGCGCCTGCACGGAGGCGGGAACGCCGCGCGCATCGAGCTTGTTGAGCTGCGATTTGATCGACCCGCACGACTCACCGTTGGCCAGGGTCTTCCGCGTCGGACCGTTGCCGCTGCCGGATGCACAGCCGCCGATGACAACGGCCACACCTGCGGCGCCGAGCATAGCAAGACGAAACGCGCCGCCGCGCACCCCCGCAATCATGGTCCGGAAGCCCTCTCGAGAAGAAATCAGAGCCACACGTTAGAGGCTCCTAGCGCGCAGTTGAACCCCTCTCCGCTCGTTCTACACCGTTCGTAGAGAAGTGTGGCCGCGATGCAGCAGCTCGGAATGCTGACAACAGCACGGCGCCACGTCCTGCGTTTGTCCCGCCGGTTTATCGCTGCTGCACGATGACCGGCGGCGCCGCTGCGGGCACCACCTGCGACGCGTTGTGCGGGGCGACCTGAGCCGTATGCTGCACGGGCATCCGCGGGAGCGTAGAGCACTTGGCCTGGAATTCGGCATTGGCACGGTCGAGTTCCGCCGCTTGGGCGAGCGAGGCGCGTTTGACCGATACAGTTGCCGACTTTCCGGTGCTGGCCTTCTCGAGCCGCTCGGTGAGGCCATCCTGGCGCAAGGCCTCGATGCGTTGCATGAGCGTGTGGCATGCCGGATCGGCCTTGGCGGTCGCGACCGAGGCCGCGGCGGACCCTGTCGGGATCGATTGCGTTGTGAGCGCTCCCCCCAACAAGCCGCCGTCCGAAGAGCATCCAGCGAGCATCAGTGTGCCGCATGCCGTGAGGAGAAGTGCCATTGACGGTATCTGCATGGTGTCCCCCGTGCCGTACGTGAGGCATCGCATGTTGCCTGTACGCTTCTCCGGTCTAGGAGCGACTCCCGGCCCCCACAAGCAGGCCGCCCGCAATTGACCGTGTACAGCGTCTATTGACAACGGCGAATCTGTGGAAACGGGGCCCGCGTGGCGGGACCGCCACATGCATGCGTCCGCCAGCCTGAGCAAAAGTGCCGTGAGAGTGGAAATCGGGCCTCAGCCGTCCCGCACGAGATTTCGGGCGGCTCGAATGATCGCATCAGTCGTTGGCAGCGCGAGGGTCTGCAATTCCGGCGCGTACGGCATCGGCACACCGCTGCCGGCAATACGCGCCGGCGGCTTTTTGAGGTGACCGAAGGCATGCACTGCGACCGAAGCTGCGATCTCCGCGCCGATCCCGTACTCGCCCCACCCCTCCTCGACGGTTACGAGCCGTCCCGTCCGCCTGACGGAGGCGACGATCGTGTCGTGGTCAAGCGGCCGCAGGCTCATCAGATCGATGACCTCGGCTTCGATGCCGTCGCGGGCGAGTTGGGCCGCCGCTTCGAGCGCCAGCACAAGCGCGTGGCCGGCGGCAGTGAGCGTGAGATCGCGTCCATTGCGGGCGATGCGCGCCGTGCCGAGGCCCGACGCGCCATCGGCCGCCGGATCGCCGGCGTCACGCGCACGATAGAGGCGCGCGTCCTCGAGCAGCGCAACAGGACCGGGGTCGCGAATGGCGGCCTTGAGGAGCGCCTTGGCCGATGCCGCGGTGGCTGGTTGCGCGACCTTGAGACCGGGCCGATGCGCGAGCGAGGCGGCGGCACAGCGCGACGCGTTCCCGGTCATCCCCGGGACATATCCGTTCGGCCCACGGAATACGATCGGCGCTGCGAGGCGACGGCCCGACAAAGCCGCCGCCTGAACCGCGCTCGTCAAATAGGGGGAGAGCGTCTCCAGGGCGGAGCCCCAGTGCGGCACCTCGACCACGGGGCGAAGACCGGCGAACGCGGCCCCGAGCGCCATGCCGATCATGGCTTCGTCGAACGCCGCCACCGTGATGACGCGAGCCGGGCCGAACTCGTCGATCAGGCCCTCCATCACTTTCGATGTGCCGCGATTGCGCGCGGCATCGAGCCCGATCAGGAAAACCGAGGGGTCGGCACGCATCTCGGCCGCGAGTGCGTCGCGAAGCGCCTCGGCATAGCTTTGCGCGGTCTTTTCAGCGTGCACCGCCGCCCGTTCGCGCTGAGAGATCTGTTCAAGCGCGGCGAAGGCCAGCGGCCGGCTTTGGTGCTGAGTGTCGCCGAATAGGATAGCGATCGGTGTATCGACTTTGACACCCTCGGTACCGGCCGGGACCAGGATCCGCTCGACGCGCCCCTCCCCGTCGGCTTCGATGTCGAAGGTTGCCGTCGGCGTCGCCACCTCGAGCAGCAGGTCGCCCTCCGCCACGCTCTGCCCCTCGGACACGTGCCAGCGCGCGACCTTGGCATCCGTCATCGATGGCAGGATCGACGGCATCCGGATCTCGCGGCGCATGGCTCAGCCCTCCGCCATTGCGAGAAGAGCCTCCGGCTCGGGAGGAGGCGCGGAGCGAGCAGCCGATGCCGCCGCGAGGACGCGCTCTCTCACGTCCTTCTCGAGCGCCCTCAGTTCGCGGTCGCCGAGATGGCCGGCAGCGAGGATCTGCGTCCGCGCTTTGAGGACGGGGTCCGCATCCTCCCGCCGTACGCTGCTCTCATCGCCGTCGTCTGTGATCGCCGCCAACTCGGCGTGGCCACGGTAGCGATAGGTGAGCACCTCGAGAACCGTCGGGCCGCCACCCTGGCGGGCACGGACGATCGCACGCCGGGCTGCTGCCCGAACAGAGCGCACGTCCGTTCCATCCACCTGCTCGCCGGGGATGGCAAAGGGGCGGCCGCTTTCCGAAATCGCCGATGGCACGGAGCCCAGCACGACGCTGGCGCCCGGTTGCGCCGTGTTGTTGTCGACGACGAACACGATGGGCAAGGCCTGCTGGGCGGCAAGCCTGTAGGTTTCGAGCACGCGGCCACGGGCAGCGGCGCGCTGGCCGAAGAAGGAGAGCGTGACTGCGCCGTCGCCGCGATATCGAGATGCGAAAGCCAGGCCTGCTCCGATCGGCGCCCCGAGCCCGTCGCTCCCGTGCCCGCCATAGAAGCGGTGCTCCGGCGCGAACATGCGCGCCGCGCCGCCAGCGCCTCCGTTGAGCCCGGTGCGCCGCCCGGTGAGTTCCGCCATCATGGAGTGGAGGTCGGCGCCCCGTGCCAGCAGCGCCGCGTGCGTGCGATAGCCGGTGATGATGGGATCTGTCGGCCGCGCCTCCATCAGTGTGCCGACCACCGAGGCCTCCTGCCCGATGCAGAGCGGGCAGGCGCCGTGGATCGCGCCCAGAGCATAGAGCTGTCCAGCTTTCTCCTCGAAGCGGCGGATGAGGAGCATGCTGCGATACGCCGCGATATCCTCCTCGGCGGAGAACGCGATGCTCTCCGCGCCGGACGGATCCTGAGCGTATGCCGCCATGTTCGCTCCTCTTGAAAAATCATGAATCGCAATGGACGGCCGGCGTGCCGCGCCGGCGCGATATCGTGACGCCGAAAGACGAAATCTACACGACGATGCGGCCGGGAGGCCAGCGTCCTGCCTTTTGCATTGCAGCGTAACGGAGGCTGCGCGCCTTCATGCCGACGCGGTTAGCGCCCCTGGACGCAACGCTTCCGTCTCCGAATATGGTGGCAATGCCGCGCCTCGCCGTTGACGCGGATCAGCGGCGCGAGTCGGAGGACGCGCGATAGCGAGGACATACGACGCTGTGGTTTATGGAAAAAAGGTACGTGGATGGGTGTCGCTGGAGTACTTCCGGAAAAGTGGGAGCCGGTCATGGCGAAGCCATGCAGGTGAAAGACCAGGCGAAGCCATGCGGGTGAAGGACCGGGCGAAGCCATGCGGGTGAAGGACCGGGCGAAGCCATACGCGGCAGCCTCAGCCCGAGGACGCTTCATCCATGATCACCCGATCGCGCGGATGCGCGAAGCCGAGGACCTCGCGGGCGATCTCCTCCACAAAATCGGGATCGGGGATTTCGGGGCGAAGCAAGGCGACGTCGCGCGCCAAGTGCGCGCGCACAGCCTCGAGGCTCTGGATTTCAAACTGGAGCACGCTTTCGCGCTCGAGCAATTTCTCCCGAGCCTCGAGGCCATGGCGACCATTTACGGCATGAAAGGCGAAATAAGCGGTCAACGCCAGGCAGAAAAGCAACACCATTGCCTGCCTTAACCAGGTCCGCCGATCGTATATGGGCTTACGCAGCACGAGTGTTCGACGTTACGCACTAATTGAAACCGGGAACGAGAGGACTATAGGACCCCGCCTCTTAAAACGAGGTAAAGCCGCGCCCGTGTCCGGGCCGGCCACCGTCGGGATCGCGGCACCGCCTCGCTAAGCGGGACGGCTACGCTGCGCGGCTGGCCCGCAACACGCTGCGGCCAGCATAGCGCGCAACGGCGCCAAGCTCGCCCTCGATGCGGATCAGCTGATTGTATTTCGCAAGGCGGTCGGAGCGGCTGAGCGAGCCGGTCTTGATCTGCCCGCAGTTGGTCGCAACCGCGAGGTCGGCGATGGTGGCGTCCTCGGTCTCGCCGGAGCGATGCGACATCACGGCCGTGTAGCCTGCGTGCTGCGCCATGGAGACCGCGTCCAGCGTCTCCGTCAGCGTGCCGATCTGGTTGACCTTGATCAGGATCGAGTTGCCGGTGCGCGCCTTGATGCCGCGCGAAAGGCGCGTCGTGTTGGTGACGAAGAGATCGTCACCCACGAGTTGCACGTCGCGCCCCATGGCATCCGTGAGTGCCTTCCAGCCTTCCCAGTCGTCTTCGCCCATCCCGTCCTCGATCGAGACGATGGGATAGCGCGCCACGAGGTCCTCGAGATAACGCACCATGCCGGCGCTATCGAGGCTCTTGCCCTCTCCGGCAAGCTCGTACGTGCCGCCTTTGTAGAACTCCGTCGCTGCACAATCGAGCGCGAGTACGACGTCGTCGCCAGGCTTGTAGCCGGCGCGCTCGATCGACTTCACGATAAAGCCGAGAGCTTCGTCGGCGCTCTTGAGGTTCGGCGCAAACCCGCCCTCGTCGCCGATGCCGGTATTCTGCCCGGCATCCTGCAAGGCCTTCTTCAGCGTGTGGAAGATCTCGGCACCGACCCGCACGGCATCGGCGCACGTCGCGGCGCCGACCGGCATGATCATGAACTCCTGAATGTCTATCGGATTGTCGGCATGGGCGCCGCCGTTGACGATGTTCATCATCGGCACCGGCAGCACATGGGCCGAAGCGCCGCCGACGTAGCGATAGAGCGGCAGCCCGGAAGCCGCGGCCGCCGCCTTCGCCGCGGCGAGCGACACGCCGAGAATGGCGTTCGCGCCAAGGCGGCTCTTGTTCTCCGTGCCGTCGAGCGCGAGCATGGCGGCGTCGAGACCGCGCTGGTCCTCGGCATCGAGACCGAGAAGCGCATCCGAGATCTCGCCGGTCACCGCATCGACGGCCTTCTGCACGCCCCGGCCGAAATAGCGCGTTGCGTCTCCGTCCCGCAGCTCGATGGCTTCGTGTGCCCCCGTCGAGGCGCCGGACGGAACCGCTGCCCGACCCATCGATCCGTCCTCGAGCATGACGTCGACCTCGACGGTTGGGTTGCCGCGGCTGTCGAGAATTTCGCGGCCGAGAATGTCGACGATGGCAGTCATGAGTGTTTCCTTGAGACGTCAGGTGAACGAAAACGCTATATGTGTGAGGGGCGTGCGGTGCCGCAGCGTGCCGAGTTGTAGCCGGGTTCCACGTTCCCGGAAAGCCCCCGCAGGGTAGCAGCATCTACCCTGCTGGCCAGCGCAGACCCGACCGGAGCAAGACGACACCATGACCAGCCAACAGACGACCTACCATGGCTCCTGCCACTGCGGTGCCGTGCGCTTCGCGGCCCGCAGCGTCCCCATCACCGAGGCCCTGAGCTGCAATTGCTCGATGTGCCGGCGCAAGGGCACGCTGCTCGCGTTCATCCCAGCTTCGGATTTCACTCTGCAAGCGGGCGGCGACGCGCTCACCGACTATCAGTTCGGCAAGAAGGCCATCCATCATCTCTTCTGCAAGACCTGCGGCGTCACGGCCTTCGCCCGCGGTGCCACCGGCGGCGGCGAGATGGTCGCGCTCAACATTCGTTGCCTTGACGAGATCGAGCCGGGCGACGTGAAAGTGAACGAGATCGATGGAAAAAGCTTCTGAGATGGCGTCCGGCGGTGCGCTCGTCCTTTTCTCCGGCGGCCAGGATTCGACCGTCTGCCTTGCCTGGGCGCTGGCGCGCTATCCGCGCGTCGAGACGATCGGATTCGACTATGGTCAGCGCCACGCCGTCGAGCTCGCGCAGCGCACCGTCGTGATCGAGGCTGTCCGCGCCGCCTTCCCGCCCTGGGGGCGCGCGCTCGGACCCGATCATCTCCTTGCTCTCCCCGAGCTGGCGCGCATCAGCGAAACCGCCCTCACGCGCGAGACTGAAATCGCGCTGACCGAGGCCGGTCTGCCCTCGACTTTCGTGCCCGGCCGCAATCTTCTGTTTCTGACCTACGCCGCTGCCCTTGCCTATCGTCGCGGGCTCGCGATGCTCGTCGCAGGCGTGTGCGAGACCGACTATTCCGGCTATCCCGACTGCCGCGCCGCAACCATGCGCGCTCAAGAGGAGGCCATCTCGCTCGGTCTCGATCGGGAAATCACGATCGAAACACCCCTGATGCACCTCGACAAGGCCGCCACCTGGGCGCTCGCCCAATCGCTCGGCGGCACGGCCCTCGTCGAGCTCATACGGGAGCACACCCACACCTGTTATCTCGGCGATCGCGAGCACCGTCATGCGTGGGGCTATGGCTGCGGCCACTGCCCGGCGTGCGAGCTTCGCGCCCGCGGCTGGTATTCCTGGCGGGACCACGAAAGCGAGCAAAGCCTACGTTAACGTCTTCGCCACTGCCGCTCGTCCGGGTGCTTCCCTTCGCGAGGTGCGCTTCCTACCTAAACAGGCGTCCCTTTCTCCCCCGGAACCGATGGAGCTTCCCCATGGCAGAGACGAAGAGCGACCTCAAAAAAGCCGCCGAGCGCCGAAAGGCTCCGCTCGCCACCCCGAGCGACCTCGGCGACAATGCTGTGCGCGATCTCACGGGCGCACTCAACGAGCTGCTCGCCGATACCTTCGCCCTTTTCCTCAAGACGAAGAACTTCCACTGGCACGTGAGCGGACCGCATTTCCGCGACTATCATCTCCTTCTCGACGAGCAATCGGCTCAGATTATCGCCATGACCGATCCGATCGCCGAACGCGTGCGCAAGCTCGGCGGAACCACGCTACGGTCCATCGGACACATCGCCCGCCTGCAGCGCGTCGAGGACAACGACGCCGATTACGTGGATCCCGAAGGCATGCTCGCCGAGCTGCGGGACGACACCAAGGATCTCATCCAGCGCATGCGCACCGTCCACGAGCTGACGGACGAGCACAACGATTTCGCCACATCGAGCCTCCTCGACGTTTGGATCGACGAGGCGGAGAAGCGGCACTGGTTCCTCTTCGAGGCAACCCGCCACTGATCGGTCAGCCCTTTCACGTTGTCTCGCAGGTTGGCTCTCTTCCCCCCGGGAAGGGAGCCTTGAAAGCCGTGTATGTCTGGCTGGCCGGAGGACGTGAACGGGCTTCGTCTCCGCTTTGGCGCCCTCACAGCGCGCCGACGGAAATCTCCGGTCTCTCCCCGGGCCGTGCGGCGCCTTTCGCTTCCTCGAGCAGCGCAACCCGCGTGTCATAGTCGAGGCGCAGGAAGCTGTTGAGGGCATCGTCGGCGATCTCGTATTCCCCGCACCGCTTGCAGCGCACGACGATCCCGTCGTACTCCCCCGGGGTGAGATCCGCGGCCTCGGCGCCGCATATCGAGCATTGCATGGTGTTCCTCGCCCGTCCGTTTGAGTGTCCGCTTGGGTGTGAGAAGGATACCCGTTGCGGGCCCCGGAGGTTCCCCGGTACGGAGCGGCGCTGCGGCGCTTGACAGCGGCGGGCGCCAGCCTAAGGGATCGGGCCATGTATGCCGTCAAGGAAATCTTCTACACTCTCCAGGGCGAAGGCGCGAACGCCGGCCGCGCGGCGGTTTTCTGCCGGTTCGCCGGCTGCAACCTATGGTCCGGCCGCGAGGCAGACCGGGCCGGCGCCGACTGCCGCTTCTGCGACACCAACTTCGTCGGCACGGACGGGCCGGGCGGTGGCAAGTTTCGTGGCGCATCTGCGCTTGCGGAGGCCATCGCGGAGGCCTGGCAGGGCGCAGGCGGCGAACGGTTCGTGGTGCTCACCGGCGGAGAGCCGGCCCTGCAGGTCGACGCGCCGCTGATCGACGCGCTGCATACCCGCGGCTTTGCCGTTGCCATCGAAACCAACGGCACGCTTCCTCTGCCTGCAGGGCTAGATTGGATCTGCGTCAGCCCCAAGGCCGGCAACACGCTCCTCCAGACCCATGGGGATGAGCTGAAGCTGGTCTTTCCGCAGGATGGGCTGGCCCCGGAGAACCTTGCCGGGCTCGATTTTCCCCGCCGCTTCCTGAGCCCGATGGATGGCCCGGATCTCTCCCGCAACACGGCCGCCGCCGTGGCCTATGTGAAGGCTCACCCCGAATGGCGCCTCTCGGTCCAAACGCACAAGCACATAGGAATTCCGTGAGGGCGGAGGCGTAAAGCACCGTTCTTGGGCCAGGAATTGGGCTTGCACGTACGCCCGAAACGCTGGCGCGGCCGCATAAAATCCCCTATGGGAGCCCGCATGCGCATATATAGGGAATTCCTCTTCGAGGCGGCACACTTCCTGCCGTCCGCCCCGCCCGGCCATCCGAATTCTCGGATTCATGGCCATTCATTCCGCGTGCGCGTCGTCATCGACGGCGAACCCGATGCCACGACCGGCCTCGTCTTTCATTTCGACGATCTGTCGAAGGCCATGGCCGAGGCGCACGACGCGCTTGATCATCGTCTCCTGAACGAGGTCGAGGGCCTCGAGCTTCCGACGCTCGAACGTATCTCGATGTGGCTGTGGAGCCGGCTCGAAAGCCGCGTCCCGGGCCTCGCGGAAATTCACGTCACGCGCGATAGCTGCCGCGAAGGCTGCATCTATACCGGCAATCTGCACGGCAAGCGTCTCACAGCTTGAACAGGGAGGAGAACGGCATGGGCCGCGAGATCACAGGCGTCACGCTCCTCGGCGGCGCCACGCAAATTCCCGAGAGCCCGGATAAAGCCGTGCTCGAGCGCGTTGCCAATCCGCACGCCGACACGGATTATGTGGCGCGCTTCACGGCACCTGAGTTCACCTCGCTGTGCCCCGTGACGGGACAGCCCGATTTCGCGCATCTCGTCATGGACTACGTGCCAGGCGACTGGCTTGTCGAAAGCAAGTCGCTCAAGCTTTTTCTCGCGTCATTCCGCAACCATGGCGCCTTTCACGAGGACTGTACGGTGGCCATCGGCAAGCGCCTCGCATCGCTCATCGAGCCGAAGTTCCTGCGCATCGGCGGCTACTGGTATCCCCGTGGCGGCATTCCGATCGACGTCTTCTGGCAGACGGGCAAGCTGCCCTCCGGTGTGTGGCTGCCGGAACAGGGCGTCGCCCCCTATCGCGGGCGCGGCTGATCGTTCGGGGCCCTTCCGGATTCGGGGCTAACCGCATGCCTCAAGGCTGCCCCTGCTCTCCGGCGGCAACGCCCGCGTCCGCCACGGTCATGTCGTTGCCGCGCCATGTGAAGCCGTCGCCGATCCAGCCTTTGAGCCAGATGGCCGGCAGCACCACGTCGCGCACCATCCAGGCTAAGGGCGAGGCAAGGTTTAGGTGCCAGCCCGCGGCTTTCGCGAGCACCGCCTCGCTGCCGAACCAAAGCGCCGCGACGAGCCCTGCCGCGAGCCCAGGCTCGAGACCCATAAGCGGCGCTGCCACGGTCGCGGCCGCCATCGCGCCCACGCTGCTCGTCAGCACCTCGGGCGCATAGAAGCCTGGGAACGTCGCCCGCCGCAGTCGCGCCCAGCGAACCTGACGGGCGAGCACCTCGCGACACGAGCGGACCCCGAGCGGCTGCTCGAACGGCGCGCCGACAAGGCGCACGCGCAGCCCGTCCCGCCGCACCACCTTGGTCGCCGCTGCATCCTCCGCAATTTCGATGCCGAGCGCCCGGATGCCGCCGGCCCGATCGAGCACCTCGCGCCGCCAGAGCATCGATTTGCCCTGCGCAAAGCCCAAGCCGGCGCTGTCGGAAGCGAGCTGCCAGCGCGCCTGATAGGTATTGAGGAAGGCGCACTCGACCTCAGCCCAGAACGAGAGCGGGCGGCTGCCGATCGGGGGCGAGCAGACGAGGCCGGTATCGTCCGCCATCGCCGCGAACAGCCGGCCCAGATAGTCCGGCGGCATGAGCACATTGCTGTCGGCGATCACAACCCAGCCATGCCGCGCCGCATCCCAGCCCTTGATGACGTTGTTGAGCTTGGGATTGGACGTGCTTCGGTCGTCACCGAGGAGAAGGCGCGCGTCCACGTCGGGGCGCTCGGCGATGAGCCGGCGAACCAGAGGCACCGCCGCATCCCGCTCGTGAGCGGCGCAGAACAGCAGTTCAAGGCGGCTCTCCGGCTCGACGCGGAAGGTGCTGCCCAGCGTGATGTTGTCGAATGGATCGAGCCCGCACACGGGGCGCACAATGCTTGTCGGGGGAACGTTGGCGGGTGGCATTCGGGCCGAGGCCCTGCGGATCCGTACGGCCGCCATCGCCGCCGTCGTGATGTGCACAAGGATCGCCATCGCCAGAAAGACGAATGCAGCCCATTCCATCGCCGGTTGGTGACCTCCGAGGTTCACGCCTGCAGAAAGCGTGCAGGCCGCGTTGCAGACCGGACTTATGGCGGTCGCATGACACGCCGATGACGGGCAGCTCGTGTGGGATCAGTCACCGAATGGCGGATCTCGAAGGGGAAAGTGACGGAGCGTGAGGCTGCCTCCGACAACCAGAGAGGGATCAATTTCGAGCATGATCGCCTGAGTAGGTAGACGCGACTCCTCAAGCCCACGCATCCTGTCGCAGCAAAATGTCGCAGACAGGTTGACATAAGTCATGCCGAAGACCGTTCTGAACGCGCTCCTGCTCCTCAACATCGCCGGCTTGGCGGCAGTGCCGGTCGCCCAGGCGGCGGTTGCTCCCAATCCGGCGCACGTCAACGGCTTGGCGCTCACGGGTGCCGCTTTTCTCGTTGGCCTGATACTGGCGCTGGCAGCCCGGCTCTGCACGCTCATCGATGCCAACATGGCGAATTCCCGTGGGCACGGCGCCGCAAGCCACCATCGCGGCGCCGCCATAAGCAAACCCCCTTCAGCGCCGTGCGCATCCGGTTCCGCTCGTAAGCACGCTCCGATTTCGGCCGCTCACCTCGGCTGGGCGGCAGGCCTCGGGGCCGCGCTCTGCCTCGCTTACGGCGGAGCTTCCTTCGCCGGAAGCCTTCCGGATTTCCCGGCCCTCGTCGCACTCGCGGTTTAGAGCCGTTCCGCAGTCCCGCTTTTCCGGAAGCACTCTCGACCTCGGATCCGTGGGATTCTTCCATCACCAAAGGCGATCAGAGAGCAAATCGAGCCGGCGCAAGCGCCGCCCCATCGGGGCCTGCGAGCGCAGCGAGCAACGGCGTGAGATCAAAAATGGTGCTGCCGGCGAGGATTGAACTTGCGACCTCTCCCTTACCAAGGGAGTGCTCTACCACTGAGCTACGGCAGCCTGATTGAAATATTTTCAGGATATGTGCTTGCACCGGGCCGAAACCACGCCTGAAGCGCTGCGCGGCCCGCGCTGCGATCATCTAGCCGACCCGCGCGCCGAGAGCAACCTCGCTGCTGTGAAAAAACACGATCCCGTTCCTTCAAATGTCTGTTGATCAGCCTCAACTGGCGCTGCCCGGCCGATCGCGTAAACTCTCCTCACGGGAACGAAGGAGCCGGCCCATGTTTACGCATATCCTGATTGCGACGGACGGCTCGGAGCTCGCGGGCAAGGCCGTGGCTCAGGGCCTCGACATCGCGAAGGGCCTTGGAGCGAAAGTCACGGCCATCAATGTTACCGAACCCTGGGTTGCCGTGGCCCCCGGTGAGGTCGCCATGGCGTTCCCGATCAAGGACTATGATGAAAGCGTCGCGGCCAATGCGGCGCAGATCCTGTCCGCCGTCGCCGACGAAGCCCAGAAGCGCGGCGTCGCCTGCACGATCATCCACATCCGGGATCAGTTTCCGGCCGAGGGAATCATCGAGACAGCCGGCAAATATGACTGCGATCTCATCGTCATGGCCTCTCACGGCCGGCGCGGACTCATGCGTTTCCTGCTCGGTAGCCAGGCCATCAAGGTCCTGACGCACAGCACCGTTCCCGTTCTCGTCTGCCGCTGAGAGCGCCTTCAGCCTGCCATGTCCCACGCGCAGCTCAGTGAGATGTGCACCGCAACATTCTCGGCACCACACGAGAATGAACGGCGGATCTCAAATGGTGCACGCCTAAAGTAGAGTAACTTTTTTGCCCTCGACCAGGCAATTTTGATACTTTCGGGACGGAATGCTTGACGGCATCGGGCGCCCGCTGCTGCACTGCATGTGAGCACTTGCGGGAGAGCGGGACCAATGGACTACTTCACGTATGAGATGGCGCACGCGCTTCTCCACCCCGTCCGCCTCATGACGCGAGCCGTCAAGGCGCAGGTGGACACGCCCCTCAACCCTCTCGCGCTGACCGAGTTTGGCCGAAGCATCTCCGCCGCCTGCGAGGTATTCGAGGGTGTGACGCGCCGCTACGGCAAGCCCGAGTTCGGCATCCGGGAAACCATCATCGGCGATCGCGCGGTCCCCGTGTACGAGGAGACCGTACTGCGCAAGACGTTCTGCAATCTGCTGCATTTCAAGCGTGAGCACGGGGCGGCGGGGTCGCGCCGCGACCCCAAGGTCCTGATCATCGCGCCCATGTCGGGCCATTATGCAACCCTCCTGCGCGGCACCGTGCAGGAGATGGTGAAGGAGCACGACACCTACGTCACGGACTGGACCGATGCCCGTGACGTCCCGCTCTATGAAGGCTCCTTCGGTTTCGATGATTTCGTAGATTACCTCATCGAGTTCGTGCGCTTTCTCGGGCCCGATACGCACCTGATGGCGGTCTGCCAGCCGGCCGTCCCCGCCCTCGTTGCTGCCGCGGTCATGGCTGCTGATAACGATCCCTTCCAGCCTGCCTCCATGACGCTCATGGGCGGCCCGATCGACACGCGCCGCAGCCCGACCAAGGTCAACGAGCTCGCCAAGGAGAAGCCTCTCTCGTGGTTTGAGCGCAACGTCATTCACTACGTTCCGCTTCCGAACCCGGGCTTTGGCCGGCGCGTCTATCCGGGCTTCATCCAGCTCACCGGCTTCATGACCATGAACCTCGAGCGCCATACCGAAGCGCACATGAAGCTGTTCCAAAACCTCGTCAAAGGCGACTGCGAGAGCGTCAAGGCGCACAAGGCGTTCTATGAGGAATATCTGGCGGTCATGGATCTCCCGGCCGAGTTCTATCTCGAGACCGTCAAAACGGTGTTCCAGGACCATGCCCTGCCGAAAGGGGAGCTGACCCACCACGGCCGCCTGATCGATTGCTCGGCGATCACGAGGACCGCGCTCATGACGGTCGAAGGCGAGCGCGACGACATCTGCGGCCTCGGCCAGACGCAGGCTGCGCACGAGCTGTGTCCGAACATCCCGCACGATGAGCGCTACGCCTACGTCCAGCCCGGCGTCGGGCATTACGGCATTTTCAGCGGTTCGCGCTGGCGCAGCGAGATTCAACCACGTATCCGCGCCATGATTCGCAGCGTGGAGCTCAAGCGGCGCCAGGGAGGGCAGAATGGAGGGAGGCCGAAAAGTCTCGCCTCCCAGCCCCGGCTGGGCGCCGCGCCTGCGCCTCTGGCGGCCTGGCACGACCTCGATGACGCCGCCTCGGGCGGCTCGGCGAACTGAACCGGCATCCTCTGGAGCCGGGACGTGCGGGCCTGGGGCGCGTTGACTCTCGGCGTGCCCAAACTAGAGTGCGCCGCGATCCCATCCGTCCCAAATCCGGTCCGAGTGTCTTAAATGTCCGCCGTCCGCACGCCTGCGAAGCATTTCGCCCCCCTGGCCATAGGCGCGCCGGAACCTTACCGAGCGCTGCCGGTGCGGATTGAGCGCATGATCCACTTCGTGCCGCCGCATAATGAGAAGATCCGCTCCAAGATCAAGGATATCGCACGCCAGGTTGATGTCGTGCTCGGCAACCTCGAGGATGCCATCCCGGCAGGCGACAAGGAGGCGGCGCGCCAGGGCTTCATCCAGCTGGCGCGTGAGACCGATTTCGGCGGGACTGGCCTATGGGTTCGCATCAATTGCCTGAATTCGCCATGGATGCTCGACGACGTGATCGAGATCGTGCGCGAGGCCGGAAATAAGGTCGACGTCATCATGCTGCCCAAGGTCGAAGGCCCCTGGGACATTCACTATCTCGACCAGCTTCTCGCCCAGCTCGAGGCGAAGCATGCCGTCACACGGCCGATCCTCATCCACGCCATTCTCGAGACGGCGGAGGGCGTGAAGAATGTGGAGGCGATCGCCGCCGCCTCGCCGCGCATGCACGGCATGAGCCTCGGCCCGGCCGATCTCTCAGCTTCCCGCGGTATGAAGACGACGCGCGTCGGCGGCGGCCATCCGGACTATGCCGTGCTGTCCGACGCAGGCGCCGCCGCTGGAGCCGGGCGGGCCCGCGCCCAGCAGGATCTCTGGCACTACACCATCGGCCGCATGGTGGATGCGTGCCTCGCTTATGGCTTGAAGCCGTTCTATGGGCCGTTCGGCGATTTTTCCGATCCGGCTGGGTGCGAGGCGCAGTTCCGCAACGCCTTCATCCAGGGTTGCCTGGGCGCCTGGTCGCTGCATCCGAGCCAGATCGACATCGCCAAGCGGGTTTTCTCTCCGGATGTCAACGAGGTGGCGTTTGCGAAGCGCATCCTGGAGGCGATGCCCGATGGTACGGGAGCGGTGATGATCGACGGCAAGATGCAGGACGACGCGACCTGGAAGCAGGCCAAGGTGATCGTGGATCTCGCCCGCCTCGTGGCCGAGAAGGATCCCGAGCGCGCCGAAGCCTACGGTTTCCGATCCTGATGCACGCCGCACCATCAACTATAAAGCATAGTTCCGTTGACTTTGGCTCGGCCCTCTTTTCGAATGGGTCTGGGGGGTGAAAAGCATGCAGCGCAAACAGACACAGCCGCCGACGCCGCGCCGCCGTGCCAAGCGCAAGGCTCCGGCCAACGCCGTCCGCAGGGCGAAGTACGCGCTCGGCCAGGTGGTGCGCCACCGGATGCATTCCTTCCGCGGCATCGTGTTCGATATCGATCCGGTGTTCTCCAATACCGAGGACTGGTATCAGGCGATCCCGGCCGAGGGCCGGCCCGTCAAAGATCAGCCCTACTACCACCTGCTCGCGGAAAACGCCGACACGGAATACATCGCCTACGTCTCGGAGCAGAACCTGCTGCCGGACGAGAGCGGCGAGCCCCTGCGCCATCCGCAGATCGACGATTATTTCATCGAGGACGAGGACGGCAGCTATCGCGCGGTCTATATCCAGCCGCACTGATCCGGAGTGCGGCAGGGCTCCCTCATCACTCCGCGCCCACCCTGAGGCGCGATATGCAAACAAAAAGGCCGCCCGAAGGGCGGCCTTTCAATTCTGGATCTCGGTTCCGGAAGACGATTATTTCTTCGCCTCGCCGTTCTTCTTGGCTGCTGCTGCGGCGGCTTCGGCCGCGCCGGGCTGCGGCGGCAGCTCCTTCATCTTCTCGGCCTTGAACTTCTCGTAGGCTTCCTGCTGGCGCTGGCGGATCTGCGCCATGAGCTGGCCGCGGGCCTTCTTATATTCCTCGTTGTCGACCGGCTTGCCTGCGAACGCCTCGGTGAAGCCATCGAGCGGAACCGGGAAGCCGATCGGTTGCGCCTGCGCGTTCATGGCCAGAACCATGATGCCGCCGCCGGCCTTCATCTGATCGACGATCTCCTTGGTCGCCTCGGTCTCGGCCGTGCATCCCGAGGGATGGCAGAGCGAGAACTTGAGGTCGATCGGTTTGAGATCCTTGTCGTCCACCTTCTCGTTCTTTGCGGCCTTGTCCCACTGCTCCTTCGTGTAGACGGCGGCCTTGAGGCCGGGCGGAATGGCCATGCCGAGCGGCACCATGATCATGAGATGATCGTGCTCGTTCCCCTCGACCTGGCGGATCGCGGCCGAAACCAGAACCATGCCGGAGTTACCGTCGAGGCGCTCGTGGTGGGTAAGGCAGATGTTCTTCTCTTCCTTGATCTCCTTGCCGTCCTTGTCATGCGCGACGAGCGGAGACTTTTCACAAAGCTTGACCCAGGCGCTCTGCTTCTGGGTTTCGCCTTCCGTCTTGGCCGCCGGCGCCTTGGCGTCCTTGGCGGCAGGAGCGGCCTTCTGATCTTGCGCTAAAGCGAGATTGCCGTGAGCCGCGAGGCCGAGCACCAGAGCCAGCGCCGCGCCGCCCGCAAGCACGCTGCGCCCCACGCTCGTTGCAATGCCAGATCTGTGCAACATCGGTAAATCGACCTTTCGTAAATGAGTCAGTCCATACGCCGCCTGGCGCCTTCCGGCGGCCCGGCCCATCCGCTGCGCTCGATCGGCGACCATTGGCGCGCGCCCTGACGCTTATCACGTCGTCCGGCCGGCAGTAATGCCCGGATTGCGGCAATCCCGTGACGGGAGAAACGCCGCAGCAGTATGCACAGGCTGATGCGGCAGAGCCGTGGCAATAGGGCCACGCAGGGGCGGCATCGTTCCGCCGTTCCTATGTCGCCCACGTGTGATACGTGATCCGTCGGGCGGCAGCAAATCCAACGCGTTGCCCTCGTCCTGGAGGATGAAGCCGTTGCACCTCATGATCCTCGCGATGCTCATGGCGCTCCTCCCGTCCTCAGGGTTGCGGGCGGAGAGCGCTTCCCCGAAGCGCGCGCCGGCTCATGCAATCGCCATGCATGGCGAGCCGGCCCTGCCGCCGGGCTTTCCCCATTTCCCCTACGTGGCGCCAGATGCTCCCAAAGGCGGGAGGGCGACGCTCGGCTCCTCCGGTTCCTTCGACAATCTCAATCCGATGATCGTGCGCGGCGAGCCGGTGCAAGGCATACGCGAGTTCGTCATCGAAAGCCTGATGGCCCGTAGCCAGGACGAGCCCTTCACGCTCTACGGGCTGATCGCACAATCGATCTCGGTGCCGGATGATCGAAGCGAGGTCACCTTCCTGCTCGATCCGCGCGCAAAATTCTCGGACGGAACACCGGTGACGGCCGCCGACGTTCTGTTCTCCTTCGAAATTCTACGCGACAAGGGCCGGCCGAACTACCGCACCTACTACAGGAAGGTGGCGCAGGCGGAGGCGCTCAGCGATCACGAGGTCCGCTTCGTATTCGCCGATGCCGAGGATCGCGAGCTGCCGCTCATCCTCGGCCTCATGCCCGTCCTGCCCCGCCACGCCGTGGATGCCGAGCGCTTCGAGGAGACGACGCTCGCCCCCCTCGTCGGCTCCGGTCCCTATCGCATCGCCGCCGTCGATCCAGGGCGGTCCATCACCTATCGCCGTGATCCCGACTATTGGGGGCGCGATCTCCCCGTCAACCGCGGCCGCTTCAACTTCGACGAGATCCGCATCGAATACTATCGCGAAGGCTCGACGCTGTTCGAAGCGTTCAAGACCGGCACCATCAATATCCGCGTGGAGGACGATCCGGCGCTATGGGCCAAGGGCTACGACTTTCCGGCGGCGAGGGATGGGCGCATCGCGCGCGAAGACATCGCAATCGGGATACCCGCCGGCATGACGGGCCTCGTTTTCAACACGCGCCGCCCCGTCTTCGCCGATCCTCGGGTGCGCGAAGCCCTCATTCACCTCTTCAACTTCGATTGGGTGAACAAAAGCTTCTTCCACGGGCTCTACAAGCGCACCGAGAGCTATTTCGAGCGCTCGATGCTCTCGTCATCCGGGCGCCCGGCCGATGCCCGCGAGCGCACTCTGCTGGTCCCCTTTCCGGATGCGGTGCTGCCCTCGATTATGGAGGGCACTTGGCGCGTCCCCGAAAGCGACGGCACACCCCACAACCGCACCAACGTGCGCCAGGCCTACGAAATGCTGGAGGCGGCCGGATACGCCATGCAGGCCGGGCGCCTCGTTCACAGTGAAACCGGCCGGCCGCTCACGTTCGAGATCCTTGCGGCGACGACGAGCCAGGAGCGCCTTCTCGGCGCGTTCCGGGCCGATCTCGCGAGGATCGGCATCTCCGCCCGCATCCGCGTTGTGGACAGCGCGCAATATCAGTCGCGCCTCAAGACTTACGACTACGACATGATCCAGTTCACGTGGCCATCCTCCCTTTCGCCGGGGAACGAGCAGCTCTTCCGCTGGTCGTCCCGCGTCGCGGACGATCCGGGCTCCTACAATTACGCCGGCGTGAAGAACCCGGCGGCCGACGCCATGATCGCAGCGATGCTCGCGGCCCGCGAGGAAGCGGACTTCGTCTCCGCCGTCCGTGCTCTCGACCGCGTGCTCCTCTCGGGGCACTATGTCATCCCGCTTTTCCATTCCCCCACCCAGTGGGTCGCCTCCTGGAGCCGCCTCGCCCACCCGGGCGTCAGCCCGCTGTTCGGCTTCAATCTCGACACGTGGTGGATGCGCCCTGCCGACTGAACGGGCCGCCGACCGAAACAGGAACCGATGTACACGCCGCTCTTCACGCCTGCCGACAATCCGCCCTTCAACATGGCCCGCTACTGCATCGGGCGTGCGGCCGCGGCGACGCGGGACAAGCCGGCACTCCTCATCGTCGCGGATCCCGGCGCGAGCCCGACGGAAGTGTGGACATACGCGGATCTCGAAGACGCGGTGCTGCGCACGGCGGGCGCGCTTCGTGCCATGGGGCTTTCCCAGGGCGATCGCCTGATGATCCGCCTCGACAATACGAGCGCCTACGCCATCCTCTTCTTCGGCGCCGTGGCCGCGGGGCTCGTGGCGCTCCCCGCTTCGAGCCAGCTCACCGACCGCGAGGCGCTGTTTCTGCTCGAGGACAGCGGCGCGGCGGCCATCGCCTGCGCGACGCATCTCGACACATCGGGCCTCTCGCGTGCTCCTCACGTGCTCTCGCCAGACGACGTCGCGCGCATGATGCGCGAAGGCCCGCGCCTCGACTATGCGGCGACGCGTGCCGAGGATCCCGCCTTCCTGATCTACACGTCCGGCACCACGGCGCATCCCAAAGGCGTGCTGCATGCCCAACGTGCAACGCTCGGACGCAGGCCCATGTATCCGGGCTGGTTCGAGATCTCGGCCGCCGACCGCGTGCTCCACGCCGGCGCCTTCAATTGGACCTTCACCCTCGGTGTCGGCCTTACCGACCCGTGGGCGAACGGCGCCACCGCCGTCGTCCATATCGGCGAGAAGGATCCCACGATCTGGCCGCGCCTCATCTCCGCCACGGGCGCGACGATCTTCGCTGGCGTACCGGGGCTGATGCGCCAGATCCTGAAATATGCCGACCTCTCACCTTCGGCGATGCCGACGCTGCGCCATAGCCTGATCGCCGGAGAGGCGCCGCCCCCCGGCCTCTTCGAGGATTGGGCCGTCCGCACCGGCAGCCACATTCACGAGGGCTTCGGGATGAGCGAGATCTCGACCTATGTCTCGACCGCCCCGAGCGTGCCCCGCCGCGCTGGCGCCATCGGCAAGGCGCAGCCCGGCCGGCGCGTCGCCATCCTCGCGGTCGAGGGCCCGCATGCGCCGGTAGAGCCCGGCCACGAAGGCTGGATCGCCGTCCACCGCTCGGACCCGGGCCTCATGCTCGGTTACTGGAACCGCCCGGCGGAACAGGCGGACGTGGTGCGCGGCGAGTGGTTCGTCGGTGGCGATCTCGGCCACATGGACGCCGATGGCTACGTGTCCCACACGGGCCGGAGCAACGAGATCATCAAGGCGCTCGGCTATCGCGTCTCTCCGCTCGAAGTGGAAACAGTATTGGCCGCCCATCCCGATGTCGTGGAGGTAGCTTGCGCCGAGGTCGCCGTGCGCCCTGGTGTGCACATCGTCGGCGCATTCGTGGTCGCGAGACCAGGCGCTGCCCGCGACAGGGAAGCCATTCTCGCCTTCGCCGGCGAGCGGTTGGCGGCTTACAAATGCCCGCGCGAGGTGCGCTTTCTGGACGCGCTTCCGCGCACCGCAAACGGCAAGGTCCAGCGTTCGCGCCTCTTGCTCCACTCCTGATATCTGGCGTGAGGATCAAGCGGCATCGATGCCACGCCCTCGCCGCGACTTGATCGCACAGTCTGGCGGATGGCTCCCGGACGGGATAGAGCACAAGGCGCGCGCAATGCGAAAGGACGGGGTACATTATGCAGGTCGGGACTTGGGGGGCATGGCCTCGCCGCACCGGAATAGACACGCCTTGGCGAGCGATCCTCGACAAGGGCGGGAGCCTCGCGGCCATTGCAGCTCTTGCCTCCGTCGCCGTCCTCAATTCCGAGAACACCGATACGGCACCCGATGAGGCACCGCCTGCCGTCGCGAGCGAGGCATCGCCTGCCGAGGCAAAAAAAGCACGGCCGGGCCGCGAGATCCTGATCGCCGGCTATATGTCTCAGCCGTTCTACCGCCGCAGCGACGTGCACCTCACGCGCCCGGACGGCACTGACACCACGCTCAAGCAGCTCGGCTGGGACGGCGACGCGTGGCGCTTCCCGATCGATGGCGGCGTGCGCAGCATGGAGTGGTGGGGCTCGGTCGGCGTCATGATCGACTTCCTGCACAACAAGGCGGTGGCCCGGCTCGGCAAAGGTGCCCATGGGCGCAAGCTCGCCAACCCGGTGATCGAGGACGTCGATGCCGAGGGCACGCTGGCCGGCGAGCCCATCGCGCCGCGCGTCAAGCTGACCGACGTTTTCGAGCGCCTCGAGTTCACGCATGGCCACAACGTGCTGCTGTTCACGGGCCTTCTCCGCCCGGTCGCCGTCACGTCGCGGATCCGCCCCTATCTCGGTCTCGGAGCCGGCTTTGCGCTGCCCCACGTCGAGGTCTGGTTCCCGGGCGGTGTCCAGGATGACCGAACCAACGAATACCAGTTCGCCGGCCCCGCCGCGCAGGCCGTCGCCGGGCTCGAGTTCCGCGTCGGCAAGGTTTCCTACTTCCTCGAATACAAGCTCAGCTGGGCGCACATCTCGGCCGCTTTGACCGGCGATGAATCGTGGAAGAACTTCAACATGCCGGGCGACCTTCTTCGCCAGCTTGGCCGCTGGTGGCGCGGCGAGGTTCCGCGCCACGGCACCGTCGAGACGACGCTCACCGCCCACCAGGCCGCCTTCGGCGCCGGCTACTGGTGGCAGGCGCGCCGCGCCGCCCCGGCTCCCTGAGCCGGAACCAACCCTTCTACCAATCGGAAGCCATTGCTTCCCCTCCCCCTTGTGGGGAGGGTTTAGGGGTGGGGGGAAGCCCTGAAAGCAGACGGTCTGGAAACCGCCCCTCCTAACCTCCCCCACAAGGGGGGAGGAACGAGCGCGGCCAGCGGCCGTCAGCACCGGCTTTTCCCTGAGAGACCGTTTCACATCCCGCGAGCTGAGTACTCGCATCGCCCACCGATCAGGCGCTATCGCCCGAGTTGCTCCTTCACCTTGGCGGCCAGCTGCGGCAGCGAGAAGGGCTTCGGTAGGAATGCGAACTGCTCGTTCTTGTCGAGGCTGGTCTCGAACGCCTCGTGCGGGTAGCCGGAAACGAAGATGATCTTGAGATCCGGGTTCCGCTTGCGCAGCTCCTTGAGCAGCGTCGGGCCATCCATCTCCGGCATCACCACGTCAGACACCACGATATCGATACGATCCTCGTGAAGGTCCATCATCTCGAGCGCTTCGATACCGGTGGATGCCTCAACCACCTCATAGCCCTGCCGCTTGAGCGCGCGCACCGCGAACGAACGCACCACATCCTCGTCCTCGACCAGAAGCACGCGGCCGCTGCCCGTGAGATCCTGCGGGCGCTCCTTCTTCGCCGCCTTCTGTGTGGCGAGCGCCTCCTCGTCGTCGGGCATATAGCGTGGCATGTACACGCGGAACGTGGTGCCGCTGCCGAGCGTGCTGTCCGCATAGATGAAGCCGCCAGACTGCTTGACGATGCCGTAGACGGTCGCAAGGCCGAGCCCCGTGCCTTTGCCGACACCCTTGGTCGTGAAGAACGGCTCGAAGATCTTGGCCATGACGTCGGGCGGCATACCGGAGCCGGTGTCGGTCACCTCGACCAGCACATACTCGCCGACCGGCATGCCATGGAGACCGAGCCGCTGGCTCTCGCGCTCGGTCACATTGCGCGTGGCGATTGAGAGCGTTCCACCCTCCGGCATTGCGTCGCGCGCATTGACCGCCAGATTGATGACCACCTGTTCGAACTGCGTGCGGTCGGTCTTGACGTACCAAAGATCGCGCCCCGTCGGCGTCTTGAGCTCGATGGTCTCGCCGATCGAGCGCTTGAGCAGTGGCGCGAGATCGCCGAGAACTTCGCCAAGTTGCAGAGGCTCCGTCTGCAGCGTCTGCCGGCGCGAGAACGCGAGCAGCTTGGCCACGAGACCCGCCGCGCGCGTGGCGCTCGAGCGGATGTTCATGATGTCCTTGTGCGCGGGGTCGGTCGGCCGGTGCGTTTGCAGCAGGAGATCCGAGAAGCCGATGATGGCCGTCAGCACGTTGTTGAAGTCGTGCGCGATACCGCCGGCGAGCTTGCCTACCGCCTCCATCTTGGACGACTGCGCGAACTTGGCTTCCAGCGCCTTCTGCTCGGTTGCATCGATCAGGTAGAGGATTGCCGCCTCGCGCGCATCCTGAGCCTGGGTCAAGGGCGCGAGATAGAGCCGGCGGGAGAACTCGCTTTCGGCGCCGACCGTGATGTCGATCGGCGTCGTGCTCACGGTGCCCGAAATGACCCGGGCGATGGCAGCGTCGACCGCCGCGCGCGTATCCGCGTCAGCCGAGCGGCACAATACGTCGGCGGCCGGAACGCCAATCGCGGAGGGGCCATCCGGGATCATGCGCGCGAAGGCAGCGTTGGTGCTGGCGAGGCGGCCGTCGCTCCCAATGGTCGCAATACCGAACGGCGACGACTGGAAGATGCGAGCGAAACGGATCTCGGCGGCGGCCGGACCGTCCTCTCCCGCGACAGTGGCGCGCCTGAAGACTGCGATCAGCAATCCGCCCTGGTTGTCGCGGCGGGCGAAGAACCGCAGCGGCACCGAGGCGCCCTTCTCGACGGGAACGTCGAGGTCGACGCCCTCACCCGTCGTGTAGAAGGCCGCGGCGGCATTGGCGATCAGCTCCGCCCCCTCTGTCGAGACGATATCCGTAAGCTTGAGCGCTTTCTGCGTCGAGCTTTGCGGCTCGATCCCGAGCCAGCGCAACAGCGTGGCGTTGAGCCGGCGGACGTTGCCGCGCGCATCGACCTCGAGCAGGCCCGCAGGCACGCTGTCCATACGCTCGAGCGCCGCCTCGAGCGAGGTGACGGCACTCACCTGCCGCGCCCGCTCGGCCGTGACGTCGGTGACGGTCCAGAGCGACATCGGCCCGAGCTCGCGGTCGTGGCCGCGCACGAAGCACGGGCGCTGAGCGACGCGGAAGATCTGAGGCGCGCGCCCATCGGCCCGGATCTCGATCTCCTCGCGCCACGGTTCGCGGCGCGAGGCGGCACGCTCGAGGCGGAAATAGGCGGCGGCGGCGCGCGGATCGCCGGCGAAGAGGCTTTCGAGCGCCTTGATCTCGCCCGCTGCTGTCACCCCCACCATGTCGGAGAGAGCGCGGTTCGCGTAGAGAGGCCGGCCGTCGCGGCGTGTAACGAGCAGGCCGTCGTCGAGGCTGTCGGCAAAGGCGCGCACAAGATCGTCATCGCGCACACGCTCACCGATACGCACATGGCCCGCTGCGTAGCCGAAGGCGGTGAAGAGGCCCATCATGGCGAGCAGTGAGAGCAGCGTCAGGAGAAGCGGCTCACGTGAAGGCGAAGCGACGAGCGCCAGCACCACCACACCCACCGCCAGCGCCACCGCGATAACTGGCCCCGCGCCGGTTTCGCGGGCCCCGCTCACGATCGGGACGTCTTTCGTATTGGATGGGATCGGGCCTGATCTTGAGTGGCGGGCCTCGCTTTCGCTCATGAAGGCGAAAGCTATCTGATTCTCCGAAGGAGCCGCCTCGGATATCTGCATCGGAGCTCGGATACTCATACGCTACGCTATGTCCGTGTGAGGGAGTGGCAAGGCCGGGAGCCGTATCCCCCGCCTGCGCCATGGCGTCCACAGTTCGATCAATAGGGTTAAAATGGCATGAATTCCGCGCTATACGGGCCTTCGATGTCGGTTCCAGAGGAGGCGCGGGGCAACCCGGCACGATTTCATGTGGGATATGCTCTACTACCTCGCGATCGTGCTGTTTCTCGCGGTCGCAATGATCGGCGGCGCCTTTGCGCTGCGCACCTATCTCGGCGGAGCGAACCCGGCCGGAGCCGTCGGCTCGCTGTTCAGGCAGAAGCCCGTGCGACGGCTTGCGATTAGCGAGCAATTCAATCTCGACAATCGGCGCCGCCTCATTCTCGTCCGCCGTGACGACGTAGAGCACCTGATCATGACGGGTGGGCCCGTGGACCTCGTGGTCGAAACCGGCATCGCCGTGCCGCACGGCGCGCTGCCCAACGAAAGCATGCCCGCGCCGGCGGCGACCGCCGCTCCGCGCGTGGATCCGACGCTCGCGTGAGGCGGGCTCTTCCGTCGACATCCGCTTCGCGGAATGGCGTGGCCGAGCTCCAGGCGTCGGGGGTGGGCACAGATGATATTCCATTTTCCAGCCTGCGGCGTGCACCCGCGCCGCAGGAGGATCACCAACGATCGATGCGTGGGGACGACTGATGATTGCGGATGGGCTCTCACTTCGCTGGACGGCGTTGCGTAAGACGGCGTTCCTCGCGTTTGCGGCCTTCGTGGGCAGCTCCGCGGCCTGGGGTCAGGCCCAACCGCAGCCGACACAGCCTCCTCCGGCACAAGCTGCACCCGTCCAGGCGGCGCCTGCTCCGGCGGCACCGGCGCAGAATGCAGCGCCGCCCGGTGCGCAGGCTCCCCAGTCTCCTGAACAGGCCCCACAGGCCCAGCAAGCGCCGCCGGTTCAAGCTCCTGCGGCGGTGAACGGCGTCGCCCCGCAACAGCCGGCTGCGCCCTCAGCCGGTGAAACCGCGCCTCCCGCCGAGCCAGCGCCACCTCCCCCTCCCGTGCTGACGCCCGCCGAACAGAGGGAGATTGAAGAGGCGGTGCGCCCGATCGCGAAGATCAAGTCCGACCTGGAACGGTTGGAGAAGGCGGTCGAGCACAGCAAGGAGGACGACGAGGCGTTGGCCCGCCTGCGCGGCGATCTCATCGAGGTGTTCCGCAGCGCGGCGGCGACACGCGACGCCCTACAGCCCAAATCTGAAGCCATCGCCCAGCAGATCGAGAAGCTCGGCCCGCCACCGGAGAAGGACGCGACTGAATCGAGCGAGGTTGCGGCCGAGCGCACTCGCCTCAAGACGATGGCGAGCGAGTTCGACGGCGCATTGAAGAACACCGAACTGCTTTTCGTGCGCGCCCGCCAGCTTCGGGTGACGCTGCAGACTGCGCGCCAGGAGCTGTTCGCCAATCAGCTCTTCAGGCGCACGCTGTCGCCCGTCGCACCCACGATATGGACGCGGCTCATCAGCGACGCGCCGGCTGCGGGCCGACAGATCACCGATACCTTCTCCACCTGGATGTCGCTCGCCCAGCGGAAGTGGACCGATGTGGCGGGGCTGGTCCTCGCCGTCGTGCTGCTGTTCGTCCTGCTGCGCGGGCTCGCGCACCGCATCCTCGCCTGGCGCCTCGACAGGCCGCGGGACGAGCCCCCGAGCTTCTTCGTGCGGGCCGCCACCGCCGGCTGGGTGGCCCCGCTCTTGGCGCTGCCCGCGTTGACGGCCCTTCAGGTCCTCGGCATGGGGCTCGACCAGTTCAAGCTGCTGACCTGGGAGATCGGGCAGATCGCCGAGAAGGTCTACCCGGCCCTCAATGTCTTCATCGGCGTGGCGGCGCTGGCGCGGGCCATCCTACAGCCGCGCCGGCCGGCATGGCGCCTGGTCGATCTATCGACGCCAGCGGCGCGAACGCTCACGCGCATCATCACGCTCATCGCCGCGGTCTTCGCGGCCGACATCATCCTGCAGGAGATGGTGCGACGCCTCTTCCTCCCATTCTCCGTCAACATCATGGAGGCCGCGCTCGCCAGCATCGCGATCGGCATTTTGATGCTCAAGCTGGTGCGCACGCCGTTCCAGCCAGGCGCGCTGACCCCGGTGCAGGGGCAAAACGTCCATGAGGAAGGAATTGCCGGCAACATTGCCCGCTCGCGCCTGCGCCCCTACCTGATCAAGCTGCCGCTCCTGGTCGCCGCCCTGATTATTCTCGGCGCCTCTCTCCTCGGCTATGTCGGTCTCGGCCGCTTCGTCACCCAGCAGGTAATCCTTACCGGCAGCGCTATCGCGGTGTTCCTGATTTTCCACCTGGCGATCCGCGCGCTGTTCGGCGCCCCTGGGAGCGGCGTCAAGCCGTTCGATGACGTGCTGCAGGAACGGCTCGGCCTTGAGGCGGGCCAGAGCGGCCTGCTTTCCCGCACGCTCTACGTGATGCTCAACGCGGCGCTGGTGCTCTCGGCCGTGCCCGTGATCCTCATCATTTGGGGGTATTCGAGCCAAGAAGCGTTGTACTGGATGCGCCAGGCCGTCTTCGGTTTTCAGATCGGCGAGTTCCGCATCTCGCTGGCGCGCATCCTGCTTGCGGCCGGGCTCTTCCTTCTGCTCGTCTTCGTGACCCGCATCGTTCAGCGCTGGATCGATCGCGGCATATCGCATTCGAAGCGCATGGATCAGGGCATTGCCAACTCGATCCACACGGCCGTCGGATACACAGGCTTCATCGTGGCGACGCTGGCGGCGATCTCCTACGGCGGGCTCGACATCACGAACATCGCCATCGTCGCCGGTGCGCTCTCGGTCGGTATCGGTTTCGGCCTGCAATCGATCATCAACAACTTCGTGTCCGGCCTCATCCTGCTCGTCGAGCGCCCGATCAAGGTCGGCGACCGCGTGACGGTCAACGGCCAGGACGGCTTCGTGCGCCGCATCTCCGTGCGCTCGACCGAGATCGAGACCTTCGATCGCGCGAGCTTGATCGTGCCGAACTCGGAGTTCATCACCACCACGCTGACCAACTGGACGCACCGCAACGCCCTAGGCCGCGCGTTGATCAAGGTCACCGTGGCCCATAGCTCGGACCCGGAGCTCGTGCATCAGACCCTTCTCAAGGTCGCCGAGGATTGCCCCCTCGTCCAGAAGCACCCGCCGGCTTGGTCGGGCCTCGACAACTTCGCCGCGGACGGCCTGGAGTTCATCCTGATCGCCGTCGTGTCCGACATCGGCAAGCTCGGCGATGCCCGTTCGGACCTGCGCATGCGGATCGTGAAAGCGTTCCGCGAAGCCGGCATTGAGATCTCTCATCCCCGCCGCGATGTGCGCGTCCGCGATCTCGACGCCGTCCACACGCTCTTAGCCCGTATGGCGGAAGAAAGAGCACGCACGGGGGGATGAACCCTGCGCGCGCCCCGCGCGCTGCCGATCTAGAGTGCTTCCGGAAAAGTGGGGAACCGGTTTTCCGAAGAGAAGCACGATCGAACAAAAGCTTAGAGCCGTTCCCCGATTCCACTTAAATCGGAACGGCTCTAGCTGTGGCAACGGATCGAGAGAGATGCGCGCCGGCCCTTGCGGCCGCGAGCCCCCCTCTCGCCGCGTGTCCGCCGTTACGACCTGTCGGCCTCGACCTCACTCACGGCCTGGGCGAGAAACTCGGCGAGCTTGGCTCGGATCTCAGCCTCATCCACCGCGATCCCTTTGTCGTCGAAGTCCTGCTTCACCTTGCGCACCACGTCCGCATCGCCCGCCTCGGCCAGGTCCGCCTTGCGCACGGCCTTGATGTACTCCTCGACGTCAGAGCCAGTGATGCCGAGCTTCACCGCCGCCCACTCGGCAAGCCTCTTGTTGCGCCGGCTTTCCGCTCGGAACTTGAGATCCTGGTCGAGCGCAAACTTCTTCTCGTAGCTTTTCTCTCTATCGTCGAACGTGGTCATGATGATCTCCGCCAGGATGGTGTGCCGGATGTTCCAGCTTTGTTCTCAGAGACAGAAGGTTGCATGTGCGCCAGAGTTTACCCCTCGCCCTCGAGCGGTACCGCGACCGTGCTGACAAATCAACGGCTTGCTTGCTGCACGGCGCGGGCCACCTGCGACACCTCGTTTAGATTGTTTCTGCCCCCTGCTTCAGCTAGTGTCCAGATCATGATTTCTGTGCGTTGGGCCGGCCCAAGCAAGACGAGAACTCCCAAAAATCTCGCTGTAAGATCAATGGGTCGGCTCCCGTTGGAGAGGTTCGGCGTTATCAAAGATAGATTGAGCATGAGCGTGATCGTCAAGGGACCAGGATCGATGAACAAGCGGCGTC
>NZ_DAIQCD010000011.1:0-98059 GCF_036780825.1 Hyphomicrobium sp. | reverse complement strand
CGGATGGCGTTCGGATGCAGGAACGTGTTGGTGTTCTCGGCCTGCGCGAAGAAGCGGATGAGGTTGACGGGATCGCGTTTGAAGACATCCGCGTCGGCGATGTTCATGCGGCCGTTGTCGATGCGGAAATCCGTTCTTTCGCGGATCTGCCGGCGTGTCATCCAGGAGAGCGGATTGAACATGCCGTCGAACACCGGCGAGCTCTTGAGCTGCTGGATCTCGAGCGCCGAGCAGAGGATCGTCGTCAGGTCGCCCACGTCCTTGGCGATCAGGAAGTAGTGCTTCATGAAGCGCTCGACAGCGCGCAGGCCGTGCTTATCGCGATAGCCGAGCTTCTCGGCGAGCACCGGCTGCAGCTCGAAGGAGAGCAGCTCCACCGCGCGGCCAGTGTAGAAGTGCATGAAGCAGCGGACCGTCCATAGAAAGTTCTCGCATTTGCGGAACGTCGCCGCCTCTTCCTTGGTGAACACACCCCGCGCGACGGTTTCCGGCCCCACCTCGCTGCCGAGCAGATATTTTGAGAGCCAGTGCAGCGTGTGCAGATCGCGCAGGCCGCCCTTGCCGTCCTTCACATTGGGCTCGACACGATAGCGGCTTGCGCCGGCGCGCCGATGGCGCTCGCTGCGCTCGAGCATCTTGGCGTCGATGAAGCCGCGCTCAGAGCCGCGAATGACCTCGTTGCGGAAGCGGTTCTCGAGTTCCGCGAAAAGATGCGCGTCGCCGTGGATCAGCCACATGTCGAGCAGCGCGGTGCGGATCGTCGTGTCGGCTTCCGCGAGCTTGATGCACTGGTCCACCGTGCGCGTGGCGTGCCCCACCTTGAAGCCGAGATCCCACAGGAGATAGAGCATGTACTCGGCGACGCTCTCGCCCCAGGGCGTCTGCTTATAGGGAAGCAGAAACAGGAGATCGACGTCGGAGCCCGGTGCCAGCATCTCGCGCCCGTAGCCGCCCGTGGCCACCACAGCCATGCGCTCGGCATCGGACGGGTTGGTCGCGCGATAGACGTGCGAGACGGTGTAGTCGTAAAGGAGGCGCACCAGCTCGTCTTGGAAGCGGGCAAGACCCATGGCACAGCGCCGCCCGTTGCCGTCCGCCTCGAGCTGAAGGCGCGCCGTTCCCCGGGCCGCCTTGATCAGAACCTTCAAACGGTCAACGATCTCGGGGCGCGCGTCGGCGGCGCTGCCATGAGCGTGAAACAGCGCGCTCAGACTCTCCCGCAGGTCCTGCGGGTCGAAGTAGGGCGCCGGCGGAAACTGAGATTTGTCCATCGCCCGATCTTAGAGCTGTTCCGCTTTTCCGGAAGCATTCTGAAGCATTTTAAGACATCGCAGCATTCGCTGCGAACGGCTCATTTGTCCGTCTTCTGTGATCGCAGCCGCTTCAGTTCGTAGAGCGCTTCCAAGGCCGCCTTGGGCGTGAGTTCGTCCGGTTCGAGGCCATCGAGCGCGACCTCAACGGGCGAGGGACCGCTTCGCTCCGGCACGCTCACCGGGCGCGCGGCCGCGAAAAGCGGCAGCTCATCGAGCGGGCCGCTGGCCTGGCCTCGGCGCCGGTCGGCCTTCTCGAGCAGGCTCAGCACCTCCCGGGCGCGAGCGATGACGGGCGGCGGCAACCCCGCGAGCTTCGCCACCTGGATGCCATAGGACCGGTCAGCGGCGCCGGCCTTCACCCGGTGCAGGAACACGATGTCGTCATGCCACTCCTTGACGTCCATGGTGACGTTGGCAACCGAGGCAAGCCGCCCCGCCAGCGCCGTCAGCTCATGGTAGTGGGTGGCGAACAGCACTCGTGCCGCGCTCGCCTCGTGCAGATATTCGACGGCAGCCCAGGCGATCGAGAGGCCATCGAACGTCGCCGTGCCGCGCCCGATCTCGTCGAGGATGACGAGCGACCGGTTCGTCGCCTGGTTCAGGATGGCCGCCGTCTCCACCATCTCGACCATGAACGTCGAGCGGCCGCGTGCAAGATCGTCGGCGGCACCGACGCGGCTGAACAGCCGATCGACCACGCCGATGTGCGCCTCTGTTGCCGGAACGAAGGAGCCGATCTGCGCCAGGATGGCGATCAGCGCGTTCTGGCGCAGGAAGGTGGATTTACCGGCCATATTGGGGCCAGTGACGAGCCAGATGCGCGCCTCGGGCATCTCATCGAACCCCGGCGGCCGTTCGATTCCAACGGCTGACCCGAGGATGCAATCGTTGGCAACGAACTGGGTGCCCCTGGCGCGCTTCAGCGCCTGCTCGACGACCGGATGACGGCCGCCGCGGATCTCGAAAGCCTGGCTCGCATCGACGACCGGGCGCACATAGCGCTCGTGATGGGCGAGGTGCGCGAGCGCTGCCGTATAGTCCAGTTCCGCGAGGGCCGCGCCGACGTCGGTCAGCATCTGTTCCTCGCGCGCGACAGCGGCCGCAAGCTCGTTGAAAATCTCCTGCTCAATGGCGAGCGCGCGCTCCGCAGCCGAGGCGATACGCCCTTCGATCTCCGACAGCTCGACCGTCGTGAAGCGCATGGCGTTGGCCATGGTCTGGCGATGGCGGAAGGTATCGTCGAGCGGCGGCTCGGTGAGGGGCTTGGCGTTCGCCTGCGTCACCTCGATGAAATAGCCGAGGATGTTGTTGTGACGGATCTTGAGCGTCTTGATGCCAGTGAGTGCACCATAGCGCGCCTCGAGCTCGGCCATGACGCGGCGGCTATCGTCGCGCAGCGCGATTGCTTCGTCGAGAGCCGGGCGGAAGCCGCGGCGCACGAAGCCACCGTCGCGGCGCAGATGCGGCGGCTCATCGACGATCGCCGCGTCCAGAATGGAGAGAAGCTCCGCACCCTGGCCGTCGATGCGCGCCAGGAGCGCCGCCATCTCGCCGGGAAACGCGATGCTCTCCGCCTTGGACCGCAGCAGGCGCGCCAGCTCGGCCGAGGCCGCCAGACCCTGGGCGATGCTCTTAAGATCACGAGGGCCGCCGCGCCCGAAGGCGAGCCGGGACACAGCGCGGGCGAGGTCGGGCGCGCCTTTGAGCGTTGCGCGCAAGGCCTCGCGCAACGGCGCGTCGTCGACGAGCAGCGCCACGGCGTCGAGGCGTGCTTCGATGGCGCGTGGATCGGTCAACGGAGCGGCGAGGCGCGCGGCAAGCTCGCGGGCTCCGGCGCCCGTCACGGTGCAGTCGATGGCGTCGAGAAGACTTCCCGCCTTGTCACCCGACGTCGAGCGGGTGAGCTCTAGGCTCGCGCGGCTCGCCGCATCGATGACGAGCGTCGCGCCCCGTCCCATGCGCCGCGGCGGGCGCACGATCGGCTTCTTGCCAATCTGTGTCAGGTCCACATAGCGCAGAAGCGCGCCGATGGCCGCAAGCTCGGCGCGGCTGAAGGTGCCGAACGCCCCGAGATCGGCGACACCGAGGCGTGCTTTTAAATCGCGCTCGCCGGCTAAGCTGTCGAAGGAGGCTGGCGGCACCGGCGTCGCCGCGGCGCCGACGCGCTCGATCCACGCCTTGAGCTCAGCCTCGGCGATGAGCCTGTCGGCCACGATCACCTCGCCCGGTGCCAACCGGACCAATTCGCCCGGCAGGTCGCGCCCGGTGGTCTCGCCCACCTCGAACTCTCCCGTCGAGATGTCGAGGGAGGCAAGCGCCACGCCGGCGTCCGAACCGATGAGCGGCGAATCCGCTTCGGAGGGTGCACGAAAGAGGGCGGTCAGATAGTTTCGGCTCCTGGCGTCGAGCAGCGTTTCCTCGGTCAGGGTGCCGGGGGTGACGAGCCGCACCACGTCGCGGCGCACGACGGCCTTGGCCCCGCGCTTTCTCGCTTCCGCCGGATCTTCGAGCTGCTCACAGACGGCGACGCGGTAGCCAAGCTTGATCAGCCGCTGCAGGTATTCGTCGGCGCGATGGATCGGCACGCCGCACATGGGGATGTCCTGGCCCAGGTGCTTGCCGCGCTTAGTGAGCACGATGCCGAGCGCATCGGCGGCAACCACCGCATCTTCGAAGAACAACTCGTAGAAGTCGCCCATCCGGTACCAAAGAAGGCTATCCGGATTGGCGGTCTTGATCTCGAGGAATTGCGCCATCGAGGGCGTAACCTCGCCGGCAGCGGCCGGCGCGGGACTCGGCGAGACGGACGGGCCGTCGGTGGCCGCCCCGCTCCCTGCCGCGCCGTCCTTGCGATGTCGCCTTGCCCCTGCCATGCCGCCCGTCCGCTCCCTCCCATTCCTCGGCCAACGCATAGCCGGTCGGCGGCAGGATTGGAAATCCTCGGGTCATCAAGGCGGGAAAAAGCAGGGACAAATCCAGCCGGCTTCCCGGTGGGCCCTCCTCCACCGCTCTGCAACGCGACCGATGAGTCACGCTACGGACGGACAAGGGCCCGAGGCGGCCATGATCTATGCCTCCACGGCAACGCGGCTTTTGAGCTCGTCGGGGGCGCCGAAGTGCTCGAAGTAGCGGGGGTCGATATTTTCCACGGGAAGCACGACCAGAACGTCGACAGTGCCGAACTGGCGGTCGATCACTGCACCGTCGCCGACGAACGCGCCGAGGCGCAAGTAGCCCTTGATCAGTGGGGGCAGCGCCCGCAAAGCTGCTCTCGCATCCACTTTTTCCCGCGGCAGGCGGTCCATGGCGACGTAGAGGTGGTCATGCGCGCGGCAGCGCCATTCGGGCGGGGCCAGCGCATTATGATGCAGGAAGCTCAGCGCCATGGCGTGGGCCTCGGGATCCGTACCCTCGAAGCTCGCGCAGCCGATCATCACGTCGACTTTGTGCTCGCGAATGTACGTCCAAAGGCCGTGCCACAGCAGCTCTACCGAGCGCTTGGTACGGTAAGGGCGCAACACGCACGATCGGCCGAGTTCCATGAAGCGGTACCGCGGCGAGCGGGCGGCGATCAGCGGTGCGATGTCGTACTCGCTCGCCGTATAGAAGCCGAGCGACCTTTGGGCCACCTCCTGCCGGAGCACGCGGTACGTTCCCACCACGTGGGGACGGCGTGTGCGCACCCAGGCTCCAGCGCCGGAGCGGACGGCGCTGCGGTCCTCGACGAGGAGGTGATCGCAGATGGCGTCGTAAGGATCCTGGTCGAGGCGGCGCATGCCGGCGATCACGCTCGGCGTGGCGCTCATCTCCTCGTAGAACACGGAATAGCGCAGCCGCTGTGCGCGGAGGATGTCCTTGCGCCCCTGCGCGAGCCGCACCTCGAGATCACCGATGCGGCCGTAAACTTTCGCGGGAGGCTGGCGCGGCGAGAGAAGCCCGCCACTGTGGAGCCTTGCCTCCGGCGTTTCAAAGGCGAGAAGGCTGCCCGGTACGGCACGGCCCAGGATATTTTCCTGCCATGGGCCCGTGATGCGCTTGGTCAATCGGCGCATCCTCTCCTGCCGTGCGATGCTCATGGGTCCCGTCCGAAATCACATGCCGACCAGCGCCTCTCTCGATCCGGGTTTTCCGGACCCGACACACTGGCGATCGCGGTCTAGAGCCGTTCGGATTTGAGTGGAATCGAGGAACGGCTCTAAGCTTTTGGTTCCTCGCGCTTCTTCTCGGACACTTTAACTTGCATGGCTCCGCCCGGTCTTTCTCTTGCACGGCTCCGCCATGACCGGTTTCCACTTTTCCGGAAGCACGAGCACTCACTACCACCGAACCGATGTCCAAGAACTCCAGGAACCGGGCAACGGCACTCAAGCATCATTCGGAGACATTTTCACGACAATGCGATGCTCAGTCACCGCCGGGCGTCGAGGACGAATCGCCGAGCGATCGCGCCGCTTCCACCGTCATCAACGGCACACCGTTGCGGATCGGAAACGCAAGGTTGGCTTTGGGACTGATCAGCTCCTGCGCCGCGCGATCGTACGTCAGCGGGCCCTTGGTCACGGGGCAAACCAGAAGCTCGAGCAGTTTCGGATCGGGCTCCCCCGCCGCGTGCCGCATGTCGTCGCTCATCGGCCGTTCTCCTACTGAAGCGTGCCGCCGGAGCCGCCGCGCGTCGCGCTCTCCATCTCCGCCAAGGCCACGAGCACCTCGGCGCGCGTCTTGAGGTCATCGGCCTCGAGCAGCGCCTGCTTCTCCTCCGGTCCGTAGGGGCACATGACGCAGAGCGCGTTGACGAGAAACTCGCTCGGCGCGCGGTTGATCACGGACCAGTCGGTCTTCAGATTGTGCTCGTCGAGGTAGGTGCGCAAGGCCTCGATCAGGCGTGGCCGATCGACGTCATTCTCGCCGAGGCCTCGGGTCAGATCGGCCGCGAAACGCTCGTAGCTCACTGTCGCCGTGCGATAGGAGCGACCGCTTTCGGCCTCGTTCACGATCTCGAAACGGGAAATGCCGGTCAGGGCGATGGCAAGGCGCCCGTCGTCCAGCTCCTGGTAGCTCGTCACACGCCCCGCGCCGCCGATCCGGCGCAACGGCACGGACTTGCCGGGCGGGCTTTCATCGTCATCCGAGCCGACCGGCTGCACGATGCCGAGCATACGCGTCCCGCTCATGACGTCATCGATCATCTCCAGATAGCGCGGCTCGAAGATGTTGAGCGGCAGCGTCGAACCCGGCAGCAGAATCGCACCCCTCAGCGGAAAAAGCGGCAGGCGGGTCGGAAGATCGGACGGATGCCTGTATTGGTCTGCAAAGGCCACGTAAGGCTCCTCTATGCTTTTGGGGGTGAGCGTCTGCGGCGAGGCGTGTCGAGACTAGAGCATTTTCCGTTCGCGTGCGCTCACTGCAAATTCTCTAGTTATTTGTTTGAGCGAGCATCTTCACCCATTCGGGCGGATCCGCCCGAATGCGATCTGCTTTAGCTGAACAGGATCGAGGACAGGCGGCGGCGGCCATCCATCGTGCTGGCGTCCTTCGGCCCCCACGCATCGAAAAGCTGGACGAGCTGCTTGCGCGCCGCCTCGTCATTCCAGCCCCGGTCGCGCCGCACGATCTCGAGAAGGTGGTCGAGCGCCTCGGCCTTCTTGCCGCGCGCGGCGAGCGCCACCGCGAGGTCGAACCGGGCCTGATGATCGGCCGAATCGGCGGCAAGGCGCTGCTCGAGCTCGGCGCTGTTGTCGGACTCACCGGCCATTTTGGCCAGCTCGAGCGCGGCGCGGGCGCTCTGCACCGGCGCGCTCGCCTGCTTATCGGGTGGCACGAGCGCCAGGGTCTGCTCCGCGCGCGCCGAGTCGCCGCTCGCGAGATAGCAGCGGGCTAGGCCGGCGAGGGCCTGCGCATTCTGCTGATCCTCCTGCAACACGGCAGCAAACGTTCCCGCAGCCGTCTGCAGATCGCCCTCGGCCAGGGCAGCCTCCGCCGCCTCGAGCACGCCCGCGATATCGGCCTCGGCGTCCTCCCCCAGAAGACGGTCGACGAAGGAGCGGATCTGGCTTTCGGGCAGCGCCCCCATGAACCCATCCAGCGGGCGGCCGTCGCGGAAGGCGTAGACCGTCGGTAGCGATTGGATGCGGAGCTGCCCGGCGATGGCGGGATGCTCATCGGTGTTGATCTTCACCAGACGCACCTTCCCCTTGTAGCTCGTCACCACCTTTTCCAGGATCGGGGTGAGCTGCTTGCAGGGACCGCACCACGGCGCCCAGAAATCGACGAGGATCAGCGCGTCGCGGGAGGCATCGATGACGTCCTTGGCAAAGCTCGCCGAGGTCGCGTCCTTGACGAGGGCCTGCGCATCTGAGGATGCCCCACCGAGCTTCAGTCCTCCCAGATCCATTCCATCACTCCTCGAAATGCTGCACCACGACCTGCGGAGCCTCGCAAGCCCCTGCCAAGGTGGCAATATGGTGAGCATGCCGCAAATATGCGAGCCCTTTTCGAGGTTTCCCCATTGAGGGCCTGGCGGCGGCCGGGACTGCGAAAAGACGAGTGGCGCCGCCTTTTATCGCGGGGGCGGAAAACTCGGCGGGGGAGGCAGCGAAGAGACTTGCAATGGCGCAGCGGTTGCGCAATAAGACCGGGCGCGCCGCTTGGCGCCGCACATTACCCCATGATGGACGCGGGCGTAGCTCAGGGGTAGAGCATCACGTTGCCAACGTGAGGGTCGTGAGTTCGAATCTCATCGCCCGCTCCAATTTTTCCTTCCTAGCGATTATCTTAGGCTAGATCAGCCAGCCGCTTGCCTGTCCGGAGCGCGGGAAGGGGTGTCTCCAGCCGCCCCTCGGGCACGTCGGGAAGCTGCGGCGCCGCCGCGGGCACGCCCGTTGCCGCAGGTGCCAATCCCATACGCTCCAGGATCTCTTCGCAAAGGCGGCGGACCGCCCGGCCCGTCTCGCCCGGATACTTGGCGAAATAAGACCGGTCAGGCGAATGGAAGTAGGCCGCCTCCTGCAGGGCGATGGCACGCGGGATCACCTGCGTGAAGCAACGGTTGTCCGCATTGCCCAAGAGCCAGGCGTGATAATCCTCTTCGGTCGGCGAGCCGATGTCTTTCATGTTGACCAGCACGCCGAGATTTTCGGCGAAGCCCATTTCCGGATTGAGCGCCTTGAAGCGGCGGAAGACCTCCAGCCCGCAGACGGAAATGTAATCCGCCTTGGTCGGCGAAATATGGAAATCGGCTTCCCTGAGCCAGCTCTCGGTGAGCACTGAGAGGCCGGGCGGGCAATCGATCAGAATGATATCGAACACGCGGCGCGCCTCACGCAGGAGCTCGCCGATCACCGCACGCAAACGCCCATGCTGCGCGGCTTTCGAGACCTCGCGCTCGAAGAGGGTGAGCTGCATATCGCTCGGAATGAGGAAGACGCTGCGCGCATCATCCACGTCGGAGACGTTGCGCACCACGAGGCGGAGCCAGTCGGCCGGCGCATCCTGGAGCACGCGCGCGACCAGGAAATCGACCAGCGTCAACCCGTTCTGCTGCAGGCGATGCAAATGCGGGATCGTCATCAGCATACTGGAGACGGACGCCTGCGCGTCGCTGTCGATGACCAGCACGTTCTTGCCATGATACGCCGAGAGCGTCTCGGCCACGGCGAGCACCAGCGTCGACTTGCCGACGCCGCCCTTCGTGTTCATCACGGCAATCGCGTTGCGCATGACGATGCGTGACCTCCCCTGCTGCCCGGCCGTTCCAGCTCATATGAGACCGCGAACATCGCCCAATGTTTGTCGACGTGCGACTTTCCGCTCCCGATGTGCGTCGGGATTGTGGCAGCCTCGCGAAGCGGCGCCAATTTCCCGCGCTACCAGCCCGTGGAGCGCACCCAGGCCGTGCCGCCGCGGCGGACGAGCACCCGTGACCTCTCCTTCGCCACAACGGGCGGATAATCATAAACCATACGCATGGCGGGCCGCACCGCGATAGCGCGCTCGCGCAGGGCGTAGACTGGCGGCGAAACCACCCGCACCCGCCGGCCCGGCGAGACGACAACCTCGCGCGGCACGACCTTCACCTCGGCCGGCACGCGCACCTTGCAACGGCGTTCGCCATAAGGGCCATAGGTCGTTTCCCAGCGCCAGCCGGCGCGCCGCACCACCACCTCTTGCATCACGGTGCGCGTGACGGGCGGTGTCATGACATAGTCGACACGGCGGGGCGACACGAGCACGCGCTCGGCCCGCATCACGACGACGGGATTGGTTTCGACCACCTCACGATAGCCCGAGCGCACGACGACGGGCCGGTCCACGGTGCGGTAAACGTCGGGCAGACGTACCTTGTCGTAACACTCGCCGCGGCAAGCCGAGGCGGGTGACGCCATGTACGCAATCGAAAGAATGGCAATGAGGGCAGCAGAACAACCACGCAGGGACATCAGGCAAAACGCTCCAGGTAGGAGCCGTAAGCTTAACCCAGACCATCAGGGAACGGCCTCGCAACGTCCCGCGTTGGTTAAGGACAACGCTTTGAAATAGCGGACGTTTTAATAACTTTCTCGAGAAAGCATCAAAGCCCTGCCGACAGCCTGCAATTTCCTGCCTCGGCGTCCTCTGCTAAACGTTGCGTCTCGCCGTCTCATCCTGACGAGGTTCTGCCATGCTCCGCGCGCTCCCCCTGCATGCCTTTCGGCCGTTCGTTTTCCTTGCAGCCGCCTTCGCGGCCCTGTCGCTCGGCGGCTGCGGCATCAACACCATCCCGACCTACGAGCAGAGCGCGAAGGCTGCCTGGGCCGAGGTGCAGAATCAGTACAAGCGGCGCACCGATCTCATCCCGAACCTGGTCGAGAGCGTGAAGGGCTTTGCGGACCAGGAACGCAAGGTGCTGACCGACGTGACGGAGGCACGCGCCAAGGCGGTGAGCGTGCAGGTACCGGCCGATATCCTCACCAACCCCGAGGCCATGAAGCGGTATCAAGACGCGCAGAACACGCTGGGCGGCGCTTTGCGTCAGCTTCTCGCCGTCGTCGAGCGCTATCCCGACATCAAGTCAGGGCAGAACTTCCTCGCGCTGCAAAGCCAGATCGAGGGCACCGAGAACCGCATCGCCATTGCCCGGCGCGACTACATCCAGTCCGTGCGCCAGTACAATACGGAGATCACCACGTTCCCCGGCCGGCTCTGGAAGATGGTGCTTTATCCGTCGGCGCAGGAGATGGCGACGTTCGAGATTCCCGCCGAGGAGCAGACGGCTCCCAAGGTCGATTTCGGCACGAGCAAGTGACAACGGCAACGGTCCGGGCTTTGGCGATGCGCATGGCGGCGGCGCTTTCGGTGCTTGCGGCAGCGCTTGTCCTTTGCGCCGCTGCCATCGCCGCGCCGACGTTTCCGCCACTCACAGGGCAGATCGTCGATAACGCGGGCCTGCTGTCCGCCGAGGACCGTATGGCCATCGAGGCCGAACTCAAGGCGCTCGAGGCCCAGTCGACCGATCAGCTCGTCGTGGTGACCGTGCCGTCGCTCGATGGCTACGACATCGCGGACTACGGCTATCAGCTCGGACGCCACTGGGGCATCGGCCAAGCCGGCAAGGACAACGGCGTGCTGCTGATCGTGGCGCCCAACGAGCGCAAGGTCCGGATCGAGGTTGGACGTGGCCTCGAGCCCGTCGTCACCGACCTCATGAGCAAGATCATCATCGAGAACGCCATCCTGCCAGAGTTCCGCGGTGGAAATTTCGGCGCCGGAATCCGCGCCGGCGTGCGCGATCTCAAGGATACGCTGCTCGGTGATGCAGAGGCCGTGAAGGAGCGTGCGCGCGGTCTCGATAAGGGCGACGGGCCGGATTGGATGGGGCTTGTGATGATCGCCTTCTGGATCGCGATCGTCGTCTATATCGTCTACGCCCAGGCGCGCTACGCTGCCCAGGCGCCACAATCCGTCAGCCGCGACGGACGCCGCCAACTTCGTCGCGGACGCGCGCGTGACGATGGCTTCGTGATCTTCCCCGGCGGAGGCAATGGCTCCTGGGGCGGCGGCGGATGGTCGGGAGGCAGTGGCGGATGGTCCGGCGGCGGCGGCGGCTTCGGCGGCGGCGGCAGCTCAGGCAGCTGGTGAAGGTGTACGCGATGGGACGGCTCATGTTTTCGGAAAGCGACGAGCATCGTATCGCTGAGGCCATCACAGCGGCGGAAGCCGCCACATCGGGTGAAATCGTCGCCGTCGTGGCGCCGGAGAGCAGCACCTATCTCTACGCGCCGTTCCTTTGGGCATCGGTTATTGCGCTTCTCGTGCCCTGGCCGCTCATCCTATGGACGTGGTGGCCATCGGCATGGATCTACCTGGCACAGGTCGCGACCTTCGCGTTCGTGCTTGCGCTGGCGCTGCCCCGCCCGGTGCGATACTGGCTGGTGCCGCGACGGATCAAACGGGCGCGCGCGCATCGGCGGGCGCTCGAGCAGTTCCTGGTTCAGAATCTGCACACGACCTCCGGCCGCACCGGCGTCCTCATCTTCATCTCGGCCGCAGAGCGTCACGCGGAAATCGTCGCCGACGCGGCCATCGAGGCGCGCGTTCCGAAGGGCACGTGGCAGGAGATCGTGAACCGGCTCACCGCCGCCTTCAGCGCCGGCCAGCATACGGATGGGTTCATCGTCGCCATCGAAGAGGTGGGCGGCCATCTGGCGACGCATTTTCCGCCCGGCTCGCGCGATTCCAACGAGCTGCCCGACCATCTCATCGTTCTCGATACGCTGTGAGTCCGTTTGGGTGACGTCGCACGAGGATCCGGCTGACGTCGCGTTTTTTGGAAACTGGCGTGGGTGCCGGCCTTCGCCGGCATGACGTTTATTTTGTGGAAGCCGAACACTCCCAGGAAACGTCACCCCGACGAAGGTCGGGGTCTACGCCAATCTCCACGGGCATAACGTCAGCCGGATCCTCGTGCGACATCGGCTGGGCCCATGGCGATTTCCCCGGTTTCAGGATCGAAGAGGTCGCACCATTCTGGATTCATGGTCTCGATCAACCGCACTTTCCATGCGCGGCGCCAATCCTTCAGGCGCTTCTCGCGCCGGATTGCTTCGTCCATCGAGCGATGCATCTCGTAATAGACAAGGTGCTTCACGGCGTATTCGTCCTGGCAAAATCTGGCCACGATCCTGAATTGCAAACGGGCATGTCCGACCACTGCCGGGGAAGCGCTTGCACCACGATGGTTGCTTCCGTCATGACGCGGGACGTCGCGTGCTGTCGCCCGAGCGATCAATTGCATCAGGCATGGTCTGATAGAGAAAAAAGGCGTCTTGCACATCCCGATCGTTGATCCGGAAGGCCGACCCGTGGGCATTCTTTATGCCCGCGACGTGCTTCAAGGGTTGCTCGGTGAAGTCGAGCATGAGGAAGATCTTCTTCGTGAGTACGTTATGGGCATTGGATATCGTTGATCTTCGAGTCCATTTATTTTGTCGCAACAGCAATTCCGCGAGCGACGCGAACACGGCCCCCCAGGGCGGCCGCTCTGCCAAAATCATCATTGTCGATCTGGGTGACAATCGCCCTGTTGGCGGGATTCCATGATATCCGCCACGCGCGAGCATGCGAAGTGATAAACAGTACGGTGAAGTCCCCGCGCTCGCTGGCGGATGCCGGCATGCCGCCGCCTCAGAAAACTATCAGGACAATTGCCACGATCACGCAGATGATCGTGGCAATTGCCCAGATAGCCGGCCAATAGCGTCCCTCATCTTTCTTGACGGAAACAGTCGCCATGGGATCGGTGCCTTCGTGATCCTGGCTATAGGTCCCGTCGTGTACCCGCTTGAGTGCAGGATTAAGGGGCGCATCGTCAGGGATGCGGCTCTCCGGAGGCGGCGTAACATTGCTCATGGTCTATCCCTCGTCGCAGTGTCACAATCGTGATCCTCGCATGCCGGAGCAGCCATCCGCCAACGCACCATGGCTCTCAGGCACGCCATTCCGGGATCTTCGCTGTCGCGTACGGTCCTGCTAAGCTGCGCCCAGGCCTCTTCATCGGCGAAGTGGCTGAAATCGGCAACCGCTGCGCGCAGAAAGCCATTCAAGGAGCTGCCTTGGGCCGCAGCCGTCGTTTTCATCGTCGCAGCAAAACCGGGATCGACGGCTGTGGCCCATGTTTCAAACGTCGCCGTCGAGCGCCGTGCCGAACCGAGAATGTCGCCGAGCGTCGCCATCAGATCATCCCGATCGAATTCGGATCTATCAGAATGCCCTCGATATCGGCCTTTCTCGCCAGCTCCGCCGCATAGCGCGCGCTGGCGATGGTCCATGCGCGGGCGTCGAGCATGTCGACGATCTTCGGTCTGACGATCTCGAACGGCAGCGTGCGGCCCTCGATCTTGCGTTGCAGACGCAAGATATGCCAACCGAAACGAGAGCGCACAGGCTTACGGGCCGTCGTGCCTTCCGCAAGTCGTTCCAGCGCGTCCTGGACGGCCGGCACGAGTTCGCCGCGACGCACCTGCCCGAGCGACCCTCCTTGATGCGCGGTGGGGCATTTGGAGAATGCACGCGCGGCTTCGGCGAAGTCTTCGGGATCGTCGCCCAGTTCTGAGACGATGGCGGAAGCCTCGGCTTCAGCATCCGCCCAGGCGGCTTCGTCTCGCCCTTCCGGCTCGATGAGAATGTGTGCGGCCTCGAACAGATCCGGCGTGCGGAAGCGATCGATGCGACTTTCATAATAGCGACGGCATTCCTGCTCCCCGGCTTTTGCCGGCTCCGCGCAGCGCGCCAGCAACACGCGGATGGCGGCGTCCTCGCGACTCTCGCTCCGGCCGCTTTCGTCTTGCTCCACGTCCGGCTCAAGATTCAGCCGACGCGCCTCCTGTAGAAGAAGCTCGCGCAGCGCCAACGCTGTTGCCGCCTGTTTCCAGGCCGTCTCGCCGTCAGGCGCGGGATGGTGCTGGATTTCCTGAGCGATCGCCTCGGGCTCGATCTCGGTCCCGTTGACGACGACGATTCCGAAGCTCGGCGGCGCGGGGCGCAGTCTCGGGTCAGGCGAGGAAGAACCGCAGCCTCCGCTCCGGCAAGCGTCTGGCATGGAGGCAGCCGGATGTGTCTGTCGTGGATGAGCGGGCGCTCGTGCATCGATAATGGTATGGGTCATTGCGCGCTCTCGCTGTGCGATCGGGAAAAGGCGTCGCCGCCGAAGCTTGGCGCAAGGCCGGCGGGACCGCGTGTCGGCGTCGTGCTGGCGCCGACCTTCGTGCGCGACCGCACGATCTGGTAGCCCGGACGCATGAGATACCAGACGGGCGCGCTCCAGATGTGAACTAGGCGTGTAAAGGGCGTGATCAGGAACAGCGTCAGGCCGAGCACGATGTGCATTTTATAGACAAGCGCCGTGTCGATGATCAGCGCCGATGCGCCTGGATCAAGCTGAGTAAGCCCGCTCGCCCATCCCATGAAGAGCACCATCTCATGTCCGTCGAGTGCGTTCACAGTCCAGAGAGTCGTGGAAAGTCCGAGAACAAGTTGGAACCAGATCAGCACGAGAACGAGAATGTCGCCGATTGACGAGGAGCGTCGGATGCGGGGTTCGAACAACCGACGATGCAGAAGCAGCGAGCAGCCGATAAAAGCAAAAATTCCGGCAATGCCTCCCACGGCAAGCGCCGTGACCTGTTTGAATCCATGACTGACACCAACAAAGTTGAACACGGCTTCCGGGGTGAGCAGGCCGACGAAATGACCTACGAACAGAATCAATACGCCGAGATGAAACAGATTGGAGCCGATCATCATCTGCCGGCGTCGCAGAAACTGAGACGATTGCGAGCGCCATGTATATTGACCCTTGTCGAAGCGTATGATGCTCCCCACGATGAGCACCGTGATGGCGATGTAGGGATACCAGCCGAAAAGCATGTAGTTGATGAATTCACGCATGGCCTCGTCCCTCAGATTTTGAGAGCTTCGTCACCGATCGGCGTGCGGCGCGGATTCGCGCCACGATCCCGGGCCCTCCGCTGTTCGGAATCGGCGCTCCGAAATTGACCGGAGCTTCCTCCCATTCCTCGTCCAGAGATTTGCCTTGCGTCGGATCGGTGCGCTCGCGCAATTCGGCGATCGCCGCGGGGTCGGGCCGGGTTCCGACCAGAACGATCAGCGCATGGAAAATAGCCGAATAGGGGGAGCCGTGTTCGCGCAGCCGTTGCTCCAGCACGCCAAGGACATGGGACGGCTGCGCGAGCCATTCGCGAGTTTCTTCCACCGGTGCGCAGGACAGGAATTCGAGGAACATTGGAAGGAAATCGGGCAATTCTCCCGCCCGCATAATGAAGCCGCGATCGAGATATTGCTGGCCGAGATCGATCATGGCCTGGCCGCGTTCCCTGCTATCACCGTGAACATGCTCGAACAGATGCAGCGACAAGGCGCGCGAACTGTCGAACAGCCCGCTATAGGCAGCCTGAAGGTCAAGCAGGTCCTCCGTTTCCAGGGAGGATAGCAATGGCTCGAGCTGTGCGAGGGCCTCGGCGGAAAGGGCTTTTTCCGCGCAAAGCGCCGCGCGGATCTCGCCGACATTGTCCTTGAGATCGGCGGAAGGATAACCCAGCAGGGCTGACAAGGCGCGCAGCGTGAGCTTCATGTCGGGATGTCCATGTAGGGCTTGCGTGGCGTGCGTTTTGCGCCTCCGAACAGGTTGAGCTTGCTGGAACCGTCGGTCGGCTCCTTGAAGCCGAAGCCGGCCGAGCCGCGCAGCAGATAGGCGTCCTCGTTGACCTCGCGATGCGTCGTCGGGATAACGTAGCGGTCCTCGTAGGATGCAAGCGCCATGTAGCGGTACATCTCCTCGATCACGCGCGTCGTCAGGCCGACGCCTTCGGCGATGCGTGCATCCTCACGTCCTTCCACGGTTTTGGTGCGCATGTAGGCGCGCATCGCCAGCATCCGTTCCAGCGCGATGACAATCGGCTCTTCGGCTCCGGCGGTAAGCAGGTTGGCGAGGTAGCGCACGGGGATGCGCAAGCTGCGAACGTCGGGCATGCCGTTGTTGACCGACATCTTGCCGGCCTCGGCCGCCGACTGGATCGGCGAGAGCGGGGGCACGTACCAGACCATCGGCAGCGTGCGGTATTCGGGATGCAGCGGGAAGGCGACCTTCCACTCCATCGCCATCTTGTAGACCGGCGAGCGGGTGGCGGCTTCGATCCATGCTTCCGGCACGCCGCCGCGCCGGGCCTGTTCCTGCACGGTGCGGTCATAGGGATCGAGGAAAACGCCGAGCTGGGCCGGGTAGAGGTCCTTCGGATCCTCCACAGAGGCGGCTGCCTGAATGCGATCGGCGTCGTAAAGAACCACGCCGAGATAGCGGATGCGGCCGACACAAGTTTCGGAGCACACCGTGGGTTGGCCGGTCTCGATGCGCGGGTAGCAGAAGATGCACTTCTCGGATTTGCCGGTCGACCAGTTATAATAGATCTTCTTATAGGGGCAGCCGGACACGCACATGCGCCAGCCGCGGCACTTTTCCTGATCGATCAGGACGATGCCGTCCTCCTCGCGCTTGTAGATCGCCCCGGACGGACAGGAAGCGAGGCACGACGGGTTGAGGCAGTGCTCGCACAGCCGCGGCAGATACATCAGGAAGGTCTGTTCGAACTGGCCATAAATCTCTTTCTCGACGCCCTCGAAATTATAGTCGCGCGAGCGCTTTGAGAACTCGCCGCCGAGATCGTCCTCCCAGTTGCCGCTCCATTCGATCTTCGTCAGAACCTCGCCGGTGACAAGCGAGCGCGGCTTGGCGGAAGGCTGCGCCTCGACCTCAGGCGCCTTCTGCAGCCACTCATATTCGAACGTATAGGGCTCGTAGAAATCGTCGATCTCGGGCAGGTCGGGATTGGCGAAGATCTTCGAAAGAATTCGCCACTTCGAGCCCTGTCGCGGCTCGATCCGGCCGTTCTTCTTGCGGACCCAGCCTCCCTTCCAGCGGTTCTGGTTCTCCCAGTCCTTCGGGTAGCCCACGCCCGGCTTGGACTCCACATTGTTGAACCAGACATATTCGACGCCTTCGCGATTGGTCCAGACGTTCTTGCAGGTGATCGAGCAGGTATGGCAGCCGATACACTTGTCGAGATTCAGCACCATGGCGATCTGCGCGCGAACCTTCATCGTGCCACCTCCGCTCATCCCGTCTTCTTGACAATGCCGGTGCCCCAGTCCGCCGTCGCCTGCTTGCTGGCGCTGTCGTCCACGCGCTTATCGAACCAGTTGATCTCGCTCATCTTGCGGATGATGACGAACTGGTCGCGGTTGGCGCCGACCGTGCCGTAATAGTTGAAACCGTACGCGAACTGGACGTAGCCGCCGATCATGTGGGTCGGCTTCATGTTGATGCGCGTGACGGAGTTATGAATTCCGCCACGTTGGCCGGTGATCTCGGAGCCGACCGTGTTCACCATCTTCTCCTGCGCGTGATACATGATCGCCGATCCCGGCATGATGCGCTGCGAGACGATAGCGCGGGCGGTGAGCGCGCCGTTAACGTTGAATGCCTCGATCCAGTCGTTGTCCTCTATTCCGGCTTGCCTGGCATCGACCTCGCTGATCCAAACGGTCGGCCCGCCGCGATTGAGGCTGAGCATGATGAGGTTCTCGGTATAGGTCGAATGGATGCCCCACTTCTGATGCGGCGTCAGAATGTTGAGCTGAATCTCCGGGTTGCCGTTCGGAAGCTTTCCGAGCACCTGCTTGACCGAACGCGTGTCGATCGGCGGCCGCCACGTCACGAAGCCCTCGCCGAAAGCCAGCATCCAGCGATGATCCATGTAGAGTTGCTGGCGGCCTGTCAGCGTTCGCCAGGGAATGAGCTCATGCACATTGGTGTAACCGGCGTTGTAGCAGACATGCTCGCTTTCCAGACCCGACCAGATCGGCGAGGAAATGATCTTGCGCGGCTGCGCGACGACGTCGCGGAAGCGTATCTTTTCCTCTTCTTTCCCCCCGGCGAGATGGTCGTGCTCGCGGCCAGTTACCTTCGACAAGGTTCTCCAGGCTTTCACCGCCACTTCGCCATTGGTCTCGGGCGCGAGCATGAGGATCGTCTCGCAGGCATCGATGTCGGTTTCGATCTTCGGCCGTCCGGCCGCGGGCCCGTTCTCGACGGTTCCGTTGAGGGCGGCCAGTGAGCGGACTTCCTCGCTTGCATCCCAATTGAGGCCCTTGGCGCCATTGCCGGCCTTCTCCAAGAGCGGTCCAAGAGAAGTGTATCGGGCATAGGTCGCCGGATAATCCCGCTCGACGATGGCGATGCTGCTCATCGTTTTTCCGGGGATCGGCTCGCATTCGCCTTTCTTCCAGTCACGCGGCTCGTAAGGCTGGGCGAGCTCGGCCTTGGTGTCGTGCATGAGCGGGGTCATCACCAGATCCTGCTCGACGCCGAGCACTTCCGGGGCCACCTCCGAGAACTTCTTTGCGATCGCGCGGAAGATGTTCCAGTCGCTTTTGCATTCCCAAACCGGGTCCACGGCCGCCGTCAGCGGATGGATGAAGGGATGCATGTCGGAGGTGTTGAGGTCGTGCTTCTCATACCAGGTGGCGGTGGGCAGCACGATGTCGGCATAATTGCTGGTGGTCGACATGCGGAAATCGATGTTGACCATCAGATCCAGCTTGCCCGCGGGCGCATTCTCGCGCCAGACGACGTCGTCGGGTTTTTGGACGCCGCCGCGCTGGTCGTCGGTGCCGATGACGCCGTGCAGCGAGCCGATCAGATGTTTCAGAAAATATTCGTGGCCCTTGCCGCTCGCGCCCAGCACGTTGGAGCGCCAGAAGAACATGTTACGGGGCCAGTTCCGCGGATTGTCGGGATCGTGGCAGGCGAGTTTGATCTCCCCCGATTTCAATCCTTCCGGCACCGCCTTCTGCGGATCGGCGCTGCTTTCAATGATGGTGCGGCCGAGATCGAGCGGATTGGTTTCGATCTGCGGCGCGGAGGGAAGCCAGCCCATGCGCTCGGCACGGACGTTGTAGTCGATCATCGTGCCGGACCAGTCGCCGGGCGGTGCGGTTGGCGACAGGATGTCCGAGACCTTGAGCGTTTCGTAGCGCCACTGATCGCTGTGTGCGTAGAAGAACGAGGTGCCGTTCATTTGCCTGACAGGCCGCAGCCAGTCGGTTGCGAAAGCGAGCGGCAACCAGCCGGTCTGCGGCCGCAGCTTCTCCTGCCCGACATAGTGGGACCAGCCGCCGCCCGACTTGCCGACGCAGCCGCACATCGTCAGCAGCGCGATGATGCCACGGTAGCTCATGTCCATGTGATACCAGTGATTGATGCCGGCCCCGAGAATGACCATCGAGCGGCCTTCGGTTTTCTCAGCGTTGCCGGCGAACTCGCGCGCGACCTGAATGATGGCGCTGCGCGGCACGCCGCACACCTTCTCCGCCCAGGCGGGCGTGAACGGCACGTCGTCGTCGTAATTCGCGGCGACGTTCTCGCCGCCGAAGCCCCGATCGACGCCGTAGTTGGCGAGGAAGAGATCGAAGGTCGAAGCCACGAAGGCTTTCCCGCCGGTCAATTCCACTTCCTTGACCGGGACGTTCCGCAGCAGAATTTCGTCGTGGTCGGTGGCGATGAATGTTTCGGGAGCGACCGTGCCGAAATACGGAAACGCGACCGACCTGATCGCGTCCTTTATGCCGTCGAGACTGAGCGCCAGACGCACCTCATTGCCCGCACCGTCTCTTTCCTCGAGGCTCCACTTGCCGGGATCGCCCCAGCGAAAACCCGCCGAGCCGCGCGGGCAGACGATCTTGCCGCTGCTCTCGTCGATCGCCACCGGCTTCCAGTCGGGATTGTTGGCTTCCCCCAGCACGTCCTCGAAGTCGGCCGCGCGCACGAGCCGGTCGGGCACGAGCCGCCCGTCGCGTTCGACCAGTTTCACCAGGAACGGGAAATCGGTGTAGCGACGAACATAGTCGGTGAAATACGGCACCTGCCGCTCGACGTAATATTCCCGCAGGATAACGTGGCCGAGGGCGACCGCGAGCGCGGCATCGGTGCCCTGTTTCGGATGCAGCCACAGATCGGCGAATTTGCACGCCTCGCTGTAGTCGGGCGAGATGACGACACTTTTCGTCCCGCGATATCGGCTCTCGGTGTAGAAATGGGCGTCGGGTGAGCGGGTCTGAGGGATGTTGGAGCCCCAGACCAGCAGGAAGCTGGAATTGTACCAGTCGGCGCTTTCGGGCACGTCGGTCTGCTCGCCCCAGGTCTGCGGCGAGGACGGCGGCAGGTCGCAATACCAGTCGTAAAAACTGAGGAGGGTTCCGCCGAGCAGCGACAGATAGCGGCTGCCGGCGGCATAGGAGATCATCGACATCGCCGGAATCGGCGAGAAACCGGCGATGCGGTCGGGGCCGTATTCGCGGATCGTGTAGGCATTGGCGGCCGCGATGATCTCGGTGACCTCGTCCCAGCCCGCCCGGACGAACCCGCCACGGCCGCGCCGCGTCACCCAGCTCGCGCGCTTCGTCGCATCCTGAACGATCGAGCGCCATGCGGCCACAGGCGTCATGGTCGCGCGTGCGTCGCGCCACGCTTGCAGCAATCGCGCGCGGATCAGCGGATATTTGATGCGCGTTCCAGAATAGAGATACCAGCTATAGCTCGCGCCTCTCGGGCAGCCACGCGGCTCGTGGTTCGGCAGATCGGGGCGCGTGGGCGGATAATCGGTCTGCTGTGTTTCCCACGTGACGATCCCGCCTTTCACATAGATCTTCCAGGAACACGAGCCGGTGCAGTTCACGCCGTGTGTGGACCGCACGATCTTGTCTGCTGCCCAGCGCTTGCGGTAGGCATCCTCCCAGTCGCGGCTCTCGTTCGTGGTGATGCCGTGGCCGTTCGAAAAGGGGTCCTGGCGACGGCGGAAATAGCTCAGGCGATCGAGGAAATGACTCATACGCGCTCCTCCCCTCAGGCAGCGTAAGCTTCACGCTCCTCCGAGCGTAACGAACCCGGCGCCTATCTGTTCCCTGACAACCCCGAAAATTCAGAGCCTCAACGAGCGACGACGGTGATACCTTCTCCATAAGAATACGCGCCATTCCCGAGTGCGGTTTGCCTCCGGCGCCGTTCGCCCAATCAGGGAATATTGACTGTGCCGTGGCGTAGATTGGGCAGCGAAGGCTAGACAGACGCCGTCCAAGACAGGCGCGATATGGGATAACTGCCTTCGAACTTCACGGCCAAAGCCACATCGGCCTCTACGTCGCTCTGCCTGACAAGGCTATCGTGCTATGCGTGGACGAAAAGCCTTCGATCCAGGCTTTGGAGCGAGCACAGGGTTATCTGAGGCTGCCCAATGGCTGCGCCTTGGAGCTCCAGCCGATATTCTCGCTATGCCTTCGAAGCGCGACGACAGGGTCAATCTGCGAAGCATTTCTGGCCAGCAGACAACCGAATACAATGTCGATCAGGTCGAGCAAAGGAACGCAGCCGCGATGGACGTGCCCGAATAGGCACGGCCGCTACGTCAGCGTCAGCACCACCTTGCCGGTGGCTTCGCGGCGATCGAGGACGCTGATCGCTTCGCGGATCTCAGAGAGCGGATAGGTGCCGTGAATGCGCGGGGTAAGCTTGCCGTCTGCGATCCAGTCGAGCACCTCGATCATGTTGGCGCGATGGCGGTCGGGCGTGCGGCGGACGGCTTCTCCCCAGTAAACGCCGATGGCGGCCGCGCCTTTCAGCATGAGGAGGTTCAGCGGCAGCTTCGGGATCTCGCCAGCCGCGAAGCCGACCACGAGGAAACGCCCCTCCCATGCGAGCGCGCGCACGGCCGGCTCGGCATATTTTCCACCGACACAATCGTAGACGACGTCGACGCCACGGCCGCCCGTCAGGTCCTTCAGCCTTTGCTTCAGATCGGGCGCATCGTAGTCGACCACCTCGTCCGCACCCAGCGCGCGGCAGACATCGGCCTTGCCCGCGGATGTTGCGGCGATGACGCGGGCGCCGAGAAGCTTTGCGATCTCGACTGCAGCCTGGCCGGCGCCGCCAGACGCGCCGAGCACCGCCACCGTCTCGCCCGGCTTCACGCTGCCGCGATCCTTCAGTCCGTGGATCGCCGTGCCGAATGTGATGCTGACCGCGGACGCGACGACCTCCGAAACGGACGGCGGGACCGGAACGAGATCCGCTGCGGGCACCGCAATCTTCTCCCGGGCGCCGCCGTAGCCGACCGCGGCGACCACACGATCTCCGATCTTGAGTCCGGAGACGCCAGGGCCGAAGCTCTCCACGACGCCCGCGATTTCACCTGACGGCGAGAAGGGCAGCGATGGCTTGGTCTGATAGGCTCCGCGGGTGATCAGCGTATCGAAGAAGTTGAGCGCCGCCGCGTGGACGCGCACGATAACGTCGCCTGCGCTGGGCACCGGATCGTCGATCTCTTCGACAACCACGGCTGCCGGACCGTCGAGGCTCTTGCAAAGCGCCGCCTTCATGTGTGACCTCCCGGCATCGAACATTCGCCGCCTCTCTACCGGCACGGCGGCCTTCACGCGAGCCTATTCATCATGACCATGCCTCCAAAAGCCTGGCCCCCGAAAGCGCGCGGCTATTTTGCCATTGGCGCCGAGCGCTCCTCAAAGGCCCTCAATCTCGGCAATCTCATGCGCTCGGCGCATGCGTTCGGTGCAAGTTTTACCTTCACGATCGGTGCACAGTACCGCGCGCTCGAAGCCCGCGCCGACACATCGAAAGGAGAATTGCACCTCCCGCACTACAATTGGGACAACCCGAATCAGATGGTGCTGCCGAAAGGATGCAAGCTCGTCGGCATCGAGCTTCTCGACGACGCCGTCGCGCTACCGAGCTTCCGCCACCCGCTGCAAGCCGCCTACGTGCTCGGTCCCGAAAAAGGATCGCTGTCGGACGAATTGCTGGCGCTCTGCGATTATACGGTCAAGATCCCGACCAGCTTCTGTGTGAACGTCGCCATGGCCGGCGCGATCGTGATGTACGATCGCGTGAAAAGCCTCGCACCGTTCGCCGATCGGCCGCTTTCCGAAGGCGGGCCCGGGCGGGATGCCGGTGCCGTCCGCGCAGATCATCACCGGAGGGGAGACACCGGCGGGTGACAGAGCGGCGCATCAGACTCTATAAGGGGCCGGATTCGGAATAGGGGGCTGACGAGAATCGCATGAGACCGTTCCTTCTCTCGATCCCGCTTCTCCTCGCCGCGCTCACAACCGCGGCGGCGCAGACCACGGAGACAGAGTCCGTCAGGACCGGGACTTTCGGCGACTGGGTTGTGCACAAAAACACGGGAGACGGCCCAAAGGTCTGCTTCGCCGCCTCCCAGCCAAAGGCCAAGGAGCCCGCAGGCGCAAACCGCTCCAAGATCGTGCTCTATATCTCGGCGTGGCCCAAAGAGGGCGTCAAATCGGAGGTTTCGATCAAGCTCGGCTATCCGGTCAATCCCGATCGGCCGGTTGCCGCGACGATTGGGGCCGACGAGTTCGAGCTCTTCGCAGATGAGGATCGCGCGTACGTGGCCGATGCGACAGCGGAGCTGAAGCTGGTCGAGGCCATGCGCAAGGGATCGACCATGGTCGTCAAGGCGACCTCGACACGCGGCACCCTGACGACGGACACCTATTCGCTGAACGGCCTCAGCCGCGCACTCGAAGCGGTCGCCACGGAGTGTCCGTAGAGCATGGGCCTTTGAGCTGACCCAAAAAGCCCGTCAGGCCGGGTCTTCAGGCGCGAAGTAGCGCTTCCAGAGCGCCTTGGGGCCCAGTGTCTCGACGAAGGCGCGGTGGGCCGCGATCAGCTCCTCCGTCAGGCGCACCGGCAAGGGCGCGGGCCGGGGCCCGCGCACGGCGGCAGCCGCAATAGTCCGTCCGCGTCCCGCGCCTGCGCGTTCGCTCCCGAGGCCAAGGCTCGCCTGCCGTTCGCCAAGAAGCTCGACATAGACATCGGCAAGGAGCACGGAGTCCATCAGCGCACCGTGCTTGACGCGCTTCGAGTTGTCGATGCCGTAGCGCTTGCAGAGCGCATCGAGGCTGTTCGGGCCGGCAGGATGCTTGCGCCGCGCGAGCTGGAGCGTATCGACGACGCGGCTCATGGAGATCGGCGGGCCCTGGCCCAGGCGCTCGAGCTCAGCGTTGAGGAAGCCGACGTCGAACACCGCGTTGTGAATGACCAGCGTGTCGCCCGCAATGAAGTCGAGAAACTCTTCCGCAACCTCGGCGAAAAGCGGTTTGTCGAGCAGAAACTGGGTTGAAAGCCCGTGCACGGCCTCGGCTTCCGCCGGAACCGTACGCTGCGGGTTGATGTAGCGGTGGAACTCTTGCCCGGTGGGAATGCGGTTCACGAGCTCAATGCAGCCGATCTCGATCAGGCGGTCGCCTTTGCGGGGATCGAGGCCCGTGGTTTCCGTGTCGAGGACAATCTCGCGCAGCATTGCAGGGTCTTCCGGCTGTTCGATGAGCTTGGAGAACGGGCCTCAGCGCCAGTGGCGCGCGTAGGCTTGAGCAGGACGCGATGCGAGCTCATCCAGAATTGTATCGATCTGCACCTCGGTGTCGGCGAGAGAGCCGCCGGTATCCACAACGAAGTCGGCCTGAAGACGCTTTTCCACGTCCGGCATCTGCCGTTCGATCAGAGCATCGAAGCGCGCGTCCGTCATGCCGGGCCGTGCGAGCACGCGGGCTCGCTGATGCTCCGCCGGTGCCGAGACGACGATAACGACATCGACGTGGACATGCCGGCCAACCTCGAGCAGCAGCGGAATCTCAAGCACGGCGAGGCGATCGCCCCGGCGAAACGCGTCTTGCAGGAAACGCCGCTCGGCGTCGGCCACGAACGGATGCACAATCGCCTCGAGCGCGCGGAATCGCTCCGCATCGCCCGCGAGCGCCGCAGCGAGCTTGGCGCGGTCCACCGCACCGTTCACGACCGTGCCAGGAAAGGCCGCTTCGACAAGGGGCGCAGCCGCGCCGCCGTAAAGACGGTGCACCTCGGCATCGGCATCGAAGACATCGATGCCGCGCGCTTTCAACATGCCCGCCACGGTGGACTTTCCCATACCGATGGAACCGGTGAGCCCGACGATCAGCATCAAGCCGCCTCGATGTCGGCGGCGATCAGGTCATAAAGCTCGACTGTAACCTCGGGGCGGACGCCGAACCATTTCTCGAACCCGGGCACGGCCTGATGCAGCAGCATGCCGAGGCCATCGACCGTGCGCAGACCATGGCGGCGGGCGGCGCGGATCAGGCCCGTCTCGAGCGGCACATAGACGATATCGGAGACGATGCAATCAGGGTGGAAGTCCATGAAATCCATGTCGAGCGCGCCTTCGCCCTTGAGACCGACGGAGGTGGTGTTGACGAGCACGGCCGCTTCCGTGGAGGCGCGCGAACGCTGATCCCAGGGGAATACGGTCACGCGCGGTCCGAAATCGCGGGCGAGCGCTTCCGCCCGTGATGCCGACCGGTTGAAAAGGCGAATTTCGGCAACGCCGGCTTCGAGAAATCCATAGACGATCGCGCGCGCTGCGCCACCCGCTCCAAGGATCGAGACGGGAGCGTCGCGGCGGCTCCAATCCTCGGCGCTATGCGAAAGATAGGCCATGAAACCGTAGGTGTCGGTGTTGGCTGCCGAGAGCCGACCTTCGGCATCGAGCCAGAGTGTGTTGGCGGCGCCGACAGCCGTCGCGGAGGCCTCGCGCACGTCGGCGAGCCGGAAGGCTGCTTCCTTATGGGGGATGGTGACGTTGCAGCCCGCAAAGCCCTCTGCCGAAAGCGATCTCAGGACACGTTCGATCTCGGCCGGCGGCACGGCGCGCTTCGTATAGCTGCCCTCTATTTCATAGCGCTTCAGCCAGTATCCATGGATGGCCGGCGAACGCGAATGCTCGATCGGCCAGCCGATCACGCAGGCTCGTCTCATGTGAGCAGCACCTCCCTTCGCCTCAGTTCCGCAAGGAGCGGCAGCAGCGGCATCCCGAGAATTGTCGTATGATCGCCGTCGATCGTTTCGAAGAGCTGGATCGCCGGTCCCTCGACCTGGTAGGCGCCGACCGAGGTCATCACAACATCCCCAGCGCGGGCGAGATAAGCTTCGAGCGCCGTCTCGCTGAATGCACGAAACCTCAGGTGCGCCGTGGCCGTGTGCCGCCACAGCACCGTTCCGCCCCGGGCGAGCGCGACAGCTGAATGCAGGGCATGGGCTTTTCCGCGCAATGCCAGAAGCTGCGCACGCGCCTCCGCAATGGACGCCGGCTTATTGAGCATCCGGCCTTCGAACGACAGAACCTGATCGGCGCCGATAACGACAGCTCGGGGCGCATTCCGGCTCACCGCCTGGGCTTTTTCGGCGGCAAGCGCCCCGGCGATGGATTCATGTGAAACATCGGGATCCGCTGCCAGCATCCGGTCGCGGATCGCGTGTTCGTCGATATCCGCAGGCCGGATCTCCACGTCCACACCTGCCGCGGCCAGCATGGCGCGCCGGACCGCACTGCCGGACGCGAGGATCAGGCGAGCCTCATCCGCCATTGCCTTGATCCGTCGTCAGGCCGTCGGCCTCTTCATCCTCCTTGTCGGCGTCCCGATCCTGCATCAGGCGGATGATTGCCGCAGCCGTCTCCTCGACCGACCGGCGCGTGACGTCGATGATCGGCCAGCCGTACGTGGCGCAGAGCTTCCTCGTGTAGGCGATCTCGGTCGCGATCTGGCTGCGGTCGACGTAATCGTCGAGATCGCGATCGCCGAGCAGCAGAGCACGGTTGCGGCGCACTTCGGCGATGCGGTCTGGGCTCGCGATCAGGCACACGACAAACGCCGAGTGCGGGCCCGTGATCTCCACCGGAAACGGCAGTGACGGCACGATTGGTACGTTGGCCGTCTTGTAGCCGCGCTGGGCGAGGTAAATGCTCGTCGGCGTCTTCGACGTGCGTGAGATGCCGAGCAGGATGATGTCGGCCTGGTTGAGGTCGTCCGGAAGCCGGCCATCGTCATGCGCCATCGTGAAATTCAGCGCATCGATGCGGCGAAAGTAGTCCGCGTCCAAGACATGCTGGCCGGCGACCGTCGGCGTCTGGGGGGCGCCGAGGTAGGATTCGAACACCTGCATGATGGGCTGCAGAACCGCGAGGCTCGGAATTTTCAGCTCATTGCAGCGCAGCTCGAGTTCGGCGATCAGATCCAGGTTGACGATTGTATAGAGAACGATGCCTGGGGCCTGCTCGATCTCCTGCAGCACCCGCTTCAACTGACGCGGTGTGCGTACCAGGGGATGGACGTGCTCGATGGGCCGGAACTGCGCGTACTGGACCGCCGCCGCCTTGGCGATGGTGGTCAGCGTCTCGCCGGTGGAATCCGACACGAGGTGAAGATGAAAGTAGCTCGGCTGGCTGTTGGCCATCTGTGGATCGGGAGCCTGGTTATGCCGGGATGGAGACGCTCACCCGGCAAGCGGTGGGCAAGATGTACCGGTTATCCACCGAGATACCCCGAATATCACCGATGTGAACCATTTTTCTTATGAAACCCGTATCCCCGTGGATGCCGCGGTCATCGACAGGCTGTTGGAGCCAATCCACATGCTGTCCCCAGGGCCGGTCCGGCGGGTGCGTCGACCAAGTGGTTGACTCTCCTCGGCTCCGGCGGGCCTAGTGGCTTCGCCTTCTGAAGAGCCGCAAGGGTTTGCGAGAGGCTTGCCCAGAGCTCAGGATGCTTTGGAAAGACGCGGGACAAGGCCGTCATGCCCGTTACCCACGTGCCTAAAAACAATAACAACAACGAAGTGACTCTTAATTTTTGATTGAAGGAAAGACGATGGGTGAACGTGGACAGGACGTGGCCGCCAGCCAGAAAAGGTTCCTCGCGCCGTTCCATGGCGAGGCGCTCGACGTGCCGCCGATCTGGCTCATGCGCCAGGCCGGGCGCTACCTTCCGGAATACCGGGCGACGCGCGCTGAAGCGGGAGATTTCCTGACGCTGTGCTACACGCCGAAGCTCGCGGCGGAGGTCACGCTGCAGCCTATCCGGCGCTATGGCTTCGATGCCGCGATCCTGTTCTCGGATATTCTTGTCGTACCGGACGCACTTGGACAGGGCGTGCGGTTTGTGGAAGGCGAGGGGCCGCGGCTTGATCCGATCCGATCCGCTGAGGGGCTAGCGCAGCTTGACGCCGGAGCGGCGGTTGCAAAGTTCGACATCGTGGCCGAGACGGTGGCGCGGCTGAAGCAGGATCTTCCTCGCGAGACGGCGCTCATCGGGTTTTGCGGCGCGCCCTGGACGGTTGCCACCTACATGGTGCAGGGCCAGGGCTCCGCGGACCAGACGGAGGCCAGGCTTTGGGCCTACCGCGATCCGGAGGGATTTCAGGCTCTGATTGATCTTCTGGTTGCATCATCGATCGATTATCTCGACCGGCAGGTGCGGGCCGGTGCCGATTGCCTGCAAATTTTCGACAGCTGGGCAGGCTCGCTGCCGGATGACGAGTTCGACCGCTGGGTCGTGGGGCCGACGCGTGAGATTCGTGATGCCATCCGGGAGCTGCACCCGAGCATTCCGGTCATCGGTTTTCCACGCGGAGCAGGGCCGACGGCGGTCTGGTACGTTTCCGAGACGGGGGTTGACGGTATCGGCTGCGACACGGCGACGCCGCCGTTCATCATGAGTGAGGCGTTCGACGAGGAGGATGTGGTCGTTCAGGGCAACCTCGATCCATTGCTTCTGGTCGCAGGTGGAAGCCGGCTCGACGAGCGTGTGGATGAAATCCTCGATCTCATGCGCGGGAAAAGATTCATATTCAACCTGGGGCATGGAATCGTGCCACAAACCCCACCTGAGAACGTGGCGCAGCTGGTTGCGCGGGTTCGTGCAGGAGCTTGAGCTTTGCGATGGAGAGGATGGGCACGCGAAGAGCAGCGGCAGACCGGGCTTCCGGCTGCTTTGGCGGGAAGAGGGCAGGACTGAGAGATCTTTCTCTCGGTGTCCTGGAATTCTTCCCTCCCGTCCCCCGCGCTGTGGAAGGAAAGGCACCGGCGCGGGAGGGCTCGGCTCATGGCTGAGGCCCGCGCCGAAGGATCGCCGGCGAAGCGGGCGGCGATCGCGCTGGCGGTAACGGTGGCGTTGAGCCTCGCCGTCGCTGTGCTGGCGGGGCCTGCCGCCTATCTCTGGCTCAAGGCGGTGCACGTCATCGCGGTCATCTCATGGATGGCGGGCATGCTCTATCTGCCGCGACTTTTCATCTATCATTGCGAGGCGGCGCCGGGGTCCCAGATGAGCGAGACCTTCAAGGTGATGGAGCAGCGCCTACTCCGGATCATCATCAATCCGGCCATGATCATCACCTGGGTGCTGGGCCTGTGGCTCGCTTGGCAGGGCGGGTATTTCGCATCGGGCTGGCTGCATGCCAAACTGACCCTGGTGCTTGGGCTCTCCGGCGTGCACGGTTACTTTTCCATGGCCGCGCGCCGCTTCAGCGAGGATCGCAATACGGTGGAGGCCCGGCAGTGGCGGATCTGGAACGAAGTGCCCGCCGTGCTCATGGTCGGCATTGTCGTTCTCGTCATCGTGAAACCGTTTTAAGGGGATCGCGTTTCGTCGAAGACGCTGGAGACGCTTTCGCTGATTCGATTCCTTTGCTATAAAAGGCCGAGACCTATCGACCCCCGGTCTCTCCGACCGGGGTCTTGGCTGGCAGGCGCATCGCCGCTTCAGCCAAGCTGCTCTCAGCCACACACCCACATATCCCCCACCCGGCCCGGCATTTTCTCATCCCGCCTTGCTTGCCGTTGCCGCCATGGAGCGGTTCCATGACCGAAATGAAGCTCGAGGACCTTAAGCTAAAGTCCCCAACCGAGCTCCTAAGCTTTGCCGAGGAAAACGGTGTCGAAAACGCCAGCACCATGCGCAAGCAGGAGCTGATGTTCGCCACTCTCAAACAACTCGCCGCGAAAGACATCGAGATCACCGGAGTCGGTGTCGTCGAAGTCCTTCAGGACGGGTTCGGCTTCCTGCGCTCGCCTGATGCCAACTATCTGCCGGGGCCGGATGACATCTACATCTCGCCCTCCCAGATCCGCCGCTTTGCTTTGCGCACCGGCGATACTGTCGAAGGACAGATCCGAAGTCCCAAGGAAGGGGAGCGCTATTTCGCGCTGCTCAAGGTCAATCGGATCAATTTCGAGGACCCTGAGAAGGTCAAGCACAAGATCCACTTTGACAACTTGACGCCGCTTTATCCGACGTCGTGGCTCAAGATGGAGATCGAGGATCCGACCATCAAGGATCTCTCGGCGCGCGTCATCGATATCGTCGCCCCGCTCGGCAAAGGCCAGCGCGCGCTGATCGTGGCACCTCCGCGCACCGGTAAAACGGTGCTCTTGCAGAACATCGCCCACTCGATCACCTCCAACCATCCCGAGTGCTACCTCATTGTGCTGCTCATCGACGAGCGGCCGGAGGAAGTCACCGACATGCAGCGCTCCGTGAAGGGCGAGGTGATCTCGTCCACGTTCGACGAGCCGGCCTCGCGGCACGTGCAGGTCTCGGAAATGGTGATCGAGAAGGCGAAGCGCCTCGTCGAGCATAAGCGTGACGTGGTGATCCTGCTCGACAGCATCACGCGCCTCGGCCGCGCCTATAACACCGTCGTGCCCTCATCCGGCAAGGTGCTGACGGGTGGCGTCGACTCGAACGCTCTCCAGCGGCCGAAGCGGTTCTTCGGTGCGGCGCGCAACATCGAGGAAGGCGGCTCGCTGACGATCATCGCCACCGCGCTGGTCGATACCGGAAGCCGCATGGACGAGGTCATCTTCGAAGAGTTCAAGGGCACCGGTAACTCCGAGATCATCCTCGACCGCAAGGTTTCCGATAAGCGCGTCTTCCCGGCGATCGACGTGGCCCGCTCCGGCACGCGCAAGGAAGACCTCCTGGTGCCGAAGGATCAGCTCAAGAAGGTGTATGTGCTCCGGCGCATTCTCAACCCGATGGGCACGATGGACGCCATCGAGTTCCTCATCGACAAGCTGCGTTCGACCAAGACCAACGGCGAGTTCTTCCAATCGATGAACACCTGACGCCCGGTTGCGTCTGGCGTTTGCAGAACGAAAAAGGCCGCCCTTCGAGGCGGCCTTTCTTGTCGGTGGGATGTCACTTCGCGCTGGGCCACGTGGCGTTTTAGGTTGTGTCTACTCTGCCGCGTCGTGGATGGCGCGAGCCTTGGCAGCGGCGGTCAGCGGCTTAGGCTGCCCTTGGCCGGGCTTGTAGAGAATAGGGAACACGAGCTGCTCGACGTAGCCCTTGGGGAATTGGGGGACCTCGTCGATGCCCATATCGGCGGCTGTAATGGGGCGCGGCGGCTCGGGATGGAATGTGCCGAGCAGGCGATCCCACAGCGTTAGGAACAGGCCGAAGTTGCAGTCGCCCTCCTTGCCCCAATTGACATGGTGCAGGTGGTGGATCTGGCCGATCGACAGATGATTGCGGAAAGGCCCCAAGGCATAGGCCACGTTCGAGTGCTGGATGATGAGCTGCACGGAAATGGCAAAGCCCAGGAGGAGGGCAACTTCCACCGGCATGCCGGCGATGGCGAGCGGGGCCGTTCCGAGAACCATGTCGATGATCTGGTGCAGCGGATGGCGTACGAGACCGTTGAACCCGTACAGGCGCGACGCGCCATGATGCACCGCGTGCAGGCGCCAGAGGAACGCGAAGCGGTGGCTCAGGTAATGAAGATACATGAGCGCGAAATCGGCGAGTACGATGGCGAGGAGAAGCTGCGCCCAGATCGGCCAATCGCGCGGCCAAATGCCCGCGTTGAGGCCGCCGGAAAACAGCCAGCCCATGAGCGGAATGGTCAGAATGCCGTTGAGGTTCTGCAACTCATAGACGATTGCATGCACGACATTCGTATGCTCGTCCCCATGCGAGTGGTTCCACTCCTCATACCACGGAAGAACCCGCTCGGCGGCGAAAGCCGTGCCGATTGCGATCACGAGCAGCAATCCGATCCACGCATAGGAGTGGCCGTTCACGACGACATAATACGCGGCGCCGTTCAGTCCGAGGAACATGAACGGAAAATAGAAGTAGCGAACAATGTTGCGTATCAGGGCCGGCGTCATGAACACACCTCGTCTCGTCTTAAATCGTGGATGTTTCATACGCTTATATGCGCATGGTATGCTCGCTGTTAGTCTAGCTATGCTAAACGCCTTATTCACGCCGTTTTTTATTATCGCTCATGGCAGAAACCTTGATCCTAGAGCCGCTCCGATTTAAGCGGAAACGGGGGAACGGCTCTAAGTTTTTGTTTCTTCGTGCTTCTTGTCGGAAAAACGGTTCCTACTTTTCCGGAAGCACTCTAAGCAACCGATCGTTGGTCGAGCACAAGCTGTCTCAGGGCGCTTGAGGTGGCGACAGGAAGCGAGCACTGCGTGCCGACGCAAACGTAGGCGGCTGACTGTCCGTCCTCCGCCTTTTTGTTTCGCACCGCTGGTGGACCGGTCTCTCCCACCATATCCTTTACTCTGAGCTCGATGGCGCCCGGCATCGACAGATGTTTCAGCGCCTTGCTGAGAGCCTCGTCCCCCTCCGTCGTGCTTTCGATCAGGACGACGAGTTGTGGCGACAAGAGATCGAGGGCGGCGGCGAGCAAGCCCGTGTATGCACCGAGGCGCTGGGATATGTCCGCCGAGAATGCCTCGAGGATTGCTTCAGCCCGAGCAAGGTAACGCGTCTCGCCGGTGAGTGTTCCAAGTGCGACGAGATTGCTCACCATCATCGCATTGGCGCTGGGGGTCGCATCGTCCGATGCGGACTTCAGGCGCACGATGACGTCGTCCGTATCATCCGCGCTGGTGAAATAGCCGCCCGTCGTGGCCGACCAGTAGTGCCTGTCGAGGACGTCGAGCCAGCGGATCGCCTGGGCGAGATCGCCGCTTTCCCCGGTGGCCTGGTGAAGGCGCAGCGCCGCCCAGATCATGTTGGCGTAATCGCCGGCGGTGGCGGGAGAGCGTCCGCTACCATTGCGGACGGAGTGAAGGAGGCGGCCCGATACCGTCATCTTTTCGGTGACGAAGGTGAAGGCTCTGCGCGCCATCGTCACCCAGTGAGACCGATCGAACACCACACCTGCACGGGCAAGCGCACCTATTGCAAGACCGTTCCAATCCGCCAGAACCTTGTCATCCCATCCGGGGCGGATCCGCCGGGCGCGGGCCTCGAGCAGCTTGGCGCGGAGCCCCGCGAGCCCTGTGTCCTCCTCCGGGGCGGCGAGGCCGTCGGTATGCAGGCGGTTCAGGATCGAGCGGCCCTCGAAGTTCCCCTCCGGCGTGACGCCGTAAGCCTCCTTGAACATCGCCGCATCGGTGGCGCCAAGGACCTCGTCGATTTCTTCGGCGGTCCAGAGATAGAACTTTCCCTCCTCGCCCTCGGAATCGGCATCGAGAGCGGATGCGAAGCCGCCGCCCGCGGCCGTCATCTCCCGCTCCATCCAGTCGACCGTCTCGGCGATCCGCTGGGCGAGAAGCGGGCTCTGGGTCTCGCGCCAGACCTCTGTCATGAGGTCGATCAGAAGCGCGTTGTCGTAGAGCATCTTCTCGAAGTGAGGGACGAGCCACAGCTCATCTACCGAGTAGCGGGCGAAGCCTCCACCGAGGTGATCGTAGATGCCGCCCATGGTCACCCGCTCGAGCGTCTTCACCACCGCCGCCTTCGCAGCGTCATTCCGATAGCGAATGGCGCCGCGCCAGAGCAGCCAGAAGAAGCTCCACTGCGGAAATTTCGGTGCGCCAGTGATACCGCCGTGCACGGGATCGACGGCCCGGGCGAGGCGCGTCGTCACCTCGCGCAAGATCTGGTCGGTCAGGCGCGGGCCACCGGCGCCCTCGGGTTCCTGGGCGAGAGATGCCATCAGCGCCTTGGCGTTGCCGGCGACCTTGTCGGGCTCGTGCCTATAGATATTTGAAATGCGCTCCAGCACCTCGACGAACGATGGGCGGCCATAGGCGGCGGTTTTTGGAAAATAGGTGCCGCCCCAAAAGGGGTGCGCGTCGCTGTCAAGGAACATGGTGAGCGGCCATCCACCTTGCTGACCGAGCCGATGGAGCGCGCCCATGTAGATGGCGTCGATATCGGGTCGCTCCTCGCGGTCCACCTTGATGTTTACGAAGCGATCGTTCATCACCCGTGCCGTCACCTCGTCCTCGAAACTCTCGTGCGCCATGACATGGCACCAGTGGCAGGCGGAATAGCCGATGGACAAAAGGATCGGCTTGCCGGTCCGTTTCGCTTCGGCGAGCGCTTCCGGACCCCAGGACCACCAGTGCACCGGGTTGGTCCGATGCTGGAGCAGATAGGGGCTTGTCTCGTCGCCAAGGCGGTTGTGGCTCATGCTACTGTCCTGCTGATATTTCCATCGCGTGCGTGTCTTTGATAACCCGCAACGCGTCCGAAGGTGTTCCCGATTAAAGGCGCGTCATGCCGCACGATCACAAGTCTACGATATTCGCGCTTGCGAGCGCGCCCGGGCGTGCCGGCATTGCCGTCGTGCGGATTTCGGGAGAAGGCGCAGGGCGCGCGATTGAGTTTATGGCCGCACCCCGTCCGAAGCCGCGCCGTGCCGAGGGCCGTTTCATCCGCCACCCAGAAAGCGGAGAGAAGCTCGATTATGGCATCGTGCTGTGGTTCCCCGCGCCGAAGAGCTTCACCGGCGAGGACGTGGCGGAGCTTCACCTTCATGGCGGGCGTGCGGTGGTGCATGCGGTGATCTCGGCGCTCTCTCTCTTGCCAGGGCTGCGCATGGCGGAGCCTGGCGAGTTCGCGCGGCGCGCCTTCGAGGCGGGAAAGATCGATCTGGCGGAGGTCGAGGGGCTGGCGGATCTTATCGATGCCGAGACGGAAGCCCAGCGGCGGCAGGCGCTGGCGCAGGCCTCGGGCACGCTCTCCGATCTCTATGATGGTTGGCGCGAGCAGTTGATCGAGGCCCTTGGCCTGATCGAAGCCGGAATAGATTTTGCGGACGAAGGCGACATTGGAGCGAAGACGTTCGCCGATGCGACCGCCATCGTGAAGGTGCTGGCGCAGGCGGTGAACCATCATCTCGCAGACGGTCATCGGGGCGAGATCCTGCGTGAAGGATTTCGCGTGGCGCTGACCGGACCTCCAAACGCGGGCAAGTCGAGCCTGCTCAACGCGCTCGCACGGCGGAACGTGGCCATCGTCTCCGAGGAGGCCGGGACGACGCGCGACGTGATCGAGGTGCGCCTCGATCTTGGCGGGCTGCCGGTGATCGTTTCCGATACGGCGGGTTTCCGCGAAACCGAAGGCGTGATCGAGCGCGAAGGAATGCGGCGCAGCCAGGCCGTCGCGGAAGCGGCGGATCTCGTCCTCTGGCTCACCGACGCGAATGCACCGCAGACCATGCTGCCGGCGGCGCTCACCGCGGTGGCGGATCGGACGCTGCTCGTGCTCAATAAGATCGATCTTCTGTCGAACGGCAACGGGGCGCCCACGCTGCCGGATGACATGGTTCCGCTTTCTGTGAAAACCGGAGCGGGTCTCGATGACCTCATCAAGCGGCTGACGGTGATCGCTGGCGAGCGGATCGGTCACCCGGGAGAGACGGTGCTCACGCAGGTCCGTCACCGGCGGCTGGTGGAGGCCTGCCGCGACGGTCTCGAGACCTTTCTCAAGAGCTCACAGCGCGATGTGGAGCTCAGGGCGGAAGACCTCCGGCTCGCGGCCGATGCGCTCGGGCGCATTACGGGGCGTGTGGATGTGGAGGATGTGCTCGATCACATCTTCGGCCGCTTTTGCATCGGGAAGTGACTGGGCCGGAAATTTCCACCATCCGATGTTTCACGTGAATCCTTTTTCCAAAAGGTGGCATCACGTGTTTCACGTGAATCCATTCCCTTACACTATTCGGATTTGAAGGATGCAATTCTGAGTAACCGTGCCGCTGTTTAGAGCTGAGCTGGTTTAAGGGGAAGTTTGAAAGCGGTTTGGGGTTGCGTTCGGTCGCGCGTGTTGGCCGGCACCGGGCACTGCATGGTTCCGCCATGACGTGCTCCCATGTTTCGGCGGCATTCTCAGATGCATGCGGTATCTTGGCTGCCGCTGGGGTTGTTGGATCCCTTTGAGTGATGCAGGTTCGGCGCGCAGGGGGTGCGAAAACGGCATGTGCTGTTTCACGTGAATCCTTTCTCATGCGACAGGGCGGCGTGATGTAGCGATGTTGGGCGATGTTTCACGTGAATCACGGCAGGGGGTTCCGCGCTCGACTTGGGATGCAGCAGAGGCGTGCACTGCCGTCGATCTTCATTTGAAGAAACGAGGTGCGGTGATCGCGGCGCTAAGGCTTTTGCCTTTTTGGAATTGAATGCGCGAGTTCCTTCCGAGCCGTGCGATGTGATTTTTCTCGATGTCTAGTCGCACTCTCGCGGCTAAAATATATTACCTTCTGGTGCCGCTTTTGTGCGGAGATCCAGGCGGGTCTTTTGGTTTTTGCTCGTGCATTTCTGCTCGTTGCGATCTTTGGCTTGGCCCGAGAGAAACCGGAAACGGCATCAGACGTTTCACGTGAATCCATGATCGCGGCGCCGCGGGCGCAGAAGCGGACGAACGATGACCGAGAGGCGTTGGAGTGCTCGGCCGCGCTTTGACCGGACGGCGGCGGTCCTGTATTTCTCCGATCAAAATCAGCTTGGGTGAGCGGCGGATGGCCGGGCAGATCTTCGATGTGATCGTCGTGGGCGGCGGACATGCGGGTGTGGAAGCAGCCGCGGCTGCGGCGCGTATGGGTGCGTCCACGGCGCTCGTGACGCACCGGTTCGAGACCATCGGTGAAATGTCCTGCAATCCTGCGATCGGCGGTCTCGGCAAGGGTCACCTCGTGCGCGAGATCGATGCGCTCGACGGCCTTATGGGCCGCGTCGCAGATGCTGCCGGCATCCAGTTTCGCCTGCTCAACCGATCGCGTGGACCGGCGGTCCAGGGCCCGCGCGCGCAGGCGGATCGAAAGCTTTATCGCGAGGCAATGCAGCAGGCGGTGCGCGACACGGCCGGTCTTACGGTGATCGAAGGATCGGTTGAGGATCTCGTCGTCGAAGACGGCGTGGTCGGAGGCGTGATCACGCAAAGTGGCGCGATGATTCGGGCCGGGGCCGTGGTGTTGACCACCGGTACTTTCCTCAATGGTCTCATACATATAGGCGAGCAGACTCATCCGGCAGGTCGCGTTGGGGACGCACCAGTTCTCAAGCTGTCGGAGCGGCTCTATGGGCTCGGCCTCAGGATGGGCCGCTTGAAGACGGGAACGCCGGCACGGCTCGCGCGCAGCTCCATCGATTGGGATCGCCTTCCGCAGCAGGAAGCGGATGCGGAGCCGGTGCCGTTTTCGTTCCTCACCGAAAAGATTACGAACCCGCAGGTTTCGTGCGCGATCACGGCGACCAATGCGGCAACGCATGAGATCATTCGCGCAAACATCCGCCGCGCGCCCATGTATTCAGGCCAGATCGCCTCGCGCGGCCCGCGCTATTGCCCGGCCATCGAAGATAAAGTGATGCGCTTCACGGACCGGGAGGCGCATCAGGTGTTTCTCGAGCCCGAAGGGCTGAGCGACGATACGGTTTATCCAAACGGTGTATCGAGCTCTCTTCCGGCTGATATTCAGGAGTATTTTCTCAAGACGATTCAAGGGCTTGAGAATGTTATCTTAAAGCGTCCTGGCTACGCGGTGGAATACGATTACGTGGATCCGCGCGAGCTTCTGCCAACCCTCGAGACAAAGCGGCTCAAGCGTCTGTTTCTTGCGGGCCAGATCAACGGGACGACGGGATACGAAGAAGCCGGCGCGCAAGGCCTGGCCGCCGGGGTTAATGCTGCGTTGGCAGCCTCGGGGGGGCAGGAGTCGTTCATTGTTTCCCGCGCGGACGCTTATCTGGGCGTGATGATCGACGATCTGGTGACGCGCGGCGTGACGGAACCCTATCGAATGTTCACGTCCCGCGCCGAATTCCGGCTCCGACTCCGCGCCGATAACGCGGATCAGCGCTTAACGCCGATCGGCGAGAAATTTGGCTGTGTGGGCACGATTCGTTCTTTTGCGTATTCTAATAAAAACAACGCGTTATCTAAACTTGCTAATGTACTTTCTCAGAAAACGCTCACACCGAAAGAAGCAGAACGAAACGGAATCGAACTTAACAAGGATGGGCGGCGGCGAACTGCATTCGAAATTCTGTCATATACAAGCGTAACGTTCGGGCATTTGGCTCAGATTTGGCCTGAACTCAAATCTTTTGACGACGCGATCGCAGCGCAAGTAGAAAATGACGCTCGGTACGATGCCTACGTCAAGCGGCAGGAGATCGACGTCGCGGCGCTGCGCCGGGATGAAGGCGCTGAAATTCCGCTAACTTTCGATTATTCAAGCCTTCCGGGACTTAAATCGGAGCTGCGCCAGAAATTGGAGCAGCACCGGCCTGTGTCGGTGGCTCAGGCGGGCCGCATCGAGGGCATGACGCCCGCGGCCTTAATGCTCCTCCTCTCGGCAGTTAAAAAACCGGCGCGAAAGCGAGCGTCGTGACAGCCCTTTCCCGCCCAATCGATACCCCTGAGGCTTTTCAGGACGCCTTTGCCGTTTCACGTGAAACTCTCGAGCGGCTGAGGACTTACGAGGCGCTGCTCAAAAAGTGGCAAAAGGTCATCAATCTGGTTTCGCCGGGCACATTGGACCAGATATGGCATCGGCACTTTGCGGATTCGGCTCAGCTCCTGGGGCTGGGTCTCGCGCCGCTCGAAGCTTTACTTCCGGGTACTAGAGAGAAAGCTGGCTCGAATGCGGGGCTAGGGTGTTCGCAGAATCCGGCTGGAGCCAATCTTTCCGGCGCCGCCGGGCCGAGCGGGGCGCAACAGAGCCAGGCGCAAGAGATTGGACCGGGAAAGATCTGGCTCGACCTCGGTTCCGGCGGCGGCTTTCCCGGTCTCGTGCTGGCGATCATGCTGGCCGAGCGCGACCCGGGCGCGCGTATGACCCTCGTCGAAAGCGATTCGCGGAAAGCGGCGTTTCTTGCGGAGGTGGCCCGAAAGACCGGGGTTGTTGTGGAGATTCGGGCCGAGCGGAGCGAAAGGGCCGCGACTCAGGCTAACTCTCTGATAAGAGATGTGATCACGGCGCGCGCCCTGGCGCCGCTGCCTAAGCTTCTGGGGCTCGCTTTGCCGTTTTTTTCTCCCCGCACCGTGGCCCTGTTTCCAAAGGGCCGTGAAGCGGAGGTAGAAGTAGAGGAGGCGAAGAAGCGATTCGATTTCACTTGTGCGCTGGCGCCAAGCTTGACCGAAGCTAGCGCGCGTGTCGTGATCGTTCGGAATTTGGCCGCGAGGCCGGAGGGTTAGCCCAGTGACAGGCCCAGGATCCAAGCTCAGGACTCTGGCGATCGCCAACCAGAAGGGCGGCGTCGGCAAAACGACGACGGCGATCAATCTCGGCACCGCGCTGGCCGCGATCGGCGAGCGCGTGCTTGTCATCGACCTCGATCCGCAAGGCAACGCCTCGACGGGGTTGGGCGTGCCGCCCGAGGCTCGGGACCGAACGATGTACGACGCTCTGGTGGGGGCCGTGAGCCTCGCAGAAGCGGCCGTGCAGACGGCCATCCCGGGCTTATGCGTCGTGCCGGCGAATTCCGACCTCGTGGGACTCGAGGCCGATCTTTCGGGCGATGCGAGCCGGGCCTACAAGCTCCGGGATGCGGTTGCGGTGTTGGCCGCGCAAGCGGAGACGAGACCCGCCGACCAAAGCTTCCGCTATGTGCTGATCGACTGCCCGCCGTCGCTCAACATCCTGACGCTCAACGCGCTTGCCGCGGCGGACGCCGTGCTGGTGCCGGTGCAATGCGAGTTTTTCGCGCTCGAAGGTATCTCGCAGCTCAAGGACACCATCGAGCAGATCCGCGCCACGCTCAATCCAAGTCTCGAGATCCAGGGCGTCGTGCTCACCATGCATGATGCGCGCACGACGCTTTCCCGCGAGGTCGCGCAGGAGGTGCGCGGCTTCTTCGGCTCGAAGGTCTACGAATCGGTCATTCCGCGGAACACGCGCGTGGCCGAGGCGCCGTCCCATGGGAAGCCGATTCTGCTTTACGATTACGATTGCGCGGGCAGCCAGGCCTACATCCGGTTGGCCACGGAAATCATCGAGCGAGAGCGTCAAACGAAGGCTGCGTAACAGCTACAACTCAGGGAATAACGGGTCAGGTCCATGAACTCTGCGCTACCCAAGAGCCGGCTGGGCCGGGGTTTGGCTTCGCTGATGGGGGATGCGCCGCACGCCAGCCAACCGAGAGTGGCGACCGAGGGCGAGCAGCGGATGCTGCCCGTGGCCCAGCTTCGGAGCGGACGCTTCAACCCGCGCAAGGATTTTGCCGACCAGGATCTCGCTGAGCTGGCCGAAAGCATCCGCACTAAGGGGCTCGTCCAGCCAATCGTCGTTCGCCCGCATCCGGAAGAGGCCCACGCGTTTGAAATTGTAGCCGGCGAACGGCGCTGGCGCGCGTCGCAGAAGGCCGGCCTGCATACGGTTCCGGTCATCGTGCGTGAGCTTTCGGACCGGGAGGTGCTGGAGCTCGCGATCATCGAGAACGTGCAGCGGGCCGATCTCAATGCCATCGAGGAGGCGAACGGCTACCGAGAACTGGTCGAGCGTTTCGACTACAGCCAGGAGCAGGTCTCCGAGATCATCGGCAAAAGCCGGAGTCATGTCGCCAATACGCTGCGGCTGCTCAAGCTGCCGGCGTCCCTCCAGGTTTATGTGCAGGAGGGCAAGCTTACGGCGGGCCATGCGCGCACACTCGTGGGACGCGAGGACGCGGAAGCGTTGGCGCAGCAGATTATCGAGCAGAACCTCAATGTCCGCGCGGCCGAAGCGCTGACGCAGGCCGGGCCGATCGGTGTGCCGGGCCCGACGGGCGGCGGGCGCAAGGCGCGCGAGAAGGATGCCGATACCAAGGCGTTCGAAAAGGAACTGGCAGACACGCTCGGGCTCAAGGTCGAGGTCAAGCGCGGTTCCGGGGAAAGCGGAAACCTGATCATCAAATACGGCAACTTCGATCAGCTTGACTACATCCGCATGCGCCTCACGGGCGTGTCCGGAGGCTGACAGCGTGGGCTTAGCGTAGACCCGATGCGGGCGCCGCGCCGCGGCCCGTTAAGCTCTTTTGAGGGTAGAGCTTTAAGCTTTTGTCGCGCCGGGTTTGCTATCGCTCGAACCTGTCCCTGGTCTTGCTATGACCCTGGCTTCATGCGCTTTAAGTAACGAAGGCTAAGTCTATGAATAACAACGTTCTTTCCCGGTTGGCGCAAACGATCCGGGCGCGCCGGGCGGAGGCGGCGGATAAGTCTTATACGCGCCAGCTCCTCGATGCGGGAGCTGAGCGCTGCGCCAAAAAGCTGGGGGAAGAGGCGGTCGAGGTCGCAATTGCAGGGGCGTGCCAGAGCGACGATGCGCTGCGTGCGGAAGCTGCCGATCTACTCTATCATCTGCTGGTCCTGCTCGAAGCGCGAAACATCGCGCTCGACGACGTGCTGGCTGTTCTGGACAAACGCTCAGGGCAATCGGGACTGGCGGAAAAGGCAGCCCGAAGTGGTGGAGAGGGCTGAAAAGCTTTCAGGTGATCGCCCATGACGATGCGGGACAAGGCTTTGCCGGCGCGGGAAGCTCGCCGGCTTGAGCTCGTGGACACGCAGGACCTCGATCTTCAGTTCTCTCCGTATCGGGTTTTCACCCGCGAGCAGTGGGCGAAGCTGCGGGCCGATACACCGATGACCATCGAGCCCCACGAGCTCGAGGCCCTCTCGGGGATTATTGACGAGCTTTCGGTCGAGGAGGTGGAGATGATCTATCTCCCCCTCTCGCGGCTCTTAAATCTCTACGTGGCCGCGGCGCAGAAGCTCCACGCCGTCAGCTCGACCTTTCTCGGACGCACAGATCGCAAGGTGCCCTTCATCATCGGGGTCGCGGGATCGGTCGCTGTCGGCAAGAGCACGACGGCGCGCGTGCTCGAGGCGCTGCTTGCGCGGTGGCCGGATCACCCCCGCGTGGATCTCGTGACGACGGATGGATTCCTTTATCCTAACCGCGAGCTCGAAGCGCGCAACCTAATGAACCGGAAGGGATTTCCGGAAAGCTTCGATACCGGACGGCTGATCCGATTCCTTGCGGATGTGAAGAGCGGCAAAGAGCATAACGAGGCGCCGGTCTATTCCCATTTCCACTATGATATCATGCCGGGGCAGACCAGCCTCGTCGAGCGCCCGGACATCTTGATCGTCGAGGGGCTCAACGTGCTGCAGCCCGCCACGCTCGGGGGCGCGGGTGAATCCGGGCACTTCGTCTCCGATTTCATCGATTTTTCGATCTTCATCGATGCCGATCCTGAGACGATCGAGAATTGGTACGTCGAGCGGTTCATGCGGCTGAGGGCAACGGCCTTCCGAGATCCAGCAGCGTTCTTCCACCGCTACGCAATGCTGACGCATGACAATGCAGTGACGCGTGCGCTCGAGATCTGGCGCAGCATCAACTTGAAGAATCTCATGGACAACATCCTACCGACGCGTCCTCGCGCGCGGCTCATCCTGCGTAAGGACGCGGACCATCGCGTGAGTCGCGTCTCGCTGCGGAAGCTTTGACGGCACGCGTGCTATTTCAGGCAAAATGTTCTCGAATTTCCGGCTGCCTTCGACGTGCGACGTTTTGACGACCAAGCGAAATGAAAAAATATCCCTGAACAGAGAACCATTTGGGCGTTCCCGGATTAAATCGGGAAAAGTTCCCTATGGACGTATTCCATATCGGTAACGACATAGGGAATTGATCCCCACGCAACCTTTCTTTTTAAGGAGATAGATCGATGAAGCGCATTTTCGCAGTCGCCGCCGCTGTCGCACTTTGTGCCGGGGCCGCCACGAGCGCGGCATTCGCCGACGATAAGCCGACGGACGACGAGGTTGCAAAGATCAAGGCGGCGGTTGCCGAGTGGGGCTGCGAAGGCGGCAGCTACGAGAAGGAGACCGAAGGCACGGGCGTCTACGAGGCCGAGGATGTGAAATGCAAGGCTGGCCAGTATGATTTCCGCCTCGACAAAGACTTCAAGGTGTTCGTGATCACCAAGGACTAAAGCCGTTCCGGTTTAAGTGGAATCCGGGAACAGCTCTAAGTATTTATTTTGTCGTGCTTCTTTTCGGAAAACCGGTTCCGGAAGCACTCTCAGATCATCCGCCTCCCTGGGCGGATACGATCATAGGCGGCTCTTTCGCGGAGCCGCCTTTTCTATTTTGTGCACGCTCGTTATTCGAGGGACGGAGCTACGCTCTCGGCACGAGCCTTCGCTGTGACGCCGGTCCTATTGCGCGATGCCGTCGCGGGCTCGTCAGGCGACGAGCTGCTCGAGCTTTGCGAGGATGGCGCCGCCCATCTCGCTCGTGCCGACCTGGCGCATGCCGTCCTGCATGATGTCGCCTGTGCGGTAGCCCTCGGCGAGGACTCCGGCGATGGCCTTCTCAAGCAGATCCGCCTCGGTAGCCATGTCGCACGAATAGCGGAGCGCCATGGCGAAGCTCGCGATCGTAGCGATCGGGTTGGCGAGATCCTTGCCGGCGATGTCGGGAGCCGAGCCGTGGACGGGCTCGTATAGCGCGAGGCGCTTGCCGGTTTTCGGGTCGGTGGTGCCCAGCGAGGCGGACGGCAGCATGCCGAGCGAGCCTGTCGCCATCGCGGCTTCGTCGGACAGTACGTCGCCGAATAGGTTGTCGGTGACGATGATGTCGAACTGCTTCGGGTTGCGGACGAGCTGCATGGCGCAGTTGTCGGCGAGGATGTGATGCAGCTCGATGTCGGGCGCGTAGGACTTGTGGACCGCGGTGACGACTTCATTCCAAAGCACACCGGTCTTCATGACGTTTCGCTTTTCGGCGGAGTGCACCTTGTTGCCGCGTTTCCTCGCGAGGTCGAAGGCCGCCTTGGCGATGCGCTCGATCTCATGCGTGGTGTAGATCTGCGTGTCGACGGCGCGCTTCTGCCCGTCCTCGAGCGTGACGATTTCCTTCGGCTCGCCGAAGTAGACGCCGCCGGTCAGCTCGCGCACGATCATGATGTCGAGGCCCTCGACCAGCTCGCGCTTCAGAGACGACGCATCGGCAAGCGCGGGATAGCAGACGGCCGGGCGCAGGTTGGCGAACAGGCCGAGATCCTTGCGCAGGCGCAGCAAGCCGGCTTCAGGACGGACATCGTAGGGAACGGGATCCCATTTCGGGCCGCCGACGGCGCCGAAGATCACAGCGTCGCTTGCCTTGGCCTTGGCGACGCATTCGTCGGTCACGGCCACGCCGTGCGCGTCATAGGCGGCGCCGCCCACGAGATCGCGGTCGGTCTCGAACGTCGCTTTGCCGCTCCGCTTATTGAAGAACGCGATGATGCGCTCGACCTCGGCAATGGTCTCGGGGCCGATGCCGTCGCCCGGCAAGAGGAGCAGCTTGTGCGTCGTCATGATCTGGGATGTCCGTCTGGAGGGATATCGTGGCGCGGTAGTAGCGCGCTGACGGACTGTGGGCAAGCGGTCCGGCCGGGACGGGGCGGCAGATCACGCGCGAATGGGGCAGCTAACACGATGCGTTGAGCTATGCGGATGCCTGTGCTACTCGGCGCGATCCATGCAGATCATGAGAGGACGTGCGAGGGGGGAATAGCGCTCGTTGCCGCGCAGGCGCCGGGCACGGACTCTCGTGTCAGGAAAAGCGGCGAAAGCCTAGAGCCGTTCCGGTTTAAGTGGAATCCGAGAACGGCTCTATTTTTGTTTCTTCGTGCTTCCTGCCGGAAAACCGGTTCCCACTTTCTCGGAAGCACTCTGTCCCAGCCGTCATCGAAGACGAGGATTACGCATCTTGCGGCGAGGCAGTCAGATGCTCAAATGCCGTCGTCGCGGCCTTCAGAGCGCACCAGCTCGCGACGCTCGGCGACGTCGCCGTCATCGGTGAGGCTGTAGACCTGCGGTGCGGCCGTCGCCAGCTCGCGCGCGATGATCTCCTCGCCGGAAAGCTTTTCGAGGTGCATGATGAGCGCGCGCAGCGAGTTGCCATGGGCCGAGACGATGACGTCCTTTCCGGCAACGAGATGCGGCCAGATATGGTCGCGATAGAAGGGCAGAACGCGGGCGGCCGTGTCCTTGAGGCTCTCGCCCCCAGGAGGCGGCGTATCGAAGCTGCGACGCCAGGTCAGGACCTGCTCTTCGCCCCACTTCTCGCGCGCCTGATCCTTGTTGAGACCGGAAAGCTCGCCGTAGTCGCGCTCGTTCAGCGCTGCGTTCTCAATCACCTCCGGCGTCTCGCCGCCCATCTCGCCGAGGATGATGTCGAGCGTGTGCTGGGCACGTTTCAGCTTGCTCGTGAACGCAATGTCGAAGCGCAGGCCTTCTGCCTTGAGCACGCGGCCAGCCCATACCGCTTCGATCACACCCTTGTCCGTCAGGTCCGGATTGCGGATGCCGGTGAAGATGTTCTTCTTGTTCCACTCGCTCTCGCCATGTCGCACGAGAACGAGCTTGTTGTTCATCACGGAAATCCGTTTCGTTCGCTGCAAAGTTGACATCTAAAGCCCTAGCACATCGATCATGGTGAAGAGGCCGGGTTCCTTGCCCTGGCCCCACTGCGCGGCCCTGACGGCGCCACGCGCGAAAATGCTCCGGTCTCCGGCCCGATGCGTGATCTCGATGCGCTCGCCTTCGCCGGCGAAGACGACCGTATGGTCGCCGACCACGCTGCCGCCGCGCAGCGTTGCGAAGCCGATGTCTCCACGCTCGCGCGGTCCGGTGTGTCCGTCGCGGGATCTTACGCTTTTCGCCTTGAGGTCAATGCCGCGGCCCTCGGCCGCCGCCGCGCCCAGCATCAACGCCGTGCCGGATGGCGCATCCACCTTGTGGCGATGGTGCATCTCCACAATCTCGATGTCGAAGTCTGCGTCGAGCGTTTCGGCGATGCGCCGCGTGATGGCGGTCAGCAGGTTGACGCCGAGGCTCATGTTACCCGCTTTGACGATGGTCGCATGGCGGGCGGCGGCTTTGATCGCCGCTTCGTCGCTTTCGGAAAGCCCTGTGGTGCCGATGACGTGCACGATGCGGGCGTTGGCGGCCAGCCCGGCGATCTCGACAGTCGCGGCGGGCGTCGTGAAATCGATGACGGCGTCGCTCCGGGCTAGGAGCTCGAGAGGGTCCGACGTCACGGCGAGCCCGAGAGGCGGCAATCCCGCCAACACGCCCAGATCCGAGCCGACGTGAGGCGAGCCAGACGTTTCGGTGCCGCCGGCAAGAGTGCATCCGGAGGTGGCTGAGATCACGCGGACGAGCTCGCGGCCCATGCGCCCCGCAGCCCCCGTCACCGCGATCCGGATTTCGCTCATCACGTCCTCAGGTAGGTTCAGCTGGGCGCCGATATAGCAATGCTGGCAGCTTAGAGGAAGTGCGGCCCTTCCGCCTGAGAGACTTCTCCGCAGAACTTCGGCCTCTCATACCGCTATCTGCTTCGAAGTTTTCGAATTTTGGCTCGGGAGGCCGTATAAAGGACGGAAATCTCCTTGGGGCTGCGCGAGAGGGATCTTATGGGCATGCTTTCGGCCCGGATCATTGCGACCGCAGCCGTCCTGTGCAGCGGCGGGGCGCTGGCCGTGCAACCGGTGAAAAGCCTTTACACGGCGCTCGATCCCGCGGCATGCCGGGCAGTGCCGGCCAGGGGCCGCGGCGTTGCGCGGGTCTGCGAGGGATTGCCGGGCTATCCTGTCTATGTGGCGGAGGGAGACCGCGGAGTCTTTCTCAGCGTCGGTCCGGAGCCGGAGGCGCGCCGGGCCGCCCAGCAGACACTTGGCGCGGTCAACACTCTTTTCGAGAAGAATGGTCAGCGGCCGACGGTCGAGTGGCGGTTCATCGTGCGCGACGGCAAGACGGTGCCCTATGCCACCATCGTGCGCTATCGCACGCGCAGCCGGACGAATTCCGGAGAAGTGCTCGTGGTCATGCGGGTCACCGAACGTGACGCCTGCCACGTCGCCTACATCGATGCACTCGCCAATCCGGACGCCATCGTGCGGGCGCGAAGGATCGCCGACACGGTGGCGCGTTCCGAGCCTTGTCCGGACCGGCCTCGTATCGATGGGGTGCACGGGCAGAGCCCGATGTGATGCGGAAAGGAAAGCGTGGCAACGCGGTGGCCGAGCACGTTGCTAACCGGAGGTCAGGATGACCAGCCGAACGCGATCTTCTCGAGCTTTTGGCCGCCGATGGTCTCGAAGCCCAGCTTCACGGGACGGCCGCCGCGGCGCCAGTAGAAATCTGTCGCAATGGTATTTTCGGCAAGCGCCCAGACGATCAGACCCTTCAGGCGGCGCTGGTCAAGTCCATGACGGCATGCCTCGAAGAGGTGCTCGCCGAAGCCGAGGCCCTGATAAATGGGAGAAATATAAAGCTCGTAGATCTCGCCCTGATAAGGGCCGCGCGTGCGTGAGAAGCCGAGCGTCGCATAACCGATGATGGTGTTGCCGCGCTCGAGGACCATGAGGCTGTCGCCGCTACGAATGACGCTTGCCCACCAATCGGCGCCGCGCCGGCGGATCATGTTCTCGAGATGGCTGTGGGGAAGAATGCCGCGATAGGCCTGTAGCCAGGACTGACGAAAGGTGTCGGCAACGGCCGGGGCATCGGCCAGCTTGCCCTTGCGGATTTTGATATCGGAACGCGACCCCAACATCCATCCAATATAGCTGGAATTCTGAGGCGCGAAAGCAGATCCGAGCGGTCGGCTGAAAAAAAAGAAATGCCCGCACGCGAGAAGCGCCGGGCATTCGCTGCGGAGCTGACGTAACGGGTCAGTTCGTCTTCTTGATCTGCTCGAAGGTGCGGGTGGCGGCGCTGTTCAGGTTCGCGAACGTCTGCTGGGCAACCTTGGCCGACAGCTCGAACAGCTCCCGCGACTGTGCGCCGGCAAGGGCGAACTGCTGCTGCACGAATCCCGTCTGAAGCTGCATCAACTCAGGAAGCGTCTTGGCGCGGGCGAACGCCTGGGCCGCTTCAAACGCGGCTTCGGTGTTTGCTTCAGTGTTCTTCAGAACCTTGTCGCCGATGGTCTTGGCGCCGGCGAATGCGGCGGCGGTCACTTCTTCCATCGCTCTGGCGCTGTCTTTGGCGACGGTGGAAAATTTGTCGTAGGTCTCGCGTGCCTTCGAGACACTGTCCTCTGCCATGGCCTGCACCTGCTCGGGAATGCGGGCGTTCTTGGCGGCCGAGAAGAACTCCTGAGTTTGGCGAGTGAAGTCGTTCACGGGGGGCTCCTATGGGAAAACCGAAATATGGGGACGCATGAAAGGGCGTCCCGGCTCTATCCACGCCCGCGACGGCCGCTTTTCACAGGCAGAATAGCAAAGGTTTGCTGCAGTGCAATATAAAACTATTGCCGCTCGATATGGGTCGTTTGACCTAGTAATTGTGGGACCTTTCAGCTTTCCTCGGCGGGATCGCCGATCCCGATAAGGAGCGCTGAAGGGTTCCGTTATTTCGCACGTGCAAAAAGTTGCAAATCTATCATCGTCTTAGGACTGAAGAAGCGAAAAGATGTTACGGTATCCCATCGCCGCGGGATCGAAGAGGATGTCCCGGGGCTCGAGCTTGCGGGCGAGGGCCAGGCCCTCGAGAGAGCGGCACCGCGACAAAGCGACATAGGCCTGGCCGTGGGCAAAGGTGCCGCGGCCGAGGTCGATATAGACATTGTCGAGCGTCAGACCCTGGGCCTTGTGAATGGTGAGCGCCCAGGCGAGCCGGACAGGGAACTGGCGAAACGTGCCGGCTACGGTGCCGACGACTTTTTCCTGCTCGTTGTCGTACGCGTAACGCCGCTGCTCCCAGCTTACGGGTTCGAGCTCATGCTCACGGCCCTCTACTTCGATGAAAACGCGCTTGTCTTCGAGACGCGAGATGCGGGCGACCGTGCCGTTGACCCAGCGGCGCTCCGGATCATTGCGCAGGAGAATGACCTTGGCGCCTTCCTTGAGCGTGAGCGCGCTGTCGGTCGGATGTGCGGCCTGCGTGAAATCGCCCGTTATCCCGGCCTCATAGGTCAGCGGCTGGCCCGGAAGCGCATCGAGATAAGCAGTGTTGATGCGATGGGCGGCGGCGTTGGTCGGGGTGAGAATGACGAATTTCTCGCCCTCGCTGAGCGTGCGGATCGGGGCGACACGCTGGTTCAGCTCCTCGAGGTCTTCGGCGTCAGCCTCGCCGTCGCGAATGCGGTTGAGGACCGTGATCAGCGCTTCGTCGCTTTGGCGGAAGACTTGCGTCAGCTCGAGACGCAAAGTGCCCGCGCCTTCGCGCAAGGCCGGCACCGAGAAGAAGAAGGGGCCGCCGAATTCCTCTTCCAGGTGGCTGGCCACCTCGGCCTCCTGAACGACGGGCGGAAGCTGATGCAAGTCACCGAAGAGAACGAGGCGAACGCCGCCGAACGGCTCGCGCGGCCGGCCGCGATTGACGCGTAGGGACTGGTCGATGGCCCACATCAGGTCGGAGCGCACCATCGAGACCTCGTCGATGACGAGGAAGGACAGCTTGCGCATGACTTGGCCGTTGCGGGAGCGGCGGATATCGTCCGATCGGATCAGGCGCGGTGGCAGGCCGAAAAAGGAATGGATGGTCTGGCCGCCCACATTGACAGCGGCCAAGCCGGTGGGCGCGACGACGGCAAGTTCGCTGTCGACAGCGGAGCGAAGCGCGCGAAGGAGCGTCGACTTGCCTGTGCCGGCACGCCCAGTGACGAACAGGTGGCCGTCGCCCTCGCGAATGAAGTCGAGGGCGGTGCGGTATTCCTCGGTGGGCACGATGCCTTCCGGCCATGCGGAATCGGGAGAATCTGGCGCGAGGGTGGTCGGAACTGGTGTTTGCACGAGCAACCTTTTGACCGGAGACGGGGGCTACGAGCTAAAGTGATACAGGCGCCGGTGTCAAAAGAGGGCGCTGGGCTTTGGCCGATGCGCGGCCGGGCGCGCCTTCCATAAGCGGAAGGGGGCGATTTGCTCCTTGAAAGGAGGGCCCTGCGCGCGTAAGTCAAGCGCGCCTGGAGATATTTCCACGTGTTTGGAAGATCGCTCCAGTCAGGGTGTTTTGGCGCCTCCGCGCAAACGCTTGTCAAAGGACACAACCACCATGGGCTACAAAGTCGCTGTCGTCGGCGCGACCGGGAATGTCGGGCGCGAGATGATGAACGTGCTCACCGAACGGCGCTTTCCAGCGGACGAGATCTACGCGATTGCGTCGCGTCGCTCGCTCGGCACCGAGGTTTCATGTGGCGACAAGACGCTCAAATGCCAGGATATCGAGCAATTCGATTTTTCGAAGGTGGACATCTGCCTGATGTCGGCCGGCTCGTCCGTGTCCAAAGCCTGGAGCCCGAAAGTCGGGGCCATGGGCGCGGTGGTGATCGATAACTCCTCGTGCTGGCGCTACGATCAGGACGTCCCGCTCATCGTGCCCGAAGTCAACGGCGACGCGCTCGCCGGCTTCACGAAGAAGAACATCATCGCCAACCCGAACTGCTCGACGGCGCAGCTCGTCGTCGCATTGAAGCCGCTACATGATGCGGCGGGCATCAAGCGCGTCGTCGTCTCCACCTATCAGTCCGTTTCCGGCGCCGGGAAGGACGCGATGGACGAACTGTGGGCGCAGACCAAGGCCAAGTACGTGCCGGGTCAAGAGGTGGAGCCCAACAAGTTCACCAAGCAGATCGCGTTCAACTGCATTCCTCACATCGACGTCTTCATGGAAGACGGCTTCACGAAAGAGGAATGGAAGATGCTCGCCGAGACGAAGAAGATCCTCGATCCGAAGATCAAGCTGACGGCGACGTGCGTGCGCGTGCCGGTGTTCGTCGGGCATTCGGAATCCGTCAACATCGAGTTCGAGCGTCCAATCTCTGCCGATGAGGCGCGTGAGATCCTGCGGGGCGCTCCCGGCGTTCTCGTCGTCGACAAGCGGGAGCCCGGCGGCTACGTCACGCCCGTGGAAGCAGCGGGCGAATATCCGACCTATGTCTCCCGCATCCGTGAGGATACCACTGTCGAGAATGGGCTCGCGCTCTGGATCGTGGCGGACAACCTCCTCAAAGGCGCGGCGCTCAACACCGTGCAGATCGCCGAGGCGCTGATCGAGCGCGATCTCCTCAAGGGGAAGGCCGCGGCGTAAATTGGAGTCATGTCGGAAGGTTTTGGGCCGGATGCGATCTCATCATCGCGTCCGGCTCTTTCTTTTGGATCAGCGAGGATAGGGCAGACGGGAAGGCGTGCTCTCGACTAAGTTTTTATTTGAGAGACTGATTCACGTTCTCGGTGAATGCGTCTCCGCATCCACCTCAAACGATCAGGCTCTATTCGCCCGCGGGCTTGTCGAGCGCGTGGCGCTGCAGGAGGCCGACCTGCGAGATGGCGAAGAGCATCGTCACCGGCATGATGCCGAACACCTTGAACGTGACCCACTGATCGGTGGTGAGCAGGCGCCAGGCCAGCTCGTTCAAGAGCGCCAGGAAAATGAAGAAGCAGGCCCAGCGGAACGTAAGTTTCCGCCAGCCCTCTTCCGTGAGCGAAAAGACGTCGCCGAAGAGATAGCTGAGGAGCGACTTGCGGAAATATAGCCCGCCGAACAGGATCGCGGCGAAGATGGCGTTGACGATGGTGGGCTTCAGCTTGATGAAAAGCTCGTCCTGCAGAAGGAGAGTCAGGCCGCCGAACACCACGACCACGAAGGCTGAGACGAGCGGCATTACGGCGATGCGTCCGAACAGCAGGCGCGAGGCGCCGAGCGAGATCAGCGTGGCGCCGATGAACAGGCCCGTGCCCCAGAAGATGCCGGCGCGCGCATTGACGAGAAAGAACACGACGAGCGGGCCGAGCTCCACGACGAACTTCAAGAGCTGCTGCGCGCTCTTTTCGTTCGATCCGGTGTTCGTTTTTGCTTCGCTCATAGGAATTCGGTCCTGATCTAATCGTGGCTGCTGATGCGTGTCGGGCCCGTGGCCGGACGCATCGGAGCGCCCCTGATAACACATCAAAGATGGTGCCTGCTCATCCATCTCGTGAGCACCCAGGCGTAGATGCCGCTCAAGGGCAGGATGATGAACAACTTGAAGGCGATCCAGACGTCGACACCGTTCATGGCGTAGCCAAGGACATGGTAGATGTGATCGTCCTTGAAGTAGAGGCGCACGAACTCGTTGAGGCCCGCGGTGATCAGGAAGAACCAGGCGAAGCTGCGGGTGAAGGAATCCCAGCCCTCCTGCGTGTAGTGGAAGGTCTTCTCGAACACGTATTGGAAAAAGTTGCGCTTGAGCCAGAGGCCAGAGAACAGGAAGGCCGCAAACAGCGCGTTGAAGATGGTGACCTTGATCTGAATCCACATCGCGTCGTGCGTGATCAGCGTCAGAGCGCCGAACACGATGGTCACCGTGGAGGCAATCAGGGGAAAGATCGGCGGGCGCCGGAACATGTAAAGCATGACGATGATGGCCGCCACGGTGGTGACGATCAGTGCCCATGTGCCCGCGTTGATGCCATAGAGCGCATTGACGAGGAACATCGTCACCAGCGGGCCGAACTCGCTCAGGATGTTGACGGTCTGCTCGGCGTTGAACGGATAGAGACGTCTGCGGGGGCTCATGATCTCAGGCTGACCTTGAAGTTTTGGCTTGATGCAGGCGCGGCCGATGCGTTCACCGCCGCGGGTATCCTTACGTTGCTGCGATGGCGCGGGCGAAATCCTTGGCTGAAAAAGCTTCGAGATCATCGACGCCTTCACCGACGCCGATGGCGTGGATCGGCAGCGCATGCCGCGCCGCGATGGCCACCAGGATGCCGCCGCGGGCGGTGCCATCGAGCTTGGTCATGACCAGGCCCGTGACGCCGGCGCGCTCGCGGAACACCTCGACCTGCTGCATGGCGTTCTGCCCGGTTGTCGCATCCAGAACCAAAACGACGTCGTGGGGCGCCGTCTCGTCCACTTTGCGGATAACGCGCACCACCTTCTCCAGCTCCGCCATCAGCCCCTCTTTGTTCTGAAGGCGGCCGGCCGTGTCGATCAGGAGCACATCCGAGCCGTTGGCCTGCGCTTCCTTCACGGCATCGAAGGCGAGGCCCGAGGCGTCCGAGCCGACATCCCGGGCGATGACCGGCGCGCCCGTGCGCTCGCCCCAGACCTTGAGTTGGTCGATGGCGGCGGCGCGGAAGGTGTCGCCGGCGGCCAGCATCACGCGGCGGCCTTCGCGGGAGAGCTTGGCGGCGAGCTTGCCGATGGTCGTCGTCTTGCCCGATCCGTTGACGCCGAGCACGAGAACGACGTGGGGCTTGCGCGCTGGATCAATCGTCAGCGGTTGGGCCAGCGGCTCGAGCACCTGAGCCACTTCGCTGGCGAGCGTCTCGCGGATTTCCTCTTCCGAGACCTGCTTGTCGAAGCGGCCCTTGGCGAGAGCTGTCGTGATGCGCTCGGAGGTCTCGATACCGAGGTCGGCGGCGAGCAGAAGCTCCTCCAGCTCGTCAATCGTATCCTGGTCAAGCTTCTTCTTGGCGACGAGGCCGGTAATGCCTTCCGTCAGCCGCGACGACGTCTTGGCGAGGCCGGACTTGAGGCGCTCGAACCAGCTCTTGCGGACCGGCGCTGGGGTGGCGTCAGGCGCGGCTGTCTCGGGCGCCGGGGTCTCGGGCTCCGGTGCGGGCGGAGGAGCCGGCGCGTCAACCGCCTCGATCTCCGGCTCTTCGGGAGGCGTTACGGGCGCGTCGGAAGGTGGCGGCGCGGCGGGGCTTGGCTCCGGAGAGGCCTCGCCCGCGCCGAACATGCGGCTGAAGAAGCCTTTGCGTTTCTTATCGGTGTTGCTCACGCTTCGACCATTCCATTGAGGCGGCGGCCATCGTGGCGGCCGAGTGTGGCCCATTGCAGGGTGCCGATGGCCGCCTTGCGATCGACCCGTACTTCTGCGAACTGCGGCGTGCGGCCGAGATCCTCGCGCTCCATGAGGATCTCGATGCGGGTGCCGGCGAGGCGATCCAGGTAGCTCGCATGCGCGGCCTCGCCTTTGGTGCGGAGGCGCCGCGCGCGCTCCTTGATGAGGGCGCGGTCGAGCTGGGGCATGCGGGCCGCCGGCGTGCCCTTGCGGGGCGAGAACGGAAAGACGTGGAGGTACGTCAAGCCGCAGGCGTCGACCAGATCGAGCGTGTTGTCGAACATGGCCTCGGTCTCGGTCGGAAAGCCGGCGATGAGATCGGCGCCGAACACGATATCGGGGCGCAGCCGACGCGCCGTCTCGCAGAAGCGGATGGCGTCGTCGCGCAGGTGGCGCCGCTTCATGCGCTTCAGGATCATGTCGTCGCCGGCCTGCATGGAAAGATGCAGGTGCGGCATTAGACGCGGCTCCGTGGCGAGCGCATCGAGCAGGTGCTCGTCGGCTTCCACCTGGTCGATCGATGAAAGCCGCAGGCGGTGCAGCTCTGGCACGCGCAGGAGGATCTGCTTCACGAGGCGGCCGAGCGACGCCGTGCCGGGAAGATCGGCGCCATAAGAGGTGATGTCGACCCCGGTCAGCACGATCTCCGGATAGCCAGCGGCGACGAGCTTCTCGATCTGAGTGACGACCTCGCCCGCCGGCACCGAGCGCGATGGTCCGCGGCCCATCGGAATGATGCAGAAGGTGCAACGGTGATCGCAGCCGTTCTGGATCTCGACGTAAGCGCGGGCGCGCGAGCCGAAGCCGTCGATCATGTGCGGGGCGGTTTCGCGCACGCTCATGATGTCGTTGACGACGACGCGTGCGAGTGTCGCGTCTGCGAGGGCGCGGAAGGTGCCGGGCGCCAGTTTTTCGGCATTACCGATGACGTGGTCCACGCCATCGAGGCGGGCGAAGCGTCCGGGCTCGATCTGGGCCGCGCAGCCGGTGACGATGAGGCGCGCGCCGGGCCGCTCGCGGGAGAGCTTGCGGATCGTCTGCTCGGCCTGGCGCACGGCTTCGCCGGTGACCGCGCACGTGTTGACGATGACGCAGTCTGTGAGACCGGCCTCGGAGGCATGGCGGCGCATGACCTCGGACTCATAAGCGTTGAGCCGGCAGCCAAGCGTGACGATCAGCGGTTCAGGCATTGCGTCATTCGGAATTTCTGCGGGAACAGTCATCGGCTCTTAGGTCAAACTGCCCTGGGGGACAAGGCGGTCTCATTTTCCGGGATCGCTGCCGCGGCGGGCAGGGCCGGCAGGCTGCCCTCGTGCTCGAACGCCACGGGGCCGGTCATGAGAATATGATTGTCGTCTGCCCATTCTATGGCCAGGGGTCCGCCTGGAAGAGCTACGGTCACGTTCCGATCCACGAGCCGCTTGCGCATGGCCGAGACGGCGGCGGCGCAGGCCGCGGTGCCGCAAGCCTGCGTCAGGCCGGCGCCCCGCTCCCAGGTGCGGATGGCCATCGTGGATCGCGAGGTGACTTCGGCGAGGGTAACGTTGGCCCGCTCGGGAAAAAGCGGATGGTTCTCGATCAGCGGGCCGAAGCGGGCGAGATCGTAGCTCGCGATCGGCTTCTCGGCCCAGAATATCACATGCGGGTTGCCGACGTTGACGACGGAGGGCGAATGCAGGACGGGATTGTCGATGGGGCCGATCTGCAGCTCGATGGCGCGCGTGTCGTGAAAAGGCTCCGCAAGCGGGATGTCGGCCCAGCCGAAGCGCGGCTCGCCCATGTCGACGGTGATCGCTGCGATATCCTTGACGGACACGGTGTGCATTCCGGCGTGTGTTTCGAAGATCAGCCTACGCTTGCCCGTCCGCTCCTGCTCGAACCATCCGATGCAGCGCGTGCCATTGCCGCAGGCGGCGGCTTCCGACCCGTCGGCGTTGAAAATCGTCACCCACGCGTCGGTGCCCGGTGTGCGCGGCGGCGCGAGCACCATCATCTGGTCGAACGATGTCGCGGGCTGGCCTGCGATGTGGCGGATGCCTTCGACGCTGGGAAGCTGCCCGCCCTGGCGCAGATCGACGACGAGGATCTCGTTTCCGAGCCCATTCATCTTCACGTAGCGGAGGCAGGCAGGGGCATTCATCAGCGGAGTATATGAGCGAACGGAGCGCAAAAAACAATTGAGCCGGGCCCGGCTGCGACCCTGAAAAGCGGTATCGCTCCGTGCGCCCCTCGGCAAATGCCGGATAACACTTACATAAGGCGAGCAACGCGTCGAAAAGAGATGAGGTTTCCAATGAGCTTACGACCGGCGATGGCAATTACCGCCCCCCTTTTGTTCCTAATGACGGGTGCGGCGTTTGCAGCGCAGACCAACGCGCCAGAGGCGCCGAAAACCGCGGTGACGCTCTCCACCGTGGCCACGGGACTCACAAACCCGTGGGCGCTCGAGTTTCTCCCCGACGGGCGGATGCTCGTGACCGAACGGCCAGGCCGCCTCAGGGTGATCGAGAAGGACGGCAAGCTCGGGCAGCCGATCAAGGGCGTGCCCGAGGTGGTGGCGCAAAATCAGGGTGGCCTGCTCGATGTGGCGCTCGCCAATGATTTTTCGGATAGCGGCCAAATCTTCCTCTCGTTCTCGGAGCCGCGGGAGGATGGCAAGAACGGAACCAGCGTGGCCAGCGCGAAGCTCGTGCTTGCGGCGGATGGCGGCGCGTTGGAGGATTTCAAGGTCATCTTCCGCCAGCAGCCGGCTTACAAGAGCGATCTGCATTTCGGCTCGCGCATCGTTGTTACGCCTGAGGGGAACCTGTTCGTGACGCTCGGAGAGCGGAGCCTTCCCGAGATCCGGGGCGAGGCGCAGAACCCGAAAAATCACCTCGGCAAGATCGTCTACATCAAGCCTGATGGATCACCCGCGATGTCGCCCCCGGCACATGAGGGCTGGGATCCGCTCATCTGGTCGATCGGCCACCGCAACGTGCAGGGCGCGGTGCTGGATGCGGCGACGGGGAAGCTCTGGACGCTCGAGCACGGTCCGCAAGGCGGTGATGAGCTCAACCAGCCGGAGCGGGGCAAGAACTACGGCTGGCCGATCATCGTCTACGGGAAGGAATACTCGGGTGCCACGGTCGGCGAGGGCATCACGGCCAAGGAAGGCCTCGAGCAGCCGGTTTACTATTGGAATCCCTCGATTGCCGCCTCCTCGCTCGAACTCTACACGGGCGATCTCTTTCCGGAGTGGAAGGGCAACTTCCTCGCCGGTGCGCTCAAGTTCATGCAGGTGCAGCGCCTGGTCATGAAGGATGGGGAGGTGGTCGCGCATGAGGTTCTGGCCGCCGACATCGGCGACCGGGTGCGCGACATCAAGCAAGGTCCGGACGGGGCCGTCTACCTCGTTACCGATAACGAGGGCCGTATCGTGCGCATGGCGCCGCAGAAGTAAGGCGGACACAACAAAGCCGGGTCTTTCCGCAAATTCGCAGCGCGGGAAGACCCGGTGCCTGCGGGCGCCGCTACCTGCCTCCGGGGCTGCCAGCCCGGGGCATCTGCTGATCGGCTCCCGTATCCTTCGGCTTGGTGCGATCGACGCCATGCACCTGGACCGATTCCGTGCGGTCGATCTGGCAATCGTTGTTACGGTCGAGAAGCTTGAAGGCGAGGTTCTGCTTGCCGGTCATTTCCTCGAGCGTGACGCGGCCGTCACCGTTGGCGTCATAATAGGCGAGGTTCGCGATCTCGAAGAGGCGGTCGCTCGCCATCAGCTTCTTCCATTCCTCAGCGTCAAGGGCGCCATCGCCATTGGCGTCCGCCTGACGGAAACCCTCGGTCACATACTGGACCCATTCGTCGCAAGTCACGGTGCCGTCCTTGTCGAGGTCCCAGGTTTGGGCCGCGGCGATGAAGGTTCGGTCGAAGTCGGACGTGTTGTTGAAGGGATTGCCGGAGGACGCGCATCCGCCCGCAATAGCGCCCGGCAAAATCACCAGGCACGCCCACGTGCGAAGCGTGCGCCACTCGATCATCAGATTGCTCTCCCCTCGAGGCCCCCCGGCCTCCGGTCCTTGGGTCCAGACCGATGCGGCCGAATTATGGTGCAACGCCTGCGTGGGTCGCAACGTTAATGCGCCAATCGCCCACATTCTTGGGCAAAACGTTGACAGGCGTTGGCCGATAGGAGATTGTGCGCCGAAATCCAGACGGCTTTGTCCTTCAGAGCCGCCGCCCTGCACATGGTGCCCGGATCCTCATTCCGGAGCAACCGGGAGGCAGGGGGGTCAACATCCGACAGCGCGTCGCGCCCTCGGATGCGCTTGGTGCTTGTAGAAAGATCTAAATGTTTCAATCGCTTACAGATCGCCTGGGTCAGGTTTTCGAAAAGCTTACCAAGCGCGGGGCGCTGTCGGAAGCCGACGTCAACGAGGCCATGCGCGAGGTGCGCCGGTCGCTGATCGAGGCGGACGTAGCGCTCAGCGTCGTGCGCGATTTCATTGATCGCGTGAAAGAAAAGGCGATCGGCCAGGAAGTGCTGCGGTCGGTGACGCCGGGCCAGATGGTCGTCAAGATCGTCAACGACGAGCTCGTGAGGATGCTCGGCTCCGAGGCCGAGCCCATCGATCTGCACGCGGCGCCGCCCGTCGCCATCCTGATGGCGGGCCTGCAGGGCTCCGGCAAGACCACCACCACGGCCAAGATCGCCTGGCGGCTCAAGACGCGCGACAAGAAAAAAGTGCTGATGGCGTCGCTCGACACGCGGCGGCCGGCGGCGCAGGAGCAGCTTCGCGTGCTCGGCGAGCAGACAGAGGTTCCGACGCTGCCGATCGTTCCCGGGCAGACGCCGCTTCAGATCGCCAATCGGGCGATGGAGGCGGCACGGCTCGGCGGCTATGACGTGGTGCTGCTTGATACGGCCGGCCGCACGACACTCGACGAAGAGCTGATGACCGAGGTCGCCGAGGTCAAGGCGGCCACCAATCCGCACGAAATTCTCCTCGTGCTCGACAGCCTCACGGGTCAGGACGCGGTCAACACGGCGAAGGCGTTCGATAGCCGGCTCGCGATCACGGGCACGGTGCTGACGCGGGCCGATGGCGACGGGCGCGGGGGCGCGGCGCTCTCGATGCGCGCCGTGACCGGCAAGCCGATCAAGCTTCTCGGCACCGGCGAGAAGTGGGATGCGCTCGAGGACTTCGATCCGACGCGTGTCGCCGGCCGCATCCTCGGCATGGGCGATATCGTGGGCCTCGTCGAAAAAGCGGCGCAGACGATCGATGTCGATAAGGCGCGCTCCATCGCCGAGAAGATGAAGAAGGGGTCGTTCGACCTCGAGGATCTGGCCGAGCAGCTGAAGCAGATGGAGAAGATCGGCGGTATGGGCGGCGTGCTCGGCATGCTGCCCGGCGTCGGCAAGATCAAGAACCAGATTAGCGCGGCAAATCTCGACGACCGTATCCTGAAGCGGCAGCGCGCCATCATCTCGTCGATGACGCCAAAGGAGCGGCGCCAGCCGAAAGTTCTCGACGCCAAGCGCAAGCGGCGGATCGCGGCCGGATCGGGCACTAAGGTCGAGGACGTCAACCGGCTCATCAAGATGCATCGCCAGATGTCCGACATGATGCGGGCCATGGGCAAGAACCGCGGAATGATGGCGCGCATGTTCGGCATGGGCGGCGGTGGAGGGGGACCCTCCGAAGCGGAGCTCGCGGACATGCAGGGCGAGCTTGCAAAGCTCGATCCGAAAGCGCTCGAGCAGCTGCCGGCCGATCTTAAGGACGCGCTGCCGAAAGGATTGCCCGGCCTTGGGGGCGGCGGCGTGCCGCGGCTTCCCGGGCTTGGCGGTGGCGGCTTGCCTGGACTTGGCGGGCCGCTTCCAAAATTCCCCGGCCTGCCGAGGAAGAAGAAATAAGGCCACGCCGTGCCGGGAACCGGCAGGCAGGGCCGATTGCATTCAGAAAGAGAGAAAGGACTTTAACGTATGTCAGCCAGGATCCGTCTTTCACGCGGAGGCGCGAAGAAGCGCCCCTACTACTACGTGGTGGTCGCGCACAGCGCGTCTCCGCGCGACGGGCGCTACATCGAGCAGGTTGGCACGTTCAACCCGATGGTGCCGAAGGACCATCCCGAGCGAGTCCGCCTCATCGAGGACCGCTGCAAGCATTGGCTTTCAGTCGGCGCCCAGCCGACGGACCGCGTGGCACGTCTGTTCGACGCGGCCGGCCTTCTGAAGCGCGAGGCGCGCACCAATCCTGAGAAGGCGAAGCCGAAGAAGAAGGCGCAGGAGCGGGCCGCTGCAAAGGCAAAGGCTGCCGAGGAGGCCGCACAGGCCGAAGCTGGCGAGGCCGGAGCTGGCGGCGAGGCGTAAGCCCGTCGTCACGTCCGCATCAGCCGGATCCATCGAAGCAGACACCGGACGCCCGTCTGGTATCTGCTTTTTTGTTTGAAGAGGGCGATACGCGTTCGCGCGCTGGGCGGGCGGGCGCTCCGAAAGTTTGTTTTAGACCCGCCGCTGCACCATGAGCTTCTTGAGCTCGGCGATGGCAAGCGCGGGCTTTAGCCCCTTCGGGCAGGCTTTCACGCAGTTCATGATCGTGTGGCAGCGATAGAGGCGGAACGGGTCCTCGAGGTTGTCCAGGCGCTCGCCCGTCGCCTCGTCACGGCTGTCGATCACCCAGCGGTAAGCCTGCAGCAGCGCGGCCGGACCGAGATAGCGGTCGGAGTTCCACCAGTAGCTCGGACACGAGGCCGAGCAGCAGGCGCAGAGGATGCATTCGTAGAGGCCGTCGAGCTTCTCGCGGTCCTCGTGCGATTGGCGCCACTCCTTGGGGGGCGTCGCCGTCTCCGTCTTGAGCCAGGGCTCGATGGAGCGGTGCTGCGCGTAGAAATTGGTGAGGTCGGGCACGAGGTCCTTCACCACCTTCATGTGCGGCAAGGGATAGATCTTGACCGGGCCGCGCACCTCCTCGATGCCTTTCAGGCAGGCGAGGTCGTTGGTGCCGTCGATGTTCATCGAGCACGAACCGCAGATGCCTTCGCGGCACGAGCGGCGGAAGGTCAGCGTGGGATCGATCTCGTTTTTGATCTTGATGAGCGCGTCGAGCACCATCGGCCCGCACTGGGTCTCGTCGATCCAATAGGTATCGAAGTGCGGGTTCCCGCCGTCATCGGGGTTCCAGCGATAGATGCGGAACTCGCGCCACGTGCCGGAGGCCGTATCCGGCGCATTCCAGGTCTTTCCCGCCTTGACTTTGGAATTCTTGGGTAGCGTGAGCTGAACCATGGAATGCCATGCCTCGCGTTCGAAGAGGGACGTGGGAGCACATCGTTCATGAGACTGCAGGGCAGGGCTGTCAACGGCTACCAAGGGCCATGCGATGTTGTGACGGGAGACCCTGGAAGGGCGGGGATGTAAGACCGCGCGAAGGTGCCCGGCGCCGCTCGCACCCTTCGGTCTCCACCTTTTCCTGATCGGCAGGCTGCGGAAGGCAACGCCGCGGGCGATGGATAAAATGATGATTATCAATCCGCTACAATGTCATAAATCCTAAGCGTCGGAGGTCTAGAAGAAAGGCGCCGGGGCACACGCCCCGGACACAAGGGCGCAGTCAGAGGGCCGCGCTCGGCGCATCGCCCACGAGACAATGGAGATCAGCGTGAGCAGCAAGTTCATCGCCCATACAACGGTCGCTGCCGTTGGTGTGGCCGCGTTCGCCTGCGCGGCATTGGCGCGCGACCAGGTTCAGATTGCGGGATCCTCGACGGTCCTGCCCTATGCGAACATCGTCGCCGAGCAGTTCGGCAAGTCCCATGAGAACCTGAAAACCCCGATCATCGAGTCGGGCGGATCGGGCGCGGGGATCAAGCGCTTCTGCGAAGGGCTCGGTGAGGGCACGATCGACATCGCCAACGCCTCGCGCAAGATCAAGGAGTCCGAGCTCGCCGAATGCCAGAAGAACGGCGTGAAGGAGATCATCGAGATTCAGTTCGGCTATGACGGCATCGTGTTCGCAGTCGATGCCAAGGCCGGCGAATGGGCGCTCGAGCCCAAGGATCTCTTCCTGGCGCTTGCGGCCGAAGTGCCGAAGGACGGCGCGCTCGTCGCCAACCCGAACAAGACCTGGAAGGACGTGAACGACAAGCTGCCCGAGTGGCCGATCGTCGCCTACATCCCTGGCGAGAAACACGGCACGCGCGAAGTCTTCGAGGAGAAGGTTCTCCATGGCGGCTGCGCCGCGACGGGCGCCGACAAGCTCCTGGCCGCGAAGGTCGAGGGTGACGACGCGGCCAAGAAGAAGGCCGCCGACAAAGCCTGCCTCAAGGTTCGCAAGGATGGCGCCGCGGTGGATATCGATGGTGACTATACGGAAACGCTTGCCCGCCTGACGTCGAACCCGCAGGGGCTTGGCGTGTTCGGTCTGTCGTTCTACGAGAACAACACCGACAAGCTGAAGGTGGCTACGCTTTCGGGCATCGTGCCTTCGGTTGAGACGATCGCTTCCGGCGAGTATCCGGTGTCGCGTCCGCTTCAGTTCTACGTGAAGAAGGCGCACATGGACACAATCCCCGGCCTCAAGGAGTACGTTGAGTACTTCGTCTCCGACAAGGTCATCGGACCGGAGGGTCCGCTCGCCGAGTACGGTCTGGTTCCGGCCCCTGACGCAGAGCGTAAAGCGCTGCAGGAAGCTGTGAAGGCCGCGAAGACGATGTAATTGGTCGCTGGTTTTCCCAGCGCCAGACGAGACAAGGTATGGCCCGGGCTCTGCAAGGGGTCCGGACCATCCTCAAACGGGCCATCGGCCAAAACGCCGATGAGCGCCGCGCGCAACACAGCCGACCGCGCCGAACAGTGGCCGGATGAGAGGGCTATTTGGTGTCCATGTCCGTCATCGTCTTGGGACTGCTCGTCGCGGGCCTCGTTTCCTACGCAATCGGAATCTGGCGTGCCAAAGTGCTGGCGCGAAAAAGCGAGGCGAAGCTCCATTCGCGGCCGGGATACTTCGGCGGCTATCTAGCAGCGTGGGTCACGCTGCCAGCGCTCTTTGCAACCCTGATCTGGAGCGTCGCCGAACGCCCGGTCTTGCAGAGCTTCGTGAGCGCATCTCTGCCGGAGACTGTGCAAAGCCTATCCCCCGCCGAGCAGTCGCTGATCATCGGCAGGATCAATGCCGTGACGCGCGGCGTGGCCCGCCTTTCGGATGCTGACCTGGAAGTCCTCAATCGTGTCCGGTATGGCTTTGCTCCCATCGCGGAAGCGCAGCGTGTCCTGCAGGAGCGCGGCGTGATCCTTGGCTCAGCGCCTGAAGCCTACATGATCACCGCTGCCTATGATCAGGTGCGGAATGAAATTCTGAGCCGACGCGCCATGGCGGGGCTCGCCGCCGTGCTTGCGTTTGGCGGCTTCGTCTACGCATTTTCGCGCATGACGGCGAGGCTGCGGGCCCGCAATGCCGTGGAAACGGTCGTCCTCGGCGGACTCATCGGCGCTTCGACGATCGCCATTCTGACCACGGTGGGGATCGTCTTCTCGATGCTGTTCGAGGCGATCCACTTCTTCAGCTTCGTTCCGCCGCTCGAGTTCTTCCTCGGCACCGTCTGGGACCCGCGTTTCTCGGCCTCCGGGGCCGTGGGCGCTACCGAAGGCCAGTTCGGCCTCCTGCCGCTGTTCTGGGGCACGCTCTTCATATCGGCCGTTGCGATGTTCGTGGCCGTTCCTGTCGGGCTCATGAGCGCGATCTACATGTCGGAGTATGCGAGCCGGCCTGTGCGCACCGTGGCGAAGCCTCTCCTCGAAATTCTCGCGGGCATCCCGACCATCGTCTACGGCCTGTTCGCGCTAATTACGTTCGGTCCCTTTCTGCGCGATGCTGGCGGCGCGATCGGTCTCAATATCTCGGCCAACAGCGTGCTTACCGCCGGCATCGTCATGGGCGTCATGATCATCCCGTTCGTGTCATCGCTTTCGGACGACATCATCAACGCCGTGCCGCAGTCGCTCCGCGATGGGTCCTACGGGCTTGGCGCCACCCAGTCCGAGACCATCAAGCGCGTCGTGTTCCCGGCGGCGCTGCCCGGCATCGTCGGCGCTATCCTGCTGGCTGTCTCGCGCGCCATCGGTGAGACGATGATCGTGGTGCTCGCAGCCGGCATCGCGGCCAACCTGACCATCAACCCCATGGAGCCGGTGACGACGATTACGGTCAAGATCGTGAGCCAGCTGACGGGTGACCTCGAGTTCAACTCGCCGCAGACGCTGGTTGCCTTCGCGCTCGGCCTGACCCTGTTCACGATCACGCTGGGGCTGAACATCTACGCGCTCTATGTCGTGCGGAAATACCGGGAGCAATACGAATAATGGCTATCGAGACCCTTCCGGACAGCCACCTCGGCGCGCACGCAGCCCTCATCCGCAAAGGCCTTCGGCGCCGCTACGCAGCCGAGCGCCGATTCCGTATCTTCGGCGTCGCCGCCATTGTGTTCGGCATCGCGTTCTTGCTCTTCCTGTTCGGCAGCATCGTCGCCAACGGCTACACGGCGTTCTTGCAGACGTCGTTCCGGCTCGATGTGCCGCTCGAAGCCTCTGTGATTGATCCGTCAGGCGAGCGCAAGGCGAGCGAGCTGCGCTCGGCGGACTATGGGCTTCTCGCCCGACGGGCGCTTGCGGCGCAGCTCGGCGTCGAGACGAGCGACAGGCCGGCCATGCGCGAGATCGGCGGCCTTCTTTCGCGTGACGTCGATCTCGAGATCCGGCGCGTGGTGCTCGCCGATCCTTCGCTGATCGGGCAGACGCTGCCGATTTGGGTGCTGGCGCAGGGCCGCGTCGATTCGCTCATGAAAGGCCAGCTCGATCGCGACTTGCCGGCCGCCGTGCGCAAGGTCTCGGACCGGCAGCTCGCTTGGCTGGATAAAGCCGCTGCCGAAGGGTTTCTCGCCAAGCGTTTCAACACGGGCCTCTTCGTCAACGGGGCCTCGAGCAGCCCGGAGACCGCGGGTATCGGCGTCGCCGTGGTCGGCTCCATGTTCATGATGCTGATCGTGCTGCTGCTCGCCGTTCCGCTCGGTGTGGGGGCCGCCGTCTATCTTGAGGAATTCGCGCCGCGGAATGTGTGGACCGATACTATCGAGGTGAACATCAACAATCTGGCTGCGGTGCCGTCGATCGTGTTTGGCCTCTTGGGTCTCGCCATCTTTATCAATCTGGCAGGGCTTCCCCGGTCGGCCTCCGTGGTCGGTGGCTTGGTGCTGACGCTAATGACGCTGCCGACCATCATCATCGCCACCCGCGCGGCGCTCAAGGCGGTGCCGCCCTCGATCCGGGAAGCGGCTTACGGGATCGGCGCCTCGAAGATGCAGACCATCGCACATCACGTGCTGCCACTTGCCGTTCCCGGTATCCTGACCGGCACCATCGTCGGCCTGGCGCAGGCGCTCGGCGAAACGGCGCCGCTTCTGATGATCGGCATGGTGGCCTTCGTCGTCGAGATTCCGACGACGCCGCTCGAGCCCGCAACGGCGCTGCCGGTCCAGATCTATATGTGGGCAACGTCAGCGGAGCGCGGCTTCGTCGAGCGCACGTCGGGTGCCGCGCTGCTGCTGGTGGCGGTGCTGATCTGCATGAACCTCTTGGCCGTCATCCTGCGTCGCCGCTTCGAACGGCGCTGGTAGGATCTGATACAAGGAGACTTTGAGATGCTGATGGAGCCTAGGAGCACCGACGCCTCGTCTTCCGCCCACGCGGTGTTTCCGCCAAAGATCGTGGCCCGTGACGTGAACGTCTTCTACGGCGAGAAACGGGCGCTGACGGACGTGACGGTCGATATTCCCGATCGGGGCGTGATGGCCTTCATCGGCCCGTCCGGCTGCGGCAAGTCCACGTTTCTGCGCTGTTTCAATCGCATGAACGACACCATCCCCATTGCTCGCATTTCCGGCTCGATAACCATCGATGAGCAGGACATCTATGAGCCCTCGCTTGATGTGGTGGAGTTGCGGGCTCGCGTCGGCATGGTGTTCCAGAAGCCGAACCCGTTCCCGAAGTCGATCTATGAGAATGTCGCCTACGGACCGCGCATCCACGGCCTTGCCGCAAGCAAGGCAGATCTGGACGGCATCGTGCAGGGGAGCCTCGAAAAGGCGGCGCTCTGGCATGAGGTCAAGGATCGCCTGCACGAGCCGGGCACCGGCCTTTCGGGGGGGCAGCAGCAGCGCCTCTGCATCGCGCGCGCCGTCGCCGTGAGCCCGGAGGTGATCTTGATGGACGAGCCATGCTCGGCGCTCGACCCGATCGCGACCGCCAAGATCGAGGAGCTTATCGACGAGTTGAAGAAGAACTTCTGCATCGTCATCGTCACCCACTCGATGCAGCAGGCGGCCCGCGTCTCCCAGCGTACGGCGTTCTTCCATCTCGGCGTTCTTGTCGAGGAGGGCGCGACCACCGACATATTCACCAACCCCAAGGATAAGCGCACGCAGGATTACATCACCGGCCGCTTCGGATAGCCGCTTCGACGAACATCGCCCCCGGAATTTCCTGGGCCGGAAGGCCGAGAGGAGCAACAGAACCGATGAACGAGCACATCGTTAAGTCCTATGAGGAGGAGCTTGCACTCCTGGATCGGAAGATCGCCCAGATGGGCGGCCTTGCCGAGCACATCCTCGGCCAATCGTTCGACGCGCTCGAACGCCGCGATCCGCAGCTTGCCGAGCAGGTTGTGAAGGCCGACAAGCAGATCGACCAGCTCGAGCGCGATATCGAGGAGCAGGTGATCTCGATGGTGGCGCGGCGGCAGCCGCTAGCCATCGATCTCCGTCACGTGATGGGCGCGCTGCGCATCACCGGCGATCTCGAGCGCATCGGAGATCTCGCCAAGAACATCGCCAAGCGCGCGCTCGCGATCGCGCACGAATCGCATCCGAAGCCGCTCATGACCGGCTTACGTCATATGGGCGAACTGGCGCTGGCACAGCTCAAGGACGTGCTCGACGCCTATGCGGCGCGCAACGCCGATCGCGCGCTCGCGGTCTGGCTCGGGGATGAAAAGATCGACTCGATGTACAATTCTCTCTTCCGCGAGTTGCTCACCTACATGATGGAGGATCCGCGCAACATCGGCCTTTCCACCCATCTTCTGTTTGGCGCCAAGAACATCGAGCGCGTCGGCGATCACACCACGAACATCGCTGAGACGATCCACTTTCTCGTCAAGGGCGTGAACATCACCGACGACCGCCCCAAGGGCGACAAGACCAGCTCGACCCTCTTCTCGGGGGATTGAGTGCCTTCCTTGCATGAGCAAATGAACGATGACGGCAAAGATACTGGTAATCGAGGACGAGGCGCCGCTGGCAGAGATGCTGCGCTACAACCTGGAGGCGGAAGGCTTCCGCGTCTCGCACGCCGAGAACGGAGAGGAGGCGGAAATCCTGGTCGCAGAAGAGAAGCCGGATCTTCTCGTGCTGGATTGGATGCTGCCCGGTGTCTCCGGAATTGAAATCTGCCGGCGCATGCGGGCTAGGATGGAGACCCGCTCCATCCCGATCGTCATGCTGACGGCCCGGGGTGAGGAGGGTGACCGCATCCGCGGTCTCTCGACCGGCGCTGACGATTATGTGGTGAAGCCCTTCTCCCTGCCCGAATTGATGGCGCGGGTGAAGGCGATCCTGCGCCGCTCTGCGCCGGACCGCATGGCCGATGTCCTGCGGTTCGCCGATATCGAGCTCGACCGGCCGGCTCACAAGGTGATGCGCGGTCTGCGCGAGGTGCATCTCGGCCCGACCGAGTTCCGACTCCTCGAGTTCCTGATGGAGAGCCCGGGCCGCGTGCTGTCGCGCTCGCAACTGCTGGATGGCGTTTGGGGCCGGGATGCCTACATCGACGAGCGCACGGTCGACGTTCACGTGGGGCGCCTGCGCAAGGCTTTGATTCGTGGCAAGGAACGCGACCCAATCCGCACCGTGCGCGGCTCGGGCTATGTGTTCGGCGAACGCAACAGCAGCTAAAGTGCACGTTTACGCTTGGACATGTCTTCGCGGCGCGAACGTGCACCACCTCCGCGTCGGGATCGTCTTATCGGATTGCTAAAATGCGCGGCTCTGCCGCGGCGGGATCGCGCTCGATCAGACGTGTACGAACCGAAACACTTGCTTAACCGTCTTGGCGCCTAAATGGCCACCACGACCAGACGTTGGACCGAGGCCGTCGGGCCCGGTCCCAAGCAAGGACAATACGAATGCGCTTCTCCTCAAATGCCCGACCGAACGTCATTGCCAGGGAGGAGAAGGAGGCGCGGCTCAAAGCGTTCGTTGCGAAACACGTGGAAGCCCACCGGGCATCGGGAATCGCGGCCGGTGTCACGACTTACCGGCTTCTCGCACTTTCCGCCGAGAGCCCTGTTGCCCATGCGTTGGCGGAACTCGCATCCGATCTTGCGGCGGCCGGAATCAAGGTCGAAGCGCTCCTCGTCCAGCGTGCGTCCGGCGCATTACCCGAAGGCTTCGATTGCCGCGTCGTGCGCGACGTGCGCCTGCTCGATGCGCATGAGCAACTCGTGCTCGATCGGGCGACCGTCTGGATCGGCGACTGCATGCGCCGCGACCCCATGAAGCGCGACGCCTACGAGCGCTATTCCGACAGCCCCGTGACGGCCGGCTATGCCGCCCAGTCCTTCGCGCAGATCTGGAAGGCTGCGGGCCCAGGGGGTAGCCTTGCGCTCGAGCGCCAGTGGTCGGGTATGCGCCAGACGAGCCTGTTCGATCCATCTCTGATCGCCGGCGCGGAAGCCATGATGGCAGTTCAGGCGCTACCTGTTCGTCACTGAGCCCGTTCGAGAGGGCGATGGTCTCATCGGGCGGGAGCGGTCAGCATTTTTTTAGATGAAAACGGAAATGCGCGGTCTCGGTCTCGAGCGGGGGCGGGCCGGTTTTCATTTTCTCAATGACTCTACAACGCGATCATCACAGCTATGCCGCTCGGTCGCGGCGCCCTCCTTTGGTGAAGCTTCGGCATCGGGCGGAACTTGCCGGTAAGTTCCACCTTGCTGCCAACGTTTGATCATTCGGGTCTGTTGGGCTTCACCCGGCTGGGCCGCACGCTGATAATGCCCAGCGGTTGAATAAGGCCGCCGGCCAGGTGTGCCTTGAGCTCACGGGATGATCCGCTATGTGCGCCCTCAGATATTTTCTCATAAGTCTTTTCCTAATCACCGGACTGAATATTTCCCTGGCCGCCGCGGAGCGGCCTTTTGCGCACAAGGGGGTGGCTGCAGACGCCGCGCGATACGAGACTTACATTCGCAACACATGGCGGCCTGACGGACGCGCGGGGCCGGATGTGCGCCAGGCTGGCGAGCGGCTGCTCGGCTCCGATCCACGCGCTGCCTCGCGCACGTTCGCAATCGCCGTTGCAACCGATGCGACGAGCCCGGAAAGCTGGATCGGCCTCGCCAAGGCGCTGCTCGCGATCGCACCTGATCCCAACAAATCCGAATCCTATGACCTGCCGGTCAATGCATCCGGTGCCGCCTATCGGGCTTACATGCTGGCGCAGGATCCAGCCATGAAGGCGCGCGCGCTCGCCGTCCTCGGCGAGGCGATGCAGCGGCGCTCCTACTGGCGGCCGGCGATCGAGGCGCTGAAATCGAGCCTGGCGCTCGTCGACGATGCGGGCGTCCGCGATACTTACGAGAAGCTTCGTGTCGAGCACGGCTTCCGCATGACCGACTACACGGCCGATGGTGACGCGGCGACGCCGCGGGTCTGCATCCAGTTCTCGGAAAGTTTATCGCGGGGCCAGGTGGATTTCGCCAAGTTCGTGTCCGTCAACGGAGGGGATCCGCAGTCCGTCTCCGCCGAAGGCAGCCAGCTCTGCATCGACGGTGTCGAGCATGGCGAGCGCTATGAGATCCAGGTGCGCGCCGGCCTGCCGTCCGACGTCGACGAGCCGCTCGAGAAACCAGTGACGCTCGCTGTCTACGTTCCCGACCGCAAGCCGATGGTGCATTTCACCGGCAAGAGCTACGTGCTGCCGGCGCGCGGCCAGAACGGCATTCCGCTCGTCGTCGTCAACACCAAGAGCGTCGATATCGAGGTCTACCGCATCGGTGACCGCAGCCTCGCCAACGCCCTCGGCAATGGCGATCTCGACCGCCAGCTTCAGGGCTATCAGCTCGAGGAACTGAAGAGCCGGTCGGGCAGCCTCGTCTATAAGGGTGCGCTCGAGGTCGCGAGCAAGCTCAACGCTGAGGTGGCGGTCGCCTTCCCGGTCAGCGAAGCCATCGGCGAGCTCAAGCCCGGCGCCTACGCAATGATCGCGAGGCCCGCCGAGCAGAGCGGTGGGGATGATCACTGGCGGGAGCAGGCCACGCAATGGTTCATCGTCTCGGACTTGGGCCTCACGGCTTTCTCGGGGGACGACGGCGTGCATGCGTTCGTGCGTTCGCTCGCCAGCGCCAATCCGATCGGCGGCGCGAGCGTCCGCCTCGTCGCCCGCAACAACGAGGTGCTTGCTACCGCTACGTCTGATCGGAACGGCTACGTGCGCTTCGACGCCGGCCATGCGAAGGGGGAGGGCGGCAACGCGCCGGCCATTCTCGTCGCCGAGACGGGCGCCGGCGAATATGCCTTCCTCGATCTGACGAGCAACGCGTTCGACCTCTCCGACCGCGGTGTCAAAGGGCGCGACGCTCCGGGGCCGCTCGACGGCTTCCTCTACACGGAGCGCGGCGTTTATCGGCTGGGGGAGGAGGTCAACGTCACCGCACTCGCGCGCGATGCTACGGGTGCGGCCGCGACGCTTCCCATGACGCTGATCGTCGTGCGTCCGGACGGGGTCGAGTATGGACGCTTTCCCTTGACGGATAGCGAGCTCGGAGGACACGCGCTGCGCCTGCCACTCGGCGGTGGCGCCATGACGGGGACGTGGCGGGCGCGGCTCCATGCCGACCCCAAGGCGGACGCCATCACGCAGGTTTCGTTCCTGGTCGAGGATTATGTTCCCGAGCGCCTCGATCTGACGCTGACGGAGGGGAGAGGGCGCCTCGCACCCGAGGAAACGAAGACCGTCGATATCGCAGGGCGCTTCCTTTACGGGCCGCCGGCTGCCGGCATGGCGATTGAAGGTGACGTCATCGTGCGTCCGTCGGCCAAGGATCTTGCAGGCTATGAGGGCTATCGCTTTGGCGAGGCTGACGAGAGCGTCAGTCCCGTTCGCCAGCCGCTCGAGGGCCTGCCCACGACGGACGATGCCGGTAAGGCCGCGCTCGCCATCGCGCTTCCTGCCGTGACAAAAACCGCGAGACCGCTCGAAGCCAACGTCATCGTGCGGCTGCGCGAGGCCGGCGGACGCACCATCGAGCGCTCGATCGTGCTCCCCGTGAGCCTCGATACGCCGCGTATCGGCATCAAGCCGCTGTTCAACGCATCGGCGCTGGGCGAAGGGGAGACGGCGCGGTTCGATGTCGTGCTGCTCGACGCCGAGGACAAGCAAGCAGCAGGCGTGCTCGACTGGACCCTCGTGCGCCTGGATACCTCCTGGCAGTGGTATCGCCGCGACGGCTATTGGACCTATGAGAGCCAGACCATCACGCGCAAGGTGGCGAACGGTATTGTCGATGCTGCCGTCGACGCGCCTGCCACCGTCTCTGCCGATGTGGACTATGGCCGCTATCGGTTGGAGGTCAGCTCGGCCGATGCGGGAGGAGCGCTCACGAGCGTCGTCTTCAACGCCGGCTGGTATACGGGCGGCGAAACGGCGGAGAGCCCCGAAATGCTCGACGTCGCACTCGACAAAGCCACTTATCAGCCCGGCGAGACGGCGAAGCTGAGGATTGCTTCCAAGCAGGGCGGCAAGGCGCTCGTCGCCGTGCTCGGGCGCGATCTCATCTCGGCCGAAGAGATCGAGCTGCCAAAAGGCGGCGGCGACGTCGAGATCACGGTCGGCGATGATTGGGGACCTGGCGCCTACGCGACGGCGCTCGTCTATCGCCCGCTCGACGAGACCGCGAAGCGCATGCCGAGCCGGGCCATCGGCGTCCGCTGGATCGGTGTCGATCAGGCGAAGCGCACGCTCAAGGTTGCGGTTGCGACGGAAGCCAAGGTCAAGGGAGCCTCCGAACTTGCGATCCCGGTGCAGATTGAAGGCCTCGATCCTGGCGAGGAGGCGCGCGTCACAATCGCCGCCGTGGACGTCGGCATCTTGAACCTCACGCGCTATCAAGCGCCGGCGCCGGAGACGCACTTCTACGCGCAGCAGAAGCTGGCGCTTGAGCTGCGCGACTTCTACGGCCGACTCATCGACGGCATGCGCGCCGAACGCGGCACGTTGCGGTCCGGCGGCGACGGCATGGACGGGATGGGCTTAGAGGGCAGCCCGCCTGTCGAAGAAACCGTCTCTTATTTTTCCGGTATCGTTAACGTCGGCCCAGACGGAACGGCGACTGTGCGCTTTGCGTTACCGAGCTTCAATGGCACCGTCCGCGTGATGGCGGTCGCCTGGACCAAGAGCAAGGTGGGTCATGGAACCAGCGACGTCATTGTCCGCGACGCGGTCGCTCTCACGGCCTCGGCGCCGCGCTTCATGACGCTCGGTGATGAGGCACGCGTGGATCTCTCCCTGCACAATGTCGACGGACCGGCCGGCACCTACACGGCGCGGCTCAGCGAGATCGTCGGCGATGGCGTGCCGCTCGCCGAGACGGCGGTGACGCTGGAGGTTGGCGAGCGCAAGTCCGAGCACGTGATCCTCAAGCCGCATGACATCGGCACTTTTGTCTACGATGTCAGCGTGACGGGACCGGAGGGCCTGTTCTTCTCGCGCCGCCTGCAATTCGACGTGAAGCCGCCGGCGGGCGACATCAAGCGCACCACCGTCGCCAAGCTCGCAGCGGGCGGCAAGCTCACGCTGTCGGACGATCTCATTGCGGGACTGATCCCTAATCGCACGCGCATCAATCTCTCAGTTGGGCCCGCGGCTGCGCTGGACGTGCCGGGCCTGCTGACGGCGCTCGACCGCTATCCCTATGGATGCGCCGAGCAGACGGTCTCGCGCGCGCTGCCGCTGCTCTATGCCAACGCGGTCGCCGCCCGTATCGGCATCGGCGGGGATGCGGCGCTCAAGGAGCGTGTGCAGCAGGCTATTGGGCGCGTGTTCGAGATGCAGGACGCTTCGGGTGCGTTCGGAAGCTGGGGCCCGAGGGGCGGCGACCTTTGGCTTACGAGCTACGTCACCGACTTTCTGACGCGGGCCCGTGAGTCCGGTTACGAGGTGCGCCAGATCCCGTTCGGCCAGGCGCTCGACCGTCTGCAGAACTTCGCGCTCAACGGCGAGGACTTCAAGCAGGGCGGCGAGGACCGTGCCTACGCGCTCTATGTGCTGGCCCGCAACGGGCGTGCGCCAATCGGCGAGTTGCGCTACTACGCCGACACGCGGCTCGACCGTTTTACGACGCCGCTTGCGAAAGCGCAGCTCGGTGCCGCGCTCGCAATGGTGGGTGACAAGGCGCGTGCCGAGAGTGCGTTCCGCGCTGCGCTCGATGCGTTCGGCGATCAGGACAAGCTCAACATCGCGCGGCCAGATTACGGGTCTGAGATCCGCGACGGCGCCGCGCTCGTTACGCTCGCGTCGGAAGCCGGCATCGTACACGACGAGACACCGCGTCTCGTCGCGGTGGTGTCCAAGGCGTATCTCGCACGCACCTCTACCTCCACACAGGAGCAGGCGTGGATGTTGCTTGCGGCGCACGCCATTGGCGAGGAGACGAAGGCAGCACGGCTTTCTCTTGATGGGGCACCGGTTGAGGGTGCGGTGGCGCACGCGTTTTCAGCGGAAGATCTGGAGCGCGGCGTCACCGTCACCAACGACGGCGAGAGTGAGACGACGGCTGTCGTGACTGTTATCGGCGCCTCGCTTGCGGGCGAGCCTCCGGTGGCCAAGGGTTTTACCGTCACGCGCCGCTACTACACGCTCGACGGCAAGGAAGTCAGTCTCGAAAGCGCGAATGGCGGCAAGAGCGAGATCGCCCAAAACGACCGGCTCGTCGCCGTGCTGACAGTCGAGAGCGATGAATCGGCCGGCCGGCCGCTGCTGGTGGACCGCCTTCCGGCCGGTCTCGAGATCGAGAACCCACGCCTCGTCGACTCCGGAGACATCAAGACCCTCGACTGGCTCAAGACAACCGTCCGCCCGGTGCATACGGAGTTTCGTGACGATCACTTCGTTGCGGCTTTCGACCTTTGGGAGGCGGCGCGAAGCCACGGGCTCGAAGCCGGCTACCAAGACGAGGATGGCAACGTCGCGCCCGAGGCTGGCCCTGCGTCCGGCATCTCCGCGACCGTCGCCTATGTCGTGCGTGCGGTTACGCCGGGCACGTTCGTTCATCCAGCGGCGACGGTTGAAGATATGTACCGGCCGGAGCGTCATGCGCGCTCAGGCGCTGGAACGCTCGTCGTGACACCGATGAACTAGGAACGGAGATGCGTTTGTCCCTTTCGTTCCTCACAGACCGGCGCGCCGCGGCAGAGGCTGTTCTCTCTCCATCCGATCGCACCTCGCGGTTGGGGCTCTCGCTTCCGTGGCGGGCCGCGGCCTTTGTGCTTGCGGCCGCAATCCTCGCGCTGGCCGCCGTCGGCATCACGCTCGAGATCACCAAGCGCAGCATCGGCCCGGTGCCGTTCGAAGCGGCCGAGGCGATGTCGGTCACGGTGCTCGACCGCAACCATCGTCTCCTGCGTGCCTTCACGACGAAGGACGGACGCTGGCGTTTGCCGGTGGAGGTGGACGAGGTCGATCCGCGCTATCTGGAAATGCTTCTCGCTTACGAGGACAAGCGTTTCTACGAGCATGGCGGCGTTGATCTCTTCGCGGTGGCGCGGGCGAGCTTTCTTCTCGTGCGCTATGGCGAGATCCTCTCCGGCGGCTCGACGCTGACCATGCAGGTCGCGCGCCTGCTCGACGGCAAGCACGAACGGACGGGCGCCGGCAAGCTGCGCCAGATCGCGCGGGCGCTGCAGCTCGAAGCGCAGCTTTCGAAAGCTGAAATCTTGCGCCTCTATCTCAGGCTGGCCCCATTCGGCGGCAACATCGAAGGCGTGCGCGCTGCCTCGCTCGCCTATTTCGGCAAGGAGCCGCGCCACCTTTCGGCGGGCGAGGCAGCGCTTCTGGTGGCGCTGCCGCAGTCTCCGGAGCGGCGCCGGCCCGATCGCCATAGCGAGGCGGCACGCAAGGCACGCGACCGCGTGCTCGATCGGGCCGTGGAGGAAGGCGTTCTTGCGAGGGCTGAAGCCGAGCGTGCGAAGCGCGAACGCGTCCCGCGGGAGCGCCTGGAGGTTCTGAAGCTCGCGCCTCATCTTTCCGAGGCTGAGATGGTGACGCATCCCACGCAGCACGTGCACCGACTCACTATCGACCGCGATATCCAGACCTCGGTGGAAAAGCTCGCCGCTGAGGAGGCGAGGCTTCTCGGTCCCAAGCTCTCGACGGCGGTGCTCATCGTCGAGCACGCGACGGGCGAGGTGTTGGCGCATGTCGGTTCGGCCGGCTATCTCGATGGCGAGCGTCACGGCGCCATCGACATGACGGGCGCCGTCCGCTCGCCGGGCTCGACGCTGAAGCCGTTCATCTACGGCCTCGCGTTCGAGCAGGGCCTCGCGCATCCTGAGACGCTAATCGAGGACCGGCCGACGCGCTTCGGCAGCTATCGCCCGGAAAATTTCGACGAGGCGTTCTACGGAACGGTGACCATCCGGGAGGCGCTCGGCAATTCGCTCAACGTACCGGCGGTGAAGGTGCTGGCGGCGGTTGGTCCCGGCCGCCTCATGGGACGTTTCCGTCGCGTTGGCGTCACGCCTGAGCTTCCTGTCAACACGAAGCCGTCGCTTGCGGTGGCGCTTGGTGGTGCCGGCCTGACGCTCAAGGACCTCGCGACGCTCTATGCCGCTCTCGCCCGCGGTGGAGAGCCGATCGCGTTGTCTTGGCGCAAAGGTGAGGCGGCGGAGAAAGCCAGATCCGGCTCGCAGGCGCGCCTGCTGTCTCCGGTCTCCGCGTGGTACGTCACCGACATCCTCAAGGATGCGCCGCCGCCGCCGTCCGCGCGCGGCGGCGCCATCGCTTACAAGACGGGCACGTCCTACGGCTATCGCGACGCCTGGGCCATTGGCTACGACGGACGCTACGTGGTGGCCGTCTGGGTCGGCCGCCCGGATGGGACCTCGACGCCGGGCCTCATGGGCCGGCTCAGCGCCGCGCCGATCCTGTTCCATGCCATGAAGCGCATTGCCGAGCGGCCGACGCCGTTCGGCGCGGCACCGCATGGCGTCGTGCGGGCCACTACAGGCTCGTTGCCGCCCCCGCTCAAGCGCTTCCGCGAGGCGGGCGAAGACGCCGTCGCTGCCGGCCCCTACCTCGAGCCGCAGGTTCTCATCGCGTTTCCGCCTGACCGCGCGGAGCTCGATATCGCCGAGCGCGATGACGAGCCGCTGATCATCAAGGCCGAAGGTGGCGCGCTGCCGCTGACCTGGCTGATTGACGGCAGCCCGATGGTATCCGATCCGCGCCGCCGCGAGGTGGAGTGGCAGCCGGATGGGCGCGGCTTCGCCAAGCTCACCGTCATCGATGCCAAGGGCCGGGCGGATCGCGTCACGGTGCGCCTGCGGTGAGGGTGTCGGTATCGGCATCATGGCAAAGGCGCATGCGGCCGGCTAAGCTGGCGGGTGTTCCGGATCCCGATGGTGGCATGTCGATGCGCGTAACGCTCGCGATGTTTGCGGTTTTTTCGACGCTGGCCGTCGTTCTCACGCGGCCGGCCCAGGCCGAGGTGCCTGCCGCCCGGCTGCCGGCACTCGCTGCTGACATATCGCACACGTCCGTCTCGGGTATTTCGTCTGGCGCCTATATGGCGGGGCAGTTTCAGATCGCCCACTCCAAGATCGTCGTCGGCGCGGCCATCATTGCGGGTGGCCCCTATGGGTGCGCCGAGAGCGCGTTCGCCGATGTCATGTCGGGGCCGGGACTGGCGTTCCTCAACCTCTCCAAAGCCGTCAATGGCTGCATGCTGAACGGCTTGGCGTTCTGGGGCGTTCCGGATGTGGATCTGCTTGCTGAGAGGACGCGTAAGCTCGCGGGCGCGGGCCGGATCGATCCGCTGGAGAGCCTGCGCGACGATCACGTCTATCTCTTCTCAGGCTCCAACGACCGCACCGTCGTTCCAGCCATCGTGGACGCCGCCTACGCGTTTTACGAGCGGCTCGGCGTGCCGGCGGAGAACCTGACCTACGTGACGGATCTGCCGGCAGGCCACGCTTTCGTCACCGACCATCAGGGGCTGGCCTGCGATGCGACTGCCAAGCCGTTCGTCGTCAATTGCGGCTATGACCAGGCGGGCGAGATCCTGAAGCGCATGTATGGCCCGCTTTCTCCACGCGCGGCCGAGCCCCGGGGCACGTTTCTCGAGTTCGATCAGCGCCCGTTTCTGGCCGGCCACGCGGAGCACGGCATGGAAAAGCGCGGCGTTGTCTATATTCCGCCCGCTTGCGCCGAAACCGCGACCTGCCGCGTACACGTGGCGTATCATGGCTGCTCCCAGGGGCGCGCGGTGGCCGGCGATGCGTTCATCCGCCAATCCGGATTCGCCAACTGGGCCGACGCCAACGCGTTGATCATCCTTTATCCGGAAGCGGCCGCATCTGCCGTCAACCCGCAGGGGTGCTGGGACTGGTGGGGCTATACCGGTTCCGATTACCTGACGCGCGAGGCCCCGCAGATCCAGATCGTGCACGCCATGCTGCTCGAGCTTGCCAAGCCGCGCTCGTAGCCTCAGTTTTCTGGACTGGCGGCGCCCGCTGGGGTCGGCGCGGGATCCCTCATGGCGGGGTGAACGTTAGCGGTTTGTAATGAATAGCCCTAGGGGCTCATGCTAGGCTCTGGCCCATGGAGACGGACCAAGCACCGGGAGCGGGAAACCGCTCGTTCGAGCACAAGATCCTGCGTGCGCGACTGACCGCAGCATTCGAACAGCTATGGCGGAAGCTATGGCTGGTGCTGGCCGTGCTCGGGGCGTTTCTCATCGTCTCCTATGCGGGCCTCTGGCGCTTTTTGCCCAATTTCGCGCATGTGGCGCTGCTCGCCCTTTTCGGCGTCGCGCTGGTCGTTGCCCTAGCCTCGATGGCGCGGATCGTGTGGCCGAGCCGCGACGAGGCGATCCGCCGGATCGAGCGCGCGTCCGGTGTGCCGCATCGGCCGGCGTCCTCCTACGAGGACACGGTGAGCGCGCCGTCATCCGACCCGGCGACCGGCGCCATCTGGCAGGCGCACCGCGCGCGCATGGCGCGGCTTCTCGAAACGCTGAGGCCTGGTAAACCCCATCCGCGAACGGACAGGCTCGATCCCTATGCGATCCGCGCGGCAGGGCTGCTTGGCATCATCGGCTTGACCGTCTTGCTGGGAGATGGCGTGGCCGACCGCGTGCGCGGAGCATTCACGTTCGGCCCGTCGGTGTCGGCATCCGATGTCCGGCTCGATGCTTGGCTCACGCCACCGACGTACACGGGGCGGCCGCCTGTCATGCTGGCGGACGGGGCTGGGGGCGCCAAGGCCCAGCCAGCTGCCGGGGCGGATGCGACCGATAAAGCGGCGATCGCGGACGTACCGGTGAGGAGCGTCCTCATCGTGCGTGTCGGCGGAATGGGCACGACGCCGCTTTCCGTAGAGATCACACCAACGGAGCCGGGCAGCGAAGGTCACCCTGCCGAACGCATCGAAGCAAAGCGCGATGGGGATGCGGCGAGCGATCTGCAGGAAGTGCGCTACGAAATGGCCCGCTCGGCCAGCGTACGGGCGCTCGCCGGTGGATCGGAGCTTGCGCGCTGGCAGATTGCGATCACGCCCGATGCGCCGCCCAGGATCTCGCTGTCCCGCCCGCCCGAACTCACGCCGCGCGGCTCGCTCAAGCTCACCTATGCGGTGGAGGACGATTATGGCGTCGCCTCCGCGGAAGCGAAGCTGAAGCGGCTGCCCGATCCGCCGAAGAATCCGAAGACGGCCTGGGCAGCGCCGGAGCGTCCCACCGGTCCGCGGGCGCCGTTGATGCGTCCGCCCAAGCTCACGCTGCGGCTGCCGCAGCCCAACGCGACGACGGTCGAGGCGCACACGTATTTCGAGACAGCATCCCACCCGTGGGCGGGCCGCAAGGTTATCCTGTCGCTCGAGGCGACGGACGTGGCCGGGCAAGTGGGCCGCAGCCCGGGGCTCGAGATGATCCTGCCGGAACGGCAGTTCTCGAAGCCGTTGGCCCGCGCGGTGGTCGAACAGCGCAAGAAGCTGCTCGATGACAGCCGTTACCGGCCGAGCGTCGTCTCGGCGCTCGATGCGCTCACCCTCGCGCCCGAGATGTTTATCGAGGATGCGCGTATTTATCTGGGCTTGCGTACGGTGCGCCACCGTCTGATGAGCGATCAGTCGCGCGAAGCCTTCAAGAGCGCAGTCGATCAGCTCTGGCAGATCGCACTCAGGATTGAGGACGGAAACCTGTCCGACGCCGAGCGGGCGCTCCGAGATGCGCAGGATAAGCTCGCCAAAGCGCTTGAGGACGGAGCCTCCGAGGAAGAGATCAAGCAGCTCATGCAGGAGCTGCGCCAGGCACTGAATGAATTTTTGAACCAGCTCGCGCAGGAGAATCAGGGCGACCAGCAGGAGGGCCAGAATCCGGACGAGCAGATGCTGGCGCAGGATGATCTCGAGCGCATGATGCGCAATCTCGAGGAGATGGCGAAAAGCGGCTCGCGCGAGCAGGCCCAGCAGCTCTTGTCCGAAATGCAGGATCTCATGGAGCGCTTGCAGGCGGGCCGCCAGGACCCGGCCCAGGCGGAGCGCAACCGCGAAATGATGAAGATGATGCAGGAGCTGGGCAACATGGTCGGCGACCAGCAGCAGCTCATGGATGAAACCTTCGGCGAGCGGCGCCAGCAGGGCGACAAGGAAGAGGGCGGAGACGGCGAACGGCAGAGCGCGCCGCCCGGCATGAAGGGCATGGGCGGGGATGGCGACGAAGGACAGGGGGGCGCGCCTCCCGGCCAGTCCGAGCGGGCTCCGAGCGGCCGCGGGCAAGCGGGCCAGCAGGGCCAGGGACAGCAAGGCCGCGGCGATCAGCTCGGCCAGGGCAACCGGCGCCAAGGTCTCGACTCGCTGACCGAGCGCCAGCGCGAGCTGAAGGATCGCCTCGGCCGTCTGCAGGAGGAGATGCGCGGGAAGGGTGCCGCATCGAGTCCGCAGCTTCGCGACGCAGAAACGGCTATGGAGAGCGCGGAGCAGGCGCTTGAGCGCGGTGATCTCTCTGACGCCACCGAGCAGCAGGGCCGTGCCCTCGACCAGATGCGGCAGGGCGCGCAGAGCATGGCGCAGGAAATGATGCGCAACATGCCGCAACGCTATGGGCAATCCGGTGGAGACACGCCGCGCGACCCGCTAGGGCGGCCACAGCGCACGCAAGGGCCGGATCTCGGCACCTCGGTCAAGGTGCCGGATCAGATCGACGTGCAGCGGGCCAGGGAGATTCTCGAGGAACTGCGGCGGAGGCTCGGTGAAGCGAGGCGCGCGCCGGTCGAGCTCGACTATCTCGAGCGCCTGCTGAAACGGTTCTAAATTCGTCCCGGCTTGCGGAGCTGGATGTAGAGGGCGCCTTCTCCGCCGTGCGGGGTGGAGGCCGTGGTGAAGCTCACGACGATGGCGCGCAGCCCGGGCGCGGCGAGCCACATCGGCACATTCTTGCGCAGGACGCCGCGCTCAGAGCGGCCGAAGCCATCGTCGCTGTGTAAGGGTGCGCCGCCCTTACCGGTGATGACAAGAACCCATCGGAGCCCGCGTCCCGAGCAGGATGTCAGGAACTGGCGGAGCGCGCTGTGCGCCTCGTGCTGGCGGAGGCCATGGAGATCGATGCGTGCCTCGATCTCGATATGGCCGTGGCGGAGCTTGCGTGCGGCCTTGCGGTCGAAGGTGCTGAGCTCGGGAGTAGGTTTCGGCCGGGCCGCCGTGGCAGGAGCCTGATACGCGGCGGCGGCGCCCGGTGACGGCGTCACCGTGGGCTTTCCGGTCCCCTTCGTTTTCGGCGCGAAGGGCGGGGCATCGTCGATCCCGGCAACGCTTGGATGATGGCGCGGCTTCTTTCCCTGGATGGGCTGGAGCGTGGACGCAGTGTGTGACCAAAGGGCTTCGTCCTCCGCGCTCAGGTGGCGCCGGCGCCGGGGTGATGGCGGCTTGCTCATGGCAGGCTCCCGCCCCCTTGTGCGACAAGCACAGCAAACGAGCCCGGATGCTTCGTGATGCCGGCACGCGCCCCCGCCTCTGCACCCGATCCGCAATAGAGATCGCCGCGCTCAGGGCCGCGGATGGCGGAGCCGACGTCCTGGGCGATCATCAGCCGTGCAAACCCCGGCGCGCCGGGGCTGCTCATAAGGTCAAGTGTCGGCGCGCTGACGTAGATGGGCGTTCCGAGGGCGTGATAGGCCGTGTCGACGGCGAGGCTGCGCCCCTCCGAAAGGGGAATCGACTGGGCGCCGAGTGGGCCATCCGCTTCCTCCTCGAGTTCGCGGAAGAAGATAAAGGAGCGGTTCTGCTGCATCGCCTGGCGAGCGCGCTCAGGGTCCGCGGCGAGCCACTGCCGCAATGTGTCGAGCGTCATGGCTTCGGGCATGATCTGGCCGGCTTCGATGAGCGCGCGCCCGATCGACGTATAGGGATGTCCGTTTTTGCCATCGTAGGAGATGCGGATCGTCTCGCCGTCGGGGAGGCGGATACGGCCCGAGCCCTGGACGTGGAGGAAGAAGGCGTCGATGGCGTCCGCGAGCCAGACGAGCTCGAGGTTCTGGCCGGCGAGGGCGCCGTTCTCGATCTCGGCGCGTGTCGGGTAGGGGGCAACGCCGGCCTCCGTTCTGCGGGCATGCGTCAGGCGATCGGCAAGGGCACCGCGCTCCTCCTCGCGCACGAGGGCCACGAGATCAGGCGGCCGGCGGTAGATGGGAATGCGAAATGCCGCCTCCGGCCGGCGGCGTCCCGCCAGCACGGGTTCGTAATATCCCGTGAGCAGGCCCTCCGCTCCCGTATGGCGGATGCGATGGGGCGCAAAATTCGTTTCGAAGAATGTGCGGGCGGCGCCAGCGTCCCGGACAGGCGAGGCCAGCGCAAGCGCGGCTGCACGTACTAACGCGCGATCGGCTGTCTGCGTCCGTGTCGGGAGGGCTGCGGAAGACGAGCGCACCAGGACATGCGCCGAGCGCGCGAATGCCTGGAAGGCGGCCAGATGATCGTCAGCCTCCCAGCCGGGAAGCTCGCCAAAGGCGATCCGGGCCAGGGTTACGTCGGCCGGGGCCATCTCTGACGTGCTCGCTCCGAGCGGCATGGTCGAGCAACATTCGCTGGCGGGAGCGGATCAGTTCGGCGCCTGGGTGCCGACGAGCTTCCAGTTGACGTTGCGGAGCGCCTCCTTGGAGGAGATGTCTCGCGAGAAGGTCCAGATGTCGGTCACGTCCCGCACGCGCTGCTCGTCGCCGTCAATGACGTTGCCTGCCTTGTCGCGCGTGGCGCTGATCAACTGGCTGACGAAGCGTATGGTGATGCTGGCGATGCCTTTTGTGCTCACCTCCGCTTCGATCATGTCTGCCTTGTTGATGCCGACGAAGCTCTGGTCCACCACGTGGCCGCGCTGCTCGCGATCGGTGATGGCGCGGTTGAAACTGTCGAGAACGTCGGCGCTGAGGAGATCGCGCAGGAGGCGGCGGTTGCCCTCCGCAAAGGCGGTGACGATCATCTCGTAGGCTTGGCGCGCGCCCTTTAGAAAATGCTCGGGATCGAACTTGGCATCGAGCCTCAGAATGGCGGTCAAGCCGTTGGCGAGCGCGGTGTCGGTGCCGGCGAAGGACTTGATGCGCTCCTCCACCTCTGCCACCGAAACGGCGGATTCCACGGCCTCCGGCTCGCGCTCGCGCCGCGGCAGGGTTACCACCTTGCCCGATTGAGCGACGGGCGCTGTTTTCTGGAGCTGGGCTTCGCGCCGGCGTTTTTCCACGCGCGCGTCATCCTCGCTTGTGCGGCGGCCCAGGACGCTCCTGAGCTTCACGATCGCAACCACCGCGACGATGAGAGACAGAAGCGTCAGAAGATTGATTTCGCCATTCATTATCGGCAGCTTTCCGGCAAAAGGCCCCAAAGGGGAAAGGGGAGCTTGCCCTGATGTAAGATCGCTCGTGAGATCCGTCCAGGCGTATCGCGCCCTGCGGCGGTAAGGCCGCGCCCAGAGAGTAAGAGCATGGGCTTCAACTTAGGCCACAACGAGGGAGAAGCCAATAATCTTGCTCGGGAAGGTTTGCCACGTGCTTTTGGGGCATTGGCGGATTGCAGGGCCCCGCGCGCCATGTTAGCCAGCACACGAATTTCCAAGCCCGCGCTGGCCCGGGCTCTGCCTTGTTCGCGCTCCCTTAAACATAGCGAAAGCCCAGAGATGACAGACGAAAACAAGACTGCCGCCCAGGGTGCCGAGCCCGGAAACCAGACGGAGCAGACCCCGACGGAAGCCCGGATCGTCGGCCAGTTCATCCGCGATCTGTCGTTCGAAAATCCGAACGTTGAAAAGCTGCTCGAGCAGCCGGGAGATGCGCCGAACGTCAAGCTCGAGATTAATGTCGCGGCCAAGCGGCTGAAGCCGGATCTCTATGAGAGCGCCATCGATTTCAAGGCGGTGGCCTCGAACGCCGAGGGGACCATCTACGATCTCGAACTCGTCTATGCGGGCCTGTTCCAGCTCAAGAACATGCCCGAGCAGGCGCTCGAGCCGTTCCTGCTCATCAACTGCCCGACGCTGATCTTCCCGTTCCTGCGCCGGCTCGTCGCCGATCTCACGCGCGAGGGCGGCTTCCCGCCGCTGCTGCTCGATCCGATCGACTTTGGGCAGCTCTTCGTGCGGCGGAAGAATGAGCTTGCCGCCGCGACGGCTACGGGCAAGCCCAACTGAGAGGCCGCTCCTTTCGATACGAGGACGACCGGATTGCCACGCTCGCCGAGTGTCAGCCCCCGGCGAGCCAGGGTGCGGGTCGGTCGAGGCCGATGAGAGCCTCGTAGGAGGGCCGCGGCCGCACCAGCGCGTGCTCGCCGCCACGCACGAGAATCTCGGGCACGAGCAGCCGGGTGTTATAGGTCGACGACATCACCGCGCCGTAAGCGCCGGCCGACATCACGGCCAGGAGATCGCCCGGCTCGAAGATGGGAAGCGTGCGTTCGACGGCGAGATAGTCGCCGGTCTCGCAGACGGGCCCGACGATGTCCTGCAGCCCTGTGGTGCCGGAGGCGCGCTCCTCCATCACGGGCCAGATCTCATGGTGAGCCTCGTAGAGGGTCGGGCGGAGAAGATCGTTCATCGCCGCATCGACGATGGTGAACCGCTTGCCGGCCCCGGCTTTGGCATAGAGCACGCGCGTCACGAGGATGCCCGCGTTGCCGACGATCATCCGACCCGGCTCGAGATAGATCCGCACGTCGAGATCGCCGAGGACCTCTCTCACGAGCGCGGCGTAAGCTTCAGGATGCGGCGGCGCGTCCTCGTCACTACGGTAGGGGATGCCCAGTCCGCCGCCGATGTCGAGGTGGAGAATGCGGTGCCCTTCACGACGTAGCGCTAAGGCAAGATCGCGCATCAGCCGGAACGCATCGCGGAACGGCGCCAGGTCCGTGATCTGGCTGCCGATGTGCATATGGATGCCGGAGACCTCGAGGCCCGGCAGGCCACGGGCCACATCGTAGAGCCGCACGGCGTCCAGATAGGGGATGCCGAACTTGTTCTCGCTCTTGCCGGTCGAGATCTTGGCGTGTGTCTTGGCGTCGACGTCCGGGTTGACGCGCAGGGCCACACGCGCGGTCGCGCCAAGCCCTGAGGCCACCTCCGAGAGAAGTGTAAGCTCGGGCTCGCTCTCCACATTGAAGCCGAAGATGCCCTCGCGAAGGGCATAGGCCATCTCTTCGCGCGACTTCCCGACGCCTGCGAAAATGATCTTGCCGGCTGCAACACCCGCGGCCCGTGCCCGCCGAAGCTCGCCTTCGGAGACGACGTCCATGCCGGCGCCGAGGCGTGCCATCGTCGCCAGGACGGACTGGTTTGAGTTGGCTTTGACAGCAAAGCAGATGACGGCGTCCTGGCCCTCGAAGGCCTCGGCGAGCACGCGGTAATGACGCTCGAGCGTCGCCGTGGAGTAGCAGTAGAACGGCGTCCCGATCTCGGCCGCGAGCTGTGGCAGGCTGACGTCCTCGGCGTGGAGCGCGCCGTTCTTGTAGGCAAAGTGGTGCATGAGCGATGGTCGTCCGAAACAGAGTGGCGAACGCACCTATACCCTTAAACGCGTTCCATAATTGCTTAAACTGGAACGCCCTGGAGCGCGTTCACGCTTGATGGACCCATTTTTTATGGTGCGGGCGCTCTCTACGTCTTTGTTTAAGAGACTGATTCACGTTCTCGGTGGGGGCGCGTCCGCACCCACCTCAAACGATCAGGCGCTAGCGGAGCAGACCATCCAGGATGAAGCCCTTGTGAGGCTTCGGCGCGGCGCCTTCGGGCTTGCCTTCGCCGGACTGGGCCGTGGCCGTCGGTTGTGCCTTCGCCTCGGGCGGAGCCTCGAGCCCGCCACGCACGCCGCATCCCGCAAGCGTTAACGCGAGCGCGGAGGCAACCAGAGCAGCGCGAGCAAAAGACATCATTCAATCAAGCCTTCGATCTAGCCCTCGGCCGGCGCGGCGCCAGCATTCAACGCTTAGGCGGAAAAACAGGCCGATTTTAGCGCCCCGCCGCCTCCTTTTCCAAGCGTCGCGCCCAGGCTCGGGCCATTTTCGCGACGTTCTGTGGCGCAGTTCCCCCATAGCTGCGGCGGGATTTGACGGAATTTTCGACCGACAGCACGGAAAAGACGCCGTTCGTGATCCGCGGCTCCACGGCCTGCATGACCTCAAGCGGCATGCTCTCAAGCTCAAGCCCCCGCTCCTCGGCCTCCTTCACGATGCTTCCCGTCACATGGTGGGCGTCGCGGAAGGGCATTTTGAGCTCGCGGACGAGCCAGTCGGCGAGATCCGTGGCCGTCGAGTAGCCGCGGCCCGCCGCGGCGCGCATGGCCTCTTCGGCGGGCTCGAGATCTTTCACCATACCCGTCATGGCGAGGAGCGCGAGGCGGAGGGACGCCAGCGCGTCGAAGGTCGCCTCCTTATCCTCCTGCATGTCCTTAGAGTAGGCGAGCGGCAGCCCTTTCATGACCATGAGCAGCCCGTGGAACGCCGCCGCGATGCGCCCCGCCTTGGCTCGGACCAGTTCGGCCGCGTCCGGATTGCGCTTCTGCGGCATGATCGACGAGCCGGTCGTGAACCGGTCGGAGAGACGGATGAACCCGAACTGGGGCGTCATCCAGATGACGATCTCTTCGGCGAAGCGGGACAGATGCACGGCCGTGATGGAGGCCGCGGCCAGCACCTCGAGAGCGAAATCCCGGTCTGACACGCCGTCGAGCGAGTTGGCCATAGGCCGGTCGAAGCCCAGCTCTTCCGCCGTCTTGGCCCGATCGATGGGGAAAGACGTGCCGGCGAGCGCCGCCGAGCCCAGCGGGCATTCGTTGAGACGCTTGCGGGCATCGGCGAAACGGCCCTTGTCGCGGCCCAGCATCTCCACGTAAGCGAGGAGATGATGTCCGAACGTCACCGGCTGGGCCGGCTGGAGATGCGTGAAGCCGGGCATGACCGTGGCGGCATGCGCTTCCGCCTTGGCGACGAGGACGCCCTGAAGCGCGCCGATGGCATCGATCAGGGCATCGGCCGCGTCGCGAACGAAGAGCCGGAAGTCCGTCGCCACCTGATCGTTGCGCGAGCGCGCAGTGTGCAGCCGCCCAGCCGGCGCGCCGATGATGTCCTTGAGGCGGCTCTCGACGTTCATATGTACGTCTTCGAGTGCGCGGGAGAATTTGAAGCTTCCGTCGGCGATCTCGGCCGCCACCTGATCGAGCCCGTGCAGGATCTCGCGCGCGTCGCTTTTGGTGATGATGCCGGTTTCGCAGAGCATCGCTGCGTGCGCCTTCGAGCCGCGGATGTCTTGCGGCGCCAGCACCTTGTCGAATGAGATGGAGGCATTAATCTCCTCCATGATCTCAGCCGGCGAGGCGGCAAAGCGGCCGCCCCACATTTTATTGGCTTTTTTTTCTGTCACGGAAGGGGCCCTCCGCAAGACCCTGGTGTGCGTTCGGATGAGGAAGAACCGGCCGGCCTTCCGATGAGGAGGCTCAAAGATGCAAGAACTAGGGGATGCAAGGACTAGGGCGCAAGCGCGACAAAGGCCAACGACATTCCCTCGAAGGATCGAAAACAGGTAATGAACACTACGCCCCCCGTACCCAGACGAAGCTTCGCGGCCGTCGTTGCCCTGGCCGCGATCGCGGCCGTTGCCGGCTTTGCGGCGGTATACGTCACGCTTGGCCGGCCTGACAACACCGGCCTTCCTGCCGCACCAACAGCCAGCGACTCTGGAGCCAGCTCATCCGCCACGCGCCGGCGCGCCCCGGGCATGCCGGCCTTCGTCTACAAAAGCACGCCGGAGCCGCTGGCTAACGTGGGGTTCGTCGATGCGGCGGGCGCAGACACAACGCTGTCGAGCTTCCGCGGCAAGACCATTCTTCTCAACCTTTGGGCCACCTGGTGCGCCCCCTGCCGGGAGGAAATGCCGTCGCTCGACCGGCTACAGACCGAGCTTGGGTCGGATGCTTTCGAGGTCGTCGCTCTGGCGGTGGATCGCACCGGCCTCGAGGCAGCGCGGAAATTTCTCGACGAGATCGGCGTCAAGTCGCTCAAGCTCTATGCCGACCCGAGCACGCGGTCGGGCTCGGCGCTCAAGACGGTCGGCTTGCCGACGACGATCCTGATCGATCCGGAAGGTCGGGAGATCGGCCGCCTGCCGGGGCCGGCGGAATGGGATTCAGCGGATGCGAAAGCGCTGATCGAGGACGCGCTCAAAACATCCGCGGCCTCGAACTGAAACGACGGTTCAAGCGGTGAAGCCGCCGGCCGTCGCCAGAAGCAGGATTGCGAGGACACCTGCGAGCGCGATGCCCGCGTGGGCGCGCCAGGCGAGACGGGCTTCCCGCGCGCCGATGGCCGCAAGCTCCGCCAGCCTGCGGTCGACGGTAATGAAGCTTTTGCAGGCAAGGCCGTTGAATTCCGCGCGCGGCCCTTCGATGGCGTCAAGCCGCGAGCGGACGCTTTTCATTGTCCGGCTCATTTCGTCGAGCTTGAAGTCGCGCGAGTTTCTGAGGCTCTCGGCAAGCGCGTGGAGACGGTTGGCGTGCGCGGCGTGTTCAGCAAGCTCGGCCACTTCTGCCCGCAGCGCTTCCTCCCGCCGTTCGAGGCGTTCGATCTTTGCCGCGAGCCTGTCGAGCGAAATGGCGGTCTCCGCCACGAAGCTGTCTCTTGTGCCCCACGGTCCGGCCGTGACGGCGCCGCCGGGGCCGTGCTCCTGGATCCTGCCCACGGAGACCTCCGTTACGCATTACTGTCGACTGATCGTGCATGAACGCCGCAATGGGATCGCGAACGGGCGCGCAGCTTAAGATTAACCGGATCCTGTTAACGTGAGGTTTGCTGCGGGCGTCAAAATGTCGGTGCAGGCGCCGGGGGCGCACGTGTCGCGGTGATGCATTGACAGCTTTTCGCAAGACCTTCATGAACGCCTGCCGGATGCGAAGGACCGGGTGATCGCATGAGCGACCTCCAGACGACGATCGAGCAGGCCTGGGAGCGCCGCGACGGCGTCAGCTCGGCCACCAAGGGCGAAGTGCGCGATGCTGTCGAGGCCGCGCTCGATCGCCTCGATAAGGGCAAGCTGCGCGTCGCCGAGAAGGTGGACGGCGACTGGATCGTCAACCAGTGGCTCAAGAAAGCGCTCCTGCTCTCATTCCGCCTCAACGACATGGAACGGATCTCCGGTGGCCCGGCCGGTTCGTTCTATTGGGACAAGGTGGCGCCCAAATTCGCTGGCTGGTCCGACGAGAGTTTCAAGGCCGCGGGCTTCCGTGTGTTGCCGGGCGCCTACGTGCGCCGCTCTGCCTATATCGCGCCGGGAGCAGTGCTGCTGCCGTCATTCATTAACATCGGCGCCTACGTCGATGCCGGAACCATGGTCGACACGTGGGCGACCGTCGGATCCTGCGCTCAGATCGGCAAGAACTGCCACATCTCCGGCGGCGCCGGCATCGGCGGCGTGCTCGAGCCCTTGCAGGCGGCACCCGTCATCATCGAGGACAACTGCTTCATCGGCGCCCGGGCGGAGGTGGCCGAGGGCGTGATCGTGGGCGAGGGCTCGGTGCTCTCCATGGGCGTCTATCTCGGCGCTTCCACGACCATCGTCGACCGGACAACAGGCGAGAAGCACTTCGGCCGCGTGCCGCCCTATTCGGTGGTCGTGTCGGGCTCAATGGCCGGCAGATCGCTGCCCAACGGAGAGCCGGGACCGAACCTTTATTGCGCCGTCATCGTGAAGCGTGTCGACGAGAAGACGCGCTCCAAGACATCCATCAACGAGCTTCTGCGAGACTGAAGCCCATTCCAGCGATACGCCGAAAGGCGGATACATGGCCCTCGACCCGCAAGATCCGATCGCGCTCGCGCAGGCTTTGATCCGCTGCGAGAGCGTGACGCCGGCGGAGGGCGGGGCGCTGACGCTTCTCGAAGGCGTGCTCGCCGGCGCAGGCTTTGCGTGCCACCGCGTGACGTTCAGCGAGCCGGGCACGCCGGATGTCGAAAACCTTTACGCGCGGATCGGTGACAGCGCTCCTTACCTTGCATTCGCCGGACACACGGATGTGGTTCCGGCGGGCGATATCAGCGCCTGGTCGGTGCCGCCGTTTGGCGGAGACATCCGCGATGGCCGCCTCTATGGCCGCGGGGCGGCGGACATGAAAGGGGCGATCGCCTGCTTCGTGGCGGCGGCCCTCCGCTACCTCGCGCGGGGCGATGGTATGGCTGCGGGCTCGATCTCGCTCCTGATCACCGGTGATGAGGAAGGGCCGTCCATTAACGGCACTGCGAAGCTGCTCGACTGGCTGCACGCCCGTGGCGAAGCGCTGGATGGCTGCCTCGTAGGCGAGCCCTCGAACCCGACTGCGCTCGGTGATGAAATCAAGATCGGGCGGCGGGGCTCGCTGACGGCGGACATCGTCGTGCATGGCCAGCAGGGGCACGCCGCGTATCCGCGAAAGGCCGATAATCCGATCCCCAAGCTGGTGCGCATTCTCGACCGGCTCATATCGGCCGAGATCGATCGGGGGACCGAGCATTTCGAGCCGTCGAACTTGCAGGTGACGGTGCTTTCGGTGCCAAATCACGCGGCGAACGTCATTCCGGGTGAAGCACGCGCGACGCTCAACGTTCGCTACAACGACGCCTGGCGGCGCCCGACGATCGAGGCCTGGGTGCGTGGTCACTGTGATGCGGCGGCGGTTGCCTGCGGCGCCAGCTACGATCTTGCATTTTCCGGCACCGGCGAGGTGTTCCTGACCAAGCCCGGCGTCCTCGTCGAAACGCTGAGCGCCGCAGTTGCCGCCGAGACGGGACGCACACCTGTGCTCACCACGGGCGGCGGCACCTCGGACGCGCGGTTCATAAAAGACCTCTGCGAGGTGGTGGAATTCGGTCTCGTCAATGCGACCATCCATGCCGTCGACGAGCATGTGGCGGTGCAGGACCTCACACGCTTGACCGCCATCTATCAGCGCTTTTTGGCCGCCTACTTCGAGGCGGCGCGGCGATGAAGGCGCGGAGCCGCATGGCTAGGCTCGCCGCTAGTCCCACGCGCGGCCAACGCAATTCGTAACGTTTCATACAATTTAAGGATGCAGGCCGCCTGGGGCGGGTGAGACTGTGCAATCGATGGTAGCGTGCGGGTAAAAAAGAACGGTACGGGCGAGAAAACGGAACGCTCGCCCAGCGCAAGTCTGATGGCTTCGAGCTGTGAATACCATAGGTTGCGTGATGCTGGACGATGGCGTGTATGGGCTCGTGTTTGCACATGGCGAGGCGGCTGGCGGAGGGAGCGGAAGCCTGCGCAGCGATGGCCTCGCCGTGCTCCGGGAGGGGCGTATTCTTGGCTCGGACCGGCACGGAGGTGTCTTCAAGGGCTGCTTCAGTTATGATGCCGCGAGGCGCGAGGCCATCGTAGAGGTGCGCCTCGCCGTTCCTCCCTATGGTGCGTTGCTCACCGGGCACGAAGCGGGACCGGAGGGCGCGCTCCTCGACCTCTCGGCACGCTTTTCGCCATCGCCGCCGGTTTCGACCACGACGGTCGAGATCGGGGGAGAGATGATCATGGTCGAGCTTCGGTATCTCGGTTCTCTGGCATGAACAGCAACGGCTGGATGATGGCGCTTTACGATGACTGACGTTGGTGCGGACGAACAGAGACGCAAGCGGCGGGTGCTGCTCGGCCATATCGTGGGCGCGCATGGCGTGAAGGGCGCCGTGCTCGTGCGCAGCTATACGGAAGATCCCGAAGCGATCGCCGGCTACGGGGCGCTCGAGGACGAAGGGGGCGGTGCCCGTTTCGAGCTCGAGGTGGAGGGGGCGACGGGGAAGGGGCTGATTTGCCGCGTCGCCGGCGTTGGAGACCGCACACAGGCGGAGGCGCTCAAGGGCGCGGCGCTCTACGTCGAGAGGGATAAGTTGCCGGATCCTGAGGAGGGCGAGTACTACCACACGGATCTGGTCGGGCTTGCCGCTGTGACGGAGGAGACGAAGCCGCTCGGCCGCGTAGTCGGCGTGCTCAATTTCGGGGCCGGCGATATCCTCGAAGTTAGACCCGCAGGCGCCACGCGGACGGTGCTCTATCCGATGATGGAAGCGGTCGTGCGCCGCATCGATTTCGACCAGGGTATAATCGTTCTGGTGCCGCCAGAGGAGGTGGACGCGGGTGACCGGGCCGCGGCCGGGACGGATGAGGCTTGAGCGCGCCTCCGTTGCAGGCGCCTCGTCGGGTCAGAGCGGCTCGGATCGGAACAGGCGTGGCGGCTCGCCGGTGAGGCCGGCGGCTTCCGCAACCAGATGCTGCTTCAAGCTCGGCAGGCGGTCGACGAGGCCGAGTCCGAACTCACGCGCGGCGCGAATGAGCAGGACGTCGTTCGAGAACAATCGGTTCAAGCCATCGAAGACGGCGGCAGACGCGAAGCTGTCGAACCGGCGCCACCGCTCGTAGCGTTCGAGGCTCTGCATGCTGCCGGGATCTAGGCCAAGGCGGAGGGCGTCAACGATCACCTCCGCGAGCGCGGCGACGTCGCGGAAGGCGAGGTTCACGCCCTGGCCGGCAATCGGGTGCACGCCGTGGGCGGCGTCGCCGATGAGCGCAAAGCGCGGCGCGACGTAGGCGCGCGCAAGGTGCATCTCGAGGGGCCAGGACTGGCGCGGGCCGACGACCTCGACCGCGCCCAGGCGGCCGGCGATGCGCGTTTCCACCTCAGCGAGAAAGCCCGCGTCATCGAGGGCGAGGATGCGTTTGGCCTCTTCCGCGTCCTCGGTCCATGTAAGGCAAGCGCGGTTGTTTGGAAGCGGCAGGATGGCGAACGGGCCACCGGGTAGAAAATGCTGGATGGCGCGGCCGCCGTGCGGGCGCTCGTGAGCGATGGTGGTCACGATCGCGGTCTGGCCGTAACGCCAGCCAACCGTCTTGATGCGCGCCGCGTCGCGCGATGCGGAGCGGCGGCCTTCGGCGCCGACGAGAAGCGACGCGGTGACGCTGGTCCCATCGGCGAGCGTGATGGCCATGGCGCTGCCGATATCGGTAAAGCGCGCGATCTCGGCAGGGGCGATCAGGGTCAGGCTTGGATCCGCGGTCGCGGCGCGGTAAAGGGCTGCTTCGAAGGCCGAGGCCGGGACGATATGGCTTGCGGGCTCCGCGAGCTTGCCCTGGCTCTTCGCCTCGCCGATGCGGTTATCGTAGCGGAGCAGGACCGGGCGGATGCCTGCCTCGAGGCTCGAGTCCGTAATTTCGATCTCGCTCACGGCCTGGGCTTCGCCGGCGATCTCGGACCAGATGCCGAGTGCGTCCAGCATGCGGCGCGCGCCGGCGGAGAGCGCAAAGGCGCGGGCGTCCGGCGTTGCCGTTTCCTTGCGGATGGCGCGATCGACGATGGCGATGCGGACGGCGCCGTTAGAGCCCCGCGCCAGGGCACGAGCAAGCGCGAGGCCGGCGAAGCTCGCTCCCGAGATGACGATGTCGAAGCGCTGGGTTGCTCGCATGTCGGTCATGGCAGTCCGCAGTGTCGGTTTCAGGTGTCTAGAGTGCTTCCGGAAAAGTGGGAACCGGTTTTCCGTTAAGAAGCACGAAGGAACAAAAACTTAGAGCCGTTCCCCGATTCCACCTAAAGCGGAACGGCTCTAGGCCATGTGTCTCTCGAGCGCGTTCACACGTGATGGTCGCGTCTTTGTAGTGTGAAACGCTCTAAAATTTTCTGGCCAGCTTGACGGCATCCGGTCGCCTTGACCGGCCAGCCGGAGCGCCCCATCTCTCATCCCCTTGATCAGAGGCTGCTTTTCCGGAGACCGTCGCATGTCCAATGGACGAGAGCAACCGTGCCGTGCGCTCGCGGGACTGCTGGAGGTGCTGGATCTCGAGCAGCTTGAGGTCAATCTGTTCCGTGGCATCAGTCCGCAGAACGGGTGGCAGCGCGTTTACGGTGGGCAGGTGCTTGGACAGGCGCTGACGGCGGCGGGGCGCACCGTGGAGGAGCCGCGCACAGCCCATTCGCTCCACGCCTACTTTCTGCTGCCAGGCGATCCGGCTCATCCCATCATCTACGAGGTCGAGCGCCTCCGGGATGGCGGCAGCTTCACCACGCGGCGAGTGAAGGCCATCCAACACGGCCGCGCGATCTTTGCCATGAGCGCCTCGTTCCAGAAGGACGAGGACGGGTATGAGCACGCAACAGAGATGCCCGAGGTGCCGCCGCCCGAAGCGCTGCCTTCGGCGGCGGAGCGGGTTGCGGAGCTGATCGAGGCGCTCCCTCCCGACATGCGCAGCTATTGGCAGCGGGAGAACCCCATCGAGCTCCGGCCCGTGGACGTGTCTCGCTATCTCAGCCGCGAGCCGCAGCATCCGCCCGTGCAGCATATCTGGCTCAAGGCGAACGGACGGCTTTCGGACGACCTCCGCCAACACCAGTGCGTGCTGGCCTACGCCTCCGATTTCACGCTGCTCGACACGGCGCTGATCGCGCATGGAAAGCTGTTGTTCGACCGCGATATCCAGCTCGCGAGCCTTGATCACGCGTTATGGCTGCACCGGCCGTTCCGGGCCGACGAATGGCTGCTCTACGCCCAGGATAGCCCGAGCGCCTCGGGCGCCCGAGGTCTCTGCCGCGGCAGTTTCTTCACCCGTGATGGGCGGCTCGTGGCCTCGACGGTGCAGGAAGGACTGATCCGCAAACGACAGACGGCTTACGTGATTAAATAATCAGCAACTTGCATGCATTGCCCGAAATCTATGCGCTTCTGCCGGGCTCCGCTGCCTGCTTTCCAAGTGCATAGGTAGGAATTCGTTTTTATCTCAATGAAGTAGGTGGCAAGCCGTCGCTTGGCACACCTTTTGACTCTCGTTCGTTGACCGTTGTCGGGCGCTACCCGGCGGTGGTCGGCGGACGGTCTCGCGCTTCCGAAAGGACATCGAGACCAAGCTCAAGGGGTGCGCTCCATGAAACTGATCACTGCCATCATCAAGCCTTTCAAGCTGGACGAAGTCCGATCCAGCCTGATCGATATGGGGCTCGAGGGCATGACCGTGACCGAGGTGAAAGGTTACGGCCGGCAAAAGGGCCATACGGAGATCTACCGCGGCGCCGAGTACGCCGTGAGCTTCCTGCCGAAAATCAAGATCGAGGTGGCCGTTGCGAGCGCGCTCGCCGAACGGGCCGTGGACGCCATCGCGACCGCGGCGAAAACCGGCCAGATCGGCGACGGCAAGATTTTCGTCTCTCCGATCGAGCACACCCTGCGCATCCGCACGGGTGAGGCCGACGACGCGGCGCTTTGATCCTGAAACCAAGGGGAGTTCACGAAATGAAGCCCAGCCTGCTTATGCGCTCCACAGCCGGTCTCGCCGCCATCGCCGCGATCCTGCTCACCACGCTGCCGGCGCTCGCCCAGGAGGTCGCCGCCGAAGCCGCACCCGCAGCGGCCACGGTGGTGCTCGATTCCGGGGACACCGCATGGATGCTCGTCTCGAGCGTGATCGTGCTTTTGATGAGCATTCCCGGCCTCGCCCTGTTCTACGGGGGCATGGTGCGGAAGAAGAACGTGCTCAATACGACGGCCATGGTGTTCACCGCCGTGGCGGTGCAGTCCGTCCTCTGGATGCTGATCGGCTACAGCCTCGCGTTCTCCGACGGCGGGCCCCTTCAGTCCTACATCGGGGGCGTCGAAAAGGCTCTGCTCGCCGGCGTCACCAAGGAGTCGCTTTCCGGGACCATTCCGGAATCGCTCTTCGTCATGTTCCAGATGACCTTTTTCGCCATCACGCCGGCGCTGATCGTGGGCTCCGTCGTCGATCGCATGAAGTTTTCGAGCCTGCTCGTGTTCCTGGCGCTGTGGAGCCTCGTGGTCTACGCGCCGGTTTGCCACTGGGTGTGGGGCGGCGGCTTCCTCAGCAAGGATGGCGTGCTCGATTTTGCCGGCGGCACGGTGGTGCATATCAATGCCGGTATCGCGGGGCTCGTGGCGGCGCTCGTGCTGGGCAAGCGCAAGGGATACGGTACCGAGAACCTGGCGCCGCATAACCTCGTGCTGACGCTGATCGGCGCCTCGCTGCTGTGGGTCGGCTGGTTCGGCTTCAATGCGGGATCGGCAGCGGCGGCGAATGGCTCGGCCGCCATGGCCGCGCTCGTAACGCAGGTCGCGACCGCCGCGGCCGTGCTCGGCTGGCTCGCGGCCGAATGGATCGTGCACCGCAAGCCCACCGTGCTCGGCGCCACCTCCGGCGCCATCGCCGGCCTTGTCGCCATCACCCCGGCAGCCGGCTTCGTCGATCCGGTGGGCGCGCTCGTCATCGGCGTCGCGGCCGGCGTCATCTGCTATGTTTTTGCGACGGCGGTGAAGCGGACGTTCGGCTACGACGACAGCCTCGACGTGTTCGGGGTGCATGGCGTCGGCGGTATCGTCGGCGCGGTGTTGACCGGCGTGTTCGCCCGGGCTGCGGTCGGCGGCACGGCGGGCGCGATCGAGGGCAACGTGGGGCAGGTGTGGATCCAGATCTACGGCGTGCTGGCCACGGTGGTCTGGTGCGCGGTGGCGACGTTCGTCATCCTCATGCTCATCAAAATGGTGATGGGCCTGCGCGTGACGGCGGCCGAGGAGGTCGAAGGCCTCGACATCAGCCTGCATGGCGAGGTCGTGCAGTAGGCGGGTGAGCCGCGCTGGCGCCGCGCGGCGCAAGGCTCTTAGAGCCGTTCCGGTTTAAGTGGAAACGGGGAACGGCTCTAAGTACTTATTTCGTCGTGCTTCTTTTCGGAGAACCGGTTCCTACTTTTCCGGAAGCACTCTAGGCGCGGCGTCAGACAATCACGAGGCGGGTGCGCCGTCCGAGGCGGGCCATCACCTTGAGAAGATCGCTGCGCCGCAGCGCGACGCAGCCTTCCGTGGGCTTCAGGCCCTTTTCGGCAACATGCAGGAAGATGGCGCTTCCGGCTCCGCGGCGGCGGGGGCGACGGTTGTAATCGATGACCACGAGGGCGTCGTAAAGGCCGTCGTCCCGCCATAGGCGCTCGGCGCTCGAGGGATAGGGATGGCGGATGCGGCGGTTGTAATTGCGATCGCTTGCTGCATCGCACCAGCCATCATCCGGAGCCGAGGCGTTAACCGGCAGGCCGGTCTTCGGCCGTATCAGCCGATCCGTCCGGAACAGCGCATTTTCGAGGCGAAACCGGCCGCGCGGTGTCTTGCCGTCGCCCTCGCGTTTCAAGGCGCCGATCCCGCTACGGCCAAGGGCACATGGCACGACGAGATGTCCGCAGGTGAGCCGGCCTGTGGTGCTGCGGGCGTTGAGGCTTCTGACCACTATTCTACGGGCGATGATGGCAAAGTTCCCTCGGCGACGGGGTTTCCCTCAGGCGGCGGACGGCACCCTACCTCAGGCCGGACGCAGATGCTAAGAGGATGCATCTGGAGCGCTTTTCCTTGCCGGGTTCCAATCCGGCCGCGTAAACGCGCTCCAGGTCTTTGTCCAGGCGCCTGAGCCACGGTCTTGATGCGAGCTTTTCTACTGGCCACTCCGGCAAGCTCATATCCCGAACGATCGGGCTCTGGTGCGACTTAAGATTGGGAGCCGTCTAGAATGAGCACTGCGCGCAAGATCCTTCTCGTCGACGACGACGAGGATCTCCGTGGGTCTCTGCAGGATCAACTGGCCCTGCACGAGGAGTTCGACGTGTCGGTCGCCGGCACCGCCGGCAAGGGCATCGAAGCGGCCAAGAGCGGGCATCACGATCTCATCGTGTTCGACGTCGGACTGCCCGACATGGACGGGCGCGAGGCGGTGCGCCTCCTGCGCAAGGGCGGCTTCAAGAGCCCCATCATCATGCTGACGGCCAACGATAGCGATGCGGACCAGATCCTCGGGCTCGACGCCGGCGCGAACGACTATGTGACGAAACCGTTCAAGTTTGCCGTGCTGCTGGCGCGCATCCGCGCCCAGCTCCGCCAGCACGAGCAGAGCGAGGACGCG
>NZ_DAIQCD010000010.1:0-99043 GCF_036780825.1 Hyphomicrobium sp. | reverse complement strand
AAGTTTTTATTTTGCGAGACCGATTCACGTTCTCGGTGAATGCGTGTCCGCATCCACCTCAAACGATCAGGCACTAAGGCTCGTAGCCCTCGAAAATGGGGGCGTCGGCGTAGCGGGCGGCGCGGTGGCGCTGCGCTTCGGTGCGGACGGTCCAGGTGAGGAGCGGCCATCTCCGAATCTTGTGTGCGAAGCGCGTGGCGAGCGTCGGGAGCGCATCTACCTCGTAGGCGATGAAGTCCGGTGCGGCGGCGCCCAAGTCCATCAGGTTGGCGAGCTTCCAGCTTCGATAGGCGCCGAGCGCCGGCCACCAGGGGGTGCCGTCCGCATCCCGGTAGCGGCCCGAGACGATGCCGCGCGGTATACGAGGCGCCAGCTCCTTCAGCACCGCCATGACATTCGGGTCGAACGACATGAGCGCGATGGGGCCGGGATGGTTCGCCGCGAGGTGTGCGATCTCGGAGAGGAAGGCGCGGTCGGGCGCGGACCAGTCGCTCTTCACCTCGACGACGAGGGGCACGCGCGCGCTGCAAAGCTCGAGAAATTCGGTGAAGGTCAGGATGCCGGGGGCATCGCAATCGCGGTAGCGGATCTGCTTGAGTTCATCCGGCCTGAGTGTGGCGATGGGGCCGGAGTGGAGCGTCAGCCGCTCCAAGGTGGCGTCGTGGAAGACGACCGGCAGACCGCCGGCCGCCGCTTCGACGTCGCACTCGATGGCATAGCCTTTGGCGATGGCGGCCTCGAACGCCCGAGGCGTGTTCTCGACCACGCCGTTCGCTGCGTCGTGGAGGCCGCGGTGGGCGATCGGACGCAGGAAGGCGGGATCGAGCATCGAGGCTACTCTGCGATGGCGATGATGGCGTCGACCTCGACGGCAGAGTTCAGCGGCAGGCAGGCGACGCCGACGGCAGCGCGCGTGTGGCGGCCCTTATCGCCCAGAACCTCGACCATCAGATCGGAGGCGCCGTTGATGATCGTCGGATGATCCGTGAAGGTGGGTGCGGAGTTGACGAAGCCGGTGAGGCGCAGAACCTGTGCAACGCGGTCGAGGCTGCCGAGCGCGGCGTTGGCCTGAGCCAGAATGTTGAGGGCGCACAGGCGGGCGGCTTCCCGGCCGGCCTCGACGTCGATGTCCTGGCCGAGGGTCCCGGCCACCAGCTTGCCGTCTGCACCCTTGGAGATCTGCCCAGAGATGAACAGAAGATTACCAGAAATGGCATAGGGAACGTAGTTGGCAACCGCAGTCGGCGCTGCGGGGAGGGTGATGCCGAGCGCGTTGAGACGAGCCTCGATGGTGCCGGTCATGCTGGGTGGTTCTCCTCAAGGTTGATGGTGTGGATTTGGATGAAGGGTGTCCCGCGGCCGCAGAAAGGCCGGGGTTCCTTGATAACCGCTCGATCGGGCTTTGCAATGGGCAGCCTCTCCCTTAGATTCGGGGGCGGGACATGTTAAGCCGTGGCGAGACCGCCCGACCGTGCCCGCCTTTGCGAGAGGATCGAGCCGCGTGAAATGTGCTCCAGGTTTTTGGTCAAGAGGCTCTTTCTCGCTCTCGATGCGGGCCGTCCGATCCGTGCTTTCCTTTAGCAAGGCGGCTCACATCGCAGACGATCAGCCCTTAGAGTCGCTCGGTAGCAGGATGACGGGAATGCGCAGGCGAACCTATGGACCGATGAGTGTGGTGGTCGCAGCGGCGGCGCTGGGCCTGCTGGTGCCGTCGGTTTTGTCTTGGCCCGAAGGGCCCGCCCGCGCGACGCCGGCGCTCAAGGATGTCGTCTTCGTGCCGCATCGGGCCGTCTACGATCTCTCGCTCGATAATGCGCAGTCGGGGTCGGGCGTGGCCAGCGTCAATGGGCGCATCGTCTATGAGCTGAGCGGCAATGCCTGCGAAGGCTATGCACAAAGCATGCGGTTCGTCACGCAGACCCTCAACCAGGAGGGCGACATGCAGACGACCGATCTCAGAACGTCCAGCTGGGAGGAGGTGCCGGCACGGCGGCTGCGGTTCAGCACCAGCACCTACCAGAACGAGCAGCAGGCGGAGCAGACCCAGGGCGTCGCTAAGCGCGCACAGGGGAAGGGTGCGATCACCGTCGATCTCGCGCGGCCGGACAAGCGGGAGGTGAAGCTTTCCGGCGACATCTATTTCCCCATTCAGCACTCGATGGCCATCATCCAGGCGGCGCGGGCCGGGCGTACGATCTTTGCGGCGGACCTCTACGACGGTTCCGAGACCGGCGACAAAATCTATGCCACGTCGACGGCTATCGGGCGGCAGATGAAACCCGGAACCGGGGCAGTGGTCTCACTCGCCAAAGGCAAGGCCGATCTCGATCGCGTGCCGTCGTGGCCGATCTCGGTCAGCTATTTTCCGGTGGACCAGCAACGCGGCGATACCGTGCCGCTCTACGAGATGTCGTACCGCTTCCACGACAATGGCGTCACGAGCAGCCTGCGCATCAATCACGGAGACTTTGCCATCGTGGGCGAGCTTAAGGAGCTGACCTACTTCGAGCCGTCGCCCTGCAAGAATCCGACGCCCTAGAGCCGTTCCGCTTTGGATGGATCGGGGAACGGCTCTAAGTTTTTGTTTGAGTGACTGAGACACGCTCTTTTGCGGGGTGCGCGTCCGCGCCCACCTCAAACGATCAGGCCCTACCCGCTGAAGCCGTCACTCATTCCAGAGCCACGCGGCGCCGCGGACGCCGCTGGCATCGCCCCACTTGGGCGGCCGGATGATCAGGTTCTTCACGTCTGAGAAGACGAACGGTGCCGCGAGGCGGGGGAGCGCTTCGTAGAGATGAGGCAGCTGCGATAGGCCGCCGCCGAGCACGATGATTTCGGGATCGATGATGTTGACCACGTGGGCGAGACCACGCGCGAGGCGCGAGGCATGCCGCTCGAGACTCGTCTGCGCGAGCGGATCGCCCGCTTCGGCACGCTCTACAACCTCGTGGCCGGCGATGCGCTCGCCGGAGCGGCGTTGATAATCGTCCCTGAGGCCGGTGCCGGACGCCCACATTTCCATGCAGCCTGTTCGGCCGCACCAGCAAACGGGGCCCGGATGCTCGTCCGGCTCGGCCCATGGCAGCGGGTTGTGGCCCCATTCGCCGCCGATGCCGCGCGCGCCCTCGAGAACGCGCCCGTCGATCACGATACCGCCTCCGCAGCCGGTGCCGATGATGATGCCGAACACGCTTTTGGCGCCTGCGCCTGCACCGTCAACGGCCTCGGAAAGGGCGAAGCAGTTGGCGTCGTTGGCCATGCGCACGGGACGGCCGAGCGCCGCCTCGAGATCCTGGTGCAGGGGGCGTCCGTTCAGCCAGGTGGAATTGGCATTGCGCACGAGGCCCGTGGCCGGCGACAGCGACCCCGGCATGCCGATGCCGATGCTCGCGCTGGCCCCTGCGGCAGCCTCGAGTTCGTGAATGAGCCCCGTGAGCGCGGCGACGGTGTCCGCATAGCATCCCTGGGGTGCGGGGATGCGATGGCGGGCAAGCTCCTCGCCGCGCGGTCCGAGGATGCGTCCCTCAATCTTGGTGCCGCCGAGATCGATGCCCATGCGGAGGCGGTCGGCCGAACGCTCAGCCATCGGCGGCCTCGGCGCCGAGCGTGCGCGCGAGTACGGCGCGTGCGGGGGCGATGGCTTCAGGCGGAGTCGGAGCGGAGGAGGAAAATACGAGAAGCAGAGATTCGTCGGCTAAAAGATAGTCCAGCACCGCAACGAGCGTTTCCGGCGCGTCGGCGGCGGCGCGGAGCTGGTCCGGGCCGATGCCGGTGAGCGCCAGGAAGCGGCCCAGCCGGGATTCGTCGCCGGCCAGGAATGCGAGCCCGGAAAGGGCCAGGGCGGCGGCTTCGTCGGCCGAAGGTACGGTCTGTCTTTTCAGCATGTGCGAAAACCTCCTTTTCCCCAGCATATCCGGGCCTTGCGGGCAAACCTGCAGCAGAATGCCCAGCTTTCAACAGTTGCTTAAGCTAAGCTGTGCACACTCCCGCCATATGCCCGTAGAATCGGTGCAGTAAGGATGGGCAACCGCAAGACCTTCGACGATGACCTACCAGGAGATCAGAATGGCCGTCGAGGGCCAGAAAAAAAGTGTGCCGTCGCACGCGCAGAAAACCGTGCTGATCGTGGAGGATAACGAGCTCAATATGAAGCTCTTCCATGATCTTTTGGACGCATACGGCTACCTCACCGTGCAAACGCGCAACGGCCTCGATGCCCTGTCGCTGGCGCGCACGCACCGGCCTGATCTCATTCTCATGGACATCCAGCTTCCGGAAGTGTCCGGGCTCGAAGTGACACGCTGGCTCAAGGAGGACGACGAGCTGCGTGACATCCCTGTCGTCGCGGTGACAGCCTTCGCGATGAAGGGTGATGAGGAGCGCATTCGCTCTGGCGGGTGCGAAGCCTACGTGTCGAAGCCGATCTCGGTCGCCGTGTTTCTCGATACGGTGAGGCGCTTTGTGGGGGATGCCTGACCCACGCGAACATCGCGTCGGATCAGGCATATGTGCGTTTGAGAGTTTGTCATGACTGCGCGCGTTCTTGTCGTCGACGACATCCTGGCTAATATCAAGCTTCTGCAAGCGCGCCTCGAGCTCGAGTACTTCGAGGTGCTTACGGCTACCAACGGACAAGACGCGCTCGACATCTGCCACCGCGAACGGGTGGATGTGGTGCTGCTCGACGTCATGATGCCGGGCATCGACGGCTTCGAGGTGTGCCGCAGGCTCAAGTCATCGCCCGAAACGCTGCACATCCCGGTGGTGATGGTGACGGCGCTCGACCAGGCCTCCGACAAGATCCAGGGTCTCGACAGCGGCGCGGATGATTTCCTGACCAAGCCGGTCGACGACATCGCGCTCGTGACGCGCGTGAAAAGCCTGGCCAGGCTCAAGATGCTGAACGACGAGATGCTGATGCGCGTCTCGACGAGCCGTCAGCTCGGAATCGGCGACAATGACATGCTGGCGCGCATTCTCGCCGACGAGCCGGCCCGCATTCTCGTCGTCGACGATCATCCGCGCTCGTCGTCGCGCGTCATGTCGGCACTCTCCAAGACACACGAAGCGTATCTGGAGCCCAATCCGCAGACGGCGCTGATGTATGTGGCGGAACAGCCGTTCGATCTGCTCATCGTCGCCCTCAACCTCGAGCAGTCGGATGGATTGAGGCTCTGCTCGCAGGTTCGCTCCCTCGACCGCACGCGCCACTTGCCGATTCTCATCATGGCGGATGCCGGCGATGAGGCGCGCCTGCTGCGCGGTCTCGAGCTCGGCGTCAACGATTACCTGATGCGCCCGATCGACCGGCCGGAGCTGCTCGCGCGCGTGAAGACCCAGGTGCGCCGCAAGCGGTTCTCGGACTACCTGCGCAACCAGATTCGTGAGAGCGTTGAACTCTCCATCACGGATCCGCTGACCGGGCTCTACAATCGCCGCTATATGGAGCGCCATCTCAAGACGCTGATCGCGGATGCGGAGCGCACGGGGCGCGCCCTTTCGGTGCTGATCGCCGATATCGATCATTTCAAGAACGTCAACGACACCTTCGGGCACGATGTGGGCGACATGGTGCTGAAGGAATTCGCCGAACGCTTCCGGCGCTATACGCGCGGCGTCGATCTCGCCTGCCGTCTCGGCGGTGAGGAATTCCTGATCATCATGCAGGATACCGACAAGGGTCTCGCCCGCCAGATCGGCGAGAGGGTGCGGGAGTGCATCGCCGTGCATCCGTTCACCATCGGGCCTGAGACGGAGACCTGGGTTACGGCCAGCATCGGGCTCGCAACCTGGGAGGGGGAGGGTGATACATCCGAAGCCCTTTTCAAACGGGCGGATACGGCTCTCTATCTGGCCAAACGACAGGGACGGAACCAGGTCGTGGCCGCGGCAGCATAAGCTGCGTCAGTGCAATCTATTGAATCCGCATAAGAAAATTTATCGTCCTTCCTCGAAGGCCGATGGACGGTGCTGGCCCATACAACCGCTATTAACGATGGACTCATTCGACAGAGTGATCGCCACGCAATGGTCAAGCTCTAAACTTGCAATTGCCGATCTCTTCTGTCAGACTTTCATCGGTGGAGGGAAGTTCATCCTGCACGTTCGTGCGCACGGAGACCGTTCGGCTGCCCGCTAACGGGATTAAGCCGACGTTCCGGTGAGATTCGGTTTCCGCGGCTGTTGGGTCCGCCGCATCTCCTGACGGCGCGGGAAAATTCGTAGTGCGGGCTGGTCGGGTGGAGTTACTCCGCAGTTTTCCGCTTCTGCTCCACTACGACACCAGGTGGGTCGTCAACGCCCTCTTTGACACCATCTGGTCACCAGGCCAGGGTCCGTGGCTATCTCGGAATGCTTTACCCCGCTGCCGAGCCGGTTACGGACCCTGGTTGAGGGCCGCCTCTCTCGATATTCCGAACTGCAGCTCCGCTATGGGGGCGCCGCGGATTTTTTTGCGTGATTTCAGGGTGCGCGAAAAGGAAGCAGGCTGCGCCGCCTATTTGATTTTGGCTTCCTTGAACTCGACGTGCTTGCGCACGACCGGATCGTAGCGCCGGAAAACGAGCTTCTCGGTCTGCGTGCGTGGATTCTTCTTCGTCACATAGAAGTAGCCGGTGTCTGCCGTCGAGAGCAGCTTGATCTTCTGGGTAATCTGCTTGGCCATTGGGCGTTGGACCTTAGTCTAGAACGTCGCTCGAATTCGGATTGGGCACCATACTGGCAGCGCTATAGCTGTCAAGCTGGACATACGGACCGAGGCAACAAAGCGCGCTCGAAACGCCCGTGGCGATGGAAATAGAACGGCACGGCGTCTGCTGCCTTGCGGGAACGTTCCTGGTTGAGGCGGGCCGAAATGTCATCGAGCACACAGCGGGTGATGGACGGCAGCTTCAGCTTGCGTGCGGCCTCGATCGTGAACCAGTCGATGTCGAGCAGCTCGCCGTCGAGGCCGTCGGCGCGATGGCCGATTTCGGCGGCATCGACCATGAAGAAGCGCGTGTCGTAACGCCGCGGCGGGCCGGGCGGCGTGATGGCACGAGCGAGGAACGAAAGTCCGGAGAGGCTTGGCTGGAAGCCGGCGGCGAGAAAGCCGCTCCATCCGCCGCTCGCGGCCTGCGGCACGCTACCGAGCGGCGTGCCCACGATGAAGCCCGTTTCTTCGAACGTCTCCCGTATGGCGGCCAGCGCCAGCGCCGCGGCCCTGAGATCGGTCGGCCGTCCGCGCATCAAAGCCTTCACATATTCGGCTTCGGTCGCCGGGAGGGCATGGCGGCGCGCAAGAGACCTGTCTGCGGCTTCCACGCGGCCGCCAGGGAACACGAAGGTATCGGGCAGGAACACTTGGTCCGGACGGCGGCGGCCCATCAGAATGCGCGGGCTTCGTCGCGCGTGGTCGATGATGACGAGGGTTGCAGCGTCGCGCGGCCTCAGAATAGTGCGTGACTGCGCTGGGAAAGCCGGGGAGCCGGGCTCGCGTGCCTTCTGCATGGCGGGGCCTCGGCGTCAGCGTGCGCTGGGATCGGGCATCGGCGCATCCGGCACGCCGCTGAAGCCATGCATGCGCAGCGCCCATTGCAGCCCGATGAGCGCGCCTTTGACGCGTGGCAGCAGGATGAGGCTCATGATCACGGTCAGCGGCAGCCACATCACGAGATGCACCCAGCTCGGCGGCGCGAACGCTTTTTCGACCATGAGGATGCCGCCGATGACGACATGGCCCACAATGACCATGGTGAAGTAAGGCGGGGCGTCGTCGGCGCGGTGGTGGTACAGCTCCTCGCGGCACGTGGGGCAGGTATCGGCGACCTTGAGGTACTTGCGGAACAGCGTACCCTCGCCGCATGCGGGACAGGATTGTCGCCAGCCGCGGAGCATGGCCTCTTTGATGTCGCGCGGCGGCGCCGACGCCACTGACGATGGTGCTGCGTCATACTCGATCATGCGGACGCCCCATGTTCTTTCGCTCTAGATAGACATAACGGCTGGCCAGTACAAATCTCATGGGAAGCACTCTTGTGTATCGTGCTTCTTATCGGGCACTTTCACTTGCATGGCTGCGCCATGACCGGGTTCCTACTTTTCCGGATGCACTTTTAACGGCGCTTGCCGAAACGATTGCGAAGGCGAGTCGCGCCTTTCAAATGCTTCAGCGAGCCGGTCTTGCCCGGCGTCAGCATCTCGAACCGGATGGCGCCGGCGGCGGGGATGACCTCGACCAAGCGTACGCTGACCGCGTCGCCGAGCTGATAAGTTTCGCCGGTGCGGTTGCCGACGAGGGCGTGTGCCTCCTCGATATGGGCAAAGAAATCCTGCGTCAGCGTCGAGACGGGCACGAAGCCGTCGGCGCCGGTTTCGCGGAGTCGCACGAAAAGCCCGGACCGGGAAACGCCGGCGATGCGCCCCTCAAAGGTGGCGTCCACGCGGTCCGCGAGATGGGCCGCGATCAGGCGATCGATCGTCTCTCGCTCCGCCGCCATGGCGCGCCGTTCGGCGGCGGAGATATCGGCCGCCGTCTCGCCGAGGCTTGCGATCTCGCGGTCCTCGAGGCCGCCCGCGCCAAACTTCAAAGCGCGGATTAGAGAGCGATGCACGAGGAGGTCGGCGTAGCGGCGGATAGGAGAGGTGAAGTGTGCGTATTTCGCGAGATTAAGGCCGAAGTGGCCGATGTTCGCTGGCGCATATTCGGCTTGCGCCTGTGCGCGCAGGATCACCTCGTTGACGAGCTCCGGCACGGGGAGAGACTTGGCCTGAGCGAGGATGCGATTGAAGGTCTCTGGTTTGATCCCGGTGCCGAGGGCGAGCTTGATGTCGAGCGTGTCGAGGAAGTCGCGCAGCGCCTTCAGCTTCTCCTTCGAGGGCTCGTCGTGGGTGCGGTAGACGAGTGGCGACTTTGCGTGCTCGAGCGTTTCTGCGGCTGCGACGTTGGCCTGGATCATGAACTCCTCGATCAGGCGATGCGCGTCGAGCCGCTCGGGGATGACGATGCGGGACACACGCCCTTCGGCGTCGAGGAGGATCTTGCGCTCGGGGAGATCGAGGTCGAGCGGCTGGCGTGCATCGCGCGCGCGAGAGAGGGCCTCATAAGCCTGCCATAGCGGCAGCAAGGCGCGCTCCATCACAGGCGCGCACGTCTCGTTGACGCTGCCGTCGATGGCGGCCTGGGCCTCCTGGTAGTTGAGCTTGGCGGCGCTTCTCATGACGGCGCGCTGGAACGTGTGGCGGCGCTTCTTTCCGTTCGCGTCGAACACCATGCGAACCGCGAGGCAGGGCCGATCCTCGTGCTCACGCAGCGAGCAGAGATTGTTCGAGATGCGCTCGGGCAGCATGGGCACGACGCGGTCGGGGAAGTAGACGGAGTTGCCGCGCAGGCGGGCTTCGTTGTCGAGCCGCGTGCCGGGGCGCACATAATGGGCGACGTCGGCGATCGCGACTGTGACGATGAAGCCGCCGCGGTTCTTCGGATCCGGATCGGGCTCGGCTGCGACGGCGTCATCGTGATCGCGCGCGTCGATGGGATCGATGGTGACGAGCGGCAGATCGCGTAGGTCAGTGCGGCCTTCGGCATCGAAGGGCGTCAGCGCCTCGCTCTCGGCGATCACGGAGGCGGGGAAGTCGTCCGGCAGTCCGTGGGCGTGAATGGCGATGAGGCTGATCTTGCGCTGGTCGTCGGGATTGCCGAGGCTTTCGAGAACACGCGCTTCCGTGACCGACTGGCGGTGGCGAGCCGAAAGATCGAAGCGGACGAGGTCTCCATCCTTGGCGCTAGCATCGTTTCCGGGGCGCACCTGCCAGGCGCGCAGCTCCTTGCGGTCTATGGGCTCGATCGTGCCGCCGCCGCCCTTGCGCGTGCGGAAGATGCCGAGCAGCCGGCGGCGCTCGCGTGGTAGGATGCGGATTGCCTCGGCCTCATAGGACAGGCCCTCGACGTCCGGTCCTTCGAGCGCTGTGACGCGCGCCAGGATGCGGTCGCCGATGCCGATGGCCGCGTCGCGTTCCTCTCCCCGCGCGCGGTGGGTGAGCAGGAGGACAGCGGGCGGCGCGCCATCCGCTGGCTTCCATACGGCAGGGCGGGCGACGAGATCGCCGTCCTCATCGCGGCCCGTGACCTCGAGCACCGTGACCGGCGGCAGACGTCCGGGTTCCTGCAGACCTTTGCGCGTTCCGGACAGCGTGCCCTCGGCGTTCATCTCGGCGAGGAGACGCTTCAGCGCTGTGCGCGCTTCGCCCTTGATATTGAACGCGCGGGCGATCTCGCGCTTGCCGGCCTTGCCGTCCTGTTCGCGCAGGAAGGTGAGGATCTCCTCGCGCGAGGGGAGCGCATCGTCGCCGCGCGGCCGCCGCTGTGTCGGGGCCGTGCGGAAGCCTTTCCGCGCTCCCTTCGGCATGGGACGTTTCACGGGCGCCTTCCTGGCCATCTGATGCTCCGCGCGATGCGCATGTCACGGGTGGATGGGGCCACGCTGCGTCTTCACCACAAAAACCGCCCGGAAGCGAGAGCATGGATCGCTTCCGGGCGAAAGGATAATAGAGGCCAGGTTATCGGCGCAGATCTGCGAAGCGTTCCCATCCGCTCAGCTATCGGCGGCGGCCTTGGCCGTGCTCTTCTTCGCCTTGGCAGCGGGCTTCTTCGCAGCGGCCTTCGGCTTCGCCTTGGCTTTTGCCGCGGCCTTGACCTTGCCGTTGGCGGGCTCGGACGGCTCTTTCGCTGCGGCCTTCGGCTTTGCGGCCGCCTTGCGCGCCGGCTTTTTGCCGCCGCTCTTCGCCATACGCTCCTGCAGAAGGCGCACCGCCTCGTCGAGCGTCAAGCTGGCCGGTTCCGTACCTTTGGGAATGGTGGCGTTGGTCTTGCCGTGATTCACGTAAGGACCGTAGCGGCCTTCGAGCACCTGGATCTTGCCGCCGCCGCCTGGATGCTCGCCGAGATCCTTGATCACCGTCTTGGCCGCCGCCGCACGGCCGAAGCGGCCGCCCTTGCCCGCGCGCTTTTCGGCAAGCAGCGTGACGGCGCGGTTCAGGCCGATGGTGAAGACATCCTCTATGCTCTCGACGTTGGCATAGGTTCCGTCGTGTTGAATGAAGGGGCCATAGCGGCCGAGGCCGGCGGTGATCGGCGTGCCCGTTTCCGGATGGATGCCCACCTCGCGCGGCAGCGAGAGAAGCTGCATCGCTTTCTCGAAGTCGATCGTGCCCGCGTCGACGCCCTTGGGGATCGAGGAGCGCTTCGGCTTCTCGTCGCCTTCGCCCTCGCCAAGCTGCAGATAGGGGCCGAAGCGGCCGCTCTTGACCAGGATGGGAAGCCCGGTCTCGGGGTCGAAGCCGAGCTCGCGGTCGCCGGCGACATCGTTCGCCTCACCGGTGAGCTGGCGCGTGTATTTGCACTCCGGATAGTTGCCGCAGCCGATGAAGGCACCCGACTTGCCGGAGATCTTGAGCGAGAGACGGCCGGTGCCGCATTTCGGGCACTGGCGCGGATCGGAGCCGTCGGCCTTAGGCGGGAAGATGTGCGGACCGAGAAGCTCGTTCAGCGCCTCCAGCACGTCGCCGACGCGGAGGTCCTTGATATCGTCCACCGCGGCGGTGAAGTCACGCCAGAAGTCGCGCAGCACTTCCTTGTACTCCAGCTCTCCGGCGGAGATTAGGTCGAGCCTCTCCTCGAGGTCGGCCGTGAAGTCGAACTCGACGTATTTCCGGAAGAAGCTCTCCAGGAACGCGATGACGAGGCGGCCCTTGTCCTCGGGGATCATCCGCCGCTTGTCGATGCGGACGTAGCCGCGATCCTGCAGAACGGCGAGGGTTGACGCGTAGGTCGAGGGCCGGCCGATGCCGAGCTCTTCCATCCTCTTGACGAGGGTCGCTTCCGAATAGCGCGGCGGCGGCTGCGTGAAATGCTGCGCCGGCTCGACGGCGCGGTCCGCCAGCCGGTCGCCGCTGGCGAGCGCCGGCAAGCGGCGGCTCGTATCCTCCTCGTCGGAGGTGTCGTCCTTGCCTTTATCGAGAGTGCGAACGCGATCGTCGCGGCCTTCTTCGTAGACCTTGAGGAAGCCGTCGAACTGGATCACGGAGCCTGTCGCGCGTAGCGTGTAGGCCTTGCCGTCGCGGCCCTTGACCTCGATGTCCGCCGTCGTCTGCTCGAGCTCGGCCGAGGCCATCTGGCTGGCGACGGCGCGCTTCCAGATCAGCTCATAGAGACGCGCCTGATCCCGATCCAGGTGGCGGGCGACGGAGGCGGGCGTGCGGGTGACATCGGTTGGACGGATGGCCTCGTGCGCTTCCTGGGCGTTCTTGGCCTTGGTCTTGTACTCGCGCACAAAGGGGGCGACGTAGCGCTGGGCGTAGTCGCGCGCGATGAGGCCGCGGATGGCGCTGATCGCTTCCGGAATGATGGTGACGCCGTCGGTTCGCATGTAGGTGATGAGGCCGACCGTCTCTCCGCCCACGTCGACGCCTTCATAGAGGCGCTGAGCGATTTGCATCGTCTGCTTGGCGGAAAAGCCGAGCTTGCGGGAGGCGTCCATCTGCAGCGTCGAGGTTGCGAAGGGCGCGTAGGGGTTGCGCTTCACAGCCCGGCGCTCGACGGAGGTAACGCGGAACTCACCCTTCTCGATGGCGCGCTTGATGGCGTGGGCGGTCGCCTCGTCTTTGATGTCGAGCTTTTTCAGCGTCGTGGCGTCGATGGCGTGGAGGCGGGCGGGGAACTCGTCGCCGGCCGGTGTCGCGAGCGTCGCCTCAATGGTCCAATATTCATCGGTCCGGAAGGCTTCGATCTCGGCCTCGCGGTCGCAGATGAGGCGCAGGGCAACCGATTGCACGCGACCAGCCGAGCGTGCGCCCGGCAGCTTGCGCCAGAGCACGGGGGAGAGTGTGAAGCCCACCAGGTAGTCAAGCGCGCGGCGGGCGAGATAGGCGTCGACGAGAGGCTCATCGATTTGGCGCGGCGCCGCAATGGCAGCCAGAATGGCCTGCTTGGTGATGGCGTTGAAGGCCACCCGCTCGATGGCGAGGCCTTTCTTCAGGGCTTTCTTCTGGCCGAGGATCTCGAGGAGATGCCAGGAGATCGCCTCGCCCTCGCGATCGGGGTCGGTGGCGAGAATCAGCTTGTCGGCCTTCTTTACCGCCTCGGCGATCTCGCGGATGATCTTCTGGGAGCCGCTGTCGATCTCCCAGGTCATGGCAAAATCGTTGTCGGGCGCTACCGAACCGTCCTTTGACGGCAAGTCGCGCACGTGGCCGAAGGAGGCCAGAACTTTATAGTTGCCGCCCAAGTACTTGTTGATGGTTTTGGCCTTGGCGGCGGATTCGACGATGACAACGTTCATGTGCGCTTTCTTTGGCCTCGAACGGGTCAGGCGTCCGGCACCTCCGCCATTGCGCTCTACCTAGGATTGCTCGAAGCGACGCGATGCGCGCAATGGTTCAGTGTCCGGAGCCAGGGCCGGGAACATGGGAGAGGAACGGCCGTCTGTCAAACGGCCTCCTGGCCCAAGATCCGCGGCCTCTTGGGGCCGGGTGCCGGTCCGACTGCCGCCCCACGGGCTACAAACCTACCATGCGAGCTTAATGGCTTCCCGTGGCAGGGGTGCCGACCAAAAGGGTGCGGAGAGCCGCATCCAGCTCTGAATAATGAGAGATTACGACGTCGGGCTTCAGCGTTTCGATCGGCGCATCCGAATAGCCGAAATCGCAGCCGACGACGGGGATTGCAGCCGCGCGGGCGGCGGCGATGTCGATGCTCGTATCGCCGATCATCACGGCCCGCGCCAGATTGCCGCCTGCCATGCGGACTGCGCCGCGGATGTGATCGGGGTGCGGCTTGGAGACCGGGAAGCTATCCCGGCCGGCGACGGCCGCGAAAAGGCCGTCGAGAGACAGCTCCTCGAGCAGGCGCTCGGCCAGAGACAAACGCTTGTTGGTGCAGACGGCGAGACGCGCGCCGGCCTCTCGGAAGCCCTCTAGGGCCGTCACCACCCCCTCGTAAGGGCGGGAGAGGCGCGCAATGTTGGGTTCGTAATAGGCGAGGAAGCGGGTGAGAAGGCGGTCAATCTCTGCGTCGGGCAACGTGAGGCCGCCGAGATTGAGCCCCTCGACGATCATGCGCCGGGCGCCGAACCCTACTGTTCTGCGCAGCGTTTCCGCCGGAATGGCGGGCAGCGACAGATCGGACAGTGCATGGTTTGTTGCGGCGGCGAGATCAGGGAGCGAATCGACGAGCGTGCCGTCGAGATCGAAGACGAGGGTCGCGTTCTGCATGGCTTCGTGTAAGCGCAACGCAGGTGCGAAGCAAGGCGGGCTCTTGCCGCGGACGCGCGCCTCCGTGCCGGATACTGCCGTTTGACGCTTGCCCTCGCGCCCGACGGCTGGCAGAGAGGACACCGTGGGAAGGACGCTGAATGTCGATCGAGAACTACAAGCTGGCCGCGGCGCGGCATGCCCTCGAGTTCGTCGAGCCGCGGATGCGATTGGGGCTCGGCACGGGCTCGACCGCAGCGCTGTTCGTCAGGCTCTTGGGCGAAAAGGTGCGTGAGGGGCTCGAGGTCTGCTGCGTGCCGACGTCGGAGGAAACGCGGGCCCTAGCGGCCAGCGCTAGCATTCCCTTGACGACGCTCGACGAGACGCCGCTTCTGGATCTCACCATCGACGGCGCCGACGAGATCGACGGCGAACTCAGGCTGATCAAGGGCGGCGGCGGCGCACTGCTCCGTGAGAAGATCGTCGCGACGGCGTCGGACCGGATGATCGTCATCGCCGATGCGTCGAAGCGGGTCGACAAGCTCGGGGCTTTTCCGCTCCCGGTCGAGGCGGTGCCGTTCGGAATCACTGCGACGCGCAACATGATCGAGATGCTGGCTGCCGACTCGGGATGCCACGGCGAGATCACGTTGCGGTACGGCGGCGACGGCAAGCCCTTCGTAACCGATGGTGGCAACTACATCTTCGATTGCGCCTTCGGCCGGCTCGACGATCCGGAATCGCTCGACGAGGCGCTGAAGTTCATTCCCGGTGTGGTGGAGAACGGCCTGTTCCTCGGCATCGCAGATGCGGCCATCATCGCGGGGCCTGACGGTGTCACGGTGATCGAGGCCAGCTACGGCGAAAGCCAGGAAGCGGTTTAGAGTGTAACGCCACCATGCTTGCGCTTTCGCGGGGGTTGCGCCGTGCAGCCCGCTCCGGCAGGCTTCAGGTATCCTATCCTCCCGGGCCTTTTCCTCCATGACAACACCAGACTACGACCTCTTCGTTATCGGCGGCGGATCGGGCGGCGTGCGCGCGGCGCGCATCGCGGCCGGATATGGGGCCAAGGTGGCGATCGCGGAAGGCGACCGCTTCGGCGGCACGTGCGTGATCCGCGGCTGCGTGCCGAAGAAGCTGTTCGTCTATGCGTCGCGGTTCGCGGATGACTTTGAGGATGCGCGCGGCTTCGGTTGGACGAGCGGGGAGGCGCGCTTCGACTGGGCGGTGCTGATCGCCAACAAGAACCGCGAGATCGCTCGGCTCGAGCGGATCTACGAGGATAATCTCAAGGCGCGGGGCGTCACGACGCTCAACACGCGTGCGCGCCTCGACGGGTCGGGCGCCGTCAGGCTTGCCGACGGACGGCGGGTGACGGCGCGCACGATCCTGATTGCAACAGGCGGGCGACCCACGCGCTATCACGGCGACATTCCGGGTGCGGACCATATCGTCACGTCGGACGAGATCTTCGAGCTCGAGACGCTGCCGAAGCGGATCGCCGTCTGCGGCGGCGGCTATATCGCCGTGGAGTTCGCCTCGATCTTCGCGGGCCTCGGCGTCGAGACAACGCTCATCCATCGGCGAGAGAAAGTGCTGCGCGGCTTCGATGAGGATCTGCGCGACGGATTGATGGAGGCGCTTGCGGCGCGCGGCATCCGGCTCGTGATGAACGATGTGCTCACGGGTGTTGTCGAGCGCGCTGGCGGGCTCGAGGTGGCGCTCCGCTCGGGCGGGACGATCGAACCCGATCTCGTGCTCTCGGCGATCGGACGCGAGCCCGCGACGCACGATCTCGGGCTCGAGACCGCCGGGGTGCGGACAGGTACGCGCGGGGAGATCGTCGTCGACAGCTTTTCCGAGACGACGGCACCCGGGATTTATGCGGTCGGCGACGTTACGGACCGGGTGAACCTGACGCCGGTTGCCATCCGCGAGGGCCATGCCTTCGCCGATACCGTCTTCGGCGACAAGCCCGTCCGTGTCGATCATACGCTGGTTCCGACGGCCGTGTTCACGACGCCGGAGCTGGCCACCGTCGGACTGAGCGAAGAGGCGGCGCACGAGATGGGGCACGAGATCGATCTCTACAAGTCGCGCTTCCGGCCGCTCAAGAATACCGTGTCGGGGCGCAACGAGCGCATGCTGATGAAGCTGGTCGTGGATCGGGCGACGGACCGCGTGCTCGGCTGCCATGTGCTGGGGCCGGATGCGGCCGAGATCGTGCAGATGGCAGGCGTCGCCCTGCAACTGGGCGCGCGCAAGGCGGATTTCGACGCGACGGTGGCGCTGCATCCGTCCGCCGCCGAGGAGCTGGTCACGATGCGCGAGAAGTGGGTTCCGGCTTAGAGCAACTCAGCAATCGCGCAGATTGTTCTGAAAACTTGCGTCCTCCTGCGCCTCACAAGATGAGGAGCGCCGTTGGCCGTCACACTGCAGGGGTCTCGCGTATGGACAGATTGAAAGACAAAGTTGCCATCGTGACAGGGGCGGGCGCTGGCATCGGACGCGCCATCGCCTCTCTGTTCGCGGCCGAGGGCGCGCATGTGTTCGTCACCGACGTCAACGGTGACAGCGCTGGCGAGACGGCCGAAGCGCTCCGGGTCGAGGGGCGCGGCGCCACGGCGATGACGGTCGATGTCTCGCGCGGGCAGGACGTCTCGGCGCTCTTCCGCGAGGTGGAGCGCGCGTTCGGACGCGCCGACGTGGTGGTCAACAACGCCGGGCTCAACGTACGCAGCGACTTCCGCCATCTCACGGACGCCGACTGGGTGAAGATCCGCGAGGTGAACCTCGACGGCGTGGTGCGCATTGCGCGCGATGCGTTTCCCTTGCTCAAGGTTTCGGACGCGGGCTCCCTGATCAACGTCTCGTCGATCATGGGACAGCGCGGGCTGCGGCAGCTCGCTGGCTATTCCGCGACCAAGGGCGCCGTCACGGCGCTGACCAAGGCGCTCGCCGTCGAGTACGCGCCCTACAACATTCGCGTCAATTCCCTGGCGCCGGGCTACATCGATACGGCTTTGACGGAACGCTTCCTCAAGAACCCGCTGGTCAGCAAGGCGCTGCTCGACAAGACGCCGATGCGCCGCTTCGGGACGCCGGAGGAGATCGCGCGGGCGGCGCTGTTCTTCGCGAGCGCGGATTCGCTCTACGTCACGGGCGCGGAGCTCGCCGTCGATGGCGGTATGACGGCGGGACTGTAACGGGTTGGCGCGTTTCCTACGCTGCGCAGAAGGAGCCCTCTAGCCCTCCCAAACGGCTGGCATTTTGCGCAGGTCTGGCGCTATGCTCGGGGCGCAAGAACCGAGCATAGGTGGCGTGATGCGCTACGATGACAGCGACCGCGAGAGCAAGAACGTGGAAGACCGGCGCGGCCAGCGCGGCGGCGGTTTCCGGTTTCCGGGCGGAGGCGACGGCCCCGGCATCCAGATTCCGATCGGTGGCCGGGGCGGCATGAGCTTCACGACGCTGCTGATCCTCGGCGCCATCATGCTCTTCTTCGGCATCAATCCGCTCGAAGTGCTTCTCGGCGGCGGACAGGGTTTCCCGGATATCCAGCTGCCGCAGCAGACCGAGGCGCCACGCCGCCACGCCGAGCGCAATCCCTACGACATCCCAGGGCTTCCGGGCTCGAAGCAGGAGGCGCCACAGCAGGAGGCCCCGCAGCGGACTGGCCAGCAGGCGACCGACGAGATGAAGGTATTCATCTCCCGTGTACTCGCCGATACGGAAGATGTCTGGCACCGGGTGTTCGAAAGTGTCGGGCGCACGTACAAGGAGCCGCAGCTCGTCCTCTTCAGCGGGGGCACGCAGACGGCCTGCGGCGTCGGCATGTCGGCGATGGGGCCGTTCTACTGTCCGCTCGATCAGAAGGTCTATGTGGATCTCGCCTTCTACGACGAGCTCAAACGGCGCTTCAATGCGCCTGGCGATTTTGCGCAGGCCTATGTCATCGCGCACGAGGTCGGCCACCACGTGCAGACGCTGCTCGGCATCTCGGATCAAGTGCAGCGGGCGAAGGCGCGCGTCAGCGAGCGCGACGGCAACCGGATCCAGGTCATGATGGAGCTGCAGGCGGATTGCCTGGCGGGCGTGTGGGCGAACCTCAACGATCAGCTCAAGAGCCGCCTCGAGGATGGCGACATCGACGAAGCGCTTAACGCCGCGAGCCAGATCGGCGACGACATGATCCAGCGGCGCACACAAGGCCGCATCGTGCCGGATGCCTTCACGCACGGGACGTCGGCGCAGCGGCAAGCCTGGTTCAAGCGCGGCTTCGAGACCGGGCAGATGAAGGCGTGCGATACGTTCAATGCCGACGAGCTTTAAGCTGATGAGGCCTGTTCGCACTTTGTGTGCACGCGGGCCGCGCGTCTATATTCGCACATAGGTGGGGTGCATCACGGGGCAGCGCGCCATGCCGGTCCCCATGTGCCCGCATGTGCGGCGTGGACCACGGGCGCGCTGCCGTCCCGCTCAATCAATCTTCGCGGTAGACGCGCTCACGGCGTTCGTGGCGTTCTTGAGCTTCCAGCGAGAGCGTGGCGATGGGGCGGGCGTCGAGGCGTTTCAGGCCGATCGGCTCGCCGGTTTCCTCGCAGTAGCCATAGGTGCCGTCCTCGATGCGGGCGAGTGCCGCGTCGATCTTGGCGATGAGCTTGCGCTGGCGATCGCGCGCGCGCAGCTCGAGCGCCCGGTCCGTCTCCGAGGTTGCGCGGTCGGCCAGGTCGGCGTGCTGCGTCGAATCCTCATGCAGGCCGGCGAGGGTCTCGCGCGTCTGACGGATGATCTCTTCCTTCCACGTCGTGAGCTTCTGGCGGAAATAGATCCGATGCCGCTCGTTCATGAACGGCTCGTCCTCGGACGGTCGATAGTCCGGGGGGAGAACGATGGCGGACGTGCCGGCTGCGGCAGTCAGCTTGGTGTCCTTAACCTTGTTGATGGCCCGGGTCCTCGGTTTGCTCTTGCCCGCAGCTGCTGCTGCCTTCGGTGCAGGCTTGACGGCTGCACGGGCGGGTTTCTTCGGTGTAACGGCTTTCGACTTGACTGCTTTTGCTTTGGCAGGCACGGACTTTGCCGCCGATTTTGGTGCAGCCTTTTTAACGGCTGTTCTCGGCTTCGCAGCTTTCGACGTGGACGTGGCTCGCTTGCTCATAGGGGCCTCCATCATCGGCCTTCCCAAGCTCACTTATGTGCCCCTCGCACCCACGCAAATTCAGGGTGCGTCAGGCCCAAAGCGTCCGGCGACGCTCTATTGACGGCAGGGGCCCCTTATGTCAAGAAATTCCGCCGTTTAACTCTAAAAAGCTGTGCGGGAGCGCGCTTCCGGCGCGGGCGGTTTACGCACGGCCACTGCGGCGGCGCGGGGCGCTGCCAAGGGAGGCGTTTGGGCCCCAGATCTTTGAGATCCGGCGACACAAACGCTCTCCGCCCTTAAACCGAATGGACAATTTTCTGAAACTTCGTAGCTAGCCGGCCATGGGCTTGCCGGGAACCGCCCGTCCATCCGGTTCTGATAAATTGCGGCACGCTTCGGTTCTGGCCTCCCGAGCTTCGGCGATCACTTTTTCGCAATCTCGGCGCGATGAGGCCGGAGCAGAAAAATATCGAAAGGATCGCGCGGCAGATGAAAGATCAGGCTGACGCTGGTGCGACGCGCTTCGAGGGCACCGCAAGCTATGTCGCAACCCGGGATCTGACGGTTGCCGTCAACGCGGCCGTGGCGCTCGAGCGGCCCTTGCTCGTTAAAGGCGAGCCGGGCACCGGCAAGACGGTGCTCGCACTCGAGGTGGCGCGTGCGCTCGATGCGCCGCTCATCGAATGGCACATCAAGTCTACGACCAAGGCCCAGCAGGGTCTCTACGAGTACGACGCCGTCTCGCGCCTGCGCGACGGGCAACTCGGCGACGAGCGCGTCAAGGACATCCGCAACTACATCAAGCGCGGCAAGCTCTGGGATGCCTTCGTGGCGGAGAGGCGGCCGGTGCTCCTCATCGATGAGATCGACAAGGCGGACATCGAATTTCCGAACGATCTCCTGCAGGAGCTCGATCGCATGGAGTTCTTCGTCTACGAGACGGGCGAAACCGTGCGTGCCGTGCGTCGGCCGATCGTCATCATCACGTCGAACAACGAGAAGGAGCTGCCGGATGCATTCCTGCGCCGCTGCTTCTTCCACTACATCAAATTCCCCGACCCCGAGACCATGGCCGAGATCGTCGAGGTTCATTTTCCTGACCTCAAGGGAAGGCTGGTGTCGGAGGCGCTGCGGGTCTTCTACGGGCTGCGCGAGCTGCCGGGCCTCAAGAAGAAGCCGTCAACGTCGGAGCTGCTCGACTGGCTCAAGCTTCTGCTCAACGAGGACATCGATCCCCAGGTGCTGCGCGAGACGGACAGCCGCAAGATCATTCCGCCTCTCGCCGGTGCTCTGATCAAGAACGAGCAGGATCTCCATCTTTTCGAGCGAATCGCCTTCATGAGCCGCCGCAAGGGGGAATGAGCGCTGCTCGGCTCTTCATGCGCGGTTCATCGGGCATGGGCCAGGATCTCCAGACCTCGGGAGATAAACGCAAGATCAGACGAGAATGGCCGAATTCCTGCGCAGTGCGACGCTTGTTCTGATGGCTCTGGCGGTCCTGGGTGCGGGCGTGCTCGTCGCGTTTTACGGCTGAAGCTTGGGCCGTGCGGTTTAAGCCATTGGCTCGGTGGGCGTTTCTCCAGTGACAGAGTTGAGCACCGCGCCTTTTGGAACCGGCGCGGCAATGCGTCCGTTGACCCTAGGCGGGGCACTCCCTATCTGCCCCGTCCTAACCCCTTCCTCCCGCGCTAGGTGATGTTCCTAGGTGCCAGGGCGCCGGCGGACTCTGATAGGTTCCGGCCGGCTCGGGGACATTCAACAGAACGTTTGATAGAGATCATGCGCACATCCTCGCGCGGCAGCGCGCGCCTTGAACGCCTCGCAAATAGCCTGCGGTGCTTCTTTCTGCGTCTCGTCTACGGAAAGGGCTGGGCCTGCGCACATTATCAGCGCCGGCACGAGCGGCTCGCCGGCCCGCGGCCGGGAGCCCGGCTGCACTAGAGCCGTTCCCGTTTAAGTGGAAACGGGAAACGGCTCTAAGTATTTATTTCTTCGTGCTTCTTGTCGGAAACCGGTTCCCACTTTTCCGGAAGCACTCTAATCGGAATCGCGGATCAAGATCCGCCGAGGCCTTCACGCCAATTCAACGCGCGGCGCGTCCGGCGACAAGCGGCGCGATGACCTGGATGCGATTGGTCCAGATCCCCCCGGCATAGCCCGTGGGAAGTTGCGCGACGTCCACAGCCGTGTCGATGCCGGTGGTGAAGGGGCGCCCCGGTTCATAGGGTCCGAGAAGGTAGACCTCGCTCCCGACCTTTTGCATGCGCTGCATGAAGCGACCGGGCCAGCCCCAGAGGGCCCAGGCGTAGTTTGACGGCACCAGAAGCATCGTGTGCCGGCAGTCGTCCGGCACGTAGCCGCTCCACCCCACCGCCAGATATGAAAGCACGCAGCGGCGGAGGGATCGCCGTCCCATCGTGCGGACGTCGGGGAGGGCGGCACGCAGCACGTCGATGGGCTCATCGTCGCCATAGACGGAAAGGAGCGCGCGAGCTTCGGGCGCGAGCTTCGCGAGACGGGCTGCGAGGCGGCGGCCTTCCTCTGCGTCTCGGCTCTTGACGTTGATGAGCAGGCGCTTGCCGGGGAACGCCGCCAGCACCTCGTCGAGCGACGGCATGAGGCCGGCGCCGAGGCCGCGGAAGGGAAACGTCTTGCCACCGTCGGCCGTATAGCCATAGCCGATATCAAGCCGCTTCAGGTCTGCGAGCGTTTTCTCGCGCGTGACGCCGTGGCCGTCCGTGCGGCAGTCGAGTGTCCAGTCGTGGAAGACGGCAAACGCGCCGTCCGTCGTCGGGTGGATATCGAGTTCGACCACATCCGCGCCGGCCGCGAATGCGGCCCGCATGGACGGGATCGTGTTCTCGAGAAGGTCATGCTCCGGTGCGCGGATGCGGGTTGCGGTGCAGGTCTCGCTGTCCAGCCCGTCGTAAGGATAGGTTTGCGCCACGCCGCGATGGGCAAGCAGCGTCGGGCTGCCATCCATGTCAGGCGCCAGCATGTTGGTGTTGGCGATGAAGACGCCCACGGCGAAGAGCACCATGGCGGCGAGCAGCAAGCGGGCAATGCGCAAGATCCGTATCTCCGGTGGGCGGCGAGGCCTGTCATGACCGGAGCCCAGGAATCCGGCGATCGGAAGGCCGTGCGCGGCCTGCTTACAAAGCCGTCCGCGCCCCGATGCCTGCCGCGCGCTGCTGCATCAGGACGGGGTGGCCATCGCCGCCTTGAGGTTCTCGTCGATCTTGTCGAGGAAGCCAGAGGTCGAGAGCCAGCCCTGATGGGGTCCGACGAGCAACGCCAGATCCTTGGTCATGAAGCCCGCCTCGACGGTATCGACACAGACCGTCTCCAGCGTGGATGCGAAGCGGGCGAGCGCCTCATTGCCGTCGAGCTTGGCGCGGTGGGCGAGCCCGCGCGACCAGGCGAAGATCGAGGCGATGGAGTTGGTGGACGTCTCCTTGCCCTTCTGGTGCTCACGGTAGTGGCGCGTCACCGTGCCGTGGGCGGCCTCGGCCTCCACGGTGCGCCCATCGGGTGTCATCAGCACGCTCGTCATGAGGCCGAGCGAGCCGAACCCCTGGGCCACCGTATCCGACTGCACGTCGCCATCGTAATTCTTGCACGCCCACACGTAGCCGCCGGACCACTTGAGCGCCGAGGCCACCATGTCGTCGATCAGGCGGTGCTCGTAGGTGATGCTCTTCTTCTCGAACGCATTCTTGAACTCGGCGTCGAATACCTCCTGGAAGAGGTCCTTGAAGCGGCCGTCGTAGGCCTTGAGGATGGTGTTCTTGGTCGAGAGATAGACCGGGAAGCCGCGGTTGAGGCCGTAGTTGAAGGAGGCGCGCGCGAAGTCGCGGATGCTGTCGTCGAGATTGTACATGGCGAGCGTAACGCCCGAGCCCGGCGCCTGGAACACCTCGCGCTCGATGGTCTGGCCGTCCTCGCCCTCGAAGCGGATCGTGAGCCGGCCCTTGCCGGGGAAGCGGAAGTCGGTGGCGCGATACTGATCGCCGAATGCATGGCGGCCGATTACGATCGGCTGCGTCCAGCCCGGCACGAGGCGCGGGACGTTCTTGGCGATGATGGGCTCGCGGAAGATGACGCCGCCCAGGATGTTGCGGATGGTGCCGTTGGGGCTCTTCCACATCTCCTTGAGATTGAACTCTTTGACCCGCGCCTCGTCGGGAGTGATGGTGGCGCATTTGACGCCGACGCCATGCTTCTTGATCGCGTTGGCGGCGTCCACGGTCACCTGATCGCTCGTCTTGTCGCGGCTTTCGATGCCGAGATCGTAGTACTCGAGGTTCACGTCGAGATACGGGTGGATCAGCTTGTCCTTGATGAGCTTCCAGATGATACGAGTCATCTCGTCGCCGTCGAGCTCGACGACCGTGCCTGTCACCTTGATCTTCTGCATGAAAGCGCCTTCGCGTGGGGTGGAAAATTCGGCCCGACCTTAGCCGCGGGCGTGCGCTGCAACAAGCGCCCGCCCGCAAGAGGCGTTGCCAAGGCATCGTTCAGCCGGCGAAACCGCCTTCGTCGAGGAAGCGTTGCTCTTCCGGCGTCGTCTCGCGTCCGAGGATGGCATTGCGATGCGGAAACCGCCCGAAGCGCCGGATGATTGCCCGGTGGTCCTCCGCGTAGGCGAGAAGCTCCTCGCCGAGCGGCGTGATGAGCGCGACCGAGCGGTCCTGATCGGCGAGACTCTCGGAGTGCTCGAACGGCAGATAGAGGAAGAGGCGCAGGCTAGGATCGATGGCGCGGTCGTGGCCGGCTGCGACAGCGGCACTCGCCGCGGCGAGGGCTGCCGCGTCGGTTGCGAACATGCGGGGCGTGCCTCGGAAGCAGTTTCGCGGAAACTGGTCCAGGAGCAGGATGAGAGCGAGCGCCCCTTCAGGATCGGCGAGCCAGGAGTCGAGCTCCCCGCGCGCGGCTTTCTCGTAGAGGGCGCTGCAATGGCTGCGGAAGCGCTTGTCGAAAATGTCGTCCTTGACGAACCAGCGCTCAGGGCCGGCCTCGCGCCAGAATGCGATGACGGCCGCGGCATCGGAAGCGGGCGGAGATGGGTCCTGATTCTGCATCGGATCGCTCATGTCTTGCTCGTGCCAAGGGTTTTACCGCTCGGATGAGGTGGAAGCGTCGCGCAATCAACGATCGGTTTTGCTTCGCCTGACCCGGGACAGGAGCCGGCAACGGTGGTAAGGCGTGGCCCATGGCCCACGCTACTACATCCGCCAGAGACATCGAAATCGCCGACGATGCCGGCATGCGCGTGCCAATGGCGGCTGGCCTTGGCGTGCCCGTCGCGAGGCTCGTCCACGCGTGTCACGAGAAGACCATTGCCACGGGGCTCGAGGCTCTCGGGGCGTCCGATTTCGATCGTGGGGCTCTGGACCGCATCCTGACCTACTGCGCGGAGCTGTCTTGCGAAGGGGACGCAGCGACCTGCCCCGGCTGCAAGCGGCGGACGGAAGCGCAGGGCATCGCTTCGCTCGACGAGTTCATTGCCCGGCATCGCGAGATCGTGGTCGGAGAGGGTGGCGTGCGCCTGCTTGGCCAGGGCACCGAGACTGCGCGTACGCCGTCGCTCGCCGTGCTCGAGAAAACCTGGTCGGGCGAAAATTACTGGTTCTGGGCGCGGCGCGTACTGCGCAAGCTGCGCCACGGCATCCGGCGTGCGCACATTGCGGGAGAGGCAGCGGCGCCATCCGGCGAAACCCCGTCCGTGATCCTCGTCGAGCCGCAGCTCGCCGACAACATCGGCATGGTTGCGCGCGCCATGGCCAACTTCGGGCTCGACGACTTGCGTCTCGTCGCTCCGCGTGATGGATGGCCGAACGAGAAGGCCCGCATCGCGGCCTCGGGCGCCAACTATGTCATCGATGACGCGGCGGCCTATCCGTCGCTCGCCGCATCCCTCGGGGATCTGACGTACGTGGTTGCCACGACGGCCCGGCAGCGTCCGCTGAGGAAGCCCGTCCTCACGCCGGAGGAGGCAATCGCTGCGATGCGTGAGCGGATCGCCCGGGGCGAGCGTTGCGGCATCCTGTTCGGGCGCGAGCGCAACGGGCTCGAATCGAGCGAGCTCGCTAATGCGGATGCGCTCGTCATGATTCCCGTCAACTCGCGCTTCGCGTCCCTCAACCTGGCGCAGGCGGTCCTTCTCCTCGGGTATGCCTGGATGCGCGAAAGCGGCAGAGCCACGCTCGGCCGTGTCACAACCTATGAAAAACCCGTCGCGAGCGGCCTCAATCTTGTGGGAGATCAGCCCGCGGATAAGACGGAGCTACTAGGGTTTTTCGATCACCTCGAGAGTGAGCTGGATCGGCTTGGTTTCTTCATTCCGGCGGAGAAGCGCCCTTCTACGGTCCAAAACTTGAGGACAATGTTCACCCGCATGGTGCCGACCCGGAAAGAAGTGCGTACGCTCCGTGGTATTGTTGCCACTCTCGCGAGAGGCAAAGGAGCGGGCCGCAAGCCGCCCACATAGGCCGCCATGATCTTGCCGGGTTTTGAGCCGAGCCATGCCTGAATTCCAGGTTTGATGGGTGCCGATCGGCGGCCGAGCTTCGATCGAGGCTGACACAAGTGGATATAGGAGCGCAGCAGCGTCAATGGTTCGGACGATGATCATGGCAAAACGGGCTTTCATGGGCGGCGTCGTCGCAGCCGCAACGATGATGCTCGCTCCGCTGGCCTGGGCAGTTGAGGGCGGACTTAGCGACAGGTCCGTACAGGTCATCATGGAATACGCTTGGTCGATGACGCCCGCACAGTTCTCGAAGAAGGACGGGACCGTCATCATCGTCGATAAGAACAAGCGCGAGCAGGCGATGGTCCCGCTCGACGTGGCGCGCGAGGTGGTGCGTGTCGGACGCCTGTCGGCGCATGCGCAAGTTTGCAACCTGCCGGAGGAGCAGACCCTCAATCACCGCTCGCTGATGCGCCGCGAAGTCGAGAAGAAGAAGTGGAGCGACCAGCAGGAGCTCTACATCAACCAGCTCCATCTCACGACCGTGATGCTGCTCACCGGCAAGATCAAGCTGGTGGAGAAGGACGGCGACAAGGAAGTCGTGATCGATGAGAAGCAGGCACCGCAGCAGACCTGCACCGAGGAGCAGAAGCAGAAGGTCCGGGATCTTATTGCAGCCTACGTGAAGACCGGCCCGGCGCTCGCCTCCAACGAGAAGGGTGCGGATCCCGCCGCCACCGGAGCGACCGCGCCCGTCGAGCAGAAGTAGCAACCGGCCTGCTGGGCCGCCAGCATTCCGCGCCCGCGGCCTCGCGGAGGGCGCGTTTGGCCTCTGAAGGCCTGATCCGGCCGGGTAAGCATTGACGCCGCCGGCGCTCTCGACTAAGGAAGCCCTTCGCACGGGCCGGTTCGGCCCGTGTTCCATTCGCGCACCCGTGGCTCGTCCGGAATTCCGGGCTGGCCTGTCAGTCGGGCCCTATGAAGGGGCCGGCAGAGGAGGGGGCGCTCCAAATCTGAATCAACTCTTGGAGTGCCGTTACCATGACGAAGCGCATTCGCGCCAAGCACAAGATCGACCGCCGCCTCAGCGAGAATATCTGGGGCCGTCCGAAGAGCCCGCTCAACAAGCGCCAGAGCCGCCCCGGCCAGCACGGCGAGCGCCGCGTTTCGAAGCTTTCGGATTTCGGCCAGCAGCTCCGCGCCAAGCAGAAGCTCAAGGGCCATTACGCAAACCTTAACGAGCGCCAGTTCCACCGCCTCTATGTCGAGTCCACCCGCGCCAAGGGCTCGACCTCCGAGCACCTGATCGGCCTTCTGGAGCGCCGGCTCGACGCGCTCGTCTATCGCGCCAAGTTCGTGCCGACGGTGTTCGCTGCGCGCCAGTTCGTCTCGCACGGCCACGTGACGGTGAACGGCCGCCGCGTGACCATTCCGAGCTACCGCCTGCGTGTCGACGATGTGGTCGAGGTGCGTGAGAAGGCGCGTCAGTTCCCGCTCGTGCTCGAGGCCCTTAAGAGTGCCGAGCGCGACGTCCCTGATTACATCGAGGTCGATCAGACCAAGCTCTCGGCCAAGCTGACCCGCGTGCCGGGCCTGTCGGATGTGCCGTATCCGGTGACGATGGAGCCCAACCTCGTGGTCGAGTTCTACTCGCGCTGACGAGCTTCGGTTGATTACAAATTCAAAAAGGCCGGTCCGTTATGGACCGGCCTTTTTCGCATTCTTATGATGAAGTGGATGAGCGAGCGGCGGCGCGCTTGAAGCGACTGTGCGGCGCCGTTCTCATCAGCTCGCAGGGAGGACCGAGACGCGGGGTGGGCGGCTCGTGCCGAACCCATGCATCCGGAGGCCCCATTGCAGCGCCACGATGGTTCCCTTGACCGGCTGCAGCAAGCTGAGCGTCAGGATCACGGTGAGCGGCAGCCATAGTGACAGATGCAGCCAGACGGGCCATCCGAAGCGGAACTCGACCCACAGCAGCAAGCCTACGACGACGTGGCCCACGATCGACATCACGATATAGGCAGGCATATCGTCGGCGCGATGGTGGTGAAGCGGCTCGTCGCAGGCCGGGCAAGTATCGACAACTTTGAGAAACTTGCGAAACAGCCGGCCCTCTCCGCAGGCGGGGCACTTGCAGCGTGCGCCTCGCGAGACGGCGACGGACATGGCCGGTTCGGAGCTGGGCGTCGGGACCTTTTGTTGCATGCGTTCTGCTCCCTTGATGCGCACTCTGGATAATGCGAATTGTATGGGCCGGCAACGCGCGTTGTGACCCACTTGTATGGATTGGACACCGACAATCCGGAACCGGGCGGAGCTGGCGAGGGCGCTTGCCATTCTCTCCGACGCCCTCGCGGAGCGCAGGAGCGAGGGCGCCGCCGTCTGAGGGCTGGCGATCCGCCGAAGCGGTTATCGCTGCGCCGGTAAAACGCCCTGCCGCGCGTCTGGCGGGAGGCGCCTCAGGCCAGCTCCTGCTCGAGCACGGCCAAGGCGTCGCTGGCGCTTTCGTGGATTTCCGTCTCAAGGCCACGGCGGCGGAGCGCGTCCTGCAGCTTGCGGCGCGTGAGATTGCTCGTCGCGTAGCGTGCCATCTTCTCGTAATAGTGCTTGTTCACGTGGGCGACCATGTCGGCGTACGCGTCGTAAAGATCCTCGGCGATGCGGCAGCCGTCCTGATTGACCACCGCATTGACCCGGCGGCCGGCTGCCTTGCAAGCCTCCGCAATGGCGTCCTGAAGATCGCTGACGTCGCTCTTCTTGCGCACGCTCCAGGCCTCGAGGTTGACCGTCAGCACGTTGCGCGCGGCGTCGTAGCTGATGCGCTCCCTGAGGTTTTCGTTGAGCAGGTCCGCCAGTAGGCCCATCGGCGCGTCGCGGAAGATGAGGGGGTTCATCGTCACCGGCTTTTGGATGTGCGGCTTGAAGCCCATGTGCGGAAGGATATCGCGCTCGATGTCGATGCCGGGCGCAACCTCGATCAGCTCGAGGCCATGACCGGTGAGCAGGAAGACGCAGCGCTCCGTAACGTAGATCACCGGCTGCCCGCGCTCGGCGGCATACTGGCCCGAGAACGTCACCTGCTCGACCTGCTTCACGAACTTCCGTGCGCGCCCTTCCTTGAGGATGCGGAGCTTACCGTCTTCGATCGCGACCTCGAGGCCGCCTGCGGTGAAGGTGCCCGCAAATACCACGGCGCGCGCGTTCTGCGAGATATCGATGAAGCCGCCGCAACCGTTCAGGCGGCCACCGAACTTGCTCGTGTTGACGTTGCCGAGACTGTCGCATTCGGCCATGCCGAGGCAGGTGAGATCGAGCCCGCCGCCGTGATAGAAATCGAACATCTGGTTCTGGTCGATAATCGCGTGCGCGTTGGCCGACGAGCCGAAGCTCGAGCCGCCCGCAAGCACGCCGCCGACGGCGCCCGCTTCCGTGGTCATGACGAGATAGGGAGTGACCTTCTCCTCGTTGGCGACGTTGGCGACGCCGTCCGGGGCGCCGACACCGAGATTGATGACGCCGTTCGGCGGCAGCTCGAAGGCTGCGCGGCGTGCGATGATCTTGCGCTCGTCGAGCTTCATGCACGGCAGGCTGTCGACCGTTATGCGCACCTCGCCTGCGAGTGCCGGATCGTACATCACGCCATAGTTCATGCGGTGCATCTCAGGAGGCTCGGCGACGACCACGCAATCGACGAGGATCCCCGGCACCTTCACGTCCTTGGGCTTGATCGAGCCTTCCGCAACGAGCCGCTCGACCTGGGCGATGACGATGCCGCCGTTGTTGTGGGCCGCCATGGCTTGCGCCATCACGTCGAGCGTCAGACACTCCTTCTCCATGCTGAGGTTGCCGTGTGGGTCGGCGCTGGTGGCGCGGATCAGCGCCACGTCGATGGGTGTTGCTTTGTAGAACAGCCACTCCTTGCCTTCGACCTCAACCAGCTTGACCAGATCCTCCTTGGTGGCGGCGTTGACTTTGCCGCCGCCGAGGCGCGGGTCGACGTAGGTATGGAGGCCGACCTTGGAAAAGAGCCCGGGGCTGCCCGAGGCGCAGGTGCGATATAGCTTCGAGATGATGCCTTGGGGCAGGTTGTAACCCTGGATCTTGTTGCCCTGCGCCGCCTCGGCGACCTTCGGCATCCGCCCAAAGTTGGCGGCGATGACGCGCTTCAGAAGGCCGTCATGATGCAGGCGGCCGGTGCCGAGACCTTTGCTGTCGCCCGCGCCCGCGCACATGATGAGCGTGAGATCGCGAGGGGTTCCCGTCTCGACGAATCGCTTCTCAAGCGCCGCGTGCAGCATTTCCGGGATGCAGCTCTGGACGAAGCCGGTGGTGGCGATCACGGCGCCATTGCCGATGCGAGCCACGGCTTCGTCAGCCGGGAAAACCTTGGTGCTGCGCATGGACGTCGCTCCCCCGGGATGGCCTCCACGCATTGTGGCCGGCGGGAAGGTCCCTGAATGCCGCTCGGTGGAGTGCTCGGATCGGTCTGTAAAGATGATATGGGAGCGGAGCACCGCCCGGCAATGGTGCCTGGACGCTGCCAATCGTCCTACTCGACGGGGTGATCGCGGCCTACCCAGCACGGGGGCCTCGATTCCCCGATGCCCCATCGCGGCAAAGCCGGGCGCCGTTACTCCGACGCACACCCGTGCGGGCTGGAGCTACCGGCTATGCAATTGACTCGCACTCGTGCGACGCCATAGTTAACGCCTCTTCTGCGGCGCGAGGATGACATGATGCGGATGCTGCTGGCCGTCGCCCTCCTGCTGGCGCTGGTGCCTGCATGGCCGCATCTGGCGTCGGCTCAGCAATCTGGTGGTTTCTCCACAACGGCGCGCAATGCGATCCTGATGGATTACGATTCCGGCTCGATCATCTATCAGAAGGCGGCCGACCAACTGGTTCCCCCTGCCAGCATGAGCAAGCTGATGACGCTCGCCGTGCTGTTCAAGGCGCTGAAGGACGGCACGCTCAAGCCCGACGATGAGTTCCAGACCAGCGAGTATGCGTGGCGAACGGGTGGCGCGCCCTCGGGCACCGCCGCCATGTTCATCCCGATCCACAATAAGACGCCGATCAGCGAGCTGATCCAGGGCATTGCGGTGCAATCGGGGAACGACGCGGCCATCACGGTCGCCGAGGGCATGGCCGGCTCCGTCGAAGCGTTCGCCAAGATGATGGAGGCGGAGGCGCGGCGGATCGGTTTGGAGAAATCGACATTCCGCAATTCAACGGGGCTGCCGCATCCCGAGCATCTGATGACGGCACGCGAGCTTGCCGAACTCGCACGCTACATCATCAAGACCTATCCCGACCGATACAAGGTCTTCAGCCAGCGCGAGTTCCCGTACCGCAAGCACAAGTTCTACAACCGCAACCCGCTGCTTTCCGCAGACATCGGCGTCGACGGCATGAAGACCGGACATACGCGGGAGGCGGGCTACGGCATGGTCGTCTCGGCCATTGGGAACGGCCGCCGGCTGATCGGCGTCGTCATGGGATTCGAGACCGAGAAGGAGCGCCAGTCGGAGACGCGGCGGATGCTCGAGTGGGGTGCCAAGAGCGTGGTCAGCGCCAAGCTGTTTGATGCCGGCGAGCCGGTCGGCTATGCCCGCGTGTGGGGGGGAACGGACGTGTACGTTCCCCTCGCTGGCAACGGCGACCTCCAGGTCATTTTGCCGAAATATCCTGTAAACCAGAAGATCCGCGGTGAGATCGTCTATGAGGGGCCGCTAAAGCCGCCGGTGAGGAAGGGTGAGCAGGTCGCCATGTTCCGCGTTACCAGCACGGCGCCGGGGAGTAGCGAGCCGATTGCAGTGAGCGAAACGCCGCTCTATGCGGAGCGCGACGTGAACGAAGCGAGCTTCGTGTGGCGGGGCGTGGATTCGCTTCTGCACCTCGGCTTAGGACTCATGCCGGACGTTCGCAGCCTGCTCCGTCGCTAGGGATGCCTTCGTGAGGATGCTCGCGCGGCTGTTGGTCGCCGGGTTCGTCGGGGGATGCTTCCATCAAGCGTCGAAGTAAGCGGATCGTTGCGTGGGTCCCGGCCTTCGCCGGGATGACGTCCCGAGGGGAGGGGGGCGGCCTGCATATCCCTACGTGCGTCGCGGCTGACCTCCATGAGGCACGGCTTTGTCGCGACGACGGCGATTGTATCGGAAGGAGATAGGCGGCTTCCTTCGCACAGCATGGCTTCCGGCCGTCTATTTGAAGCGTGACACGGCCGCTGCCGGGATGACGTTTTGTGTGTGAAAATCGTCTGTCTCCCTCAACGTCATCCCGACGTAGGTCGGGATCCACGCCAGTAGCCGCGACGCCTGCAGGCTTCTCGCGCCGCATGCCCCATGCTCCCTTAGGATCAGGTGGCGGCGCGCCGCGCTTCCATGTGAAAGGGAAAGATCTTAGTCTCCGCCGCCATGAGACGCGGAAAGCTCATTACATTCGAGGGCGGCGAAGGCGCGGGCAAGTCCACACAGGTGGCGCTGCTCGCCGAGCGCTTGCGCGCGGCCGGCATCGAAGCCGTCCTCACGCGCGAGCCGGGGGGTACGCCGCTGGCAGAAGCCATTCGCGGCCTCGTGCTGGAGGCGGAGCCGGAACCCGTCACCGAGCTGCTCCTGTTCGCCGCCGCGCGCGCCGAGCACGTGACCAAGGTGATCCGGCCCGCGCTCGAGCGGGGGCGCTGGGTCGTGTCTGACCGTTTCATCGATTCGACGCGCGTATATCAAGGCGTGCTCGGCGGCGTGCCGCACGCGCTGATCAGCGCCATCGAGGAGGGAAGCGTGGCGCCGACGTTTCCGGATCTCACGGTAATCCTCGATCTGCCGCCGGCCGAGGGACGCAAGCGGACGCAGGCGCGAGGGGCACTCACCCGCTTCGATGCCGCGGACGATGCCTATCATGAGAACCTGCGCCGGGCCTTCCGCGATTTTGCGCAGAGCGAGCCTGAGCGCTGCGTCGTCATTGACGGCGCCCGTGCGCCTGACGAGATCGCGGACGACGTCTGGTCTCTGGTCGAAGCTCGCCTGCTCGCGGGAGCGCACTGATGTTCGGGGCAGCTTCCACGATGTACGACGTATCTCTCTCCCCCCTGTGGGAAAGAAGCGTGCGGGAGGCAGGCTGACCATGGCGCGCGCACCCGCCGTACAGGAGATCGAGGAGTTGCCTGAGGCCGACCGCCTCGATGGCTTTCCGCATCCTCGTGCGACGGAAAACCTCTACGGGCACGAAGCGGCCGAGCGCGAGCTCTCGGAGGCGTTTGCCTCCGGGCGCATGCATCACGGCTGGCTGATCTCGGGCGCGGAGGGAATCGGCAAGGCGACGCTGGCCTATCGTGTGGCGCGCCATGTTCTGGCCGCCCCCTCGGAGCGCCATGACGCGACGCTTGCGGTGGCGCCCGAGACGCGGGCGGCCCGACAGGTGCTGGCGCTCTCTCATCCGGGCCTCCTCGTCATCCGCCGTGCCTGGGACCAGAAGACCAAGCGGTTCCCGGCTACGATCCCTGTCGACGAAGTGCGCCGGCTGAAGGCGTTTCTCGGGCGCACTGCCGAGGCAGATGCCTGGCGCGTCGTCATCGTCGACCGGGCGGAGGAGATGAACGTCTCGGCCGCCAACGCGCTTCTGAAATCGCTCGAAGAGCCGCCGCCGCGTACCGTCTTCCTGCTTGTCACCTCGGCGCCGGGGCGGCTCCTGGTCACCATCCGCTCGCGCGTGCGCACGCTTCCTCTCGCGCCTCTCGGGGCCGAGGCGCTGCGCTCCGCGGTCAGGCAGGCCTATGCGGCGAGCTCGGACGACGTGGCGGGCGGGGCCCCGGCCGCTTCCGACTGGGATCGCCTCGTGCCCTTGGCCGGCGGGAGCGTGCGTCGCCTCCTTTCGCTCCACGCTGCGCGCGGGCTTCTGCTCCACGATCGCATTTCCGCGCTGCTGAATGGGCTCCCGGCCGTCGACTGGGCCGCCGTGCACGCGCTGGGCGACGAGCTGTCCGGACAGGCCGCTGACCAGCGCTACGAGCTGTTCTTCGAGCTCTTGATGGATGCTATCGCGCGCCTTGTCGATGCGGAGGCCCGTGGCGCGGGCGACGCCGCCGATGTGGCGCTTGCCGCCCGGCTGATCGGTCGCGCCCGGCTTGCCACCTGGGCCGGCTTGTGGGAAAGAGTGGCCGCGGACAAGGCCGAGACCGCGGCGCTCAACCTCGACCGCAAGGCCTTGATCCTCGATGTCTTCTCCCGGCTCGAAGAGGCGTCGCGCGCCTGAGCCGCATGCCGGGAAAACCCGCCCGACCCGGATGTGACGCTTATCCCTGCGTCCTTTCGGGGCTCGAGAATGATCGGTCGGTCGCAGGGTCGGGGGGACAGGTTCCGAGAGGTCGCATGAGCGGGCGAGAGAAGTTCTACATCACGACGGCGATCTCCTATCCCAACGGGGTGCCGCATATCGGACATGCTTACGAGGCGATCGCTACCGATGCGATCGCCCGCTTCGAGCGCCTGGACGGAAAGGACGTATTCTTTCTGACCGGCACCGACGAGCATGGCCTCAAGATGAAGCAGACGGCGGTGAAGGAGGGGCTCAACCCACGCGCGCTCGCCGACCGCAACGCGGCGCGCTTCGTCGAGATGGCGCAGGCGCTCGGCCTTTCGAACGACGACTTCATCCGCACCACGGAGCCGCGCCATTACGAGGCCTGCTCGGAGATCTGGCGGCGCATGGAGGCCGCCGGCGATATCTTCAAAAAGAAGTACGGCGGCTGGTACTCGGTGCGCGACGAGACCTATTACAAGGAATCCGAGACCGAGGTGCGCGACGATGGCGTGCGCTATGCCACGCCGACCGGGACGCCCGTCGAGTGGGCCGAGGAGGAGACCTTCTTCTTCCGCCTCTCCGCCTACGAGGAGCGCCTGCTCGCGCACTATGAGGCGAACCCGAACTTCATCCTGCCGATCGAGCGGCGCAACGAGGTCGTGAGCTTCGTCAAGAGCGGGCTCGAGGATCTCTCGATCTCGCGCTCGACGCTGGACTGGGGCATCCCGGTCCCCGGCGCGCCGGGGCACGTCATGTACGTCTGGGTCGATGCCCTCACCAACTATGTGACGGCGACCGGCCTGCTCAACACGCCGCAGGGGATACACACGGATTTCTGGCCGGCCGACGTGCACGTGATCGGCAAGGACATCGTGCGCTTCCACGCCGTCTACTGGCCGGCGTTCCTGATGTCGGCGGGCATTGCGCTGCCGAAGCGGATCTTCTCGCACGGCTTCGTGCTCAACAAGGGCGAGAAGATGTCGAAATCGGTCGGCAACGTGGTCGATCCGTTCGACCTCGTCAAAGCCTATGGCCGCGATCAGGTGCGCTATTTCTTCCTGCGCGAGGTGATGTTCGGCCACGACGGAAACTACTCCGCCGAGGCGATCGCCAACCGCATCAACGCCGACCTCGCCAACAATCTCGGTAACCTGGCGCAGCGCTCGCTGTCGATGATCTACAAGAATTGCGACGGCAAGATCCCCGAGCCCGGCGACTTCACGGTCGAGGACACCGCTGTTCTCGCGGCGGCGGATGCGCTCCATGGCGAGGCGCGCACGGCGATGGATAAGCAGGCCGTGACGCGCTACCTCGACGCTGTCTGGGCGGTGGTGGCCGAGGCGAACCGGTACTTCGCGGCGGAAGAACCTTGGGCGAAGAAGAAGACGGACCCGAAGCGCATGGAGACCATTCTCTATGTGGCGGCGGAGGCCGTGCGGCAGTTTGGGATCCTGGCCCAGCCGGTGATGCCGGAGCTTGCCGGCAAGCTGCTTGACCTGCTCGCGCTTTCGGACGAGGACCGCGCGTTCGCCAAGCTCGGCGCAGGAGGCCGGCTGGTGCCCGGCACGCCGATCCCGGAGCCGCAGGGCGTTTTCCCGCGCTATGTGGACCCGGAGGAGCAGGCGAAGCCCGTGCTCCAGCCGAAACAGAAGAAAGTCAAGGCTGAGAAGGGCTGAGGCTCGCCCGAATCGAGAGCTGCTCCGCTTTAAGTGGAATCTGGGAACGGCTCTCGGTTTTTGTTTCCTCGTGCTTCTTCTCGGACACCTTAAGTGCACGGCTTCGCCATGGCCGGTCCCCACTTCTCCGGAAGCACTCTAGGGATCAGCGCGAACGATAGGAGCAGGACGCAAAGGGATGCTGGTCGATCACCATTGCCATCTAGATTTTCCCGAGTTCGCCGCCGACCTCGACGGCGTGGTGGGGCGTGCGAAAGCGGCGAGCGTGGGCACGCTGGTCACCATCTCGACGCGCATCCGGAAGTTCGATCTGATCCGCGCCATCGCCGAGCGTTTTCCAGATGTCTATTGCTCGGTCGGCACCCATCCGCATAACGCAGATGAGGAGCTCGACATCCCAGTAAGCGAGATCGTTCGTCTCGCGCAGCACCCGAAGGTGGTCGCGATCGGCGAGGCCGGGCTCGACTACCACTACAAGCATTCCTCGCCCGAGGGACAGGCGCAGGGCTTCCGCAACCATATCGCAGCGGCGCGCGAGACCGGGCTGCCGCTCGAGATCCACACGCGGGATGCGGACGCCGATACGCTCGCCATTCTTGAGGACGAGCACGCGAAGGGCGCCTTCCCGGCCGTGCTCCACTGCTATACGGGCGGGCGCGAGCTCGCCCTGCGCGCTGTCGATCTCGGGCTCTACGTGTCCTTCTCCGGTGTGATCAGCTTCAAGAAGACCGAGGCGTTGCAAGCCATTGCGCGCGAGGTGCCGATCGAGCGGATCCTGGTCGAGACGGATGCCCCGTTCCTGGCGCCGGTGCCGCACCGGGGCAAGACCAACGAGCCGGCCTATGTCGTCCACACGGCGGCGGCGCTGGCGCGCATCCGCGATGTTCCGGAAGCCGAGATCGCGCGCGCCACGACGGAGAACTTCTTCCGGCTCTACGGCAAGGCGCGCTATCCCGCCGCCGGGGACACGGCGCGCCCATGAGCCTCCGCCTGACGATCCTCGGTTGCGGCTCCTCAGGCGGCGTGCCGCGCATTGGCGCCATGTGGGGCAAGTGCGATCCCGAGAACCCGAGAAACCGTCGCCGCCGCTGCGCGCTCCTCGTCGAGCGGCGCGGGCCGGGGGGCACCACGAGCGTGCTCGTCGATACGCCGCCGGACCTGCGCGAGCAGCTGCTCTCCGTGCGCGCCAACGCACTCGACGCGGTGCTCTTCACGCACGACCACGCTGACCATACGCACGGCATCGATGATCTGCGCATGGTGGCCTATGGCATGAAGCGGCGCGTGCCGTGCTACTTCGACGCCATGACGCAGTCGAGCATCGTCGGCCGTTTTGCCTACTGTTTCGTCCAACCGGAGGGCTCGACGTATCCGCCCATCCTGAGCGCCGAGCTTCTGAGGCCGGGAGAGCCGGTGCGCATCGAGGGCGCGGGTGGCCCGATCGAGGCGATTCCGATCAAGCAGCTCCACGGTGATATCGAGACCTTAGGATTCCGGTTCGGCTCGGTGGCCTATTCGCCCGACATCTCGGCGCTGCCGCCGGATTCCGTTCCCTTGCTCGAGAACCTGGACGTGTGGATCGTCGATGCGCTGCGCTACACGCCGCATCCGAGCCATTTCTCGGTCAAGCAGGCGCTGGAGCACATCGAGAGGCTTGGGGCGAGGCGCGCGGTGCTGACCCACATGACTGGCGATCTCGATTACGCGACGCTGAAGCGGGAGCTTCCTGCCCACGTCGAGCCGGCCTACGACAACATGGTCATCGAGGTGTGAGCCGGCGGGGCTCGAGCCACGGGCAGGTTTAACTATCGCTGCTTGCCGCAAGAGCCGTATCGGCCGGCGCGCCATCTCCGCAAAAGCGCACCACTCGGCCGCTGTCGGTGGTGGCGGGCATCAGCAGCGGCAGCGCAAACGCAGCGACGGCGGACGGATCGGCGAGCTTGCTTCTGTCCTCGCCGGGAAATGCTTTCGCGCGCAGAGCGGTCCGCATGGCGCCGGGATCGAGAAGGTTGACGCGGACGTTCGTGTTGACAAGCTCGCGCGCATAGCTCTTCACCAACGCTTCGAGCCCTGCCTTCGAAACCGCATAGGGTCCCCAATAGGCGAGATCGGCAGCCGCCGCGCCGGCCGTGACGAACAGGGCACGCGCCGCGTCAGAGCGCTTGAACAGCGGGTCGAGCGTGCGGATAAGGCGCCAGTTGGCAGAGAGATTGATGTCGAGCACGCTCTGCCAGGCATCGGCGCTCGTATGCGGCAGCGGCGAGAGGGAGCCGAGAATGCCCCCGGCCGCGACCAGGATGTCGAGCTTGCCCCAGCGTTGATAGATCACGGGGCCGAGCTGATCGATGCGGTCGTGCGCGCGCAGGTCGAGCTTGAGGATGGTGGCGCGCGCGCCCGTGGTGGCGTGGATTTCGTCGTCCAGCTCTTCGAGCGCGCCGACGGAGCGGGCGCAGACGATCACGTGGGCGCCTTCGCGTGCCAGCGCCAGCGCCATGGCCCGCCCGAGGCCGCGGGAGGCTCCGGTGACGAGCGCAATTCGATCCTTGAAGCGGGGAGAGGCTGACATGAGGGCTTTTCGGGCTTTTCTCGTTTACGGGAACAAATGTGGTTGTTAGCCCGGATAGGCGCCCGGGAGAAGGGCGCGTGCGCCGTTCCCGCTTTTCGACAAGAAGAACAATCTCGTCAAAGCTTAGAGCTGTTCCTCGATTCCACCTGAGCGGGAGTGGCTTTAGCCGACTTCCGCCAGAAGCGAGAGCTGGCGGGTGCCTGCCTGGCCGTTCTGGTCGGTGAGCTCGGTCGGGTATTCGCCGGTGAAGCAATGATCGGTGAACTGCGGGGCAACGTCGTCGCGCCGCTCATAGCCCACCGCGCGGTAGATGCCATCCACCGAGAGGAAGGCCAGACTATCGGCGCCCATGAAGGCGCGCATGCCTTCGAGATCGTAGTTGGCGGCCAGCAGCGCCGCCTTGCTCGGCGTGTCGATGCCATAGAAATCCGAATGCGTGATCGGCGGCGAGGAGATGCGCATGTGCACCTCGCGCGCGCCCGCCTCGTACATGAGCTGCACGATCTTCTTCGACGTGGTGCCGCGCACCACGCTGTCGTCGATCAGCACGATGCGCTTGCCGCGGATGACGCCGGCGTTGGCGGAATGTTTGAGCTTGACGCCGAGCTGGCGGATGCGCTGCTCGGGCTCGATGAAGGTGCGGCCCACATAGTGGTTGCGGATGATGCCGAGTTCGAAGGGCAGGCCCGATTCCCGCGCATAGCCAATAGCGGCGGGGACGCCCGAGTCGGGAATGGGAACCACGACGTCGGCGTCGGCCGGGGCCTCGCGGGCGAGCTGGGCGCCCATCTGTTGGCGCACGTCGTAGACGGAGCGGCCGCCGACGATGCTGTCGGGCCGGGCGAAGTAGATGTATTCGAAGATGCAGGGGCGCGCGGGGCGGCGCGGGAACGGGCGATGGCTCTCGAGGCCCTCGGCGGTGATGACCACCACCTCGCCGTTCTCCACCTCGCGCACGAACTCCGCACCGACGATGTCGAGGGCGCACGTTTCGGAGGCGAGCACGTAGCCATCCTCCAGGCGGCCGATCACGAGCGGGCGGATGCCAATGGGATCGCGGGCGCCGATCAGCATGTCATTGGTGAGCGCCACTAGGGCCCAGGCGCCTTCGATCTGGCGGATGGCGTCGATGAAGCGCTCAACCGTGCGCCGCTTCTTGGAGCGGGAAACGAGATGGAGGACAACTTCGGTGTCGGACGTGGAGGGGAAGATGGCGCCGGAGTTGATCAGCTCCTGGCGTAGGGTTCGCCCGTTGGTGAGATTGCCGTTGTGGGCGACGGCGAAGCCGCCGGTGTCGATGTCTGCGTAAAGGGGCTGGACGTTCTTGAGTGCGGGCTCGCCGGTGGTGGAGTAGCGGTTGTGGCCGATGGCCATGGAGCCCTTGAGGCGGTGGATGATCTCGGCTTTGTTGAAGTTGTCGCCGACGAGGCCGAGGCGGCGCTCGGAGTGGAACTGTTTGCCGTCGTACGAGACGATGCCTGCAGCTTCCTGGCCGCGGTGCTGGAGGGCGTGGAGCCCGAGAGCGGTGAGCGCCGCGGCGTCGGGATTCCCGAAAACACCGAAGACCCCGCATTCCTCACGGAGCCGGTCGTCTCCCATCCTGGACAAGCCGAAATCCGGAAAAGGATCGCCCCCCGCACCGGGTGCGTGATCGAGCGTCATGGGCTGCCTCCCGCAAAAGCATCCGCCGAACATCGACTTAGATCATCCGCCGCAACGGCAGCGCGCGCCATGTCTGCCGCTCGCTTAGCCGCGACGCCTAACGTCGCATGCGCGGAATATATGATAATACCGGGACCGTTAAAGAGCTTTATTGTCCCCGTTACCGATCTGTCGCGGGAGTGTCGCCAAAGGCTCATATCCTGGCCACCCCGTCCTTGCTTTATTGCGCCGGAGGCTCGACGTCGGCCGAGGGCGGCGGCTGCGAAAGCGTCGTCGGCATGTAGGTCTCGAGCAGGCCCCGGATCACGTGGCCCGTATCCCGAATGTAGGGCGTCGAAAGGCCGTCGCGGACCCAGGGCAGATGGTTCTGCTCGTCCGGGACAAAAGACGCGTAAAACATATATGGGATGACAACGAGCAGAAAACCGCGGGCGAGGCCGAACAGGAAGCCCAGGATGCGGTCGATCATGCCGACGCTGCTGTCCAGGATGACGTCCGAAAGACGCGCCGTGATCAGATGCACGATGATCAGCACGATCAGGAAAATGACGGCCCCGATCGCAATCTGCGCCAGCGCCACCTGGGTGCCGAGCTGGGCGGCCATGTCCTCGGCCACCTTCTTGTAGTTGAGCACGAAATAGAGCGTGGCGCCGGCGGCCGCGATCCACGACAGAATGGACAGCAGCTCGCGCGTGAGGCCGCGGTACATGGCGAGCAGCGCCGAGATGAAGCAGACCGCGATCACAGCGGCATCGAGATAGGTCAGCGGCCCGATCATGGCCTCGGCTCCTCAGGTCCAGGAAACGCTCTGAGCGCGTTCGCTCTTGTCGGTATCGGCGGTCGCCGGGTGTTCAGTCGCATGCGGTGAGGCTCGCGGCAAGTTCCTTGAGGTGCGATATGCGCCGCAGCGAAAGGCGGCTGCCTTCGGCACCCGCTTCGCCGCCAGCGGGCATCACGGCGCTCGTGAAGCCCAGCTTGGCGGCCTCTTTCAGCCGCAGGCCCATGTGAGGCGAGGCGCGCACGGCGCCGGATAACGAGATTTCACCGAAATGGATCTCCTTCGGATCGAGCGCCCGATTGGCGAGCGAGGCGAGGAGGGCCGCGGCCGCGGCGAGATCCGCTGCCGGCTCGATGATGCGCAAGCCGCCCGCGACGTTGAGGTAGACGTCATGGTGGGCGAAGGAGACGCCGCACCTCGCTTCCAGCACGGCGATCAGCATGGCGAGGCGGCTCGGCTCCCAGCCAACGGCGGCGCGCCGCGGCGTGCCGAGGCCGGACGGCGCAACGAGGGCCTGGATCTCGACGAGGATCGGGCGCGTGCCCTCCATGCCGGCGAATACCGCCGCGCCCGGCGCGCTCATGTCGCGCTCGCCGAGGAACAATTCGGAGGGATTGGCAACCTCGCGCAGCCCCGAGCCGATCATTTCGAACACGCCGATCTCGTCGGTGGCGCCGAAGCGGTTCTTGGTTGCGCGCAGGATGCGGTAGGCGTGGCCGCGATCGCCCTCGAAGGAGAGCACGGTATCGACCACGTGCTCGACGGCCTTGGGTCCCGCGATCTGCCCGTCCTTGGTGACGTGTCCGACGAGGAGAAGCGCGGAGCCCGCCTGCTTGGCGTAGCGGACGAGAGACTGCGTGGCGGCCCGCACCTGGCTGACCGAGCCAGGCGCGGCTTCGAGCGCATCCGACCAGAGCGTCTGGATGGAATCGACCACGACGAGGTTCGCCTTGGGGCCCGCTGCGAGGGTCGCCAGGATGTTGGCGAGGCTGGTTTCCGATGCGAGCGCCACGGGGGCATCGCCGAGGCCGAGGCGGGAGGCGCGCAGGCGCACCTGCGCCGTCGCCTCCTCGCCGGAAAAATAGACGGCGCGCCGGCCGCCGCGGGCGAGCGCGGCCGCGAGTTGCAGGAGCAGTGTCGATTTGCCGATGCCGGGCTCGCCGGCGATGAGCAGCACCGATCCCGGCACGATGCCGCCGCCGGTCACCCGGTCGAGCTCCGGCATTCCCGTCGGGAAACGGGGTGCTTCCTCAGGCGCGCCGGAGAGGCTTTCCAGCTCGAGCACCCGGCCCTTGCTGGCACCGGAAAGGCCCGAGCCGGGCGGGGCCGGTGGTGCGGCCGCTTCCTCGGCGATAGTGTTCCAGTCGCCGCAGGAAACGCACTTTCCCGACCAGCGGGCCGAGACGGCGCCGCAACTCTGGCAGACGAATTGAGATTTGGCGGCCTTGGCCATGTCAGCCTGAGCCTCCGCCGATGTAGCGCCGTGCAAAGCGCCGGCCGAGGCGGGTTAGCACCTCGTAGCCGATGGTGCCGGCCGCCCGGCCCATGGCCTCGATGGTGAGCCCGGGGCCGATGAGGGTCGCGAGATCGCCGCGGGCCACCTCGCCCGCGATATCCGTCACGTCGACGGTGATGAGATCCATGGAGACGCGGCCGACCACCGGCGCGCGCGCCCCCCCAACCATCACCATGGCTCCCGGCTGGCCCGTGGCGGCGCCGAGGGCACGCGCGAAGCCGTCTGCGTAACCGGCCGCGATCACGGCGAGCCGCGTGGGGCGTCTTGCGGTCCATACCGCCGAATAGCCGACGCAGTCTCCGGGTGCGAGCGTGCGCACCTGGAGAACACGGGCCTGCACCGTGACGACGGGCGTCACCGGGGTAGGGCCGCCGCGAAACGCCTGGCCGCCATAAAGAGCATATCCCGGCCGCACGAGGTCATAATGATAGGCCCGGCCGAGCATCAAACCGTCGGACGCGGCAAGGCTCGCTGGCATTGGCGGCAGGAGCGCGCGGCGCTCGTCGAAGGCCTGTCTCTGCATCTCATTGCGCGCATCTGTGGGATCGTCCGCGGAGACGAGATGGCTTATCACGAGCTGGATATCGAGGGCCGAGAGGCGCGCCGGATCGGCGCCGAGCGCCTCGATCTCGGAGACGGCGAGCCCCAACCGGTTGAGGCCGGTCTCGATCTGAAGCGCCGCAGGAAGGCGCCGCCCGATGCGGGCGGCTGCGGCCGCCCATTCGTCGATCTCGGGACGACTCGAAAGAACGGGCGTTATATCCGCCGTGATGAAGAGATCCGCCGCTCCGGGCAGGAGCCCGTCGAGGGCGAATATGCGTGCCTCTGGAGCGAGGCGGCGGGCGGCGCGGCCTTCCTCCGGCGTGGCGACGAAGAAGGTGCGGCAACCGGCGTGCCACAGCGCGGGAACGATCTCGGCGGCCCCAAGACCATAGGCGTCGGCCTTGACCACGGCTCCGCATTCGGAGGGCGCCACGCGGCCGGCGAGCGCGCGCCAGTTGGCGGCGAGCGTATCGAGATCGATGGTGATGACGCCGCTTGCGCCGGGTGAGAGCTCAGGCCGGCTCATGGTGCGCTCCGCCCCGTTCCTCTCCTTTCGCGGAGAAGCGGAACGGGGGTTTGCGAATGCTGGCAGGCGGGCTTTCCAGCGCCCGTGGCCGCTCTCCACAAGGAAGAGACGGATTGTGCGTTGATGGATGCAGTCACTCGAAGCGCTCGGGAAGCGAGTAGTCGCGGGCGAGATTGCCGAAGCGCGTGTACTGGCTCTCGAAGGCCAGCTGCACGGCGCCCACGGGACCGTGACGCTGTTTGCCGATGATCACCTCGGCCTTGCCGCTGACGGCCATCATCTGCGTCTGCCAATCGTTGAACTCCGGCGTGCCCTCGCGCGGCTTCTGCCGCTCGACGTAGTATTCCTCGCGGAACACGAACATGACAACGTCGGCGTCCTGCTCGATGGAGCCGGATTCGCGCAGGTCCGAGAGCTGGGGGCGCTTGTCGTCACGCTGCTCGACCTGACGGGAGAGCTGGGAGAGGGCGATGATCGGCACCGCCAGCTCCTTGGCCAGCGCCTTGAGACCCGTCGTGATCTCGGTGATCTCCTGCACGCGGTTGTCGCCGCGCTTGGAGGAGCCGGAAAGGAGCTGCAGATAATCCACGATCAACAGGTCCAGGCCCTTCTGCCGCTTAAGCTTTCTCGCGCGGGCTGCAAGCTGGGCGATGGAGATGCCGCCGGTTTGGTCGATGTAGAGCGGGGCCCGGCTCATCTCCTGCGATACGGTGACGAGCTTCCGGAACTCGTCCTCGGTGATCATGCCGCGGCGGATCTTCTCGGAGGCGACCTCGGCCTGCTCGGAAAGAATACGGGTGGCGAGCTGCTCGGCGCTCATCTCGAGCGAGAAGAAGCCGACGCGCCCGCCGTCGATGGTCTTGTCGGTGCCGTCCGGCTGCTTCTCCGAGCGGTAGGCCTTGGCGACGTTGTAGGCGATGTTGGTGACGAGCGCCGTCTTTCCCATCGAGGGGCGCCCGGCGAGGATGATCAGGTCGGAAGACTGCAGGCCGCCCATTTTATTGTCGAGGTCGGAGAGGCCCGTCGCAAGGCCCGAGAGATGCCCATCGCGCTCGTAGGCTGCGTTTGCCATGTCGATGGCATGCGTTAGCGCCGTGCCGAAGCTCATGAAGCCCTGGCCGTACTTGCCGCGCTCGGCGAGATCATAGAGGCGCGTCTCCGCCTCCTGAATTTGGCTTTCGGGAGGGAAGTCGATCGGCGCGTCGTAGGCCGAGTTGACCATGTCCTCGCCAAGGACGATGAGCTGACGGCGCACGGCGAGATCGTAGATCGTGCGGCCGTAGTCCTCGGCGTTGATGATCGTCGTGGCGTTGGCGGCGAGGCGGCCGAGATATTGCGGCACTGTGAGGTGCGGATCGATCGGCTCGGCCGTCTCGAAGAACGTCTTGAGCGTGATCGGCGTCGCCTGCTTGCCGGCCTGGATCATCTTGCCGGCGGTCTCGTAGATCTGGCCGTGCAGGGGATCGAAGAAATGGATCGGCTCGAGGAACGCTGAGACGCGGTCCATCGCCTCGTTGTTGATCAGAATGGCGCCGAGGAGGGCCTGCTCGGCCTCGATGTTGTGCGGGGCTTCACGGAAGTCGGTCGGCTCGGCGGCGGCGGCAGCTTCGCGTAGTGTTTCGGTCTGGAGGCGTGCGGTGTTGGTCATGGCGGCAGCCTAGCCGGGCGGCCCGAGTCGGAGCGAGGTCGAAGCAAAGCTTCCCCCGTTTCCCACATGGGTAAAAGTTGCCGCTTGCGTGCAGCGAATCACGCGTGCGACCATACAACTCAAATGCATTGGGGCCGCTCGTCCGAACAAGCACCGGCGAGCGGCTCCAAAGGTTTGCTTCCCGCATATGGTTGAGGCTGGGCCATGCTGCCCCTGTGGCGGGCGTCGTCCCACGCGTGGCGAAGATCGAGGCCCGGCCGGCGTTCATAGCGGCGTGGGCGCCGGCCTTCATCGTCCGGCGGCGATGCCTTGCGGGCGATCGCCCTCGGGCTTGCTGAGCGGCAGTCCGCTCTCGCGCTCCGCTAGATAATCGCGCGTGATCGGCAGCGTATCGATGCGCCGCGCGAGCTGGACTTGGAAGACGACAAAGTTCTGGAAACGGAATGCAGCTTCCGAACCGGCGAGATAGAACTCCCACATGCGGCAGAATTCCTCGCCCGCGATGGCGATGGCCGCCGGCCGGTTGGCGAGGAAGCGGCGGCGCCAGGCGAGCAGCGTCTCGGCGTAATGCAGCCGCAGCACCTCGACGTCGGTGACGATCAGCCCCGAGGCCTCGACCGCTTTCATGATCTCGGACAGAGCCGGGATGTAGCCGCCGGGGAAGATGTAGCGGGCGATGAAGGGGTTGGTGCCGGCAGGCCGGTCGGTGCGCCCGATGGTGTGGATCAGCGCCGTGCCGCCAGGAGACAGGAGGCGCGCCACGGTTTTGAAGAACGTGCCGTAATGCGGCAGCCCGACGTGCTCGAACATGCCGACCGAGACGATGTGGTCGAACGGTCCTTCGACGGATCGATAGTCGCAGATCTGGAAACGCGGCGCCCGCCCCTGCTGAATGGCCTGGGCGCGCCCGATGGCGATCTTGATCTGCTCATCCGAGAGCGTGACCCCGGTGACGTCCGCATCTGCGGCCTGCGCGAGATAGAGGGCGAGGCCGCCCCATCCGCAGCCGATGTCAAGCACGCGCTGGCCGGGCGCGAGCGTGAGCTTGGCTGCGATGTGGCGCTTCTTGGCAGCTTGCGCTTCGGCAAGGCTCATGGTCGGATCTGCGAAATACGCGCATGAGTACTGCCGGTCGGGATCGAGGAAGAGATCGTAGATTCGCGGATCGATGTCGTAATGGTGGCGCACGTTGCGCCGCGAGCGGGACGCTGGATTGAATTGTGAGAGCGGGCGCAGCCAGCTTCTCAGCTTAGCGAACCATTGCGCGTAGGCGGGGAGAGGCCGGGCCGCCATGTTCTGCATCATGAGGGCGATGAAATCGTAGACGTTGCCCTGCGTAATGCGCAGCCGTCCGTTCATGTAGCCTTCGCCAGCGGCCATCTCAGGGTCGAGTACGAGATGCCATTCGAGCCGCCGGTCGGCGATCTCGGCGCAAATGGAGGGCGATGTCCCGTCTCCGAAGCGGTGGCGGGCACCTTTGGGGTCGACGATCGTCAGGTCACCGGTGCGAATGACGTTCGAAAGCAGTAGCGAGAGTGGCTTGAGCATTGGCCAAGTCCCTTGCGTGGCGCCAGGCGCCAATTTCCTGTTCCCCTACAAAGCTAATAAGACGACTTGCCGCGGATTTCGACCCCCCGCGCCAGGCAAAGCAGCATGTTCAGGCGCGTACCGCGTGTATCGTCGCCGAGGACACAAACGCACCGAGCACGGTTTGCGTTGCCGCTCCGGAGGCTCAAAGCCAGGAGATGCTGCCCGGACGGAGAATCAGTACGCGGTCTTGCGGACTTTCGAGGCCGGGTACGAGCTCGGGTGCGAGGCCGAGCATATGAGCGCGCAGGCAGCGCGAGACGCCGCCATGGGAGACCACCACGCAGTCATCCGTCACCCCCTCCGCCCATCCTTGCACGCGGAGCAAGAGATCGGCGTAGCTTTCTCCCTTATCGGGCCGGAAGCGAAAAGGATCCCGCGAACGGGCTGCGAAGATTTCGGGAGCGGAGCCGATGATGTCGTCCTGCAGGGTGCCTTCCCAGACACCGTAGCTGAGCTCCATGAGACGCGGATCGAGTGTGTAGTCGGCGGGCGGCAGTCCCAGCTCGGTGCGCACGATCTCCATTGTTTGACAAGCGCGGCCGAGGGGACTTGCCACGAAAGCGGCCCGGGCGAGGGCCGGAAGAAATCGGCGCAGCGCGATGCCGTTGCGCCGCGCCTGACCACGGCCCGTCTCATTGAGGGGAACGTCCCGCTGGCCCTGGTAGCGGCGGTCGCGGTTCCAGTCGGTTTCGCCGTGGCGGATGAAGTAGATCGTCGGGCGGTCGGGCATCGCTTGTCTGCTCTTGACGGTGCGCGGGCCTTACGCCTCGCAACGTCAGCCGTCGTTCTTGACGACGGAAATGTCGGGTGCGTCCTCGTTCTTCATACCCTGGACGTGATAGCCGGCGTCGACATGATGAACCTCCCCGGTCACGCCCTTGGAGAGATCCGACAAGAGATAAATGCCGGCGCCGCCCACGTCCTCGATGGTGACGTTGCGCCGCAACGGAGAGTTGTACTCGTTCCAGCGTAGGATGTAGCGGAAATCCGAGATGCCGGATGCGGCCAGGGTCTTGATCGGGCCGGCCGAAATGGCGTTGACGCGGATCGCGGTCTTGCCGAGGTCGGAGGCGAGATAGCGCACGGAGGCTTCGAGCGCGGCTTTGGCGACACCCATCACGTTGTAATGGGGCATCACCTTCTCGGCGCCGTAATAGGTCAGGGTAACGATGGAGCCGCCGTCAGTCATCAGCTTCTCCGCACGCTGAGCGAGCGCCGTCAGCGAATAGCAGGAGACCAGCATCGTCTGGGTGAAATTCGCCTCGCTCGTATCCACGTAGCGCCCGTCAAGCTCGTTCTTGTCCGAGAAGGCGATGGCATGCACGAGGAAGTCCAGCCGACCCCAGGCTTTCGAAAGCTCGGCGAAGAGGGCGTCCATGGAGGGCGCATCGGCCACGTCGCACGGCAGCACCAGTTTCGAGCCGAGCTCCTTGGCCAGCGGCTCGACGCGCTTCTTCAAGGCGTCGCCCTGGTAGGTCAGCGCGACTTCCGCGCCCTGCGCCACTGCGGCCTTGGCGATGCCCCAGGCGATGGAGCGATTGTTCGCGACGCCCATGATGAGGCCGCGCTTGCCAGCCATGAGCGTGCCGGCAAGTTGTCCTGCTCCGGTCGCCGTGTCGGTCATTTGCCAACAATCCCCTAGTTTGGAATTTTGCGCGCATCCTACACAAAAGGACAGGTGGGTCCAGATGGCCGCTTGCCTGCCTTTCGCTGACTATGCGCCTAAGTGCTTTCGGAAAAATGGAACCGGCCATGACAATGCCATGCGCTCCCCACGGCCGCGAAGACGCGCGGCTTAAAACGTAAAACCGTTCCAGGATTTCACGTCAAGCCGAACGACGCCAGGCCGCCAAGGCGGCCGGAAAAGCCAGAGAGTTCCTGTTATGTACACGAAAATCGTGCTTTGCAAGCCACGGCCTGAGAATAGGGTGCATGCGTCGCTACTCAACCTTCCAGCACCCAGCGTCGGTCGGCTGCGCGGCAGGCTACGCCTTCCGCGGTCCTTGTCTTGAACCCGGTCGTCAGGAGCACGACGACGTGGCGGCAAAGATGCCCCTTGGCGTTGCGGAACGAGCTTGTGGGCCGGACGATCCCCGAAAGGCGTCCGTTGGTGCGTTTCCAGACGAATGGCGTCCCATCATCCATGCGGCTCAGTCCCACCTGAATGCTTTCGAGCGCGGCGATCTCATCGGCTTCATCGAGCAGCGGCATGCCGAACTCGGCGAACTTGGGCCGGGTGGCCTTGCGCTCCGCATCAGGACAGGTGCAGCGCCCGGATGAGGCAAGACTCTCTCCCGCCATCGCAGTGTTGCCGGCCGGGAACACTGGGGCGGCCAGCACGACCGCGGTCGCGGCGACGAAGACGAGGGTCTCCAAAGCAGGGACGTGACGCATGACGGGACAACTCCGTGGTACAAAAAACGCGCAGCCGGTCCTCTGCGGGCGGGATGGCGTGTTCCGTCATTGTCGCCGAGCGTGGTTAAAAGGGCCTAAAGCGGCGTCCCGATTTCCAGCCTTTTTGGTGAGACGCCATGGCGGGCGGGATGTGCCGCAGTCCGCCCGGACCCAGCAGCGTGGTACACCTACACCTCGCCTAGAGCATTTTCCGTTCGCTTGCGCTCACTGCAAATTCTCTAGTTGTTTGTTTGAGCGAGCATCTTCACCCATTCGGGCGATTCCGCCCAAACGGGATCTGCTCTAGCATGCGACCGGCGATTAACGCGTGCCGGGAGAGCAGGGACGGATAAGCGAGGGCTAGAGACGTGAGCGAACTGGAGCAAGAGGCCCCCACCGGGCAACAGGATTTTGCGGCGACGGACGATCCCTTCGCGGTGTTCGAGGCGTGGCTCGCCGAGGCCGAAGTCTCGGAGCCGAACGATCCGACGGCGATGGCGCTCGCGACCGTCGATGCGGACGGACTGCCGAACGTGCGCATGGTCCTTCTCAAAGGCGTCGACGGCCCGGAGCACGGTGCGCGCGGCTTCGTATTCTATACGAACCTGGAAAGCGCCAAGGGGCGGGAGCTTGCAGCCTCGCTCAAGGCGGCGCTGCTGTTCCACTGGAAGTCGCGCGGCCGGCAGGTCCGCGTGCGCGGGCTGGTGTCGCGCGTTTCCGCTGAGGAAGCGGATCATTATTTCGCGACGCGCCCGCGCCTCTCGCGTATCGGTGCGTGGGCGTCGGATCAGTCGCGTCCGCTGGAGAGCCGGTTGGCTTTCGAGAAGAAGATTGCGCAATACACGGCCAAGTTCGCCATCGGCGATATCCCGCGGCCAGAGCATTGGTCGGGCTTCCGCGTGACCCCGCTCGAGTTCGAGCTTTGGGACAACCGACCCTTCCGCCTGCACGAGCGTGTGGTGTTCCGGCGCGCCGACATCACGCAGCCGTGGAACAAGACGCGCCTCTATCCATAGAATTATGGAGCGCTTTCCCCGGCGAAAGCGCTCCACACCGTTGGAAACGGGCGTACCTTTCGAGGCGAGCACCCATTTTCCTCCCGCCTCGGCAAGAGGGTGTCTCGAACGGTCCGGCCGCCTTTTACAGGGCGTCGCCCGTAAAACGGGTCACGGAGCATGGCGTCGCCCTGAGCGACAGCTCCTGGCAGAGCCTGCGCGCCTCATCCACGGACGCGACCGGGCCGACGATCAGGTCGTAGCTTTGCTCGGGCCCGGAGGGGTCGGTCGCGTAGCGCGGCTGGAAGGCCCGGAGTGTGTCGCCATGGCGCTCGTTGAGCAGCGTCCAGCTGAGCCGCAGGCTGTCGACCGAAGGCCCCGTCGCAATCTGCACGCCGACTGAGCCCCCGGGGGCTGTAGCGGGCGGCGTGGCGGCGGGCGTGACGACGGGCGGGCCGAACGTGATGGCGCCGGCGGCCGGCTGCGCGACGCTGCCGGTCTCGATCTCGCGCTTCGGCGACGCCTTCTTTGCGGCGACCTTTGCAGCGGCCTCCTTTTTGGCAGCCGCTTCCTTGGCGGCCTTCTGCGCGGCGGCTTCCTTGGCCTTGGCGCCAGCGTCGTTGGATGCCACTTTCTGCGGCTCGGCTTCAAGTGCTGCGAGACGGCTTGCGATGTCGTGCGTCACGTCCGATTGATTGGAGACCTGCGAGCGGATCTCGATCAGCTCGTTGCGGAACAGATCGATGGTGCTACGCAGCGTGCGCACCTCGGCCACGGCCTCCTCGATCGCTGTCCGCTGCTGCTCCTGGCTTTCCGCCGTCTCCGCCTCCGCGCCAAGTAGCCCGGCGACGAGGGCCGGCTGCGTCGTGAGCAAGACGAGGTAGAGAAGCGAGACGAGCGCGGCGCCGGCCCAGATGAGCGAGTACATCGTGAACTTGTTCGCCCGTTTGCTCCGCGGGTGCGGCGAGCTAGGCTGGGGGAGGCTTTTCTCGGTCATGGTTTGTCTTCCGGAACCCTACTGATGTGGGGGCATCGCGCAGTGCCGTGGCCGGTCCTTGGCTTGTGGCCGAGTCGTGCTGTCGGAACTCTCAGCCGAGGCGGATTCGGCCGGCACAGGTGATGCGATCCCGATCCTGCTACGGTGGTGTCTGAGTCGATCTCCGAGGGCAACTTGGCGGGCCGATGCAACTGTGGACGGTTTGGGGAAATCCACTTGGGCCACCAGGGCCGGCAGGCCGTCACGACGCCATTTGCACGCCGCAGTGCGGGGCGATAGCGTGCGCCTTTAAATTTCGATCTCGCCAGTCCTAAGGGTCACCCCATGAGTCGCGATCTGCTGACTGTCGTCCTTGCTGCCGGCAAGGGCACCCGCATGCGCTCGACGCAGCCGAAGGTCTTGCACCGTATCGCCGGGCGCTCGATGCTCGGGCATGTGCTGGCGCTCGCCACGGCGGCCCCTGGCGGCGGCAAGCTCGCCGTCGTGGTCGGTCCGGACATGGACGGGGTGCGGAAAGAGGCGCTGGCGGCGCCCGGAGCCGCCGTCTACGTGCAGGAGAATCAGGCCGGGACCGCGGATGCTGTGCTGGCCGCGCGTGAAGCGATCGGGGCGCATGAGGGCGATCTCCTGGTGCTGTTCGCGGACACGCCGCTGATCACGCCCGAAACGGTCGGGAAGCTGCTGGTCGAGCTCGAGCGGGGTGCCCAGGTTGCGGTGCTCGGTTTCGAGGCGCGTGATCCCGGCAGCTATGGGCGCCTCATCACAGCGCCGGATGGGACGCTTGCGGCTATCCGCGAAGCCAAGGACGCAAGTTCGTCCGAGCGCGAGATTCGGCTCTGCAACTCGGGCGTGATGGCGTTCCGCCTCGATGCGCCGCTCGACGTGCTCGGAAAGATCGGCAACGCCAACGCCAAGGGCGAGTTCTACCTCACGGACGCGATCGAGATCGTGCGCGCGCAAGGCGGCAAGGCGGCGGTCGTCCGGTGCGACGAGGAGGAGGTCTTAGGCGTCAACGCGCGCCAGGAGCTGGCCGCTGCGGAAGCGATTTGGCAGCGGCGGGCCCGCGAGCGCGCGATGGCTGAGGGGGTGACGCTGATTGCGCCGGAGACGGTATGGTTCGCCTTCGATACCGTGCTCGGCCGCGACGTCATAATCGAGCCCAACGTGTTCTTCGGGCCGGGCGTCACGGTGGGGGAGGGTGCTGAGATCAAGGCCAACTGCCATCTCGAAGGGGCGCGCGTGGGCGCGGGCGCGCGCGTCGGACCGTTTGCGCGGCTTCGCCCCGGAGCCGTGCTCGGCCGCGACGTGCATGTCGGAAACTTCGTCGAGGTGAAGAACGTCTCGATGGCCGACGGGGCGAAGGCCAACCACCTTTCCTATCTCGGCGACGGATCGGTCGGCGCCAAGGCCAACATCGGCGCCGGGACGATCTTCTGCAACTACGATGGCTTCTTCAAGCACGCGACCGAGATCGGGGAGGGGGCGTTCGTCGGCTCAAACTCGGCGCTGGTGGCGCCGATCAAGATCGGCGCCGGGGCCTATGTGGGTTCGGGGAGCGTCATCACCAAGGATGTGGCGGCGGACGCATTGGCCCTCGAGCGCAGCAGCCAGGAGGAGCGGCCGGGATGGGCGCTGAAGTTCCGCACCATGATGGCGAGGCGCAAGGCCGCCCTTGGCAGGTGATGCTCCTTAAACGGCGTTAATATTTGACATATTGTGTGATTTGAAACGCCGCGCGCCGTTGCGTAGGGCACTATCGACATGTTGCCGCTGAAAAGCGGTGATTCCCAACAAGCGAGGCTCTCAGAAGATGTGCGGGATCGTGGGCATTCTCGGCAGCAAGCCTGTCGCGATGGAACTTCTCGATGCGCTGCGCCGGCTCGAGTACCGCGGCTACGACAGCGCCGGGGTGGCGACGGTCGAGGACGGGCATCTGGCTCGGCGGCGCGCCGAAGGGAAGCTGCGCAATCTCGAAACGCGGCTCGCCACGGAACCGCTGTCAGGCCGCACGGGTATTGGACACACGCGCTGGGCCACCCACGGCCGGCCGACCGAGCGCAATGCGCACCCGCACATGAACGCGAAGGTGTCGGTGGTGCACAATGGCATTATCGAGAACTTCCGTGAGCTCCGGGCCGAGCTCACGGCAAAGGGCCATGTCTTCGAAACCGATACCGATACGGAAGCCATCGTCCATCTCCTGAGCGACGAGCTTGCGCAGGGTCGTGGGCCGGTCGAGGCTGTCGGTGTGGCGCTCGGTAAGCTCAGGGGCGCGTTTGCGCTCGGCATCATCTTCGCCGGCGATGACGACCTGATGATCGCGGCACGGCAGGGGAGCCCGCTCGCCATCGGTCACGGGGACGGCGAGATGTACCTCGGCAGCGATGCCATAGCGCTGGCGCCGTTCACAGACGCTCTCACCTACCTGGAGGAGGGCGACTGGGCCGTGATGCGCCGCTCCGGCGTCGAGATCTTCGATCGGGCAGGCGAGCGTGTCTCGCGCCCGCTCGTGAAATCTCTTGCGAGCTCACTCCTCGTCGACAAGGGCAATCATCGCCATTTCATGGCGAAGGAGATCCACGAGCAGCCGGACGTCATCAGCCATACGCTCTCGAACTATCTGGACATGGCGAATGCGCGCGTCGATTTTCCGGATCTCGGCATCGACCTCGCGAAAGTCTCCCGCATCACGATTTCGGCGTGCGGCACTGCCTTCTATGCCGGGCTCGTCGCGAAATACTGGATCGAGCAGTATGCGCGGCTGCCGGTCGAAATCGATTTCGCCTCGGAGATGCGCTACCGCGAACCGCCTCTGCCGGAGGAAGGGCTCGCCGTGTTCGTCTCGCAATCGGGCGAGACGGCAGATACGCTTGCAACGCTGCGCTATGCGAAGGCCGAAGGGCAGCGGATCGCCTCCGTCGTCAACGTGCGCACCTCGACGATCGCGCGCGAATCGGACGCCGTGCTGCCCACGCTTGCAGGGCCCGAGATCGGTGTCGCCTCGACCAAGGCGTTCACATGCCAGCTCGCGGCGCTAGCCTGCCTCGCCATCGCGCTCGGCAAGGCGCGCGGTACGATTTCCGAGAAGCTCGAGCAGGAGCTCGTGACGGCGCTGGTCGAGGTGCCGCGCCTCATCTCGTCGATGCTGCAGGACGAATCCCGCTTCGTGGAGCTGGCGCAGATGCTTTCGAAAGCGCGCGACGTGCTCTATCTTGGCCGTGGGTCGAGCTATCCGCTCGCGCTCGAGGGGGCGCTCAAGCTCAAGGAGATCTCCTATATCCATGCCGAGGGCTATGCCGCCGGGGAGCTCAAGCACGGGCCCATCGCGCTGATCGACGAGAACGTTCCCGTCATCTGCGTGGCGCCGGAGGACGAGCTTTTCGAGAAGACGGTCTCGAACGTCCAGGAGGTCGCGGCGCGGGGTGGGCAGATCGTGCTGATCTCGGACGTGGGTCCAGACAAGGTCGGATGCCCGCTCGCCGCCCACGTGCCCGTGCCCGCGGCGCATCCGTTCACCAATCCGCTGGTCTATGCCGTGCCCGTCCAGCTTCTCGCCTACCATACGGCCGTGCAGATGGGCACCGACGTGGACCAGCCTCGGAACCTCGCCAAGTCGGTCACGGTCGAATGAGGGGATAAAGGGCCGAATGAGGGGATAAGCCGCCGCACAGGGATGCCGCGGATTTGCCTCTTCCGTGTGATTGACCTAAACCCACGCGGGGTGCAGCGTTGATTTCGCAAGGCGGCAGGGAATATTGCGCATGGTGAATGCGACGACGCATCGATGCCTTGGCCGACGCCGAGGCAGGGGGGCGCCGGCTCGGGGATGGCATTCTCAGGGGTGGCATCGGGGATCGTGGTTTGCCGCCGCGGCGTTGGTGATGTGCCTTTCGAGCCTGCCGGTCGGTACGGATGCCCTGGCGCAGTCCAAGAAGGCGGCGCAGGGGGAGAACAGTTCGTCCAGTCAAGCCTCGGCGCAGCGCGCCTACGCAGCGGGCACCAAGTCTTTTGAAGCCGGCGACATGGCCGCCGCCGAGCAGCAGCTTTCGGTGGCGCTTGCCGGTGGCGGACTGCCCAATGCCCAGATGGCCCGCGCGCTCTATCTGCGGGGCGCTGCTTATCGCCGTCTCGGCCGGCCGGCGCAGGCCATCTCAGACCTGACGACGGCCGTGTGGCTTAAGGGAGGCCTGTCGGATGCTGACAAGGCCAAGGCCACCGAGGAGCGCCAGCTCGCCTATCGCGAGGCCGGGCTCGGAGATACACCGCCGCCCGTCGGTGCCGCACCACTCGACCAGACGCCGAAGGCGGCCGCTACGCCGCCGGCCAGCGGCGCACAAGTCGTTCAGGTGACGGAGCAATCGTTCTGGAGCAACTTCTCGCTCCCGTCCCTCTCAGGTTCGAACGCGCAGCAGCCGGCGCCAAGCACGGCGGGCGCGACACCGGCGCAGACGTCTGCGCAGTCCTCGTCGTTCTGGAGCTTTTTCGGAGGTGGATCAGCGGACGCGGAGCAGGCGGCAGCATCTCCATCCACTCCGGCCGCTGCGGGGCCGGTAGCTGCTGGCCTTGGGCCCGATCCGGGCGTATCCGCTGCCGCGCAGGGCCAGGGCTCCGGTACGGAGACTGCAGCCACTCCGGCGCCGGCTTGGGAAACGCACACGGCAGGATCAGGGTCCGCCAGCGCTGCGTCGGCGGTGCCACAGGCTATGGCCGTTTCAAGTTATGCTCCGCAGCCGCCGCCGGACACCGGCATCAATCCGATGGGCTTTGCAGCGGATGAGCCCGGCACGCCGTCGCCGGCCGGCACGGCAAACCCACTGGCTGGCACCGGCACGGCGGTGAGCAATTTCTTCGGCAACATCTTCGGCTCCGGCTCGACGGCGGCGGACGCCTCGCCTGCCGTGACCACCGGATCCACTCAGCCCGGCGGGTGGTCGCCCGATACCACGGCGGTCCCGTCACAAACCTCGTCGATGGTCCAGCGCGGGCCGGATTCGCTCCCGCAGGCCCAGTCCGATGCGCTGCCGTGGGCGTCTGCCGCCACGCCTGCCGCTCCCGCCAAGGTTGCCGCGGCGGCGGGAGGCGGAAAGTACAAGCTCCAGGTGGCTGCCGTGCGATCGCGCGAGGAGGCGGAGCAACTCGTGCGCACACTCAACGCCTACCAGCCGGTGCGCAACGGCGTCGTCTCCGCTGACATCGACGAAGCGGTGATCGGCAGCATGGGCACGTTCTACCGTGTGCGGCTCGGCCCCTACGCCAACGCGAAAGAGCCGGAGCAGCTCTGCACGACACTGAAGCCGCAGGGCTTCGATTGCCTCGTGGTGACGCAGTAGCAGGCCGGGAGCGAGGGCCGCGGAAGCGCTTCGCGCTGCAACCTGAGGCGGCCAGTCTCCAGGAGTTGACGCTCGCGAGAGGCGGCTTCACGATGGCGGCGCGATGACCGATGATCCTCCCGGCAAGATGCCGCCCGGCAATGGTGACAACGACGGCCTTTCCGCCGGGCTTCAGCGGCTGGCCAGCGACGGCGGCGCGCCGCTGCGCATTGGCGCGCGGCTGCGCAACTATTTTCTGACCGGGCTGATCATCGTCGGTCCCGTGACGCTCACGATCTACATCATCTGGTGGGTGATCAACTTCACCGATGCCTGGCTGAAGCCGTTCGTACCCACGGCCTATCTGCCGGACACCTATCTGCCGTTCGCGGTGCCGGGAATCGGGCTTCTCTTCGGCATCGCCTTCCTGACGCTCACTGGAGCGCTCGCGGCCAATCTGCTCGGGCGCTCGCTGATCTCGTTCGGCGAGATGGCGCTCGACCGCATGCCGGTGGTGCGCAACGTCTATCGCGCGCTCAAGCAATTTTTCGAATCGCTCGTGGCGGCGACGCACAGCGGGGCTCAGCCGAGCTTTCAAAAGGTCGGCCTGATCGAGTTTCCATCCAAGGGGCTGTGGTCGCTCGTGCTGGTTACCGGGGAGGCGCGCGGCGAGATCTCGATCACGCAGCCGGGCGGCGAGGAGGATCTGGTCACGGTGTTCATGCCGACGGGCTTCGTGCCGCCCACGGGCTTCATCTGCTTCGTGCCGCGCCGCGACGTGACCTTTCTCAAGATGAGCGTCGAGGACGCGGCGAAGATCATCATGTCGGCCGGCATGGTGGTGCCCGACTACGAGGAGCGCCTCAAGCAGCTTGCCGAGCGGGCGGCCCGGGCCGAGGCCAAGCGGCCAGCCCCCGCCGCAGGGACGACGCCCTGATCTCCAGCGGAGGTAATCGCCGTCACGCGGCGCGGAACAGGCGGATCGCCTCGTCGCACTCGAAAAGATAGAGCAGGCGGCGCAAGGCGTCCCCGCGCTCCGTCTTGAGGCCCGGGTCGGAGGCCAGGATCAGGCGCGCGTCGTCATGGGCGACGGACAGAAGCTCCGTAAAACCCGCGCCGCCGGCGATGCGGAACTCGGCCTCTCCGCTCTGGCGGGCGCCGAGCACCTCGCCGCCGCCGCGCAGCTCTAGATCCTTCTCGGCGATCAGGAAGCCGTCCTCGGTCTCTTCCATCATGGCGAGGCGCTCGCTCGCGGTCTTGGTCAGCGGCTCCTGGTAGAGCAGCATGCAGTAGCTTTCGCGGCTGCCGCGGCCGACGCGTCCCCGCAGTTGGTGAAGCTGGGCGAGGCCGAAACGCTCGGCATGCTCGATGACCATGATGTTGGCGTTGGGCACGTTGACGCCGACCTCGATCACGGTGGTCGCGACGAGCACCTTCAGGTTGCCGTCGGCGAAGGAGGCCATGGTCGCATCCTTGGCGGTTGCGTTCATGCCGCCGTGCAAGAGGCCGACGCCGCCGCCGAGCACTTGGGACAGATGCGCGTGGCGTTCCTCAGCCGCGGCGAGATCCGAGACGTCGGAGCTCTCGATCAGGGGGCACACCCAATAGACCTGCGCGCCCTCGGCGAGTTGGACCTTGATGCGGGCGATCAGCTTCTCGATCAGGTCGACCGAGATCTGTCTGGTGACGATCGGCTTGCGGCCGGCGGGCTTCTCCGTGAGGCGCGAGACCTCGAGATCGCCATAGTGGGTCATGAGCAGCGTGCGCGGGATCGGCGTTGCGGTCATCACCAGCATGTTGGCGCCGCCATTGCCCTTGCTCTGGAGCGCGAGGCGCTGATGCACGCCGAAGCGATGCTGCTCGTCGATGACAGCGAAAGAGAGGTCGCGAAACACGACGTCGTCCTGGAACAGCGCGTGGGTGCCGATCAGGATGTCGATCTCGCCCGAGGCGAGGCGCTTCAGGATTTCGCCGCGGGCGCGGCCTTTCTCACGGCCGGTGAGCAGGGCGATGGTGAGGCCCGCCGCTTCGGCCAGCGGCGCGATCGTGTCGGCGTGCTGGCGGGCGAGCACCTCCGTCGGCGCCATAAGGGCGGCCTGGGTGCCCGCTTCGACGGCGGCTGTCATGGCGAGCAGCGCCACCACGGTCTTGCCCGAGCCGACGTCGCCCTGCAGCAGCCGCAGCATGCGGCGAGGCGCGCCCATGTCGGCCTCGATTTCCTCCAATGCGGTGCGCTGGGAATTGGTGAGGTCGAAGGGAAGCGCTGCGATGATGCGCTTGCGCAGGCAGCCGTCGCCGGTGACGGGGCGGCCGCGCTGGGCCTTGAAGCCTTCGCGGACGATGGCGAGAGCGAGCTGGTTGGCCAGGAGCTCATCGTAGGCGAGGCGCTGGAGCGGTGCGCTGCCGGGCGAGACGTCGGCGGCGTCATCGGGGCGGTGAATCCGGCGGAGCGCCTCGTCGAACGGCGGCCAGCCGCGCTCCTTGAGCCATGCGGGATCCTGCCATTCGGGGAGCACCGGGACGCGCTCGAGACCCTGGCGCTCGATCTTCAGCAGGACCTTACCGGAAAGTCCGGCGGTGAGCGGATAGACGGGCTCGAGCAGGGGAAGATCGTCGCGCGCGTCTGGCCCGACGATATAGTCCGGGTGCGCCATCTGGAGCGTTTCGCCATAGCGCTCGATGCGCCCCGAAACGTAGCGTTCTTCGCCAACCGGAAGCTGGCGCTCGACGAACGAGCGCTCGGCGCGGAAGAAGATGAGATCGAGGGGGCCGGTCTCGTCCGCGGTGGCGACCTTATAGGGGGCCTTAGTGTTGCCGCGCGGGGGCGCCCGATGCTTTAAAATGCGCACCTTGAGGGTCGCGATGGTGCCCGGGACGGCGGCCGCCACCGTCGGCTCGGCCCGCCGGTCGATGACGCCTGCCGGCACATGCCACAGGAGATCGATCACGCGCGGCTGCGTGACGCCGACCGGAAGGCGCAGCGCCTTCTTGAGCAGCGTCATGACATGGGGGCCGACGCCTTTCAGCGCGTCCGCCGCCGCGAATAGGGGGGTGAGCTCACTGGGCCGCATGTCGTCCGGCGGTGCTGATCGGAAACGGCATCGAAAACCGGCCTGCGGCGTCACGGATCGGCGTGAGCCGCCCGCGTGGGCTGACAGGCTTCGGAGAGGGCGTTATATGACACTTCGCGGCGGGCAAGGCAAAGCGCGGCGGGATAGCTTCGCTTTTGCCTGACAGCTTCGGCGCCTCGTGGTTTCTCCGGCGCACCCTCTCGGCGGAAAGCCGTTTCATACCCTTTCCGGAAGGATTCCGGCCAACCGAGCCACTTTCTGCGCATGAACGAGGATATCGAAGTGCGGCGCCGGCGCGCGCAGTGGCGTGCAGGGCACCGTGGAACGAAAGAGCTCGATCTTCTCATCGGGGGCTTTGCCGAGGCGCGGCTTCCAGACATGGCAGTGGCCGATCTCGACCGGTTCGAGCAGTTTCTTGCGCTCACCGATCCCGAGATCCAGGGTTGGCTTCTCGGGCCGGAACCGGGTAGCGCCGCAGGCGAGTTTGCGGACGTAGTGACGAAGATCCGGACGTTTCATGGTCTTGACTGAGGGTCTGTGGCAAGAGCGTGCGCTCGTCGCCTGCCGAGATGTGGCGCAGCCGATGCCGCAAGAGATATGGAAGTTTTACAGACGATGACCGATGTCATGAGCGAACGGGCCGACCTGATCTTTACCGGCGTGCCGGAAGGGCTCGATGCCCTCGTTCTGGCGCGCCTCGTCGAGGAGGCGGCGGACGGCGCCAAGTCGGGGCTCATCGTGCATGTGGCGCGCGATGACCGGCGTCTATCGGAACTCGAGGGCCAACTCCGCTTCTTCGCGCCTAAGGTGCGCGTGGTGCCGTTTCCGGCCTGGGATACGGTGCCTTACGACCGTGTCGGCCCTAACGCCGAGATCGTCGCGCGCCGCATCACCTCGCTCGCGCGGCTCGCGGTGACGAGCCGCAGCGAGCCGATGATCGTGCTGACGACGGTCAACGCCATTCTGCAGCGCGTGCCGCCTCGGGCCTTCATCCGCAGCGCCATGAAGAGCATCGCGCCGGGGCAGCGGGTGGACATGAACCGGCTCGTCGCGCGGCTTCTGCTCGCAGGCTATACGCGCACGGGGACCGTGATGGAGCCGGGCGAGATGGCGGTGCGCGGCGGCATCCTCGACCTCTTTCCCCCCGGACGGCAGAACCCGGTTCGGCTCGATTTCTTCGGCGATACGCTCGAGAGCATCAAGGCATTCGATGCCGAGACGCAGCGCACCGCGAAGGCCCTGCGCAAGCTCGTGCTGATGCCGGTCTCCGAGGTCGCCTTCGGGGAGGAGGCGACGGCGCACTTCCGCGCGCGCTACGTGGAACTCTTCGGTGGAGCGACGGGAGACGATCCGCTCTATGAAGCGGTGAGCGCGGGGCGGCGCTACAGCGGGCAGGAGCACTGGCTGCCGCTGTTCCACGACGGTCTCGAGACGCTGCTCGATTACACGGGCGACGTCCCGCTCAGCTTCGATCATCTCGTCGACGATGCGGTGAAGAACCGCTTCGAGCAGATTTCCGAGCACTACCTCGCGCGCACGGAGGGGCTCGAATCCGAGCGCTTCGGCGCGCCGCCCTACAAGCCGGTACCGCCCGACACGATGTTCCTCAATGCCGCCAGCTGGAGCAAGGCGCTCAGCGCGCACAAGGTCGTGCGGCTTTCGCCATTCGAGATGTCGGAAGGCGAGGGCGTGCGGCCCTGGCGCGGACGCCTCGGCCGCTCGTTCGCGCCGGAGCGGCAGAACCCGGACGTCAACGTGTTCGAGGCCGTCTCCAACCACATCAAGCAGGTGCTCGGGTCGCACCGCCGGGTGATCGTCGCCGCGTGGACGCCGGGCGCGCGTGAGCGGCTCGGTTCGCTGCTCTCGGAGCATGGCCTCAAGGCGCAGGCGAAGGTCGAGGGCTATGCAGAGGCGCTGGCGCTGGATCCCGGTATCGCGGGCTTCGCCGTGCTCGGCCTCGAGCAGGGTTTCGAGACGCCGGAACTCGTCGTCATCGCGGAGCAGGACATCCTCGGCGACCGTCTCGTGCGCCCGCGCCGCAAGGCGAAGCGCGCCGCCGACGTTCTGACCGAGGCAACGAGCCTGTCGGTCGGCGATCTCGTCGTGCATGCCGACCACGGCATCGGACGCTTTGCGGGCCTGAAGACGATTTCGGCGCTCGGTGCGCCGCACGACTGCCTGGAGCTGAAATACGCGGGCGGCGATACGCTCTATCTGCCGGTCGAGAACATCGAGCTTCTGTCGCGCTTCGGGTCCGACGATGGAACGACGCAACTCGACAAGCTCGGCGGCGTGGCGTGGCAGTCGCGCAAGGCACGGCTCAAGAAGCGCCTGCGCGAGATGGCGGGCGAATTGATCAAGATCGCGGCGCTGCGCCAGCTTCGCGAGGCGCCGGTGCTGGGGCCGCCTACGGGCTATGACGAGTTCGTGGCGCGCTTTCCCTACGAGGAGACGGAGGATCAGGCGGCGAGCATCGAGGCGGTGCTGGAGGATCTCCAGTCCGGCCGGCCGATGGATCGGCTGGTATGCGGCGACGTTGGCTTCGGCAAGACGGAGGTGGCGCTGCGGGCCGCTTACGTTGCAGCCATGAACGGCGTACAGGTCGCCATTGTGGTGCCGACGACTCTGCTCGCGCGGCAGCACTCGCGCACCGTCAACGAGCGCTTCCAGGGGCTGCCGCTCAAGACGGCGCAGGCGTCGCGGCTTGTGGCGGCCAAGGACCTCACGGCGGTCAAGGATGGCATCAAGGACGGCACCATCGACGTCGTCATCGGCACGCACGCGCTGCTCGGAAAGCAGATCCAGTTCCAGCGTCTCGGTCTGCTCATCATCGACGAGGAGCAGCATTTCGGCGTCACCCACAAGGAGCGCCTGAAGCAGCTGCGCGAGGACGTTCACGTGCTGACGCTCTCGGCGACGCCGATCCCGCGCACGCTGCAACTCGCCTTGACGGGTGTGCGTGAGCTGTCGCTGATCACGACGCCGCCTGTCGATCGGCTCGCGGTGCGCACTTACATTTCCGAGTTCGATCCCGTGATCCTGATCGACGCTTTGAAGCGCGAGCGGGATCGTGGTGGGCAGACGTATTACGTGGCGCCGCGCATTTCCGACCTCGACGACGTGGCGGCGTTCCTGGCGGAAGCGGTGCCGCATCTCAAGGTCGCGCGGGCGCACGGACAGCTCGCGCCCTCCGAGCTCGAGGACATCATGACGGCGTTCTACGAGGGGCACTACGACGTGCTGCTCTCGACGGCAATCGTCGAGTCCGGCCTCGACGTGCCGAACGCCAACACGCTGATCGTGCATCGCGCCGATATGTTCGGCCTGGCGCAGCTCTATCAGCTTCGCGGGCGTGTCGGCCGCTCGAAGCGGCGCGCCTATGCCTACTTCACCACGCCGCCCGGCCAGGCGCTGACTGAAGGTGCGGAGAAGCGGCTCAAGGTGCTGCAGTCGCTCGATACGCTCGGCGCCGGGTTCTCTCTCGCCTCGCACGACCTCGATATCCGCGGCGCCGGCAACCTTCTCGGCGAGGAGCAGTCCGGACACATCCGCGAGGTGGGCTTCGAACTCTACCAGTCGATGCTCGAGGAGGCCGTCGCGGCGATGAAGGGCGGCGATCTCATGGAGGCCGACGACCAGTGGAGCCCCGAGATCTCCATCGGCCTGTCGGTCCTCATTCCGGAGAGCTATGTCGCCGACCTGCAGCTCAGGCTGGGGCTCTATCGACGCCTCTCGGCGCTCGAGACGCGGGCCGAGATCGATGCCTTCGCAGCCGAGTTGCTGGATCGCTTCGGCGAGTTGCCGGCCGAGGTCGGGCATCTGCTCGACGTGATGGAGATCAAAGGGCTCTGCCGCGCCGCCGGGATTGCCAAGGTGGACGCGGGACCGAAGGGAGCGGTTGTTACCTTCCACCGCAACGCGTTCGCCAATACGCAGGGGCTGGCGCAGTTCCTTCAGGCGTCACGTGGGCTCGCCAAGCTGCAGCCCGATCACAAGCTCGTTTTCCGCGGCGTTTGGGACCGCTCGGACGTGCGCTTCAAAGGGGTGCGCAAGCTCGTGTCGACGCTGGCCGAGATCGCCGCGAAGGACGCCAAGGTGGCGTAGCCCGCTATTCGGAACGTAAGGGAGCGTTGCTGGAGCGGGTGCGCTCGCTCCGCTGGCGTGCTCTCAGGCGTCGCTGAGATCGATCTGCCCCGATACCTCATGATGGAGGTCGGTACCCTCTGCGGTCAGGACCATCCGGACTTTAAGCTCGCCCGTGCCGGCAAGATTTTTCTCGCGCACGAAGCGCTCGATCTCCTGCTGGGAGGAGATGCCGACTTCCTTCAGGAAGCGGCGGAGCGAAAGATTGAAGTTTTCGTTGTCCATGATGTGTCTCCATTCCAGTCCCAACCCGCGAGTGTGCGCAGCTGCCGGAGAGCGGCTCTAAGCATTGTTTTTTCGTGCTTCTTACCGAGCACTTGGGCCCGGGTGGTTTCGTCCGACCTAGCTTGCATGGCTCCGCCATGACCTTTTCGGGAAGCACTTTTCTCGCGTGCTTCCCGTCGGAAAATCGGTCGCCACTTTTCCGGAAGCACTTTAGCGCTGTTCGCGATCGACCATCTCGAGAAGGCTGCCGAGCATATCGTCCGCCGTTTCGATGACGGCGGCATTCATGCGGTAGGCCAGCTCGACTTCCTTCAGCGATACCATGGCTTCGACGGGTCCCTCCACCGGCAGTGCGCCGATGCGCACGGGGGCCGGCCGCTCGGGTGCGTCAGACCGCTTGGTCGCGCCCGTCGAGAGCGCCACGGCAGAGGCGATCGCGTCGAGCTTGCGAGTCTGAACCTCGAGTGCGTTCGAGGCGATGGAGATTACGTGCAGCATGGCGAAAGAGCTTGGCACCGCTGACAGCATCTGGTGCCTTCACGATGACCCGGAGCGGCTAAGAGCTGGTTAAGGAGTCGCTGGACGGAAGAGAACAAAACGAGTACAACTTATCCACGCGCTGAGTCGCCGATCCGCTGCTAACGTGTCATAAGGGACCATACGACATGCCGGAGCTGTACGTCGTCGAAGGGGACAGGATGGACAAGAAACAGGCGCTGGAAGCCGCGCTGGCGCAGATCGACAAGAACTTTGGCAAGGGCTCGATCATGCGGCTCGGGGCCGCCGATCGCTCGATCGACATCGAGGCGATCTCGACCGGCTCGCTGGGCCTCGACATCGCGCTCGGCATCGGCGGCCTGCCCAAGGGCCGGGTGATCGAGATCTATGGGCCGGAATCCTCGGGCAAGACGACGCTTACGCTGCAGGTCATCGCGGAAGCGCAGAAGAAGGGCGGCATCTGCGCCTTCGTCGACGCAGAGCATGCGCTCGATCCCGCTTATGCGAGGAAGCTTGGCGTCAAGGTCGAGGATCTGCTCATCTCGCAGCCTGATACGGGTGAGCAGGCGCTCGAAATCGCGGATACCCTGGTGCGCTCTGGTGCGGTCGATGTGCTCGTGGTGGACAGCGTCGCGGCTCTGACGCCGAAGGCCGAGCTCGAAGGCGAGATGGGGGATTCGCTGCCGGGGCTGCAGGCCCGCCTCATGAGCCAGGCGCTGCGGAAGCTCACGGCCTCGATCAACAAGTCGGGCACGATGGTGATCTTCATCAACCAGATCCGCATGAAGATCGGCGTCATGTTCGGCAACCCCGAGACCACGACCGGAGGCAATGCGCTGAAGTTCTATTCGTCGGTGCGCCTCGATATTCGGCGCATTGGCCAGATCAAGGAGCGCGAGGAGACAGTCGGCAACCAGACCCGCGTCAAGGTGGTGAAGAACAAGGTCGCGCCGCCGTTCAAGCAGGTCGAGTTCGACATCATGTACGGCGAGGGGATCTCGAAGGTCGGTGAGTTGGTCGATCTTGGCGTCAAGGCGGGCATCGTCGACAAGTCCGGCGCCTGGTTCTCCTACGACGGACAGCGCATCGGTCAGGGGCGCGAGAACGCCAAATCCTTCCTGAAGGAAAACCCGAAGATCGCGGATGCGATCGAGAACGCCGTTCGGGCCAGTGCCGGCCTGATCGTCGATAAGATGCTGGCGGAGCCCGATGCGGATGGAGGCGCCGACGGGGAAGAGCCGGACGAGGATGGCGTGCTGCCGGACGTGCCCGAGGCCGCCAAAAAGAGTTCCGGTGCCGGCGGGGGAAAGCGCTGAGCACCGGATGAGGCGGCCCCGGCTGAGGCCGCTCAGCAGCGGGCGGGGCGTGCAGGCGTTGGCGTGGCCGGAGGCCTGTTGCGCGTGCATTGGCCTCGCTCGTTGACAGCGTCCTCCTGAAAAGCGCGACTGGAAGGAGGCCGGGCTGTTGCTCGATCCGGCCACGCGATGCGGGGGCCAGGGCAGCGGACTGGGCTCGGCTGCATGTGGCGGTTCCAAGGGGTGCTTGTGCTCGTTGGAACCGGACGACGCGGCCTCAACGTGCGTCAAGGTCGGGTTTGGGAGACTGTATGGTGCATCTCGATGCGAGATGTCTTGCCGAAGCGAGCCTTAAAGAGCGCACGAGCGTGCCGGGTTCTCGAACGGTTAGCAGCTAGGCTGCTGCATTTGTGGACAAGGCCCCAGAGCGCCCGCTAAAAGCGACGCAAGGTGAGAAAAGCTCGCGTGAGCCCACGTTACGCTGATCCCGGCGGCCGCGAAGGCGGTCATTGACGCACGAAGCTCAGCATCCACGTCTCGGAGAGACGCGGAATGCGGCGTCGGCTGGTGCGAGGGGACGCGTGGCGGGCGATCGGGGCGTGCGGATCAACACGGCTGTGGAATTGAGATGACTGGCGTCAACGAGATCAGACGGGCGTTCCTCGACTACTTCAAGGCGGAGGGGCATGAGGTGGTGCCATCCTCGCCGCTCGTGCCGCGCAACGACCCGTCGCTGATGTTCACCAACGCCGGCATGGTGCAGTTCAAGAACGTCTTCACCGGACAGGAGACGCGGCCCTATGCGCGCGCGGTCTCTTCTCAAAAGTGCGTGCGCGCGGGCGGCAAGCACAACGATCTCGACAACGTGGGCTATACGGCGCGCCACCACACGTTCTTCGAGATGCTCGGTAACTTCTCGTTCGGCGACTACTTCAAGGAGCGCGCGATCGAGCTTGCCTGGAATCTGGTCACCAAGGAATTCGGTCTCGACGCGAAGCGGCTCACCGTCACCGTTTTCCACGAGGACGACGAGGCGCACACGCTCTGGAGGAAGATCGCAGGGCTGCCGGATGAGCGGCTGATCCGCATCGCGACGAAGGATAATTTCTGGCAGATGGGTGACACGGGGCCATGCGGTCCGTGCACCGAGATCTTCTACGATCACGGGGCTAAGATCCCGGGAGGTCCGCCGGGCTCGGCGGATGAGGACGGCGATCGCTTCATTGAGATCTGGAACCTCGTCTTCATGCAGTACGAGCAGCTCCCCTCGGGCGAGCGCATCGATCTGCCGAAGGCGTCCGTCGATACCGGCATGGGCCTCGAGCGCATCGCGGCCGTGCTGCAGGGCGTGCACGATAACTATGATATCGATCTCTTCCGCAACCTGATCGCCACCATTCGCGACGAGAGCCGCAAGCTTGGCGCCAGCGACAATCCGGACGGGATCGACGTGACGCCGGCGCGCAGGGTCATCGCCGATCATCTGCGAGCCTCGAGCTTCCTCATCGCCGACGGCGTGCTGCCCTCGAGCGAAGGGCGCGGCTATGTCCTGCGGCGTATCATGCGCCGTGCCATGCGCTACGCGCATCAGCTCGGCTGCACCGATCCCCTCATGTATCGCCTCGTCCCGTCGCTCGTGCGGGAGATGGGGGCGGCTTATCCCGAGCTCGGCCGCGCGGAGGCGCTGATCGAGGAGACGCTCAAGCTCGAGGAGACGCGCTTCAAGAAGACGCTCGGCAACGGGCTGAAGCTGCTTGGAGAGGCGGCTGCGGGCCTGACGCCGGGGGCGACTTTCCCGGGTGACGTCGCATTCAAGCTCTACGACACCTACGGCTTCCCGCTCGACCTCACCGAGGACGCGCTGCGTGCCCGCAATATCGCGGTCGATACCAAGGCGTTCGACGCCGCCATGGCCAAGCAGAAGGACGAAGCCCGCCGCGCCTGGAAGGGTTCGGGCGAGGCCGCGACGGAAGAGATCTGGTTCGAGATCAAGGAAGAGGTCGGGGCGACCGAATTCCTTGGCTACGATACCGAGGACGCCGAAGGTGAGATCCGCGCGCTGGTTCTGGACGGCAAGCCAGTACAGGATCTCAAGACGGGCGATGTGGGCGCGCTGGTGCTCAACCAGACGCCGTTCTATGGCGAGAGCGGCGGCCAGGTTGGCGATACGGGGCTGATCAAGGGCGCAGAGGGCGCTCTCTTTCGCGTCACGGATACGCAGAAAAAGATCGGCGATCTGTTCGTGCACATCGGCCGGGTCGAGGCGGGGCGCTTCAATGTGGGCGACGCCGTCGAGCTCGAGGTCGATCATGGGCGGCGGACGGCGACGCGCGCCAATCATTCCGCGACCCACCTTCTGCACGAGGCGCTGCGGCAGGTGCTCGGGCCCCACGTGGCGCAGAAGGGCTCTCTCGTTTCGCCAGACCGGCTGCGCTTCGACTTCGTGCACACGAAACCGATGAGCGCCGATGAGGTTGCTGCCGTCGAGCGGCTCGCCAACGAGTTCGTGCTCGAGAACGGGCCCGTCGAGACACGCCTGATGGCGCTCGAGGATGCCAAGGCATCGGGCGCCATGGCACTCTTCGGCGAAAAGTACGGCGACGAGGTGCGCGTCGTCTCCATGGGCGGCCTCGGCGAAGGCGGACTTGCGCCAGGCGCCAACAAGGCGTGGTCCGTGGAGCTCTGCGGCGGCACCCACGTGCGCCGCACCGGCGATATTGGCCTCGTGAAGATTATAGCGGAAAGTGCGAGCTCTGCCGGCGTGCGCCGCATCGAGGCGCTGACAGGCGACGGCGCGCGGGCGTATCTCGCCGATGCGGACCAGCGGCTCAAAGAGGCGGCTGCTGTCTTGAAGACGCGTCCTGAGGAGCTTGTCGAGCGCCTTCACGTTCTTGTCGAGGAAAGAAAACAGCTCGAGCGCCAGCTCGCCGACGCCAAGCGTCAGATTGCGCTTGGTGGTATTTTTATCGGAAACGGCGCCCCGGCTGCCGCCGCCGATGCCGTGCGCACAATTGGCGATGTCCGGCTGCTCGCGCGCTCGGTGCAGGGGCTCAATCCGAAGGATCTGCGCGGTCTTGTCGATGACGGCAAGAAGCAGGTCGGCTCCGGCGTGGTGGCCATCGTCGGCGTAACCGAGGACGGCAAGGCGGGCATCGCAGTCGGCGTGACCGACGACCTCGTCAAGACGTGGAGCGCTGTCGATCTCGTGCGTGCGGGCGCTGAGGCGCTTGGTGGCAAGGGCGGCGGCGGCCGGCCCGACATGGCGCAGGCCGGCGGACCGGACGGCTCAAAGGCCTCCGACGCGCTCGCTGCCATCGAAGCACGGCTCGGAGCGGGCGCGTAAGGCCCGCTCGGAAGCTTAGCCAGCGTCCCAGATGATGCTGGGTCCCGCGCCCGGGCGACGACGTGGTGCGGGGCAGGGCCGGGTGTGCTGCACCCGGGCTTGATCGGTCTTACTGGGTGAGGGTCTGCAGGAACGAGCCGAAGCGCAGGACGCCCTCGGGCCAGGGGCCATGGCCCGACTCGCCATCGATGTGCCCGACTTCGCCAGCGTCCACCAATGTCGCGCCCCAGGCCTCTGCGAACGTTTTGGCTCGCTCGATCCGGCAGTAGGGATCGGTCGTGGACGCAACCAGGACAGACGGAAAGGGAAGGGGATCGAGCGGCAGCGGGGCGAACCCGTTGGCCTCGCCGTCAAGCGTCAGGCCGGACGTTTCAGGCCAGTCCTGCACGTGGTCCACATCGGCAGGCGCCACCAGGAATGCGCCCGACAGGAAGCCCTTGGGAATGCGTTTGGCCATGTGCGCGACTGCTGCAACCCCGAGACTGTGAGCAACGAGAACCACGGGACGCGTGCTCTGCACCGCCGCTTCGATGATGCGTCCGACCCAGGCTTCGCGCTCGGGCGCGAGCCCGCTCTCCTGCTCGACGAGCCGCGCCGTCTTCAAGGTGCGCTCCCATCGCGATTGCCAATGGTCGCGCGTGGTATCCGACCAACCGGGGACGATCAGGATGTCGACGTCTGAGGTTCGCATGGGGCCTCGTCAAGATAGCGGGTCGGAGCGTGTTTCGCGTGACGTGCACACCAAACGCGACGCCAGCGTGGCAACAAGGGAAAGCCCAAGGACCGTCCGTCCCGCTCCGTATAGACGCCACCAGTCTTCGGAGGGCGCGGGACCTTAGAGCGCGTTCACCCTTATCGGGATCAGATTGCGCGACGTGACCGCGCTCTAAGTTTTTATTTGAGAGACTGATTCACGTTCTCGGTGAATGCGTGTCCGCATCCACCTCAAACGATCAGGCTCTAGCGTCCTGCGATCATAGACTACGCCGGGAGCCAGCCAAAGCGCGGGCTTCGTCACTCCTCTCCGAACACCCGCCGGAAAATCATCCCGGCGTGCTTCAGGTGGTAGCCATCGTCGAACATGGTCTCTAGCGTGGCGGCCGGCACTTTCGCCGTTACGTCCGCATCCGACTTGAGCTCGGCGAGGAAGTCGGCGCCGCTCTCCCAGGTCTTCATGGCGTTGCGCTGCACGAGGGCATAGGCCTCCTCACGCGACGCTCCGGCCTGCGTGAGCGCGAGCAGCACACGCTGGGAATTGTGCAGGCCGCCCAGGCGATCCAGATTGCGCTTCATGGCCTCCGGATAGACGACCAGCTTTTCGATGACGCCGGCGAGGCGAGCAAGCGCGAAGTCGAGCGTCACCGTCGCATCTGGGCCGATCATGCGCTCGACCGACGAATGCGAGATGTCGCGCTCATGCCAGAGAGCCACGTTTTCCATCGCTGGGAGCGCGTAGGCGCGCACCATGCGGGCAAGGCCGGTGAGGTTTTCAGAAAGCACGGGATTGCGCTTATGGGGCATCGCGGACGAGCCCTTCTGCCCGGCCGAGAAATATTCCTCAGCTTCCAGCACCTCGGTGCGCTGTAGATGCCGGATTTCGACGGCCAGGCGCTCGATCGACGACGCGACCACGGCGAGCGTGGCGAAGTACATCGCGTGCCGGTCGCGCGGGATCACCTGCGTCGAGACGGGTTCCGGCGACAGGCCGAGCTTCTCGGCAACGTAGGCCTCGACGGAGGGATCGATGTTGGCAAAGGTGCCGATCGCCCCTGAAATGGCGCAAGTCGCCACCTCGGACCGCGCGGCGATGAGGCGCTCGCGGGCGCGCGCGAATTCTGCATAGGCATAGGCGAGCTTGATGCCGAACGTCGTCGGCTCCGCATGGATGCCGTGGCTACGGCCGATGGTGATCGTGTGCTTGTGCTCGTAGGCGCGCGCCTTGAGGGCGGCGAGCAGCCGGTCCACGTCAGCGATGAGAAGGTCGGACGCGCGCACGAGCTGCACGTTGAAGCAGGTGTCGAGCACGTCGGACGAGGTCATGCCCTGGTGCACGAAGCGCGCGTCCGGCCCCACATGCTCGGCGAGATGGGTGAGGAAGGCGATGACATCGTGCTTCGTCACCGCTTCGATCTCGTCGATGCGCGCGGTGTCGAATTCGGCCTTTGAGCCCTTTTCCCAGATGGTGCGCGCGGCTTCCTTCGGGATGATGCCGATCTCGGCCATGGCCGTCGCGGCGTGGGCCTCTATCTCGAACCAGATGCGGAAGCGCGTCTCGGGCGTCCAGATGGACGCCATCTCAGGGCGTGAATAGCGGGGGATCATCAGTTGTCTCGTGTTGAGCGTAAAAGAGGGCACTAGCAGACCCGGCTTCCGGCTTCAATCTTGCCCGCCGGATTACATGGCGAGCGCATGCGCGGCGGCCCGGAATACCTGTGCGTCACTATGTCTTGCATGCGTCGGGTACGGAATAATCCTGCCTTCAACCGGTGGGGGGTTGCCTCGGCTTCCGCAAGCTCTTCCGAAATCACATTTCATTTCAGCAGCAAGCCCCTAAAAAAAGAAGGATGCCAGAAAGTTACAATTCGTTGAGCTGAAAAAGGCACATGTTCAATCGTAACATCTTGTGACCGTCCGAGCCTAGCTTGAGCCATATTTCAATGGATGCTCAGGGAGGCATGGCGCCAGTTAAAAGAAGCCCGTTCCTTAACTGTGGCCAATTTGTCAGAGGTGAGCTGCGAGAGATCAGCACTATATTCAACTTACGCAAGGGTCGGATGAGAGCGTTGAATGCTCATACAGGTTGCAAAGAGCGCTCACTGACGATCGTTTTGCACCGCAGGGTTGTTTGGGCCGAGGCCTGACAAGAAAGTTGCGAAAGTAAGGGATAGACTATGACTGAGCAGATGCACGCCGAGATTGCCGAGCTCAATCATCGGCTGGACCAGATTGACGATCTACGACGATCGTTCGCTATCGTTCAGGAGCGAATCCGGGTGTACCGGGTCCACGGTAAGAAAGTTCCCGAGGCGCTGTCGCTGATCGAGCGCCGCCTCGCCCAAGAATGCAGGATCGAATCCCAAGGGCGCTGACGGCTTCTGGTCACGCGCGAAAGCGCATCCGCTTTTGTTTGAGCGGGGCCGCGAACACGTAGGTGACGTGAAGCCGTATATCGGAAAAGAAGCGAGCGGAACGAGAACGCGCTCTAAGTTTTTATGCGAGAGGCTGATTCACGTTCTCGGTGAATGCGTGTCCGCATCCACCTCAAACGATCAGGCTCTAGCGCACCCTTATTTGGCGCGATGAGGCACCCCCGTCAGTTCTGGACGTAGGTGATCGTGCCATCGGGCTGCTTCTTCCAGGTGTACATGACGTAATCAATGCGCGTCACGTCGCCTTTGGCATCGAAAGCGAGATCGCCAATCACGGTCTTGTACGTCTTGCCCTTGTGCAACTCCTCCGCGACTTTCACTGGATCCACCGAACCGATGGCCTTCGCGGCCTCCGCAATCACCTGCACCGCGGCATAGGCGTAAAGCGTGTAGGCCTCAGGCTTGAAGTTGCGGGCTGCGAACTTGGACAACACCGCCTGCGCCTCGGGGCGCTTCTGCGGGTCAGGGCCGAACGTCATGAGCGTGCCCTCGGTGCCGGGGCCGCCAAGTGCTGCGAACTCGTCGGTGGCGATGCCGTCGCCACCCATCATCACCGCGTTGACGCCCGCAGCGCGCATCTGGCGCAGGATGCTGCCGCCTTCGGTGTGAACGCCACCCCAGTAGACCAGATCGGCATCTACATCCTTGATCTTCGAAACGAGGGCACTGAAATCGCGCTCGCCGGCGTTGATGCCCTCATAAAGCACTTCCGTCACGCCGAGGGCGTTCATGGTCTTCTTCGCCTCATCGGCAAGGCCCTTGCCGTACGTGGTCTTGTCGTGGGCGATGGCGACCCGCTTGTCCTTGAAGTGTTCGGCGATGTACTCGCCTGCAACCCGGCCCTGCTGGTCGTCCCGGCCGCAGATGCGGAATACGTTGGTGAGCCCGCGCTCGGTGATCTTGGGATTGGTCGAGCCGGGGGTCACCATCAGGATGCCGTTCTCGGCGTAGACGTCGGAGGCCGGCTCGGTGACGCCGGAGTTGAAATGTCCGACCGCGAAGCGCACGCCTTCGCTGACGAAGGTGTTGGCAACGGAGCGTCCCTGGCGGGGATCGCCCGCATCATCGCCGACGAGAAGCTCGATCTGCTGCCCGTTGAGGCCGCCCGCGGCATTGATGTCCTCGACCGCCTGCTCGGCCCCGTTCTTGAGCTGGGCGCCGAATACGGCGTCCTTGCCGGTGAGAGGCCCAGCCACGCCGATCTTGAGCTTGTCCTCACCACCACAGGAAGCGAGCGCGAGCGAGAGGATGGCGGCGGTCAAAACCCCGGCGAGCGTCTTGAGAGACATGCGTGTCTTCCTTCTGAGGCGGGTGAGCCCGGTGAATCGCATCGCTGACACGGCGTTGTTGCGCGAAACGGCGGCCGTGTCATGCCCGTATGCGCCCTTATGGGCCGTTGCGCCACGTGAGCGGCCCCGAGCGCTTGAACATCCAGGGGTACTGTTCCGTCAGCTGGCGGGCGCGGCGCATACGATGGGCGAGGAGCGCGATCACGATTAGCACCGACACATCCACGAGGTAGCTCGGCAGCGACAGCAGGGTTCCGCCGAATAGTGCGTAGTGGAGGAAGCGGACCGCGGCGGCGAGCAGCGCCGTATAGGCCGCGACCAGCCAGATGGGGCCCCAGTTCTGGGCCACGGCTTCACCCGTCCGCCACGCGGCGCCGCCGCCGATCAGGAGCGTGAGCAGCACGAATTGCCAGGCCGTGTTGGCTCCTGTGTTCGCGTAGCCGAGCACCGTCAAAAGCTGCTCAAGCATCGTGGTCTCCTGGGCTCGTGCCGGCGTCGTCGTATCTGCGGAAGCTGGCGTGGATCCCGGCCTTCGCCGGGATGACGTTTGGGTGCGGGCAAGTTGGTTGCCTCTTTTCCGACGACTCCCTGCTAATCGCGCGTGTTGCGTAAGGAGTGCCGGATGCACGCATCAGTGCCTCCCGCCTTCGAGGTAAGCTTGGCGGATCTCGGGCCGTGCGAGAAGCTCGCGTGCCGGCCCGCTCATCGTGATCACGCCGTTCACCATCACGTAGGCCCGGTCGGCAAGCTTCAAAGCGTGGAAGGCATTCTGCTCGACGAGGAAGATCGTCATGCCTTGCCGGTTGAGCTCTGCGAGGGTGGCGAAGATCTGCTTCACGATGAGAGGCGCGAGGCCAAGTGAGGGCTCATCCAGCATCAAGAGCTTCGGCCGGCTCATTAAGGCGCGCGCGATAGCGAGCATCTGCTGCTCGCCGCCCGAGAGCGTGCCGCCACGCTGGGCGAGCCGTTCCTTGAGGCGGGGGAAAAGCTGCGTGACGCGCTCGAGATCCTCATCGAAGTGCCGGCTGCCATCGACGGCGGCGCCCATCTGCAGGTTCTCGAGCACGGTCATGTGCTGGAAGATGCGCCGCCCCTCCGGCGACTGGGCGATGCGGAGCCGCGAGATGGCATGCGTCGCGAGCCGGGTGATGGGCTGGCCTTCGAACAGGATCTCGCCCTCCCGCGCACGCGGGTCGGCGAACACCGTCATCATCAGGGTCGACTTGCCGGCGCCATTGGCCCCGATCAAGGTCACGATCTCGCCGCGCCGCACCTCGAGAGACACGCCCTTGAGTGCCTGGATGTTGCCATAGAAGGCTGAGACGCCTTCGATTGCGAGCAGGGGCGCGCTCATGGTGTGCCTTTCCCTGCCGTGGCGTCCGCGACTTCCTCGTCATCGACGCCGAGATAGGCAGCGATGACCTTCGGATCGTTCTTGACGCTCTCGGCCGTGCCGTCGGCGATCTTGACGCCGTATTCGATGACGACGACGTGGTCCGAGATGTCCATGACCACGGACATGTCGTGCTCGATGAGCAGGATCGAGACGCCGGTTTGCGTGCGGATGCCACGCAGCAGGCGCGTCAGCTCCGCGCTCTCTCGATTGTTGAGGCCGGCCGCCGGCTCATCGAGGCAGAGCAACACCGGGTTCGTGCACATGGCGCGCGCGATCTCGAGACGCCGCTGGGCACCGTAAGGGAGATCGCCGGCCGGATCGTCGGCGCGATCGACGAGGCCGACGACCTCGAGCCAGGCGCGTGCCAGCTCGAAGGCCTTGCGCTCGGCAGCGCGGTATTTCGCAAGACCGAGAAGGCCGGCGATGCTCATGCCGGACGCGGCCATCAGCGTCTTATGCTGGGCGACGATCAGGTTCTCGAGAACGGTCATGCCTGGAAAAAGGCGGATGTTCTGGAAGGTTCGTGCGACGCGGGCTTCGGATGCGATGGCATGGTCCGCCATGCGCTCGAGCAGGAACAGCTCGGGCGAGGCCCCCTGCGTGCGGCGCTTGCTGGAGCGCGCGAGCGCATCGACCGCCTCGGGGGTGGCGGCGCCGCCATGGGCCAGCGCCAAGCGTCCGCTGCTCGGCCGATAGAAACCGGTGATGCAGTTGAAGACCGTGGTCTTGCCGGCGCCGTTCGGCCCGATGAGCGCCGTGATGTCACCGCGGCCGACAGTGAACGAGAGATCGTTGATCGCCACCAGGCCCCCGAAACGCATCGAGAGATGGTCTATGACAAGCAGAGGATCCTCGAGCCAGCGCATGGACGGCCTCACTCCGCCGGAGCAGCGGCCGGCGCGCCGCGCGTTGCGGGCGGCTTCAAGCGCACCGTCGGTTCGCGCGTGGCGATGAGCCCTTTCGGCCGCCAGGCCATCAGCATGACCATCGCAAGCCCGAACAGCATCATGCGGTACTGGGCGGGGTCGAAGTCGGGGCCGAACACGGCCTTCAGCACGCCGAGCTCGCGAAGGAGCTCGGTGCCGCCAATCATGGCGGTGGCCGCGATGGCGACGCCGACCATGCTGCCGAGGCCGCCGAGGACGACAATGGCGACGATCATGGCACTCTCCAGAAACTCGAACGACTTCGGGCTGATGAAGCCGTAATGCGACGAGAAGAACGCGCCGGCGAGCCCGCCGAAGAAGGCGCCTGCGGCAAACGCCGTGACCTTCGTCGTCACCGTGTTGATGCCGAGCGAGCGGCAGGCGATCTCGTCCTCCCGCATGGCCTCCCAGGCGCGGCCGACGGGCAGCGTCCGCAGCCGCAGCGTCACCCAATAGGCGGCGAGCGCCAGCGCCAGCACCAGATAGTACATGAACGCGAGCCGGTAGATCGGCGATGGGGGGAGGCCCAGCAGCGATGGCAGCGAGCCCGCTTCGGAGCCAAGGGAGAGACCGAAGAGCGTCGGCTTCGGGATGCTCGAGATGCCGGCGTAGCCGCCCGTCACCGGCACCCAGTTGACGAGCACCAGGCGGACGATTTCCGCGCAGGCCAGCGTCACGATGGCAATGTAGTCACCCTTGAGCCGCAGCACGGGCAGGCTGATCATGACGCCCCAGAAAGCGGCCAGGATGCCGGCCAGCGGCAGGACGATCCAGAACGACAGCCCGAATGTGGTCGTGAGCAGCGCCGAGGAATAGGCGCCGACGGCATAGAAGGCCACGAAGCCGAGATCGAGCAGACCGGCAAGCCCGAGGATGATGTTAAGGCCGAGCCCGAGCAGCACGTAGATCAGGATCTGGATGCCGTAGGTATCGACGAGCTTCAGAACGCCCGGCCCGCCGGCCTCGGCGACGGCGAACGCGACGAGCGGATAGGCGAGGAGGAGCGCCAGGCCGATGCGCGGCAGATGGCGCATGATCGGATGCGGTGGCGCTGTTCGCGTCTTCTGGGGAATGGTGCGCGCGGGGCCTGCCGGCCTGATAAGGGTGAGCAGGAACGTGGCCACGAAGGCGATGGCCGCGAGCGTCAGCACCACGCCCCAACGCGGGGTCAGCACGAGCTGGTTGGAGAGGTTCGCCTCCGTGCGTAGGGCGACGATGGGGAACGCCAGGCCGAGCGTGACGAGAGCGGCGAGAAGCGCACGCTTCAGTGCATCAGCCGTCGCGCCCATCGGTCAGACCTTCTCGACGTCGGGCCGTCCCAGCAGCCCCGACGGCAGGAAGACCAGCACGATGGCGAGGATCGAGAACGCCGCCACGTCCTTGTAGTCGATGGAGAAGTAGGCGGACCAAAGGGTCTCGATGAGGCCGATCAGCAAGCCGCCGAGCACGGCGCCGGGAAGCGAGCCGATGCCGCCGAGCACGGCGGCCGTAAAGGCCTTGATGCCCGGCACGAAGCCGTCGGAGAAGCTGATCACGCCATAATAGCCCATCCAGAGAAGGCCTGCGACGGACGCGAGCGCGGCGCCGAGGATGAAGGTGAGGGCGACGGTGCGGTCCACGTCGACGCCGAGAAGCGCCGCCATCTTGCGATCTTGCTCGCAGGCTCGCTGCGCGCGCCCGAGAGACGTGCGCCGCACGACGTACCATAGCACCGCGAGGAGGGCGACGGTGACCACCATGATCAGGAGCTGCTTCTCCGCCAGGGTGACGGAGCCGTTGCCGACGGGGATGACGAGCACGCCCGTGAGAATGGGCTCGAGCGTCTTGTTGCGGGGACCCTGTACGAGCTGGACGAAATTCGAGAGGAAGATCGACATGCCGATGGCCGAGATCAGCGGGGCGAGCCGGAAGGAGCCTCTGAGCGGCCGGTAAGCGAAGCGCTCGATGACCCAGCCCCAGAGACTGGTGAGCGCCATGCCGAGCACCAGCACGATCAGGAGTGCAAGGGCGAGCGAGCCTATCCCCAAGAGCTGGGTCAGCAGGATGAACAGGATCAGCGCGATGAAGGCGGCCAGCATGAACACGTCGCCATGGGCGAAGTTGACCATGCCGATGATGCCATAGACCATGGTGTAGCCGATGGCGATGAGGCCGTAGATGGAGCCGAGCGTGAGCCCGTTGATGAGCTGCTGGACAAAATAATCCATAAGCCGGCGGTCCCCCTCCCCGGAGTCGACGGTGACCCTAGAGCCGTTCCGGTTTAAGTGGAAACGGGGAACGGCTCTAAGTTTTTGTTTCTTCGTGCTTCTTTCCGGAAAACCGGTTCCCACTTTTCCGGAAGCACTCTAGAGCATTTTCCGTTCGCTTGCGCTGGTTACAAATCTAGACGTTTGTTTGAGCGCGCGTCCTTACCTATTCGGATGAGTCCGCCCGAATAGGCTCGGCTCTAGCTGTTTAGAGCGGGGGGTGCGCATATGGGAACTAATTTTTCGCATTTGCGCCGGCTTTATGGCTCCAGCGCCCGCGCACCTGTGGATTTATGCGAAAAGTGCGCAAGTTTTTGGCGTCGCCGGCGGCAAGTGGAATGCAAGAAGGTGACTTGCGATTCGCTCTAACTTCGTCGGCCTGCCGGCTCAGATCATGTTGTGGGTGCCGTCACACCAGGGCTCATCGTCCGTTGCTTTGCAGCCGCAAAGATTAAACGTGGCCGTCGATGGAGCGACGAACTCCAAGGGCTCGATGCCCGTGCCTTCGTGGGATCCGTCGCAGAAAGGCTGCGCCTGCGAGCGGCCGCAGCGGCAATACCAGTAGGTCTCGCCCTCAACCAGGTCAACCTGGTAAGGGCCTGTCTGTGCAACGATAGGTTCTTCTGCCATGGGTCCCCTCCCGTTTGGAACCGAAGCCTCCGCGTAGCGGCTTCAGGGCCAGCGGGCAAGTCCTTCGCTTCGGCCTCGGTCGAAAGGCCTCAAACGACGCTCACGGGATAGCGTACGACCGTCTCGTCCCCCTCGTCATCGAGCCAGGTGATCTTAAGCTCGCCGGGGCCCGGGACCTTGAGCGTGAAGGCGAGATAGGGATTGGCCGAGATACCCGATCCGAGCTCGGCCTTGAACACGAGCGCGCCGTCATAGTGGGCGGTGACGGTGTGGATAATATTGCGCGGGATCGGCCGTCCCTCGGAATCCTTGCGGTTTCCCGTCTCCATGACGTGGGTGACGAGCGCCTTAACCTCGATGATCTCACCGGTGCGGATTTCGTCGGGCAGCCTGATGCGGGGCTTGGAAGCGGCCATGTCCGTCACTCCGTCCCGCAGCCACCGATGCCGACCTCGACTTCGGCGCGGGCCGCGATCAGCGTGTTGCGGGAGGTGAGCGCCACCGCCACCACCTCCTGCGTCCTCGCGAGCCGCATGCGCCCGGCGACGACGGCTGTCCCGGAGAGCGGCGTGAAATGGAAGATCGCCACAACGGCCTGCGGGTTCTGCGTCGAGAGAAGGTGCACCTCGGCGATGTGGTCCTCCTCGGTCATCGGGCTATCGACTGAGATCTTGTAAGGCACGATGTTGCCGTTCTCGGCGTCCTCGGGCATTTCGAGTGTCATCGGACCTTCGACCGGCGTGCCACTGCGGACGATGCGCGCAAACGCCTCCTGGAACTGGGGCGTGGGCGGACGGCGAGCAGGCTCAGCTGCGGCCTGCGCTCCAGCAGAGGCAGACGGTGTCATGCCCGGGTAGGCCGAGCGGGGGCCGAGGGCAGCGCCCGCCGTGACGGCTGCCACACCGGCGAAGAGCGTGCGACGGGTCACGTCGCAAGCGCCTCGGCTGACGGGAGAGGCCCCGTCCGATCTCGGCGGCGCCGTAGCCGGCATCTCGGGCGGCATCTTGCGGTGTCGCTTCTCCAACATAAGCGAGACTGCTAGCATGGGACAGAAAGGGGGCGCAAACATGCTGCCCGGCACCGGCATCCAACGCCTTCGAAAAATCTTCGGCACCGCGCTTCTTGCGGCGGTTGGGCTGCTTCCCGCAGCGGCCGCGCCCGAGGCGGTTGGCCATGAGGCCCGGGCCGCGCCGCCGGTGCGCCTGATCATGGTCGAAGAGCCGGGTTGCCGCTTCTGCCGCAAATGGGATGCCGAGATCGGCATCGGCTACCCAAAGAGTGCCGAAGGCCGTTTCGCACCCCTTCTACGCGTGCGCCGCGGGGCGTCCGAGATCGGGGAGTTGGCTCCTATCGTTTATACGCCGACGTTCCTCGTGCTGCGCGCCGGCCGGGAGGTGGGGCGCATCACGGGCTATCCTGGTGCAGACTATTTCTACGGTGAGCTGCAGCCCATCCTGGTTGCGGCGGGGTTTCCGGCGCGGCCGTGACGCAGCGCGTTCGAACAGAGGAGACGCATGGCGCCATGATCGAGATCGATCGCAGGCAGCTTGCGCGCGGCTTTGCAGCGGCCCTATCCCTTGGAGCACTGGTGCGCCCCCGTGCCGCGCGCGCGGCGGCTGGCGGACGCGTCGTCGTCGTCGGCGGCGGTCCCGGCGGGGCTACGCTTGCCGTAACCTTGAAGCGGGCCGCGCCGCAGCTTTCCGTGACGTTGATCGAACCGCAGCGCCAGTACATCTCCTGCTTCTATTCGAACCATGTCATCGGGGGATCCTTCTCGCTCGGCCGCATCACCAACGGTTATGACGGGCTCGTGGCGCTCGGCATCGACGTGGTGCATGACCGTGCTGCCGCCATCGACCTCGAGCGGCGAGAGGTACGGCTCGCCGAAGGTGCGCGGCTTCCTTATGACCGGCTGGCCGTGGCGCCCGGCATTGGCTTCAAGTTCGACGCCATCGCGGGCTACACAGAGGCGGCGCGCGAGATCATGCCTCACGCCTGGTCCGGCGGTGAGCAGGTCCGGATCCTGCGTGCTCGTCTCGAGGCGATGGAGGATGGCGGCCTCGTCGTTGTCGCCGCGCCGCGCAACCCCTATCGCTGCCCTCCGGGGCCCTACGAGCGAGCCTGCCTCATCGCCAATTACCTCAAGCGGGAAAAGCCGCGCAGCAAGGTGGTGATCCTCGACGCCAAGATGGCGTTCTCGAAGCAGGAACTCTTCGAGGAGGCGTTTGCGCGCTACTATAAAGGCATCATCGAGCTGCGTCTGACCGATGATCTTGACGACATGGGCGTGGCCCGCGTCGATGCCAAGACGGGCGAGGTCGAGACGCGCTCCGGCGAGGTCTTCCGGGCTCAGCTCGCAAACATCATTCCGGACCAGACGGCTGGCGCCATCGCGCGCGAGGCGGGTCTTGCCGAGGGCGACTGGTGCCCGATCAAGCCCGAGAGCTTCCAGTCGGCCGTCGCGGACGACGTCTATGTGCTGGGTGATGCGGCCATCGCCACCGACATGCCGAAATCGGCGTTTTCCGCAGCCAGCCAGGCGCGCGGCGTGGCGGCGAATATCCTCGCGGATCTCACGGGCGCGGAACGGCCACCGGCCGCCTATCGCAATACCTGCTGGTCGAAGCTCGCCCCCGACGACAGCGTGAAGATCGGGGCAGACTACGCGCCGGGCAAGCTCAAGGGCAAGCCGGCGCTGGTGCCGATCGATCCGTTCATCTCGAAGACAGGTGAAAGCGCCGCGACGCGTAGGGAGAATTACGAGGACAGCCTTGCCTGGTACCAGACGCTGACGGACGAAATGTTCGCCAAGCCCGCCTCTACAACTGGAATGCATCCCGGGAAACGAGGGTGAGACGCGGCTCGGCATCAGTTTATGGCCGGGTGCCCTTTAATGGGTACGGACGCGGTCCGGTTGCCGCAAGTGCCACCGCTGCTATATGGATGAGGGGAGAGTACAACCCCGATCAGGCTGCCGGTTTGTCCGCACCGCGGAGAGAAAGACTTTAATATTCTCCCTTACCTTGCCGCTTGCGTGGGCCCTGGCCGTTTCGGAAATGTTAGGGGCGCACCCGGCGAAGAAGCCTGAGCCCAAAGACTGATCCGGGAGCGGAAAAAGATCGATGGCGTTGAGTCTGCTTCTGATCGTTCTCGTCGCCGTTTCCATGGCGCTCGCCATGGCGCGTGCCAAGCCTTGGCAGTGGGCCGTGAGCCTTGGCGCGGTGACACTTGCCTGGCAGTGCGGCCTCTTTCATGGCGGGCCGCATCTCCCCCACGCAGGCTTTCTTGGCGGTCTCGTTTGGCTGGTGCTGGCCGCGTTGGGGTCGCTCTCCATCGACGGCGTGCGCCGGCGTGCGCTTATCCAGCCGGTGTTCAAGAAAATGCGGGCCGTGCTGCCGCGCATCTCGGACACCGAGCAGCAGGCGCTCGATGCCGGCACCGTCGGCTTCGATGCCGAGATCTTTTCCGGCACGCCCGACTGGGGGAAGCTGCGCGAGCTCCCAACCGCCACGTTGACGGATGAAGAGCGCGCTTTCCTCGACGGGCCGACGGAAGAGCTCTGCCGCATGATTGACCACTGGCGGATCCGCCATGTCGAGCGGCGCATGCCCAAAGAGGTGTGGGACTTCGTCAAGGCGAAGGGCTTTCTTGGGATGCTCATCTCCAAGGAGCATGGCGGCCTGGGCTTTTCGGCCGCGGCGCAGTCGCTGATCCTCGGCAAGATCGCCTCGCGCTCGCCGGACGTGGTCACCATCGTCATGGTGCCGAATTCGCTCGGTCCCGGAGAGCTGATCGAGAGGTATGGAACGGAAGCGCAGAAGGCGCATTTCCTGCCACGGCTCGCGCAAGGGCTCGACGTGCCCTGCTTTGCGCTCACTGGCCCTAATTCGGGCTCCGACGCGGCGGCGATGCGCGATGTCGGCTACGTCACCAAAGGCGAGCACGAAGGGCGCGAAACGACCGGCATTCGGCTCTCCTGGGATAAGCGCTACATCACGCTCGGTCCCGACGCCTCGCTGCTCGGGCTCGCTTTCCGCCTCTTCGATCCTGATAAAATCCTCGGTGAGGTCGAGGACATCGGGATCACCGTCGCGCTCATCCCGACGGATCACCCCGGCGTCAAAATCGGACGGCGCCATCTTCCCTCCGGCGCCGCATTTCCTAACGGGCCGACATCGGGCCGCGACGTGTTCATTCCCATCGACTGGGTGATTGGCGGCCAGGAGAGGATCGGCCAGGGCTGGCGCATGCTGATGGAATGTCTGGCGGCCGGACGCGCTATCTCGCTGCCGTCTTCGGCCACCGCCGGCGCCAAGGCGATGCTGCGCTTCACATCTGCCTATGCACGCATCCGCCGCCAGTTCGGCCTCCCCATCGGACGCATGGAAGGCGTAGAGGAGCCGCTCGCCCGGCTCGTCGAGAATGCCTACGTCAACGAAGCGGCGCGCGCGGTGACGGCCGCCATGGTCTCGCGCGGCGAGCGGCCGTCCGTCCTCTCGGCGTTGATGAAGTATCAAACGACCGAGCGGCTGCGGCGGAGCGTGAACGACGCTTTCGACATTCACGGCGGGCGCGCCATCTGCGATGGGCCGTCGAACTATCTCCAGGCCGCCTATCAGCTCGTGCCGGTCGGGATCACGGTCGAGGGCGCCAACATCCTCACGCGCACGTTGATCACGTTCGCGCAAGGCGCGCTGCGGGCGCACCCCTATCTCTACAAGGAGGTGCAGGCCGTTCGCGATCCCGACAGCGCCGCGGGGCTCGCGGCCTTCGATAAAGCGTTCTGCGGGCATGCGGCATTCTCAGCATCGAACATCGCTGGCGCGTTCTTCCATAACCTCACGCTCGGACGCTTTGCCGGGGCACCGACGGACACACAGGGGCTTGCTCCTATCTATCGGCAGCTTTCGCGTGCCGCCCGCAATTTCGCGCTGGTCTCCGATCTCACGGTGGCGCTGCTCGGTGGCGGCCTCAAGGTGAAGCAGAAGCTCACCGGGCGGCTCGCGGACGCGCTTTCCGAGATCTTCCTCACGGCGTGCGTGCTGAAGCGTTTTGAGGACGACGGCAGCCCCGAGGCCGATCGTCCGATCGTCGCCTTTGCTGCTGCCAACGGCCTCTATCGCTTCGAGGAGGCGCTGCGCGGCACGATCGAGAACTTCCCCAATGCGGTGCTGCGCCCGGTGCTGCGCGTGCTCGTGTTTCCGTATGGCCGCCATTATTATCCGGCACCCGATGCGCTCGCTTCACGCGTCGTCCGCCCGGTGCTTGTGCCGGGAGAGGTTCGCGATCGCCTGACGCGCGACATGTTCATATCCGATGATCCCGATGACCCGACGGGGTTGCTCGAGGTCGCCTTCCGGAAGGTCGCGGCGGTGGAAGAGGCGGAGAAGAAGCTCGAGCGCGCGATCCGGACCGGCATCGTGCGCCGCTATCATGGGCGGGACTGGATTGCGGAAGCGGCAGACGCGGGCTCCATCACAGAGAGCGAAGCGGCGCTGCTGCGCGAGGCTGAGGTCTTGACCCAGCGTGCCATCGCCGTGGATCATTTTGCGCCTGACGAGTTGATGCCGCATTATGGAAGGGCGTCGGCGCCGAGCACGGCACGCGGCCTTCGGGACCATGCAGGCGCGACCCCATCGTGATGAGAGAGGCGAGGCATGGCTGACAACAGCGGAGAGCGCGTAGGGCCCGAGGCCGGCGCTTCTCAGTTCCGCGACTGGCAATTCTCCGTCGATCTGGAAGGGATCGGCTGGGCGGTCTTCGATCGCGAGGGCGCGAGCGTCAACGCGCTCGGGACGCGGCCGCTCGAGGAACTCGCCGAGATCGTCGCGCGGGCCGAGGAGGGCGCGCGGGAGCGCACGATGAAGGGCCTCGTCCTTCTCTCCGGCAAGGAGAAGGGTTTCATCGTCGGCGCCGACATCAACGAGTTCGACGGCATCAAGACCGAAGCGGAGGTGGTCGAGCGGCTGCGCCTCGTCCTGGCGCTGTTCGACCGCATCGAGCGGCTTCCGATTCCGGTGGTCGTGGGGATACACGGTCTCTGCCTTGGCGGCGGCCTCGAGCTGGCGCTGGCCTGCCATTACCGTATTGCCACGCGGGACGAGGAAACTCGGGTCGGGTTTCCAGAGGTCAAGCTTGGCATCTTCCCGGGCTGGAACGGCACGGCGCGCGCCATCCGCCAGGCAGGCCCCGTGGCCGCCATGCAGGCCATGCTGACGGGGCGCATGATCGGCGCGTCGCGCGCCCGTGCCATCGGTCTCATCGACGAACTCGTTGCGAGCCGCGGCTCGCTGCGGTGGGCGGCGCGCAAGGCCGTGCTCCGCAAGCGCAAGGCGAAGCGGGCCGCTCTTGCGAAACGGCTTCTCGCGCTCTGGCCGGCGCGGGCGCTGCTCGCCCGCAAGATGCGCGACGAGACTGGGAAGAAGGTGCGGGAGGATCACTACCCCGCGCCGTTCCGTCTGATCGATCTCTTCGAGCGCCACGGCGGCGATCTCGAGACGATGAAGTCCGCCGAGACGCATGCGTTTGCGCCGCTCCTGGTGTCGGAGCAATCGCGCAACCTGCGTCGCGTGTTCAAGCTCTCGGAGCTGCTCAAGAACCAGGCGCCGAAGGATCTCGACTGGAAGCCCCTGCGCGTGCACGTCATCGGCGCCGGGACGATGGGCGCGGATATCGCCGGCTGGTGCGTCGCCTCTGGGATGGAGGTGACGCTGCAGGATCTCTCGCCGGATGCCATCGAGACGGGCATCAAGGCGCAGGGCAAGCTCTTCTCCAGAAAGTTCAAGACCAGGGCGCAGAAGGCGGCGGCCAAGGCGCGGCTCATCGCCGATCCCGAGGGCGTCGGTGCCGCGCACGCCGATGTCATCATCGAGGCCATCGTCGAACGCCTCGACGTCAAGCAGAACCTGTTCGTGGAGCTTGAGGGCAAGATCAAGCCCGGCGCCGTGCTTGCAACCAACACGTCCTCGCTCGAGGTCGAGGCCATCGCCGCGCCGCTCAAGGATCCGGGCCGCCTGATCGGCATCCACTTCTTCAACCCCGTGGCGCTGATGCCGCTCGTGGAGGTGATCCGCGGAGCGCAAAGCCGCGAGGAGGAGGTGAGAAAGGGCGCCCGCTTCATCACCGCCATCGGCAAGTTCCCGCTCATCGCCAAGAGCGTTCCGGGCTTCCTCGTCAACCGCATCCTCGCGCCCTACATGATGGCGGCCATGGCGCGGCTCGAGAAGGGTGAGGAGAAGGAGAAGATCGACGAGGCGGCGCGCGTATTCGGCATGCCCATGGGCCCCATCGAGCTTGCGGATACGGTGGGCCTCGACGTGTGCGCGCACGTGGGGCGCATTCTCGGCCTGTCGCCTGACGGCTCGCTGCTGCAGCGGCTGGTCGAGCAGGGCAAGCTCGGCAAGAAGACGGGAGAGGGCTTCTACACCTGGAAGAACGGACGGCCGGACAAGGGCGAGAAGGCTTATGACGCCGCCGACCTCGAGCGCTTCGGCCGCGAGCTCGTCGATCCGATCATCGCTGAGGCCGAGCGGGCCCTGGTCGACGGTGTGGTGGCGAATGCCGACCTCGTCGACGCCGGCGTCATCTTCGGCACGGGCTTTGCGCCGTTCCGCGGCGGACCGCTCCACTTCAAGGCCAGCGAAGCGCGCGAGGCAGCCGTGCTCGCGGCGGAGTAGTTGAACACGCTCTTCGCCGGATGCGGGGGCAGAAGGAGGCACGTATGGCTGGGACATTGCGGCGGGTCGGCATTGTGGGCGGCGTACGCACGCCCTTCTGCCGTTCGAACACGCTCTACGCTGACCTTTCGAACCTCGACCTGATGACGGCCGCGCTCAATGGTCTGGTGCAGCGATACGATCTCAAGGGCGTGCACATCGACGAGGTGGTTGGCGGCGCGGTGGTCACGCACTCCAAGGACTGGAATCTCGCGCGCGAGGCGGTGCTCGGAACGAAGCTCGCACCCTCGACGCCGGGCGTCACTATGCAGCAGGCCTGCGGCACGAGCCTCCAGGCCGCAGCGATGATCGGCGCCAAGATCGCCACAGGCGAGATCGAGTGCGGTATCGCGGCGGGCTCCGACACCACGTCCGACGCGCCGATTGTCTTCTCGCGGAAATTCTCGCGGCGTCTCGTCCAGCTTCCGCAGCAGAAGTCGGCAATGGACAAGGTGCGCGTGTTCAAGGATTTCAGCCCGCGCGAGCTCGCCCCGCAGCCGCCCGACGTGACGGAGCCGCGTACCGGGCTCACCATGGGCCAGCATTGCGAGCTGATGGCGCGCGAATGGAAGATCCCGCGCCAGGAGCAGGACCGTTTCGCCTTCGAGAGCCACCGGAAGGGCGCCGAGGCCTATCGCTCGGGTTATATGGACGACCTCGTCGTGCCGACGGCCGGCGTGTTCCGGGACAACAACCTGCGCACGGACATTAGCCTCGACAAGCTCGCGACCTTGAAGCCGGCGTTCGACAAGTCCGACACTGGCACGCTGACGGCTGCCAATTCGACGCCGATGACGGATGGCGCGGCCTGCGTGCTGCTCGCCAGCGAGGAGTGGGCAGCGAAGCGCGGCCTCGCGATCCAGTCCTATCTTTCTTACACGCAGACCTCCGCCAACAACTTCGTCGCCGGCGAGGGGCTGCTCATGGCGCCGACGATCGCCGTCTCGAAGATCCTCGACCGCGCGCACCTCGCGCTCCAGGATTTCGACTTCTACGAGATCCACGAAGCGTTCGCGGCGCAGGTGCTGGCGACGCTGAAGGCCTGGGAGGACCCGGCCTACTGCAAATCCCACCTCGGCAGGGACGAGCCGCTGGGCGAGATCGATCGTGCGAAGCTCAACATCAAGGGGTCGTCGCTGGCCTTCGGCCATCCGTTTGCGGCCACCGGCGCGCGCGTGCTCGCCAACCTGTCGAAGCTGCTCGCCGAGCATGGCGGGCGCGGCCTGATCTCGATCTGCACGGCGGGCGGTATGGGCGTTGCGGCCATCCTCGAGAGCGCCGCCCGAGCCGAAGCGCGCGCGGCTGCGTAGCGCGTCGTGCAGTGCTGGAACGCATGGGGCAAGCTCAGAACGAGAGCTTGCTTCGCTGCTGGCCGGAAGCGTCGAAGTTCCGAGGCTCCAGCCACGCCTCATAGCCGGCTTTGAGGCGCGGCCAGTCGCGGTCGATGATGGCGAACCACGCCGTGTCGCGGTTGTGGCCCTTGACCACCATGTGCTGGCGAAACTCTCCCTCGAAGGTGAAGCCGAACCGGTGCGCCGCCCGCCTCGAGGGCTCGTTGCACGTATCGCATTTCCATTCGAAACGGCGGTAGCCGAGCCGATCGAAGACATACGTGGCGAAAAGATAGAAGGCCTCGGTGGCGACGCGGCTGCGGGCAATGGCCGGCCCCCACAGGATGCTGCCGATCTCGACCACCCCGTGTGCGGGCTCGATACGCATGAGCGCCTGGCGGCCGTCCGCGCGACCGGTTGCGCGATCGATGACGGCGAAGAAGAGGGGATCAGGGGAGGAGGATGCCTTGGCGAGCCAAGACGTAAAGCTTGCCAAGTCGTGCGGTGGCTGGTCGGTGAGATAGCGAAAACGGGCATCCGCTCCGGGCGCCTGGGCCGACGCTAGGAGATCCTGCCCATGGCGCACGCTGTCGAGCGGCTCGAGCCGCGCGTAACGCCCTTCGAGTGTGATCCGCTCCGGACGAGGAGCACCGGTCCAGTGTGAAAGATCCAAGGCCTGACCTTTATCCGCGCCCTTGCTGCATCTCCTCGGCTTTGAGCTCCTTCTTCGAGAGCTTGCCGATGAGGGTCTTGGGAAGCTTGTCGCGGAAGACGATCTCGGCCGGCAGCTCGAGCTTCGAGAGCTTGCCGTGGAGATGGGCCATGAGATCGGCCGTGCTCGCGGTTTGGCCGGACTTGAGCTTCACGAAGGCCTTGGGCGCCTCGCCCCGATACTTGTCGGGAATGCCGATCACAACGGCTTCCTCGACAGCGGCATGCTCGTAGAGCGCATCCTCGATCCGCCGCGGATAGACGTTGTAGCCGGAGCAGATGATGAGATCCTTGATGCGGTCGACGATGTAGAAGAAGCCATCCTCGTCCATCACGCCGACATCGCCGGTGCGCAGGAAGCTGCCCGCGAACTGTTCCGCCGTCTCGGCCGGGCGGTTCCAGTAGCCGAGCATCACTTGTGGGCCGGAGACACAGATCTCCCCCCGCTCGCCTTGCGCTACCTCGCGCGCGGGGTCGGTGAGATCGCGGAGCGATACGACGGTTCCCGGAAGCGGCAGCCCGATCGAGCCGCGCTTCGCCGCTCCCGTCAGCGGATTGCAGGTGACGACCGGCGCGGCTTCGGAGAGGCCGTAGCCTTCGACCAGCGGACAGCCTGTGGCGGCATGGAACCTGTCGCGGATCTCGACGGGAAGCGCCGCGCCGCCAGATACGCAGAACTTCAGGCTCGTGAGGTCGTAGGAAGCGACCTTCGGATGGTTGAGGATGGCGTTGAACAGGGTCGGCACGCCCGGCATGATCGTCGGCCGGTATTTGGCGATGAGATCGAGCGCCTCCTGAAGCACGAAGCGTGGCATCAGGATCATTTCAGCCGCGGTCCTGACACCGAGGTTCATCACGACGGTCATCGCAAACACATGGAAGAACGGGAGCGCGGCGAGCACCCTCTCATGGCCGGCGGCGAGATCCGGTGCCCAGGCCGCGATCTGCTGCACGTTAGTGTGAACGTTGGCGTGCGTCAGCATGGCCCCTTTGGGGGTGCCCGTGGTGCCGCCCGTGTACTGCAGCACGGCGATGTCGGTCTCGGGATCAATCGCGACGGGCTCGAAGGTATTCGGCCCACCCAGCACCTCGCTCTCGAAGCGCAGGCGGTCGCGCACGGGAGAAGCATGGGGGCGGGCGAGGTCCTTGCTCTTGAACAGCTTGTACAGCACGGCCTTGGCCGCCGGCAGCAGGGCGGGAAACGAGCAGACGACGGCGCCCTTCAGAACCTTTTCCGCCACGAGACGCTCGACCTTGTCGAACAGAACCTTGAGATCGAGCGTGATCATCAGCTCGGTCTCGCTGTCCTTCACCTGGAAGGTCAGCTCCTCGAGGGAATAGAGGGGATTGTAGTTGACGACGATGCCGCCCGCCTTGAGCACCGCAAAGTAATAGACGACGAATGTCGGGGTGTTCGGAAGGAAAAGGCCCACCTTCGTGCCCTTGATCACCCCGAGTTGCTGCAGGCCCGCCGCGGCGCGATCGACGAGAGCTCCGATCTCGCCGTAGGTCAGGGTGCGCCCCAGAAAGGCCGTGCAAGGCCGCTCCGCGTGGCGGGCTGCGGCCTGATCCATGAGATGGAAGAGCGGCTCGGGCACAAGGGCCATTCGCCAGTCCACGCCGTCGGGATAGCTGCCGATCCAGGGATGGACCGCATGGCCCGCCTCCGGAGCCAGACCGCCGCTCGTCATTCTCGGACCTCCGCTTGAGCCGGTCCCGGCAGCCGCAGGCCCGGTGAGCAGAGGCGGGCCCCCGCGTCCCAGTGCCGCGCGGCTGTCTGGGCTGTGGCTATTCTCCCGGTAAGCATATCCCTTCAGACGCGGGTGCCGTGTGTGTTATCGTAGGGCCATTCAACACTTTTTCGGATCGTCCGCCTAGCCTCTGCCCTAGTGATGGCGGAGTAAAAAACTATGTTCTTAGGGTCGCCCTCAGCTTGAGAGGGGCTGAGAGACCGCTTGTCGGAGGGTAGCAAGGCTTCGTAAAAGCCCATCGGCTAGACTTCAGGGCGGTTTAAGGATATGTGACGCCCGAACTTGTGAACGTTGCGGTCCTGCACTACTTAAGTGCCCGATTACTTAAGTCGACCAATGCGGGGTCCCTGCGGGTTACCTGGGCAGGGTTTGGAGATCGAGATGGACGAAGTCGCAACCAAAATCATCGATATTCTCAAGAAGCATATGAAGGAGCCGAGGGACGACATCTCGCTCTCGACCGCCTTGACTGATCTTAAGATCGAGTCGCTGGACCTCGCGATGATTGTGTTCGACATCGAGGATACCTTCGGCATCGAGATCCCCTACAACGCGAACGAGGATGTCGGCGACTTCAAAACTGTCGGATCCGTCGTCGACAAGGTCAAGGGCCTGATGGCCGCCGGGCCGGCTGCCGCGAAGGCATAAATCCCTAATTGTGCGCGCTTGCTTGGCGCTCTTGAGACGTGGCTCCTTCCCTGTGACCTCCATGATCCAGATGGGGGCCGCCACGCTATGAATATTCGGCTGGGCGATCATTCGAGATCCTTGGCCCAGTTGTAAGGACAGACCGGCGCAAATGAAAAACGGCAGCGGCACACGTCGAGTGGTCGTCACAGGGCTCGGCGTGGTCACGCCGATCGGCCTCAATGTGGGCGACTTCTGGGAAAGCCTGAAGCAGGGCAAATCCGGCGTCTCGGAGCTCGGCGGCTTTCCCCTCGACGATCTCAAGATTCTGATCGCGGCTCAGATCAAGGATTTTGATCCGAAGGTTCAGCTCAAGAACTACAAGCGCGATAAGATCATCATGCACGCGGACCGCTATTCGTGGTTCGCCGCTGCGGCCGCCGAGCAGGCCGTCGCGCAGTCGGGCCTCGAGTTTCCGCTCGAGAACCCCTATCGGTCCGCCTGCATCATCGGATCGGGGGCTGGCGGTCTCACGACCTTCGAGAATGCCTATCGCGACCTTTTCATCCATAACAAGCGCGCGACGAATCCGCTGACGCTGCTCCGCATCATCGGCTCGTCCGCATCGGCGCATGTCGGTATCGAGTATGGCGTCAAGGGACCGACCTTCGCCACCTGCTCGGCCTGCTCGACGGCGTCGCACGCCATCGGCATCGCGCGCGACTACATCCAGAACGATCTCGCCGACGTGGCCATCGCCGGGGCGTCCGAGAGCGTCATCAACTACGGCACGATGAAGGCCTGGCAGGCGCTCCATGTGCTCTCGCCGCAGGGCTGCTATCCCTTCTCAAAGCGGCGCAACGGCACCGTGCTCGGCGAGGGTGCCGGCATTCTGGTGCTCGAAGAGCTCGAGCACGCCAAGCGGCGCGGAGCCACCATCCTGGCCGAGCTCGTCGGCTATGGCATGGCGTCCGACAGCCAGGACATGGTGAAGCCGACCGTCGAGGGCCCGGCCTATGCCATGCAGATGGCGCTCGACGACGCGGGCATCGAAGCCTCCGCCATCGACTATCTCAACGCCCACGGGACGGCGACCAAGGACAACGACATCAACGAGACCAAGGCCATCAAGGAGGTGTTCAAGAACGCCGCCTCCAAGCTCGCCATCTCGTCCACCAAGTCGATGACGGGCCATCCCCTCGGCGCTGGCGGCGGCATCGAGGCCGTCGCCTGCATCAAGGCCATGCAGGAGAGCTGGGCGCCGCCGACGATCGGTCTCGACGAACCCGATCCCGAATGCGATCTCGACTATCTGCCCAACGTGGGCCGCAGCATGAAGATCGGCTATGCGATGTCGAACTCGTTCGCTTTCGGCGGCCTCAACGCCGTCATCGTCTTCGGACCGCCTCCCGCCTAACGCGAGCCTCCCACGAAGCCAGAGATCAGCGACCGGAACGGCCCCAGGCTGCTCCGGTCGTTTGTTATGTACGTGGAGATGAGGGAGCGTGTCGTTCGCCCAGCTTTTTGCCGTCCTAGGCAATGCATCCCGCGTGGATTTACTCTCCTCGCGAGTTCCCATTCATGGCCCTTAGCCGAGCCCGTGCCGTCAATGTAATGTAGCGCCGGGGGTGTGCGGCCAACCGACGAGGCCAAGCCATGCTGCGCCGAACGCTAGCCTCCGCCAAATACGTCATTGTCGTTGTCGTTCTCAGCATCTACGCAGGCTCGGTGGCTCTCATTCTCTACGAGGCGGCCGTCGTCGCATCGGTGATCGTGGCAACGGTCATGGACGGGTCCGTCTCACCCGAGGGCGGGCGGCTTCTCGCCGTCGGATTGCTGGCTGCCGTCGACGTGTTCTTGATCGCCATCGTGGGCTACATCATCGGGGCGGGCCTGTTCGTCCTGTTCGTCGACGCTTCCCTTCCGCTGCCCAGCTGGCTCGTCATCCGTAATCTCGAGGATCTGAAGACCAATCTGGTCAGCGTCATCGTGGCGGTTCTCGCCGTCCTCTTCGCGAAGGAGGCCGTCGCGCGCACCGGCGAACTCGATCTTCTCGGATTGGGAATAGCGGTCGCTCTGATGATCGGGGCTTTGACCTTTTTTCTCGTCATCACCGCATGGATGCATCGCGTGCCGGCCAAAAAGAACGACGTCGAATAAAGTGCTCGACGCGATCGCTTCTGCGAGGGAGCGCTGGCCGCGGTTAACTACATTTCCTCGAGCCTGCGACATTTCATTCCGGGCAAAAAGAAATGCGCATATAGTCCGCCCACGGGGGACGCCTAGTGATGAGAAACCTATCGCTAAGGAGTCCGGTTCATGAAATTTTTTATGACGTCCGCCATTGCGATGGCAGCAATCGGAGCCATGACGGTTTCCGCGATTGCCGACGATAGGCCCGCGCCCAAGGGGCCAGCCAAGACCATGGGCGATCAGGGGAAGCTTCCTGCTAGCGAGACGATGCGCAACGCCGTGCCCGATATGACAGGGCCGAGCACCGGCAGTTCCGCAACCGGCGAAAACACCGGGCCCAGCGGCTCGGCCTCACCGAAAGGCCCGGCTCATAGAATGGGCGATGAGGCCGGCAAGCTCCCGGCAACAGGCACCGTGAGCGGTGCCGTTCCCGAAATGCGAGGGGCGGCTCCCGAAGGGAAGTAGCACACGTAGCGGACGCCTTCATTCGCTGCCGTTCGGCTGAAGTCTGACAACAAGAGACGAGGTCCCTAAGAAATATTCTCGGGGGCTAGAAGATGACCGTCGAGCGATCCTCCCGATCGCACGCGCATGATCGTTGTGTATCGTTGTGTTGTGAGAGGTCTGCAAATGGTCGACAAATCCGTTATCCATTCGAGCCCGCACCTGACAACGACGAGCTGGTGGGGAGCCCTCCTGCTCGGTCTGGTTTTCATCGCGGCAGGTCTTTTCATCCTGGGCGATGTCGCGCTGGCCACGGTGATCAGCGCCGTCATCATCGGTTTCGCTTTGCTCGTCGCGGGCGTCTCGGAAGTCATTCATGCTTTTTCAGCGCCGCATTGGCGCGGCTTCGCATTGAGGCTGCTGATTGGCGTGCTCTACGGACTATGCGGCGTGGCCCTTATTGCTGATCCGTTGGCCGCGTCGCTCGTGCTCACGCTCGTATTTGCGCTGGCACTCATCGTTTCCGGCGTGATGCGCATCTTTCAGTCCTTCCAATACTGGCGGTGGGCGGGATCGCTGCTCCTCCTTTCGGGCCTTGTCGGTACTCTTGCCGGATTTGTGATCCTTGCGAAGTGGCCGGTCAGCGGGCTGTGGGTGTTGGGCACGCTGGTCGGCATCGATCTGCTCCTGCACGGCGTGTGGTGGATTGCGCTCGGGCTTCAGCTCCGGAGGGAGCCCCGCACGGCCGAGCCTTAGGATTGAGGTCCGGCCCAGCATGGGAAGCGGGTGAGATAGCGATCCGGAGGCACTGATGCCCAACGTGCGCTCGAAAGGCCGGAGAGCTCCGCTTCTCATCGATCTCGCGCTCCAAGGTGGCGGGGCACACGGTGCCTTCACCTGGGGTGTGCTGGACAGGCTGCTCGAGGATGACGCGCTCAAAATAGACGCAATCTCGGGCACCTCCGCGGGAGCGATGAACGCGACGGTGCTTGTCGACGGATTTATGGAGGGCGGCCCCGACGGCGCGCGCGCGGCGCTCGAAAGGTTCTGGCGCCGGGTATCGGAGGCGGCGCGCTTCAGCCCTTTTCAGCGCGGCCCTCTCGACATCCTTCTCGGCCGCTGGACCCTCGACAGCTCGCCGGCCTTCGTCGCGATGGATCTCGCGGCGCGGCTGATCTCTCCCTACGATTTGAATCCAGGCGGCTTCAACCCGCTCAGCGACGTTCTCGCGGAATGTATCGACTTTGATCGCATCACCAAGGCAACGATCAAGCTCTTCGTGAACACGACAAATGTCCGGACGGGCCGCGGCCGTATCTTCAGAAACGCCGAGATCGAGCCGGATGTGCTTCTCGCCTCCGCGTGCCTGCCGCAGCTTTTCCAGGCGATCGAGATCGACGGTGAAGCGTATTGGGATGGCGGCTATTCGGGCAACCCGAGCATCATGCCGCTGGTGCTCGAAAGCGATGCGCGCGACACGATCCTGGTGCCGATCAACCCCGTTGAACGCCCAGGAACGCCACGCTCGGCCCGCGAGATCCTCGACAGGATCAATGAGGTTGCCTTCAACGCGGTGACCCTCAAAGAGCTCAAGATGATCGCGCTGCTGCGCCAGGTTGCGGATCCAGGGAAAAGCGAGGGGGCGCTGTGGGCAGAGATGCGCGTGCATACCGTGCGCAATCCGACGATGCTCAAGCTCGGCTATTCGTCGAAGCTCAATGCGGAGTGGCCGTTCCTGCGAATGCTTCGAGACGAGGGTCGGAAATCGGCGGACGAGTTCTTGCGGATGCACCGGAGGGATCTCGGGCGGACGTCGTCCGTAAACCTCGAGACGCTTCTTGAGCAGGTCTAGTGTGATGATCGAATCGGGACACTAGCGATGGGGCTGGTCGGCATTATCGTTGCGCTCGCGTTGCTGATCTGGCTTGCCTACCGGGGCTGGAGCATCCTGCTGCTGGCGCCGGCCGCTGCACTCCTTGCCTCCGCGTTTGCACGCGAGCCGCTGCTTGCTCATTGGACGCAGACGTTCATGGGCAATGCCTCGAAATTCCTGGCGCAGTTTTTTCCGTTGTTCCTGCTTGGAGCGCTGTTCGGCAAGCTCATGGACGACAGCGGGTCCGTGAAAGCCATTGCGCAGACCATGACGGAGACGCTCGGCCCGAACCGGGCGATTCTCGCGGTCATCCTCGCTGGTGCTGCGGTGACCTATGGCGGCGTCAGTCTGTTCGTCGCCTTCTTCGTGCTGGCTCCGATGGCTCTCGAGCTGTTTCGGGCGGCAGACATTCCGCGGCGGCTGATACCGGCCGCCATTGCGCTCGGCACCTCGACCTTCACTATGTCCGCGCTGCCGGGAACGCCTGCCATTCAGAACGCTATTCCCATGCCGTTCTTCGGCACGACGCCCTTTGCGGCGCCGGGCCTGGGTATCGTCGCCTCGGCGATCATGCTCGGCTTCGGACTGTGGTGGCTCGGGAGAGAGGAGAGGAAAGCCCGGCATTTTGGAGAAGGGTTCGGCGTCCTCGACGGCGAGGACCTGAGTGCGGTTGCGGACGATCAGTTCATTCGTGAGCGCGCAACCCTCGCACGGGAGTTTGATCCCGCGGAAATGCATCACGGTCAGCAAGCCGAGACGTTGCCGCCGATTTGGATTGCTGCACTTCCTCTCATCGTCGTCGTTCTGGTGAACCTCGTCATGGCCTTGATCGTTCTTCCTGCGCTCGATTTCGATTTCCTGGAAGAAGAGCAGTGGGGCGGCACGTCCATCCGGGCGGTCGGAGGCGTGTGGTCGGTGGCTGTGGCGCTCGCCACGGCAACGCTCGTGCTCGTCATTCTAAACCGCGGCCGGCTGTTGAATTTACGCGCGAGTATGGATGCCGGCGCCAATGCGTCCGTGCTGCCGGCTCTCAGTGTTGCGAGCCTGGTCGGGTTCGGTGCCGTCGTGGCAGCGCTTCCGGCGTTCGCTGTCGTGCGTGATTGGGTTCTCTCGATCGGCGGCGGCGTGCTGGTCTCCCTCACGGTCGCGACCAACGTTCTTGCCGCGCTCACCGGATCGGCGTCCGGGGGGCTTACGATCGCGCTCGATGCCCTTGGCGAGACTTACATGGGCCTCGCCGCTGCGCAGGGTATTCATCCAGACTTGCTCCACCGCGTCGCTGTGATCGGGGCCGGCACGCTCGACAGCCTGCCCCACAACGGCGCGGTCGTATCGCTGCTTGCCGTATGCGGTTCCACGCATCGCGAGAGCTACCGCGACATCGTGGTGGTCTGCATCTTCGGAGCGATGATTGCGCTGGTTGCGGTCATCATCCTTGGCACTCTGTTCGGATCATTCTGAGGTCATCGAGGTATTTCTGAGCGCGGTCACAAGGCTCAGCGAGGATCGCGCTCCCGAAGCATAGTTTGAAAGGCTCATTCATCGAGGAGCACTTGCGATGAGCTGGCCGACCACGGGAGCTTGCGAAGCTCGGAGCGACAGACTGCTTGTCTTGATACTGGCGGCAACGCTCGTGGCCTGCAGCGACAACGCGGATGTCGAACCTGTCCAGGCGCGCCCTGTCCGAACCACGACCGTCGAAAAGAGCCCTGCTGTAACGCCGCTCGTACTCACAGGACGCATCGAAGCGGCCGACGAGGCTGCACTGGGCTTCCGTATCGCCGGGCGCATGATCGAGCGTACGGTCGGCACCGGGGATCATGTGGAGCCCGGCCAGGTTCTGGCGCGGCTCGAGCCTCAGAACGAAATGAACGCCCTGCGTTCCGCGCAGGCGAATGTGGCCTCCGCCCGCGCCGCGGTGACGCAAAGCCGCAATCGCTTCGAACGGCAGCAGACGCTGCTCGGCCAGGGCTGGACCACGCGCGCGCAATTCGACGAGGCGGAGAAGGCCCGCGCCACGGCCGAGGCGCAGCTCTCCTCTGCGGAAGCCCAGCTCAAGGCTGCGGAGGATCAAGTCAGCTTCACTGAGCTTGCGGCCGACGCACCCGGCGTTGTGACCGCGACGGGAGCGGAGCCGCACGAGGTCGTGCAAGCGGGGCAAATGATCGTTCGACTCGCGCGCCAGTCCGGCCGGGATGGCGTCTTCGACGTTCCCGCGCAGGTTCTGAGATCCACCCCTGCCGATGCCAAGGTCGAGGTTCGGCTTGCCGACGATCCGAGCGTGAAGGCCATTGGACGGATCAGGACCGTCGCTCCCCAAGCCGATCCCACAACACGAACGTTCGAGGTGAAGGTCGGTTTGACCGATCCGCCGGAGGCGATGCGGCTCGGCGCGGCGGTGAACGGCCGTGTCGAACTCGACACGCTGGCGGCGATGGAAATACCGGCGAGCGCGCTCACCAAGGCGAACCGCCAGCCGGCCGTCTGGATCGTGAATCCCACTGATTTGAGCGTATCGCTGCGCAATGTCGTTGTGGCGCGCTTTGATCCGGCAAGCGTCCTGATCTCCGAAGGTCTCGATGCCGGTGATGTCATCGTGACGGCGGGCGTGCAAGCGCTCCATCCCGGACAGAAGATAAGACTTCTCGGAGCGGAGCCCTGATGCGCTTCAACCTTTCTCAATGGGCGCTCCGCAATCGCTCCCTCGTCATCTATTTCATGATCATTGCGGTGATTGCCGGCCTCGTCTCCTACAAGCGGCTCGGGCGTGCCGAGGATCCGACCTTCGTCATCAAGACGATGGTGGTGCAGGCGGCGTGGCCGGGCGCGACGATCGAGGATACGCTCAATCAGGTGACGGAGCGGCTCGAGCGGACGCTGCAGGAGACGGAGAAGCTCGACTTTCTCCGGAGCTACACCAAAGCCGGCGTTGCCACGATCTTCGTCAATCTGCGAGGCGACACGACGGCGCGCGAGGTGCGCGACATATGGGATGAAGTTCGCCGTAACGTTGGCGACATGCGTCACACGCTTCCCATGGGCATCGTCGGCCCCGCATTCAACGACACCTTCGGCGATACGTACGGCATCATCTACGGCTTTACCGCGGACGGGTTCGGTCACCGCGAGCTGCGCGATTATGTGGAGGACGTACGCTCCACGCTGCTGCAGGTGCCGGATGTGTCGGAGATCGAGATCCTGGGTGCGCAGGACGAGAAGATCTTTGTCGAGTTCTCGATGCAGGAGCTGGCCGCGCTCGGCGTCGACAGATCGGCGCTGATCGGCGCGCTTCAATCTCAGAACATCGTACGGCCCGTCGGCACCATAGAGACCGGAGACGAAACACTCTCGCTTCGCGTGTCCGGTGCGTTCGCCTCCGAGCAAGACGTTCTCGACGTCAATTTCGCGGTCGGGAACCGCACGCTGCGGCTCAGCGACATCGCTCACGTGAGGCGCGGTTTTTCCGATCCGCCTCAGCCGCTGTTTCGCGTCAACGGCAAGCCCGCGATCGGGCTCGCCATCGCCATGCGCGACGGCGGCGACATCCTCGCTCTTGGCCGCAATATCAAGCAGGCGATGGACAAGCTGAAGGCCGACCTGCCCATCGGCATCGAGCCGCGGCTCGTCGCGGATCAGGCGGTGACCGTCGAAAGCGCCATCTCGGAGTTCATGACCTCGCTCTGGCAGGCTGTGGCGATCATTCTGGCCGTGAGCTTCATCAGCCTCGGCGTGCGCGCCGGTCTCATCATTGCGCTTTCCATTCCCTTGACGCTGACCATCGTGTTCGCGGTCATGGACCTGACCGGCATCGACATGCAGCGCATCTCGCTCGGCGCGCTCATCATCGC
>NZ_DAIQCD010000009.1:3859-110542 GCF_036780825.1 Hyphomicrobium sp. | reverse complement strand
ATCGTCGTCTGTCGCGCGCCAATGAATCGATTCGACATGCTGCGCCGTCCCTCGATGCCGTCTGGCTTCCCGCCCCCTCGGACGGCTTGCCACCCCACCCCGGTGGTCCGCATGCCGCTCACTCCGTCCCCGTCTTGAAACTGCCCGGCTCACGCTTACGGTTGGCTCTCGCCCGGAGGCGAATGGGCAGGTGGGTGAAGCGGTTGATTAGTGCGAACCCGTCGTTGTTAAGAAACGATAGCCCCCGTCCCGCTGCGGGACAAATCACGCTTTCTTACGTTCTGTTACGTATCCGGCGCAGGGGAAAAGACGTCTCCGAAGCCCTCATTCCCAGGGAGGCGCTATTTGCGCCTTTCCTTGAAAAACACCGGAATCTCAGGATCTTGATTTTTATACGTACGCGGATCGGCGGTGTGCGAATAATGCTGCTCGCTGCTGCGATCGTGATCGGGTGCCGCGTGCGGCTGGCGATCGGGGGCATACGGAGCGCCCGACTCAAGGATGCGGCCTCCCGAATCGGCGGCGCTGCGCACACGCTCTGCGATTCGCTCGAATAGGCCGGCCCGCCTCCGCGGCTCCTCGTGCGGCCGATGAAGCGCTTGGTGACCTTCCGTTTCACGGTAGGCGCCTGCCTCCGCCCGATAGCCGTGCGGGTGCGCCGCGGCCTGCGGATGATAAGCCTCGGGCTCCGGCATCCGCTGCGGCGCGCCGCGGCGGATTTCGGCGGGCGGCTGGGGCGCGAAGGCAGCGGCTTCATCGTAGGCTGCCGGATGGGCCGCCCGCGGGAGCGGCGGCGGCGTTGCAGCTGGGAGTTGCGGCGGACCTTCCTCGATCATGACGTTTCCAGGCCCTCTCCAGGCCTCACCGTCCCGCGGGGAATAGGCACTTTCATGGGAGGTGGGGCGCTCGCGCGCACCCGGACGGGCCGGCGAGCCGGCGGGCAAGGCGCCTTGAAGCGCTTCGGACAGGCGCTGCTGAAGATCATGGGCACCGCTGCGGTGCTCGCGCGGATCGGAATAGGCGATGCGGGCGTGATCCTCTGCACTGGCCGGAGGCGAGGCGGCGCCGGAACTCCGGCCGCGCATCCAATCCTCGGCCGGAGCCGGCGGGGCGCGCTCGGCCTCTCCGTCCCGACTCATGCCAGAGGCCACGATCGAAACCCGGATGCGATCGCCGAGAGACGCATCGTAGGTGGCGCCGACGATGATGTTGGCCTCCGGATCGACCTCCATGCGCACGCGGCTCGCCGCCTCGTCCACCTCATAGAGCGTGAGATCCGGACCTCCCGTGATCGAGAGAAGAAGCCCCTTGGCGCCGCGCAGCGAAACCTCATCGAGCAGCGGGTTCGAGATCGCTTCCTCGGCGGCGACGGTCGCGCGGCGCTCGCCCGAGGCCTCTCCCGTGCCCATCATGGCGGTGCCCATGCCGGTCATCACGGTGCGCACGTCGGCGAAGTCGAGATTGATCAGGCCTTCCTTGAGGATGAGATCGACGATGCAGGCGACACCGGAATAGAGCACTTGGTCGGCCATCACGAAGGCCTCGGAGAAGGTCGTCTTCTCGCTCGCGATACGGAACAGATTCTGATTCGGAATGACGATCAGCGTATCGACGAAGTCGCGTAACTCCGCCACACCCGCCTCGGCAATCCGCATGCGGCGCGCGCCCTCGAACAGGAACGGCTTCGTTACCACGCCGACGGTCAAGATGCCGAGTTCGCGCGCAATGCGGGCAATGACCGACGCGGCACCGGTCCCCGTACCGCCGCCCATGCCGGCGGCGATGAAGACCATGTGCGAGCCCTTGATGTGGTTCCGGATGTCCTCGATGGCCTCCTCGGCGGCGGCCTCGCCGATCTCGGGACGGGAGCCGGCGCCGAGCCCTTCCGTCAGCTCGGCTCCGAGCTGGATCCGCGCATCCGTCGCAGCCGCGGACAATGCCTGGGCGTCGGTGTTGGCAACGATGAAATCGACCCCGGCCAGGCCGGTGGCGATCATGTTGTTGACAGCGTTGCAGCCGGCGCCGCCGACGCCGATCACGGTGAGTTTCGGAGAGAGGTCCGGAATCGCCTGCAACTGACCCGTGCTCAATTTCGCCCCCGTTCGCGGGGGAGGCAGCTCTGCAGCGCAGCTCCCCGGCATCTCGCACTGCTCCGGCTTCATGCCGGGCATGCTCATCAGAATCCTTCTCGCAGCCAGGAGCCGACCCGCTTCAGATAGCTTTCCGTCTCGGCGGCATCACGGCTGCGGTAGATCCGCCTGCCGGTCTCTTCCTGCGTCTCCGCAACAACGAGCCCGACGACGGTCGAGAACGCGGCACTCGATAAGGCAGGCGGCAATCCCTGGAGCGCCTGCGGACCTGATACGCGCACCGGCCGCCCCAGCTCGGCCGTCATGAACTCGGCCAAGCCGGTCAACTGGCTCGTGCCGCCCGTGATCACGAGGCTTCGGCCGGCATAGGCCGTCATCTCGCTCTCCTCCAAACGCTGCCGAATGTAATGGCCGATGGCCGTGACACGCGGCCGGACCACTTCGGCAAGCTCGGCCTTCGTCATATGAAACAGGATGCCGTCGTCGTCGCCGGCGGGCGGATACGCGAAGGCATCGTGCTCATCAGACGGAGCGCAGACCACTGTGCCATAAAGCACTTTGATTCGCTCGGCTTCTGCAAGAGGCGTATGCAACGCCCGTGCGATGTCGAAGGTGATCTGCGTGCCGCCCATGGGCGCAGCGCAGGCGTAGAGGAAGCGGTCCTCGGCAAACATGGCGAGGCTCGTGGTGCCGGCGCCGATGTCGACGACCGTGACGCCGAGACGGCGTTCATCCTCGGTGGCGACGGCGAGCGCACTGGCGTAGGGCGTCGGCCGATGGCTCGCGACCTCCAGGTAGCAGCGGCCAACGGCCATCAGCAAGTTGCGGAGCGGCGCCTCGTCGGCGGTGACCGCGTGCAGGTCGAACCCCAGCTCGCGCGCCGCCATGCCACGGGGATCGCGCGAGCCCGGAGTGCCGTCGAGGCGCAGCGCCACCTCGTTCATATGGACGAGCGTGCGCCCGCCCTTCTCGACATAAGCCTGACCAGCCGTCATCAGGCGGCGGATATCCGCTTCTCCGACGACGCCGCTCGCGATGTCGGCACGGGCTGAAAAGTTATGCGATCTCAGGCGCCCGCAGGAGACGGCGACATGGACCTCACTGAGTTCGATGCCGGCCATGCGCTCGGCCTCGGCGACGGCGGCGCGAGCCGCCTGCTCGGCAAGGTCCAGATCGATGACGACCCCGCCTTTGACGCCCTCGGCACGCTGATGGCCAACACCGAGGACGCGCACGCCCGAAGGCTCGAGCGCCGCGATCAGGCAGGCGATCTTGCTCGTGCCGATATCGAGCACGCCGGTCACCCGCCTCGCTCCGCTCATCCGCCGCTTGGCTCTCTCTCGTCCCATCCCCGGAGTGTCCTTCACGATTCGGGATGTTGCGAGGCAGAAGCCGTGCTGGCGGGGGCAGGCTCGGAGCGAACCGCCACGCGGCCGGGCCCACGGAAATCAAGCGTCGTGTGACCGGCAGCGACGAGGCCCAAGAGCCTCTCGCTGCGCATAAGCTCTTCCAGCGCGCCGACCTCACCGTCTGCTGGCAGCTCGATCGTGCTGGCATTGTCGAGCTTCAGCCGCCAGCGCCGCTCGGAAATGCGCTCGGCCTCGGCAAGGCGGCGGGCGACGTCAGGGTAGCGCGCGACCATCTCCATCAAAGACGCGGCGCCGGCGGCGGCTCCCTCGCCGGCAAAGCGCGGCAAGTCCGGAAGCGTCTCGCCGCCGACAGATGCCAGCACACGGCCGGTCTTGTCGATCAGATAGAGCTGATCGGCGCGCGTCCAGAGTGCGTACGGCTTGCGCTCCGTCACCCGGATCTCGAGGCGACCAGGGAACACACGCGTGAGCTCTGCCGTGTCGATCCAGGGCAGACGCTCGATGCGCGCCTTCACGGCGGCACTGTCGAGGGCGGCAAACGTGCGCACGTTGGCGAGGTCGAGCGCGTCGAACACCTCGCGATCGGAGCTGAAGCGATGCCCTTCGAGCGCCACCTGGTCTATGCCGAAGCCGAGACGTTGGGCGAGCCGCCCCATGTCGGGCATGTATCCAGCGCTGCGGGCCGCCTCCTCCATCGCGCCGAAAGCCAGCCCGAGAACGACCGCGGCAACGAGAAGGCGTGAGCGGCGCGGGCGCCATGCGCCGAGGCGGCGGCGCAAAGCTTGCGGCTGGGCACCAGCCTGAGACGGCGGAGTAAAGGACGACGGACCGACGGGCCGCCTTGCGGCGGCGGGCGGGCGCTCGAATATCTGGATACGATCAGGGGCATGCGGGGCCGCCTCATGCGCCTCGCGTCGCGTGGTCCGGCTGTGGCCTACCTCGAACAACTCGCGTCCTCGACGATCCATCGCGCAAGCTCGCCGAACGACCAGCCTGCGTACGCCGCCAGCTCGGGAACCAGCGACGTTCCGGTCATGCCCGGCTGTGTGTTCACTTCTAGGCAGATCAGCTCGCCGGCTTCCCCTCTCGCGTCGTCGAGCCGGAAGTCCGCGCGCGACACACCACGACAGCCGAGCGACGCGTGGGCCGCCAATGTGTATTTCCGGACCAATTGGTAAATATCCGGTAAAAGTTGTGCCGGCAGCTCATGGCGCGAGCCGCCCGGAGCGTACTTGGCTTCGAAGTCGTAGAAGGCGAGGCCCCTCTCGGGCACGATCTCGATCACGTCCGTCACGACGTCGCCAATGACGGCGCAGGTGAGTTCGCGGCCGGGGATGAAGCGCTCCACCATGACGATCTGGTCGGCCGGACCGCCCTCGCGAATGAGCCGTGAGGTGTCGTTTGATCCTTGGCGGACGATGACGACGCCGACGCTCGATCCTTCATCAACGGGCTTCACTACATAAGGTGGCTCGAGCAGGTGCTCCGAGGCCGCTTCCTCGCGCGTCGCAAGGATATCTTGGGCGACGGGGACGCCCATCGAGCGCATGACCGTCTTCGCGTGGGCCTTATTCATGGCGAGCGCCGACGATAAAACACCTGAATGCGTATAGGGGATGGCCATCGTCTCGAGGATGCCCTGAATGCAGCCATCCTCTCCGAAGCGGCCGTGCAGCGCGTTGAAGCAGACATCGGGGCGCACCTCGGCAAGGCGTGCCGCGATATCGCGGCCGACGTCGAGACGCGTGACGCGGTAACCCTCTCCTTCGAGAGCCGTGGCAACGGCCTCGCCCGAGTTGAGGCTGACGCTGCGCTCCGCCGACAGGCCCCCCATCAGCACCGCTACATGCGCGAACGTGCGCTTCGGCGCTCCGCCGAGTTTCCCCGTCATGATCCCATCGCCTCTGCCAACGCCTCGCCCACGGGACGCCCGTCCACGGGACGGCCGAGCCGGATGATCTCCCAATCGAGCGACACGCCCGTGCTTTCTCGAACACGCGCGCGCACCGTCTCGCCCAGACGCTCGATGTCCTCGCCGGTGGCGCCCTGATCGTTGATCAGGAAGTTGCAGTGCTTCTCCGAAACCATGGCGCCGCCAACGCGCAATCCGCGGCAGCCGGCGGCGTCGATCAGCCGCCACGCGCTCTCGCCCGGCGGGTTCTTGAATGTGGAGCCGCCGGTGCGCTCCTTGATCGGCTGGTTCTGCTCACGGTAATCGGCAACCTCGTCCATGGCGCGGACGATCTCCTTGGGATCGCCGGGCGTGCCTTCGAAGAGCGCTTCCGTGAAGATCCAGTCGCGCGGCACGGCGCTGTGGCGATAGGCAAAGCCCATATCCGCGAGCGACAACACGTGAACGTTGCCTTGCGGATCGACGGCGCGCGCCTCGACGAGGACGTCCTTCGTCTCGGAACCGTGGGCGCCAGCGTTCATGCGCAGGGCGCCGCCGATGGAGCCCGGGATGCCACGATAGAAGGCGAGCCCCGCGATGCCGGCATCGGCCGCGGCGCGGGCGACTTTCACGTCGGGCACGGCGGTGCCGGCGCGGAGGCGGTGGCCGGGCTCGGCCTTGACGTCAGCAAAGCCGCGTCCGAGCCGGATGATGGCGCCCGGCACACCGCCGTCGCGGACGAGCAGGTTCGAGCCGAGGCCGAGGACGAAGACCGGCAAATCCTTCGGCTTGTGTTTGAGAAAATAAGCGAGATCGGCCTCGTCCGCAGGCGTGAACAGCACCTCGGCTGGGCCCCCGACGCGGAACCAGGTGATGTCGGCCAGCGATACATTGGCAGACAGCCGGCCGCGCAGATCCGGCATGCGCTCACGCAAGTCAGCGGTGATGTCAGCGAACGTCATGGAATGCCCCTAGCCCCTCCCCACGAGGGAGAGAGGGATTTTTCGGCGAGGGTCACAGGGCGCCTCCGGCGCGGATCGGCTCGGCGGCGGTGAGCCAATCGGGAAGGGCATAGGCCCACTCCGTCGAATTGCCGGCGCCCAGCACGATCACCATGTCGCCCGGACGACAATGGCGGCGAATCAGAGACACCAGCTCGCGCGGATCGGCGATGGTGGCGACCGCAGCCTGGCCCGCAGCGCGGATCCCTTCAGCCAGCGTCCGTGAATCGATGCCTTCGATCGGCGCTTCGCCCGCGCTGTAGAGCGGTGCCACGACGACGCTGTCGGCCACGTGAAAGCAGGTCGAAAATTCATGGAACAGATCGCGCACGCGCGAGTACCGGTGCGGCTCGACGACGGCGAGCATGCGGCCCTGCGCGCCGGCACGGGCTGCTTCGAGAACGGCTGCGATCTCAGTCGGATGATGGCCGTAATCATCGTAGATCTCGACGCCGTTCCAGGTTCCCGTGAGCTGGAAGCGGCGCTTCACGCCGGAGAACGCAGCAAGCCCCGCGCGGATGACGTCATCCGGGATGCCGGCTTCGGCCGCCGCCGCGATCGCGGCGAGCGCGTTCAGCGCGTTGTGCCGGCCCGGCATCGGCACACGCCAGCCGCGCACGGCGCGCGCCCCGCCCGCCACGCGCCGGCTGAGATCGGCGTCGATCAGGATCGAATGGCCATCGCTCACCACGTTGCGCAGCAAGAGGTCCGCGCCCTCGCGCGTGCCGTAGGTGAGGAGCGGCCGGCCATCACGGCGAAGACCGAGACGGCCCACCATCTCGCGCGCGACGGGATGGTCAATGCATGTGACGGCGAGGCCGTAGAACGGAATGTTGCGGAAGAACGCCTCGTATTCCCGGTGCATGGCGTCCACCGAGCCGAAATAGTCGAGGTGCTCGGGGTCGATGTTGGTGACGACGCCGATCTCCGTCGGAAGGCGCGTGAAGGTGCCGTCGCTCTCGTCGGCCTCGACAATCATCCAGCGGCCGTGGCCGAGGCGTGCGTTCGAGCCCCAGGCGTTGACGATACCGCCGGTGATGACGGTCGGGTCGAGATTGGCGGTCTCGAAGATGGTGCTGATCAGCGATGTCGTCGTCGTCTTGCCATGGGTGCCCGTCACCGAGACCGTCGCATAGAGGCGCATCAGCTCGGCCAGCATTTCGGCGCGGCGGATGATGGGGAGGCCCTTCGCGCGGGCTGCCTCCAGTTCGGGGTTGGTCGGCTTCACCGCCGTGGAGATCACGACCTGGCGGGCGCCAACCAGGTTCACCGCGTCGTGGCCGATAAACACGCGCACGCCCTTGGCGCGCAGGCGGCGCACGTTGGCGCTGTCCTTCTGGTCACTGCCCTGGACGCTATATCCCTTGGCGAGGAGAATTTCGGCGATGGCGCTCATGCCGATGCCGCCAATGCCGATGATGTGGAACGGCCCGATGTCGCGGGGCATCTGCATGCGTAACTTTTCCTATGCCTGCCGGCGTGCGGCCCTGCGGCGGGCCTTCGCCATCACGTCGGCTCCTGCCATCCGTACGACCCTACGCGCGCGTCCTTCCAGACACCTCCTCGACGAGATCGGCAAGCAGGGCCACAGCGCCCGACTGGCCCTGAGCCTTCGCGCCCGCCGCCGCCGCGGTGAGCCGCTCCGGGTGATCGAACAGGCGCTCCAGCTCCTTCGCAAGGTGCGCCGGAGTGAGGTCCTTTTGCTCGATACACCAACTCCCCCCCGATTCGGCAAGGCTGGTCGCATTTTCGAGCTGATCACTGTCGAGAGAATGCGGCAAAGGTACGAGGATCGACGGGCGGCCGATGACCGCCAGTTCCGCCACCGATGAGGCGCCCGCCCGGCCGATGATGAGGTGGCTTTCGGCCATGATACGCGGCAAATCCTTGAAGAACGGAGCAATCTCGGCGTCGATCCCGGCGGCGGCGAAGGCGGACCGAACCCGATCGACGTCTTCCGGCCGGGCCTGCTGCACGAGCTTTAGGCGACCGCGGAGCGATTGCGGCAGAAGGGCCAGTGCGGGCGGCACCGCATCGGAGAAAAAGCGCGCGCCCTGGCTGCCTCCGAACACGAGGAGGCGCAGCGGGCCCCCGGCAGCAATCTGCGGGTACGGGCTTTTTGCGGCGTCGATGACCGCGTCGCGGATCGGATTGCCGGTGAAACGGGTTTTGTCCGCCAGTCCACCGTCCAGCCCTTTGGTCTTGCGGAACGAGGCCGCGATGGCGGCGGCGCGGCTGGCGAGCGCGCGGTTGGCGCGGCCCAGCACCGCATTCTGCTCATGAATGACGAAAGGGATGCCCAGCAGGCGGGCGGCGATCAGCGGAGGTAGGGTCGGATATCCGCCGAATCCGATGACGACAGCCGGTCTGAGGGTGCGGAGCAGCTTCCGCGCGCCCAGCACGCCACGAGCCAGAGTGACCGCCGCGCGCCCGAGAGCGACGGGATTTTTCTTGCTGCCCGGCGTGGCGGCCGGGACCTGGTGCACCTCGCGCGCCGGAAAGCCGGTGCCGTAGCGGTCGCCGCGCATATCTGTCACGAGATCGACCGCATGACCGCGGCGGCCAAGCTCTTCCGCGAGTGCGAAGGCGGGGAACAGATGGCCGCCGGTGCCGCCGGCAGCAAGCATGATGGAAAGCGGCTCACGCATCACATTCGCGTCTCACGGCGGGCTCCAAGACTGGGCAGACTCGGCATCAAAGGAGGCTTTTTCAGCCGATCGGCATCGGCACGGCGGCGCGTCAGCGCGAGCAGCATGCCCAGCGTCAGCGAGATCGCAAGCATGGACGAGCCGCCCGCGGAGAGGAATGGCAGCGTCATGCCCTTGGCTGGCAGGAGGCCAACGTTGACGCCCATGTTGATCAGCGCTTGAAAGCCGAACATCAGGGCGAGCCCCACGATACCGAGACGCGTCGCGGCCTCCGGCTCACCCTCGGCGTGGTTCAAAGCCCGCACGACGATGAAGGCAAACAGCGCCAAAAGAGCGAGGCAGGCGATGGCGCCGTATTCCTCAGCGACGACGGCGAAGATGTAATCCGTATGGGCGTCGGGCAGCGAGGTCTTGATGGTACCTTCGCCGGGGCCGCGGCCGAAAAATCCGCCCTCGACGAAGGAGCGGATGGCGCGGTCCCCCTGGCTGAAGTCGCCGCTCTGAGGATTGAAGAAGCGATCGATGCGCTGCGTGACGTGGGGGAAATAGAGATAGGCTCCATAAAGGCCGACCCCGCCGAGCAATAAGGCTACCGCCGCGCTGCGGATCATGACGCCGGAGACGAACAGCATCGCGATCCACACCGCGGCGATCAGCAGCGTTTGGCCGATGTCGGGCTGAACGACGAGAAGGCCCGCGAGAAGCGCAAAGAGGAAGAAGGCGAATGGCAAAGCCGGCATGTCCGGCCGGCGGCGCTGCTCCGCCAGTAGCCAAGCGGACACCACGACGAAGGCCGGCTTGGCGAACTCCGAAGGCTGGATGGAATGACCTTCGATGGACAGCCAGCGCCGGGCACCGTTCAGCTCCTCACCGACGAAGTAGACGGCGACGAGCCCGGCCATCGCCGCCGTCAAGATCACGAGCGACAGGCGGCGCACGAACGGCGGCTCCAACAGCGACACGGCAAGCATGAGCATCACGCCGAGGAGGGAGAAGACGACGTGGCGCTCGACGAAATAATACGCGGGCAAGCCTTTCTTCAACGCCACGGCCGGGCTGGCCGCCAAGGACAGGACGATGCCGGCCGCAACGACGATGAGGATGGCGTAAAGCAGCACGTGATCGACGGTGAACCACCATTCGGCGAGGCGGCTGCGATCGGCGCGGGAGAATTTCATGCGCCCTCCTTCTCCGCAGCGAGAGCGGCGACGAGCGCCTTGAAGGCGTCACCGCGCACCTCGAAGTTCGGGAACTGATCGTAGGAGGCGCAGGCCGGCGAGAGGAGGACGATGCGTTCCTCGCCGCCATTCTCTGCAAGGGCATCGGCGGCGGCGCGGCGGACGGCGACATCGAGCGTGCCGCAGCGCTCGTAAGGAACCGACCCGCCGAGGCTAGCCGCGAACTGATCCGCCGCCTCCCCAATCAGATACGCCTTTTCGACGCGTGGGAAATAGGGCGTGAGCGTCGTGATGCCGCCAGCCTTCGGTTTTCCTCCGAGGATCCAGTGGATCCCGCTCGCAAAGGACGCGAGCGCCTTCTCGCTCGAATCCGCGTTGGTGGCCTTGCTGTCGTTGATGAAATCGACGGAGCCGATGCGGCGCACGACCTCGAGTCGATGCGGAAGGCCAGGGAAGCTGCGGAACGCGGCCTCCAGGTTCCCAGATGTGCGGAACCGCTCGGGAAGCGCTTCGACCGCCGCGAGGGCCGCGGCGGCGTTCTGCCAGTTGTGCCTGCCGCGCAGGGTGGCGATGCCCTCGAGGCTCGCGCGCAGCGCCCCGTTCTCGTACAGCTTTCCGTCACGCGCGGTGATGCCGTCCGCAAGCGGCGCGCGCACGGAGATGCGGCGCACGTTTGGGCGGCCGCGCGCCAGAAGCGCGTCCGATACCGCGGCGCACCACGCGTCGTCGATGCCGATCACCGCCGTCTCCTGCGCACGCTCCACGAGACGGCGCTTCACGGCGGCATAGTGCTCGATGGTGCCGTGGCGATCGATGTGGTCGGGCGTAATGTTGAGCAGCACGGCGACGGTCGGCGTAGCGCCGGGGGCAAGATCAATCTGGAAGCTCGACAGCTCGAGCACATGGATGCGGGTCTCGGCCGGCGGCTCGAGCGTCAAGACGGCCTGGCCGATGTTGCCGCCCATCTGGACGTCGTTGCCGAGCTCTCGCAGGAGATGCGCGACAAGCGCCGTGGTCGTCGACTTGCCGTTGGTGCCGGTGATGGCGATGACCGGAGCTTCGGGGAAAGTTGCCGCGCGCTCCCGGAAGAACAGCTCGATGTCGCCGATGATCTCGACGCCGGTCGCCTGGGCTTTCAAAACCGTCCAGTGCGGCTCGGGATGCGTCAGGGGTACGCCGGGCGTCAGCACGAGCGCAGCGAAGCCCGACCAGTCGGCGGCCCGGAGATCGACGAGCGGCGCGCCGGCATCAGCGGCGGCGGCGCGGCCTGGTTCGCTGTCGTCCCAGGCGGCGACGTGGGCGCCGCCCGCCTCAAGCGCGCGCACGGCGGCAAGCCCCGACGCACCCAGCCCGAAGACCGCGACCGACCTCTCCTTGAAACTCGTCACGCGAATCATGGGACCCAAGCGTATCGCAGATCAGCGCAGCTTCAGAGTGGCGAGCCCGATCAGGGCCAGGATCACGGCGATGATCCAGAAGCGCACGACGACCGTGCTCTCCCGCCAGCCTTTCTGCTCGTAGTGGTGGTGCAGCGGCGCCATGCGGAACACACGCTTGCCGGTAAGCTTGAAGGACGCGACCTGGATGATCACGGAGAGCGTCTCGAGGACGAACAGGCCGCCGACGATGGCGAGCACGATCTCATGCTTGGTCGCGACGGCGATGGCGCCCAGCGCGCCACCGAGGGCCAGCGAGCCGGTATCGCCCATGAAGATCATGGCGGGCGGAGCGTTGAACCAGAGGAAGCCCAGGCCGGCGCCGATGAGCGCCCCGCAGATGACCGCCAGCTCGCCCGTGCCGGCGACGTGGTGAATCTGGAGATAGCCCGCGAACTTCACGTTGCCGATCAGGTAGGCGATGAGGCCGAATGTGGCGGCGGCGATCATCACCGGCACGATGGCCAGGCCATCGAGGCCGTCGGTGAGGTTCACGGCGTTGCCGGCGCCGACGATGACGAACATGCCGACGATCACATAGAGCGCCCCGAGATCGAGCAGCACCGATTTGAAGAATGGCAGCGCCAGCTTGCCGGCGAGATCCGGCGTTGAGAGATCCATGATGACGTGGACGGCCACCGCCGCCACAATCAACTCGAGCGCGAGACGCGCCTTGCCGCCAAAGCCGTCCGACTGCTGCTTCGTGATCTTCAGGAAGTCGTCATAAAAGCCGATGCTGCCGTAGGCGAGCGTCACCAGAAGCACGACCCACACATAGGCGTTGGACAGATCCGACCAGAGCAGCGTCGCCACCGTCACGCTGGCGAGGATCATGAGCCCGCCCATGGTCGGCGTGCCCTTCTTCGAGAAATGAGACTGGGGCCCATCCTCACGGATCGGCTGGCCCTTGCCCTGCTTCAGGCGCAAGAGATCGATAATGCCGGGCCCGAAGAGCAGCACGAAAAGAAGCGCCGTGAAGATCGCTCCGCCGGTGCGGAAGGTAATGTAGCGGAAGACGTTCAAGATGCCGATCTGATCGCTGAAGCTCACGAGCTCATACAGCATGCCTTCCCTCCCCCTCGTGTCCGAGGCCCCCCACGCGGCTCATCCTACTCTCCAGCGCCCAGTTTCAGCCGCAGGGTCTCGACCAGCGGTCCCATGCGGCTGCCATTCGATCCCTTGACCATCAGCACATCCCCCGGAGCAACGATCGGGACAAGCCGTTCAACCAGCTCCTCGGCCGTTTGCGTCCAGGCGCCCTGTCTATGAGGCTCCAGCTCTGCGAAAAGATGCGCCATGTTCGATCCGCAGGCAAAGACCAGATCCGTGCCTGCAGCGTCAACTGCTTCCTTGAGCGCGACATGGTGCGACCGTTCCCGCTCGCCGAGCTCCAGCATGTCGCCGAGAACGGCAATGCGCCGCCGGTACGCCGTCCGCGGTACGGTTCCGAGCACGCCGAGGGCGGCGCGCATAGAGGCGGGATTCGCGTTGTAGCTCTCATCGATCAGCAGGACGCGGCCGCCTGCCACGGAAAGCGCAACGCGCGAGCCACGTCCTGGGGGCGGCGGCAGCGCGGCCAGGGCCGGCAGCGCGTCCTCCAGGTCGGCGCCCGCGGCTTCGATGGCCGCGGCCACGGCGAGCGCATTGCGCGCAATATGGATGCCCGGCACGGCAACGCGAATGTGAACCTCGCGGCCGCCGATAGCGACCTCCATGACGCTGCCCTCGGAGGATAGCTCGAGCGCCTTCGGCCGCACGTCAGCGCGCGGATCCTGGCCGAACGTGACGATGTGCGCGCCGGCCGCCTCGGCATGACGGCGCAGAATTTCGAAATAGGCATTGTCCCGGTTGACGATCGCCGTGCCGCCGGGCTCCAGCCCCGCGAAGATTTCGGCTTTTGCCTCGGCGATGGCCTCGACGTCGGGAAACTGGGCGAGGTGCACCGGCTCCACCGTCGTGACGATGGCAACGTGCGGGCGGACCAGTCTCACGAGGGGCGTGATCTCGCCCGCGTGGTTCATGCCGATCTCGAACACGCCGAAGCGCGTGTCCGCGGGCATGCGGGCCAGCGTCAACGGAACGCCCCAATGGTTGTTGAAGGACTTGTCGGCCGCGTGTGTCGGGCCGATGCGGGCGAACGCCGCGCGCAGCATCTCCTTGGTGCCGGTCTTTCCGGCGCTGCCGGTGACGGCGATGACGCGGGCTTCGGGCGCGAGGCGTGCGCGGGCGGCGCGTCCGATTGCCTCCAAAGCCGCAAGCGTGTCACGGACGCGGATCAGCGGGCCGTCGCCGGGCTGCGTGGCGTACTCTTCGGCGACGAGGGCGGCGGAGGCGCCCGTTGCGAATGCGCTCCCGACGAAGGCGTGGCCGTCCCGCTGGTCTTTGAGAGCCACGAAAAGGTCGCCCGGCGCGAGCGTGCGCGTATCGATCGAGAGACCGGTGACAGGTCGTCCCGCATCGCCTTCCACGTGCCCTCCGGCCGCGTGGGCGAGGTCTTCAAACGTCCACAGGGGAGCTATCGACATCGGATCGGTGCGCGTCCCGTGAGACGCCCTCTTGCTGGGATATGCTCAGGGAGATCGCAATGCGTCGCGCAGGCACTCGTGGTCCGAGAAGGGTCTCACCGTCTGACCTACGATCTGGCCGGTTTCATGGCCCTTGCCGGCGACCAATACCACATCTCCCGGCTGCATCATGCGAACAGCGGCGCCGATCGCCTCACCCCGATCGCCGATCTCGGTGGCGCCCGGAGCGGCGGCCAGGATCTCTCTACGGATGGCGGCGGGCTCCTCGCTGCGCGGATTGTCGTCGGTGACGATGACGACGTCGGCCCGGGCGGCGGCGATGGCGCCCATCAGCGGGCGCTTGCCGCGGTCGCGGTCTCCGCCGCAGCCGAAAACACAGATCACGCGCCCGGTCGCGAACGGGCGCACGCCTTCGAGCGCGGCTTCGAGTGCCTCGGGCTTATGAGCGTAATCCACCACGGCGAGGCTGCCATTCCGCTCGCCGGCGATCTCGAGGCGTCCCTTGACGCCGCTCACGTGCGCAAGCGCGGGGATAACGACGGACGGATCCTCGCCAACGGCGAGCGTGAGGCCCACGGCGACGAGTGCGTTGGCGGCCTGGTACGCACCGATTAGCGGCAGGCGGACATCATAGGTGCGCCCGGCGTGAGCAATCGTGAGCGCCTGCGCGAAACCCTCGCGCGCGAGACGGACGAGGCGCACGGTCTCGCCCACGGCACCGACGCTGATGAGCGGCAAACCACGCCGTCTCGCTATGGCGGCGACGTCGGCGGCACGCGGGTCATCCATATTGACGACAGCCGGTGCGCCGGCAGGCAGCAACTCCTCGAACAGCCTCAGCTTGGCGGCGAGATAGGCCTCCTTCGTCGGGTGATAGTCGAGATGGTCGCGGCCGAGATTGGTGAAGGCGGCGGCCGCGATCCGCACGCCGTCGAGGCGGTACTGGTCAAGCCCATGGGACGAAGCTTCGAAAGCGAGACGCGTGATGCCCTCGCCGGCGAGGGCAGCCAAAGTCTCGTGCAGCGTTACGGGATCGGGCGTGGTCAGCGAGCCATAGACGGCGCCGTCCGGCTTCACAACGCCGATGGTGCCGAGAGACGCGGCGCGATGGCCAGCCGCCGCGAAGAGCTGGCGGGTGAATTCCGCAACCGAGGTCTTGCCGCTCGTGCCGGTGATGGCGACGGCGATCTCCGGCTGGACTCCGTAAAGGCGCGCCGCCATCAGCGCCAGGGCGCGCCGGGGCTCGGCGGCGCGGAGCACGGGAACGGCGAGACCGGCGGGCACCTCTGCCGTGTCCGCCACAAGCACCGCGACGGCGCCCTTTGCGACAGCGTCAGCAATGAAGGCCGCTCCGTCCGCCTTGCTGCCTGCGAGGGCGACGAAAAGGGCACCCGGCGCGGCTGCGCGGCTATCGGCGGTGATGCACGCAATCTCGAGCGCTTCAGCGCCTGCGGGAATGGCGGCAATGTGAGCGTCAGTCAGCGAGGAAAGGCGCATGTCGTCTCGGCCAGAGTGCAGCATCCCGATGCTTTTAGAGAGCTTCTGGGGAAGTGGAAACGAATCATAAAGGGGACGCACCAGGAGCGCGGAAGTCGAGGCGCTTCGACACAATAAAATCCGGGCGAGCCTAAGGTTGCCGGAACACGCCGTCAAACGCGGCGGATATGATTGTCGAACTCGGCGCCGGAAAAGACGATCTCGCGGGGCGGCGCGCCCTCCCCGTCGAAGCGCACCCGCCCCTCGCCCGTGCTCATCGCGAACTCCGAGCGGCGGCTGCCCGGCGTCACGCCCGAGCTGTCCTTTATGCCGACCTCGCGCACAACAAGTCCCGTGACGGCGTCGAGATAGACGACCTTGCCGGCAAGTGGGGCGGAGGCCGCGAGCAGGCGACCGTCGTCGCTCACAGCCACGGCGCCGATGTAGCCCTTGAGCGCGACGCCGAGCGGGTCGGCATCCTCGGCAAGTACGATCGGACGGTCGAGCCCGACCTGGCCGACGAGGGCCGGACACTCCTCAAGGCTGCCCTGCCACTGGGTACCGAACCAGATTGCGCCGCCCGGCGTCTCAACGAGGTGGCGCACCGAGAGAAGATTGATCGCGGCCGGCAGGCCGTGTCGGGCGCGCAGTTCGCCGGTTGCACAGTCGATGAAGGCGACGTTCGGCTCCATCATGGCGAGGCCGACGCTTTCGCGGCCCGTTGCGGGATCGTTACCGAAGCCGCCGTTGGCGACCGCGAGCGTCTTGCCGTCGGAAAGCAGAATGGCTTCATGCGGGCCGATGCCATAGGAGGGGAACTCGCCGACCCGCCGCCAGCCGCCGGTTGCATCGTAGATGCCGATCACGCCCTCGCCGGTGGCGGCGTCATGCTCCGTTGCGTAAAGCAGCCGGCCATCAGGCGCGAAGGCGCCATGGCCGTAGAAGTGGCGATCGGGCGCGGGCGAGAACACATGGGGCTCGCGGCGGCTGTCGACATCGAAGGCAAGGGCGAAGAACCCCGGACGGCGCGCGAAGATGACAGCCTGGCGGCGGACGCGGTCGAAGGCGATGTCATGGCCCCGCGCTTCCAATGGGATCTCGCGCAGGATGCGCCCGTCTTCTGCGATCACGAGAACGGAATACGTTCCATCGGGACGGCGCGCGCCTGAAGCGTAAAGCGGCACCGCACCGCGCCTGCCGCTCGCTGCCTCGGAGGCGAACGCGTGGCGGGCGGCGCCGAGCGCCACCAGCGACCCGACCAGAAACTGGCGCCGGTCAATCGCCATCGAGCTCGTTGAACCCCATCATGATGCCGGCGTTAGGCGCCAGCTCTTTGACGACGATGTTGCGAATGCCGCCGAGATCGAAGCGCATCTTGCGCAGCGCGTGAAGGTGGGCGGGCGATCCCCGCTCGTTCGCGCGCAGCCCATCGAGGCGGGCGACGTCGGCGAAGAGGCTGTTCCAGGACGTCGGTAGGAAGCTCTCCATCCATGGCTTGTCGGCGGGGATATAGGCGTCGAGCCCGGTGGCGTCGAACAACTGCCTCAGGGCGCGCAGCGACGCTTCGAGATAGGCGCCCGTGAGGCCGGAGGCCTCGAACACGAGACGCACGCGGCGCGGCGGGTTCGCGGTGACGGCGGTCAGCTCCGGCAGGATGAAGCGGTCGCGACACAGCTCGAGCCCCATCACCAGCGCCTTCGCTACCTCGCGCACGGTTTCGGATGAGTCCTTATAAAGTGCGTTGTCGGAGCCGGGCGTGAGCATCTTCATGCGGTAGCCGTCCTCGCCCGACCAGCCGCCGCGGATCTCGCTCGCAACGCCATGGATGTTGGCGGCAACCGCTGCGGCGAGTGCGCAGCGGTACCGGGCCGCGTCGTCCGTGCCGGTGCCGAGCGGCGTTTTCTCATCGAACAGCAGGATCTCAAGGGCAGTCAGTCCCTGCACAGCCACGCTCTGTCGGGCGAGCCCGCCGGGCGCCAGCAGATCTGGCTTTCGCGCTGCCAGGAGCTGGTTCAACTGGCGGGATGCGAAGCCGCGCGGGTCAGGCCAGAACAGGATGCGCTCGAGACGGTGCTCGCGCATGGCGGGGCCGAAACGAATGAAATCGAGTCCGCCCCAACTGCGGACCGTGGCTGCGAACGCATCCGTGGCCGTCTTGCGCGCCACGTCTCCGCCCTGCCTGCAGACGGCATCGACTGCCGAAGCCAGCGCGGCCGTGTTGTTCGCCAGCCCCTCGACGCGCGGAATGATGAACGTATCGATGACGTCGAGCACCATGGTGCCGTGGCTCTTGCGCTCAGGCAGCGCATGAGCGGAGACAGCCCACGTGCAAGACAGCACGAAGACGCCAAGGAGAACCGCGAGAGGCGATCTCGGGAGCAGAGTGGGCATCAGGCGAAGTTCCTCGGAAGCGAGACGGTGCGCCCGACGCCGTGTACCACCGAAACCAAGCGCACGGAGACCTCCGCGCCTTGCACTGCCGGGCGACGCCGCCATTTGCCGTACCTCGCAATGAAAGCTTGTGCGGCAACAGCGGCGCGGCGCTGGCTGACGGCGCTTACCGCGCCGATCACTCTATTCGGTGAACTCGAACTCGTTCTCGTTTTCGGCAACGAGCGACTTCCCGTCCGCATGCTTGCGCCGCTGATTCCGCATCCGCGCGAGACGCTCGCGGGTCGAGAGGCAGCGATAGGGACAGACAAGGCCGCGTGCCTCGAGATCCACGAGCTTGGCGTAGATGGTATCGACGGCGAGCGGAGCGCAGCCGCAGCATTGCATGCGCTTCTGCATGTACCGATAGACCACGCCCGGAGTTGGAATCGGAGCTTCCGGCTGGTTCAGGATATCAAGAAGAGCAAGCTCAATGTCGAAATCGGATACCCGCTGGCAGGAGCAAACAATCATGGAACGCCCCCGCTTACTGGCGCGTCGCGGCCTGAGCCGCGTCCGCGTAGGCTGCCGCATTGACGATGAGGCCCGGCGAAAGAACCTGATCGAGGCCGCGCATCGTCACCGCAAACGTTTCGGCGTGATGCACCACCTCGTCGATCAGCGAGCTTTCGATCAGCGCGAAGGCGCAGGCCCGCATAGCCGGGCAAGTGTTGTGCTGGCAGGCTGCGATCATCGACAGCGCCAAGCTCTCGTCCCGGCAGAAGCACGCGCCGTCGCCGTGGCAAACCTCGATTTCGCGGCGGGCCGCTGCGCTTACCGCCCGCACCCAGGCCGACAGCTCAGAAACCGCCGTACGGGCTGCATTCGGCCCAAGAGCACCCGAATAGATGCGCCACGCGTCTTCCCAGCGATCGATATCGCCGGACTTGTAGCCGGCTACCCAGTAGCGGAAGCCGAGACCGATGAGGCGCTCCGCCCCGTGGACCCCGGAAAACGCGATATCCACCGGCATGCGCCGCGGCCGCAAGGCCTGGAGGCTGGCTTTACGCATCGCGCGCCTCCCACGTCGTTCCGGTGATCGAATTGTGATTGCTGGAAGTCTCATCGCGCACGCAATACGCGTGCGCCACCCACATCGGGCGTAATTCGAGCGTCATCGGTCACCTTCCTATTATCGGGGTTCAAGGCCCCGAAAAGGAGATTCAGACTAAGCGGCTCCGAACGAGCAGCTGGCCTTTAAGCAAGCTCTTTCGAGGCGACGAGTCAAGAGTGCCGATGACACATTATACGATTGGAATCATTCAAAACTTTAGTTTTGAAGAGTTCCAAAGTAAAGATTGATCGGTCAGCCGTGTCCTGCCGCCTGGCGGCGCGCCGCGCTTGCCGAGACGGCTAACGGCTTGCTGCGGCGCGAAGACTTCGGCCGCGCCGCGACGCGCGGCTCCTCTTTGCGCTGCGCCTTGACCATCTGCTCCAGCGTATGCTCGTCGAGCACGCTGATGAACGCGCCGAGCGCGTCGTCGAACAGCTCATCAAGCCCCGCGAGCTGGCCCTGCGAAACGACGCGGTCAGCCGCCTCCTTCTCGACCTCGAGGTTCAGGAGCTCCATGGCCCGCACCACGTCGCCAATGCGAATCTCCGAGGCCGGACGGGCCAGCCGCACCCCGCCATGTCGCCCGCGCACCGCCCGAATGAAGCCCGAGCGCGACAGCAGATGCACGATTTTAAAGGTGTTCTGCAGGGTGATGTCGCGCCGCTCCGAGATCTCGGCGACCTTGACGAGGTTCGGATCGGCGATCGCACAATCGACCAGGATGCGAATCGCGTAGTTCGTGGTTTTGCTCAGGCGCATGTCAGTTCAGCTCTCCGTCCCGCTACCCGGCCCTTGCAGGTACGGGAGTTCCCAACTTCGGCGGTGCCATACTCTACACCTTATCTAGACTAATTCCAAACTACTGCCGTCATCAAGGGCGAGTGTGGGATCGTTCATCGTCAGGCAAGCCGTCCCGTGTCGGGCAAACCGCGGCCGTACCTTGCGTTTACGGCGAAGCCGCGCCGACTATTGTTGACTGCCTGCGTCAATAAGTCTAGAGGCTTTGGACGCCTCTTCAACCGCGGAGACCTTTTCAGTCAATGGGCTACACAGCCGTGCTTCGGGCCCTCGTTGCGGCAACCGCGATGACCGCGGCCGCTTTCTCGGCGGCGCCATCGCGCGCCGACGCCCCCGCCGTCAGGGATATCCTCAAGACGTACGCGGACATCGCCGAAGCGACCTATGGGGACAGCCTCACGGCCGCAAAAAGGCTCAAGGACGCGATCAACACGCTCATCACGTCTCCGTCCGACGAAACTTTGGCGGCGGCCCGCGAGGCATGGCGGGCGGCGCGCGTGCCCTATATGCAGACGGAGGCTTTCCGCTTCGGAAACCCGATCGTCGACGCCTGGGAAGGACGCGTGAACGCCTGGCCGCTTGACGAAGGCCTCATCGACTACGTGGCTGAAGACTACGGAAGCGATAACCCGGAAAACGAGTTCTACGCCGCCAACATCATCGCCAACCCGACGCTCAAGGTGGGCGGCCAGACCCTCAACGCCAGCAAGATCACGCCGCAGCTGATCCGGGACCTGCACGAAGCGGGAGGCGTGGAGGCCAATGTCGCTTCCGGCTATCACGCCATCGAATTCCTTCTCTGGGGACAGGACCTCAACGGCACGGAGCCTGGCGCCGGCGACCGGCCCGCGACCGACTATGACACATCGGCCTGCACGGGCGGCAACTGCGACCGGCGCGCCGCCTATCTCGCGACCGTCACGGACGTCCTGATCGAGGATCTCGCCTGGATGGCCGAGCAATGGGGCGACAACGGCGAGGCGCGGAAGTTCGTCATGCGTGACGACGCAGAGGGCCTGACGTCGATCTTCACAGGCCTTGGCAGCCTCTCCTATGGCGAGCTTGCCGGCGAGCGCATGAAGCTCGGCCTCATGCTGCACGACCCCGAGGAGGAGCAGGACTGCTTCTCCGACAACACCCACAACTCGCACTATGGCGACGTGGTCGGAATCCAGAACGTCTATCTCGCACGCTATACGCGCACGGACGGCAGCATCGTCTCGGGAGCCAGCGTGTCGGATCTGGTCAAGGCCAAGTCGGCGGACACAGATGCGAAGGTGCGCTCCGCAATCGAGACCAGCCTTGCCAAGATGCAGGCGCTCGTCGACCGCGCCAATGGCGGCGAGGCCTATGACCAAATGTTGGGGCTCGACAATCCGGAAGGGAACGCCGTCATCCAGGCGGGCATCGACGCGCTCATCGCGCAGGCCAAAGAGCTGGAGCGCGCGATCGCTGTGCTCGAACTCAAGAACATCAAGTTCGAAAGCTCCGACAGCCTCGATGCGCCCGACAAGGTGGGCGGCAGCGACTAAAAGGCTTCCAGACGTCGGGTGGGCGCATCGCGCTGCCTGCAAGCGACGCGAGCGCTCTTCGCCGGGCGCTCGCCTTTGGCAAGAGGCTTTTTACTTTGCTCGCCTCCGGCAAGACGCTTTCTACTTTGTTCGCCTCCGGCAAGACGATTGCTACCTGGCTCGTCTTCAAGACGGTGTCGCCATGCCCCGTTTCAACCTGTAAGGAGGCGCTTTAAGCAGGTGGCAGCAGTGCGGGGGCGGTCGGCCGCCGCAGTCATTTCCCAGCGATCGCCTCGCTGGGCCGCGCACCTGCACGGCAACCGGGAGCTGAAATCACACGATGCGCCGTTTTCACAGGCATCTGTTCGGGGCGATCGCCTGCGCAGGCCTCGTTCCGCTGGCAGGAGGAACTCTCTCGCTCCTCACCGCCCACGCGGCCGATATGCCCCTCGGGCTTGAGCCCGGCGAGGACATGCCGGGCGGCGATGCGACGATGCGCGGCCGGCCGCTCGATCGCGATGCTTTCTCCCATCCCTCGCACGGCATCGGCTTCGAAGGCGAGTCGCGGTTTCGAATCGGCAACGCGATCTTCCGCAGGCTCTGGGTGGCGGCGCCGTCATCCACCAAGGCGTCGGACGGCCTCGGGCCAATCTACAACGCGCGCGGCTGCCAGAACTGTCACCTTAAGGATGGGCGCGGACGCCCGCCCCTCGCCAATTGGCCTGACGAGACCGCCGTCTCGCTCTTTCTTCGCCTTTCGATCCCGCCCGAGACGGAGGAGCAGACGCGGCTTCTCGCAGAGCGGCGCGTGAATACCATTCCGGATCCGGTCTACGGCGAGCAGCTCCAGAACATCGCCATCCAGAGCCTCGACGGCGAAGGCCATATGCACATCACCTACGAGGACGTGCCGGTCACCCTCAAGGACGGCCACGTGGTGACGCTCAGGAAGCCTAGCTATTCGGTCGTCGAGCTCAAGTACGGGCCCCTGCACCCGAGGATCATGCTCTCGCCCCGGATCGCGTCGCCGATGATCGGCCTCGGCCTTGTCGAGGCGATCCCTGAGGCGGACATTCGCGCGCTCGCCGACCCCGACGATGCGGATGGTGACGGCATCTCCGGGCGCACCAACGAGGTCTGGTCGCTCTCGCGGCAACGCGTGATGCTCGGCCGCTTCGGATGGAAGGCCGGCGAGCCGACGATCATCGATCAAAGTGCCACGGCAGCGGCTGGCGACATCGGCCTTTCCAACCCACTGGTGCCAAAGCCGGCGGGCGACTGCACGGCGTCACAGGCCGCCTGCCTTGCGGCACCGGATGGCAACTCGGAAGGCTCGGGCGGCTTCGAGCTTGGCCAGGAGATGCTCGATCTGGTGACGTTCTACTCGCAGAACCTCGCCGTGCCGGAACGGCGCGGCGCGCGGGAACACTCGGTTCTCAAGGGTAAGGCGCTATTTCGGGACGCGGGTTGCGCAGCCTGCCATAAGCCGTCGTTCACCACGGGCGCGGTCGACGGCCAGCCGCATCTCAGCCGTCAGCTCATCTGGCCGTACAGCGACTTTCTCCTGCACGACATGGGCGCCGGGCTGGCCGATGGGCGCCCGGAAGGGCTAGCGGACGGGCGCGAATGGCGCACGGCACCGCTCTGGGGCTTGGGCCTCACGGAGGTGGTGAGCGGGCACACCTTCCTTCTCCATGACGGACGTGCGCGCAACGTCGAAGAAGCGATCCTGTGGCATGGGGGCGAAGCGCAGGCAGCGCGCGATGCCTACGCCGCACTCAGCCGCGCCGAGCGCGAAGCCCTTACCGCGTTCGTCAACTCACTCTGATCGCGCGTGGGGCAGTCCATCCATAAAGCCAGTCGAAGCGGCGCATGAAACGCTCGGGCGGGATCCTGGCGAATGCAAAATCGCGCGCCTCGGCCGCCAGCCCATCCAGGTGATAGATGCGCCCGTTCATGCGCGAGGCCCGCGCGACGCGCTGAACGCGAGACTTGCGCAGACGCTCGTAGCGAGCGAGGGCCCGCGCCGGACGGCGAGGATCGGCGGCGAGACAACCGGCGACAACAACGGCATCCTCGAGCGCCATGACGCCGCCCTGAGCGAAGAACGGCAGGATGGGATGGGCGGCATCGCCGAGCAGCGCCATCCGGCCCGCAGCAAAGCGCGGGCGGCCGCACAACTCCATCAGCGACCAGCACCGCCACTGACCGGGCCTCGCGAGCAGATCCCGAAGAAGGGGCGCAAATCCGGCACTGCGCGCCGCGACCCAGGACGCGTCGCACGCGGTGTTCCAGCCGTCAGCGATTTCGCCATCCTCGAAAATGGCGACCAGAGCCATCTTCTCGCCGGCCGAGACTGGATAGTGGACGATATGTACGCGAGGTCCGAGCCAGAGATGGACGTCGTTCCGGCGTAACGGCTCCGGCACATCAGCCATCGGCAGCACGGCGCGCACGGCGCATTTGCCGGTGGGCGACAGTGGCGCGCCCGAGAACGCTCCGTCACGCAACCGAGACCAGACGCCATCGGCAGCGATAAGCACATCGCCCTGGCATGTATCGCCCTCGCTCGATACAGCGGAGGCAGTGTCTGCACCGTCGCGCGCGGCGGCGACCTCGAAGCCCATCTTGATCTCGATCAACGGCTGGCGCGCCGCCGCACTGATCAGTGCACTGTGGAGGTCTCGCCGATGTGCGACCCAATAGGGCGCGCCATGGCGCTCCGCGATCCAGCGTCCGAGCGGGAACGTGGCGAGCGGGCGAGCGGTGGCCGCATCGAAAATGCGGAGCCCATCCGGCACGGCCGCACGCGTCGCAAGGAATGGTCCGACGCCGAGTGAGTCAAGAATGCGTGTGCCGTTGGGGCCGATCTGGATGCCGGCGCCGTCCTCGCCATAAAGATGGCGGCGCTCGAGAACCGTTGAGGCAATGCCGTGGCGGGCGAGCGCCAACGCGGTGGCAAGGCCGCCTATTCCTCCACCGGCGATCAGCACAGGGCCGCGCGATGGTGCGGAAGACGGAGGCAAGGTCATGGGGCTCCGTTGATTGAGTCGCCGGTTGTCGTCCGCGCCCTAGAGCCGTTCCGGGTTAAGTGGAGTTGGGCAACAGCTCTAAGCTTTTGTTTCCTCGTGCTTCTTACCGGAAAACCGGTTCCCACTTTTCCGGAAGCACTCCAAAACCGACACTCGCTCGCTACGCGACCTCGGCCGGCGAAACCAAGCAATCGCGCGGATCACTCTCGTTTTCTGCGAGCCGCGAATCGTAAACGTAGAGTGTCGAGCAATACGGGCAGAGAATTTGGCTATCGGCCCCCATGTCCAGGAACACGTGCGGATGCTCAAATGGAGGCCGCGCGCCCATGCATTGCAGCTCCTTGACGCCGACGAAGATCTTCTCTGCGCCGACGTCGTTCGCGAAGTGAGGCGTTGCGTTCTTGGCCATGGCTCCCTTCACATCCGAGTATCTCTCAAAGCCGCCTGCCCAGCATCGCCGTCATCCGGCCGGCGAACGATAGCTCAGGACGGCCTTACTTAAGCGGAAGCCTGTCTACTGGCAAGCGTTGCCATAGACGGCTTTTTGCTGCCACTTTGATAACCTTTGCACCCCTCGACGCGGCCAAAAGCAAGATGATGCACCAACGACCACAGATGACTTCCTTCGACTCCGATGGCGTCAAGCTCGCCTATTTCGATCAGGCGGGCGCTCAACCGGACGCTGAGCCGGTGCTGCTCATCCACGGGTTCGCATCCAACGCGACGATCAACTGGGTGCAAACCGGATGGGTGTCCGCGCTCGCCGGGGCCGGCTATCGCGTCATCGCGTTCGACAATCGCGGGCACGGTCACAGTGAGAAGCTCTATGGGCTCGAGGACTATGGAGCCCCTCTAATGGCGGAGGATGCGCTCCGCCTGCTCGACCACCTCTCAATTCCACGCGCGCACGTGATCGGATATTCGATGGGCGCCCGCATCGCGGCGTTCCTGGCGCTCGCGCATGCGGAGCGCGTCCGGAGCCTCGTGTTCGGCGGCCTCGGCATTAACATGGTACGCGGCATGGCTGGCACGGGGCCCATCGCCCATGCGCTCGAGGCGCCGAGCGCCGAGGACGTCAAAAACCAGGCGGCGCGCACATTCCGCGTCTTTGCCGAGCAGACGAAAAGCGATCTCAAGGCGCTGGCGGCGTGCATCCGCTCGGCGCGGGCGCCGATCACGGCAGAAGCCGTGGGAACGCTCAAGCCGCCGGTTCTCGTGGCGGTCGGCGAGCGCGACGTCGTGGGGGGACCGGCAAGCGAGCTTGCGGCGCTCATTCCCGGCGCCGAAGCGTTCGTGATCGAAGACCGGGATCACATGAAATCCGTAGGGGACCGGACGTTCAAAGAGGCCGCGCTCTCATTCCTCGGCCGCCATCCGCTCTGAGAAGGGCAAATCGACTGATCCCGAACCGAAACCTTGAATGACAAGGCCCCGGTTTGAAACGAAAGCGCTCGTCGAGGGAGCATCGTGGGGGATGCCGAGCGAGCGGGTCCGTCTGCGGCCGGGGCCTCGACGCACAAAAAGTTCGACGCGGGCATACATCAACCGCTTCGGCGGCAGATGCATGAGCGGGTCGGCGCTTCCCATGAGAGAGGGCTGCAGATTTGCCAAGCCGCCCGGCGTCGTACGCAACACACGCTCGTATTGTAGCAGATACTCGATTCGGTTGATCCGATTTTCTCGGCACAACCCCGTGCCCTGTGGATAAGCTTGCCGGCTTCATGATGGCGGACACCCGCCGCTCGTTACGTCGCGTCACGCTGCTGGCGCGCAGCGGTCGTATGTGCTCCGACAAACCAAACTGCCGGACACCTCCCTGCGCGGCGGAGATTCACGGTTCGTTAGTCTTAACGGGCCTAGGCTCGAACCGCTTTTTTTCGTCGGATCGCAGAACGCTCAACGATCTCCGTGTTGCCGTGCTTCCCGCGGAAGCGTCCAGGTGTTCCAATGTCATGCGTCTCAGTCGCGTTCTCGTACTGCCGGCCCTGATGCCGGCCATCATCTCCGGCTGCAGCTCCGGGCCCAACTTCGTCGCGAAGCTGGAGCCATGGCGGGCCCAGGAAGAAAGCTCCTGCATCGCGTCCGGCGTGCTCACGCATACGACCTTCATCGCCAGTCGCTCGGCGCTCGGCGGCCCAAGCGTTTGCGGTACAGAGCGCCCCTTCGAGCTCTCCGCGGTCGATGACGGGCGCGTGCAGCTCAAGCCCGCCGCCCTGCTCCGATGCCCAATGATCCCGCAAGTCGAGCGCTGGATCCGCGAAAGCGTCAGCCCGAGCGCGCGGCAGTATCTCGGCTCGGAAGTGGTTGAGGTTTCCGTCGCCGGCTCTTACTCTTGCCGCCCGATGAATCATGTCTCAGGCGCGCGCCTTTCCGAGCACGGCTATGCGAATGCCCTGGATGTCTCGGGCTTCACGCTCGCCGACGGCCGCAAGATCTCCGTCAAGAAGGACTGGAACGGTGACCCCGCCAAGCAGGCCTACCTCCGCGCCGTCCATCGGGGCGCCTGCGAGCGGTTCACGACGGTGCTCGGCCCGAACCACGACCGGGCTCATCACGATCATTTCCACGTCGACCTTGCGCGCCACGGGCTGAACGGCCTGAAACGTATCTGCAAATAGAGGCCATCGCGCGCCGAGTTTGCGCGGGCACCGTAAAGGGCCGAGGGTGAAAGTCCGCTCACACACTCTTGCGCTTGGCGGGGGGGCTGGCCGCAGCGGTGCCGGGCCCTTCATAGGTGCACCGCGCAGGCGCCCGCACCTTCCACACCAAGCCGCTTTCGGCATACTCGACCGACACCTTGGCATCGAGCGACTTCTCGACCATGGCGACCATGATTGTGTAGCCGAACCCGCGCCGCGAGGGCGGCTTGACGGGAGGGCCGTCCTTCTCGGTCCAACTGAGAACGAACTCCCGCGTCTCGCCCGAGCCTTCGAGGTGCCAGGAGGTTACAACCTTCCCGTTGTCGTCGGATAAGGCGCCGTACTTGCTGGCGTTGGTCGCGAGCTCATGCAGGGCCATGCCGATGGCCTGCGCAGCCGGCGGCTGCAAGCGCACGGGCGGCCCCGCGATCTCGATCCGCGTGCCGATCAGCTCGCGGAACAGCGCGAGCTGGGAGCGGACAAGATCGGCGACGCGCACGCCCTGCCAGTTGCTCTCGATCAAAAGATCCTGACTCGCCGCGAGGCCGACGATCCGGTTCGAGAACTGGCGCACGAAAAGCTTCGGATCGTCGGACGGCATCTGGCGCGCGATCGCCTGCACGACTGCCAGCATATTCTTCGAGCGATGGTTGACCTCGCGCATGAGGAGCAGGATCTGCTGCTCGGCCTGCTCGCGCAGCTCCGCCGCCTCGACGAGCGCGGCGCCGATGGCATTGGCCTCAGTGACCAGCGTCGGCTTGAAGGTCACGTTGCGCCCCTCGCCAAGCGCCTTGGCTGCATTCTCGGCTGCATCCAGCGGCTGGGTAATGATACGCGCCAGGCCGACAGCTCCGGCGAGCCCCACGCATGTGAACGCCGCCACGATGAGCACATAGTTGAGCAGCGCGTCGCGCGCTGCCGCATCGACGAGCTCGGATAGAACGGAGACGTACACCGTCCAGCCCGATACGCGCGACGGCGCAACGCCCCATTTGACGAGGCGGCCTTCAAGATCCGTACCCTGGAGCTCGCTCCCGACCGCACGCGAGACGTCCGACAGCGGCTTGCCGGCAAATTCCTCGTGCAAACGTGTGCGGGCGATGACGACGCCTTTGCGATCCACGATGGTGGCGCGCCATTCCGAAGGCATCTTCTGCCGGTCGAGCAGCTCCTTCATCAAGGCCGGCTCGAGCGAAAGAGACAATATGTAGTGCAGCTTCCCATCCCGGAGAACCGGAACGCTGACCGCAATGACGGCGCCCTTCGAAACCTCGCCGAAAACAACGTCCGAGATCACGGGCCGCTTTCCATCCAGGACCTGCCCCGTCAGCCCGGAAATGGGCGGAAGAGGAGCGCCGTAGGGAACACGCGTGTTGAACAGGATGTGCCCGTCCGGGTCCCGGAGAAAAGCAAATATCCCGCGCGGACCGAGGGCCGCCTGGGCTTGCCGGTAGACAGTTGCGAGATCGTCCTCGGCGAGCGCCGGCGTCGTCGCGAGCGATTCCAGGATCGCAATGTAGCCGTTCAACGTCTGATCGAGATCGGCGGCGATGCGTTCAGCATTGAGGCGGGCTTCGCCAAACAGCCGGGCACGCTCCGAGGCGGTGAGGCGCGACGCCTGGATACCTAGCACCGCGAGCAGAGGGACCGCGAGCGCAATGATCAAAAGGGCCAGGAGAAGAGAAACGGGCCACGGCGGGCGGAGGGAGGTCGGGAGCTGCATTCCGTGGGGAGCCATCCAAGCCGGCGAGGTCAGCCAGTCTTACATCAACAGGCGCGGCGCTGGTAAGACCCCGGAGGGACGAAACGCAGGGGCTTCGCATCCGATGGTTTCCGGAGATCGCGGCAAACACGCTCTATCTCGTTGGTTTCGAGGCGGTTTCGCGGGTTCTGGGCGCGCGCGGCGGCCATACCAGAAAAAACTGCTGGCGAACAATGAGAGGCTTCCCCCGTGTAAGGAGCGCGTGTGGCGCAAGATGCGAATGCTCCCGGCTTGCCGGCCGCCGCGTCATGCGGGCGGGCTCTCAATTCCCGCTCGCACTACTGGCTCCGTAAGCTCGGGAGAGCAGTACTCGATGAAGCGGAATGCGTAGCCCCTCAAATAGGTTCCGCGGCGAACGGCGACACGCGCGACATTGACCTCGAATAAATGATCGGCATCGAGGAGGCGAAGCCCTGGATCGCGCACCGGATCGAAGGCTCTCGAGGCGATGATGCCGATGCCGAGGCCCAGCTCGACGTAGGCCTTGATGACATCCGCGTCGAGAGCCGAAAGAACGATGTCGGGCGCGATATGCGCGTCATGAAACGCCTTGTCGATCTTGGAGCGGCCGGTGAAGCCTTCGCCGTAAGTGATCAAGGGCCAGTCGGCGAGCGCTTCGATCGTCAGCTCCTGGCTGGTGTCGAGCGCATGCCCCATCGGCACGACCACGCCGTGATGCCAGGAGTAATAGGGGAACGCTACGAGCTCGGGCGCATCCTTCAGCGCCTCAGTGGCGATGCCGATATCCGCCTGCCCGCTGCGCAGCATGGTGACGATCTCGGCCGGGCCGGCCTCGTGCAGGACGAGGTTCACCTTGGGAAATTGTTTCTTGAACTCGCTGACAACGGGGGGCAGCGCATAGCGCGCCTGCGTGTGCGTGGTGGCGACGACGAGCTGCCCCTTGTCGGTCATCGCGAACTGTTCGCCGAGCTTCTTGATGTTCTGGGTATCGAGGAGAATGCGCTCGACGATGGTGACGAGCTCCTCTCCGGGCTTGGTGAGGCCGAGAAGGCGCTTGCCGCGCCGCACGAACAGCTCAACACCGAGCTCATCCTCGAGATCTTTGATGTGCTTGGAGACGCCTGACTGAGATGTGTGCAGCGCTCCGGCCACCTCGGTCAGGTTGAAATTCCGCCTCACTGTCTCGCGCACGATCCGCAGTTGCTGGAAATTCATATGCGTCCCTCACGCTTGGACCCGGACCGCCCGGCCGTCGAACCGGGACCACGAAATTCAGAGAAGGCGCGCCTGCACCCCGCGCTATCTCGACTTGCCGAACAGACTGAGACGCCGGCTCCTGATGCGGACCTTCTCACCCGTCGCAAGCCCAAGCGCGACAATATCATCGGGCTTAACCTCGACTTCGAAATAGTCCTTCCGGCCCCCGCGCGCGTCGCCATTGGCAACCAGTTCAACCCGCGTGACGGCACCGCTGGTCAGGATCCGGTTCACCTTCACCGCCACGCCCTCGCCGGACGAGCCCCTCACGATCTCGGTCTCATGCGGGCGGGCGAACGCAACCACGGACGTGCCGTCGACAAGATCGACACGGCCATGGGGAAGCAGGTCGTCGCCGATGCGAACGTAGCCGCCTTCCACATGTCCGCGGAACTCGTTCACGTTGCCGATGAACCCGTAGGCGAAGGAGGTGGCCGGCTCGTTGTAAATTTCGCGCGGCGAGCCGATCTGCTCGATACGGCCTTTGTTCATGAGCACGACACGGTCGGCGACCTCGAGCGCCTCCTCCTGATCATGGGTGACGAAGATCGAGGAGATATGCAGCTCATCATGCAGGCGGCGCAGCCAGCGGCGGAGATCCTTGCGGACCTTGGCGTCGAGGGCTCCGAACGGCTCGTCCAGAAGCAGCACCTGCGGCTCGACGGCGAGCGCCCGGGCAAGCGCGATACGCTGCCTCTGGCCGCCCGACAGCTGCGAGGGGAAGCGGTCGGCAAGCCAATCGAGCTGCACGAGATCGAGAAGCCGATGGACGCGCTCGCGGATCTCTTTTTCTCCGGGACGCTCCGAGCGCGGCTTGACGCGCAGCCCGAACGCCACATTCTCGAACACGGTCATGTGCCGGAAAAGGGCGTAATGCTGGAAGACGAAGCCCACATGGCGCTCGCGCACGTGCTTGGCCGAGGCGTCCTCGCCCGAAATGATAATCGAGCCTTCATCGGCATAATCGAGGCCGGCGATGATGCGCAGAAGCGTGGTCTTTCCGCAGCCAGAGGGGCCGAGCAGGGCAATTAGTTCGCCGCGGGGCAGATCGAGAGAGACGCTGTTCAGCGCTTTGAAGACCCCGAAGGACTTCGAAATGTTCCGGACCTCAATGCTCATGATGTCGTCTCCTCGGAGAGGACGAGGCGTGCCCGCCACTCGATGTAGGTCTTGATGGCCAGGGTTACGAGCGCCAGCAGTGCAAGCAGCGACGCGACGGCGAAGGCCGCCGCAAACTGATACTCGTTATAGAGAATTTCCACATGCAGCGGCATGGTGTTGGTCTCGCCGCGGATGTGCCCGGAGACGACCGAGACGGCGCCGAACTCGCCCATGGCGCGCGCGTTGCAGAGGATGACGCCGTAGAGCAGGCCCCATTTGATATTCGGCAGCGTGACGCGCCAGAAGGTTTGCCAGCCGCTGGCGCCGAGGGTGACGGCGGCCTCCTCCTCATCACGGCCCTGGGCCTGCATGAGCGGGATCAGCTCACGCGCAACGAACGGGAAGGTGACGAAGATGGTCGCCAGCACGATGCCCGGCACGGCGAAGATGATCTTGATGTCGTGCGCCATCAGCCACGGCCCGAACCACCCATGGGCGCCGAAGATCAGGACATAGATCAGGCCGGCGACGACGGGCGAGACCGAGAACGGCAAGTCGATGAAGGAGATGAGGACGTGCTTGCCGCGAAAGTCGAACTTCGCGATGGCCCACGCTGCGGCCACGCCGAAAATGACATTAAGCGGGACGGAAATTGCAGCGGCGAGCAGCGTCAGCCTGACGGCGGCCAGCGCATCCGGCTCGACGAGAGCCGCGAGATAGGCCTGCCAGCCCTTGCGGAGCGCTTCCACAAACACCGCGATCAGCGGCATCAGCAGGAAGAGCGCGAAGAACGCGAGCCCGACGGCGAGCACCGTGCGCCTCACCCAGCGCTTATCTCGCGTGGCGAGATTGCTCTCGAAGCGGGTTACGGACCGCAGCCGAGGCGCGAGAGGCGCTGTTGCTGTGCTGGCCATCAGGCGTCTCTCCCCATGCGGCGCGACGTCCATGCCTGAAGGCCGTTGATGACGAGAAGGAGCGCGAAGGAGACGAGCAGCATCACGGATGCCACCGCCGTTGCTCCCTCATAATCGTATTGCTCGAGCTTGGTGATGATCATCAAGGGCGTGATCTCGGATACGAAGGGCAGATTGCCGGCAATGAAGATCACCGATCCGTACTCGCCCACGGCGCGGGCAAAGGCGAGCGCGAAGCCTGTGAGGAGCGCCGGCAGAAGCGTCGGGAAGATGACCCGGCGGAACGTCTGAAGACGGCTGGCGCCGAGGCTCGCGGCGGCTTCCTCGAACTCCGCGTCGAGATCCTCGAGAATCGGCTGAACCGTGCGCACGATGAACGGCAGGCCGATGAAGACCAGCGCGACGAGCACGCCGAGCGGCGTAAAGGCGACCTTTATGCCAAGAGGCTCGAGAAACTGGCCGAGCCAGCCGTTCTTGGCATAGAGCGCGGTGAGCGAGATGCCGGCCACGGCAGTGGGAAGAGCGAAGGGAAGATCGATCAAAGCGTCGACCAGCTTCTTGCCAGGGAACGTGTAACGGACGAGCCCCCAGGCCAGCACCAGCCCGAACACGGCGTTGATGGCGGCAGCCAGGAGAGAGGCGCCGAAGCTCAGCTTATAGGAGGCGACCACACGCGGGCTCGTGGCAGCCGCGACGAAGCTCTCCCAACCCATGCCGGCCGATTTGATGAAGACGGCCGAGAGCGGGATCAGAACGATCAGCGACAGGTAAGCAAGGGTGAACCCGAGGGACAGCCCGAAGCCGGGCAGAACTCTGCGTGCGCGTGCGTAAGACATCGGTGCCGGTCCTGCTCAGTGCGCAATCGTCAGGGCAACGATCACAAAGACAGAACCCAGAAGCGCCGTCCAGGAGATCAGTTTCTCAAAAAAAGGTGGCTTGAAAGACAAGGCGAACCCCCAGTTCCATGCGGGCAGCCTAGGGCGCGGCCCTTAGAAGCCGAACGAAGAAGAACTTGGATGCTTATTCGATTTTCTGCTTTGGCGAGCAGCGCACCGCCCGCGCACCCCCGTCTCCAAACGGCAGGGCTTTAACGTAGAAAGGCCGCCCCCTGGGCGGCCTCTCAGATCATTGGATTACCGGAAAAGCGACGGGATCAAAACTTGATGATGCCGCCGGCAAAGACGAGATCGACGTCCTCGATCGGAGCCTTGGCAATAACCCCGTCAGCAATGCCGGCGTTGATCTGGCGGAGGGTCAGATCGCCCTCCACGTGCCGGTAGGAGAGATACATTACGAGTGCTGCGGCATCGAAGCCCTGCGCGATGCCGGCACCCCACACATCGAGCCCCGTCTCCCACACGGCCCAGGAGCCCGCTCCGGTGGGATTGAGTGCGTCGGTTGCGCCCACGGTTCGGTTGCCGTTGCCGCCTCCCTCATAGGTGTAATATTCGCCGTAGATCGTCGTCTTGCCGAACGTGTTGAACTTCCGCTCGATGCCGGCCTGGATCGCCCAGAACGTCTGCTCGTCATCCACGCCCGTGCCGGCAAAACGCGTCGTCTCGGCGATGAGATCATCGACCTTAATGCCAGCGCCCGTGTTGACGAAGAGGCCGGTCGCCTCGTGGATCACGCTCACCGAGCCGCCGAACTGATGGCACTTGGTGTCATGGACGGGGCCGGGCTGATTGGCCTCGGCGCAGACCGTGTTCGTCTGGTTGGCGTCGGTAATCTCACCGTAGCCAATGCCGGCCGCAACCTTCAGGCCCGCGAACGAGCCCGCATAATTGAGCGCGGCATCCCAGTAGTCGTCCTGTCCCCAAGTTGCGGATGCCGAGAAGCCGGCGAATTCCGGCGACGTATATTTCACGGCATCGAAGCGGCGCTCGCCCTCACCCGGCTGGTCGCCCCCATCACCAATGAGGCGACGGAACGTGATGCCGCTCGAGGTCAGCTCTCCGTTTACCGCGGACCGCAGCAGAAGGCCGAGCCCCGTATCCTCGACGTCGGAGTACTTCGAGAAATCCTTCGTCTGCGTGAGATTGATCTCGGTGATCTGATCCGTCGACGTGGCCTGCCGTCCGACGGCGGCGGTGCCGAGGCGCTTGTTCTTCACGTACCAATAGGAATCCCGAAGATCGAGGCCAGTCTCGCCGGTCGGATCGTTCTGGGTGAAGCGCTTCGAGTTGGCCGTGCGCACGCCGAGCTCAAGGCGGTAGCCTGCTTCCCAATCGGCATCGATCTTTGCGCTGCCGCGGAAGCCGATGCGCGTGCGGGAGTTGTCGTTGGTGTAGACGCCGACATTGCTTTCGCCGCCGTCGTCCCACCACAGGATGCCCTGGTTCACCTGGCCATAGACTTCGAGCGAAACCTTGCGGTTGCCCTTGCGGGCCGTGGTCGCTTCCAGCTCAGCGATGCGCTCCTCGAGATCGGCGCAGCAGTTTCCCCCGAAGTCGGCGGCGTGGGCGGGCGCAGCTCCCAGCACCGCCAGCAGACTCGCAATCACAACGATCGGAGCGGTCTTTCCCACAGATCCTTCGTTCATCCCCACCTCCGCCATATCAAGCGTGATTCCCAACATAATGCTTTGATTCCAATTGCTTTCCTAAGATTTTCGGAGAACGCGGCAGGCTTAAAGAGGCCTATGCTTCCCGATTTCCCTCCCGCTGATGCGCACACGCCACGAGCTTTTCCGAAGCCGGCGCGGGCGCTCGCGCGCCCCGGAATTTGCCGCCCCCGGGTTGGCGTGGACAACGGCCGGGGGCAGCAGGTCCGCGCGTAGCCGTGCGTCGTCAGCTCCGTTTGTCGTAGATCTGATCGAATACGCCGCCATCGCTGAAGTGAATCGCGGTGGCCTTCTCCCAACCGCCGAATACCTCGTCGATGGTGAACAGCTTCACGGGCGTGAACTGGGCCTTGTACGTCTCGGCCACCTTCGGATCACGCGGGCGATAGTAGTTCTTACCGGCGATCTCCTGGCCTTCGGGCGAGTACAGATAGTTGAGATACGCCTCGGCCACCTTGCGGGTGCCCTTCTTGTCGACGACCTTGTCGACAATCGTCACCGTGGGCTCGGCGAGGATGGAGATGGTGGGCACGACAATGTCGTACTTGTCCGGCCCAAGCTCCTTGGTGGCGAGAAACGCCTCGTTCTCCCAGGAGATGAATACGTCGCCGATGTCCCGCTCCGTGAAGGTGGTCAGCGAGCCGCGGGCTCCCGAATCGAGCACCTTGGTGTTCTTGTAGATCCGGGTCACGAGATCGCGTGCGGCCTCATCGCTTCCGCCGGGCTGCTTCAACGCGTAACCCCACGCCGCGAGATAGTTCCAGCGCGCACCGCCCGACGTCTTCGGGTTCGGCGTTACGACCTCGACACCCTCCCGGGCGAGGTCCTGCCAGTCCTTGATGCCCTTCGGGTTGCCCTTGCGCACGAGGAAGACGATGGTCGACGTATAGGGTGCCGAGTTGTCGGGAAGACGCTTCTGCCAATCCGCGGGGATCAGACCTCCCTTCTTCGCGAGCTGATCGACATCGCCACCGAGCGCGAGCGTCACGACGTCTGCGTCGAGCCCGTCGATCACTGCGCGGGCCTGTTTGCCCGATCCGCCATGGGACTGCCGGACGGTGAGATCTTCGCCCGTGCTCGCCTTCCAGTGCTTGATGAAGGCGGCGTTGAACTCCTGATAGAGCTCGCGTGTCGGATCATAGGAGACGTTCAAAAGTTCCGTGGCATGGGCTGCCGCGGAGAAGCCGGCCAATCCGGCGGACAGGCCGAGCACGAGCGCGGCCCGGCGCGTGACGTGGGTGAATGACATTGGAGGAAATTCCTTTCAGCAGACTCAAGCGATGCTGGCAGCTAAGCGTGGCGCTGACCGCATCCGAACCAAGAAGAACTGCTGAGCTTATGAACCTTGCCGCGGGTGACGTGGATTGGGCGAAGCGCGGCATAGCGTTCCTGCCGCCGCGGGAATGGAAGCATGGATTGTTCAGGTTTCACGGGTTTGGAGGATAACGCGCCGTCAGCTTCGGTCAGCCTGCGCCAGGCCGACCCTTGTCGCATCGGCTTTGCACTCCTGCTGCAATGTTACCCAATTCTTGTTCTTTGACTGCCGGCACTCATCGATGCTTGATGACGGGTGCGCGCCCGCAGGGTGCTCGCCGCGGTGATTTCGAAGTCGACTTGCGCCGCGTCATCAAACGCTAAGGAGCTGCCAATGACGTCTACCGATTCGTTCTCTTGGCCTTCCGATGTCTCGCCGGCCACGTCCGTGTCCTCGTCTTCGCGCCGGATCTGTTGCTGCTGCCTTCGGGCCGCGTGAGCCCATAAGCGCAACCTTTTTCATCTCTGCGAGTTGAGCCCGCCGTGCGCGGGAAAAGGACACATCATGTCAGACGCATATATTATCGAGGTAGCCGATGAGGCTGCCGGCATCGTCGTTCGCCAGGGCGGCGAGAAGGGCTATCGCTTCCACGCCTCTCTTCCGCGCTACTACGCGCTCGACGGAAAGATCTTCTCGGCCCCGCGCGACGCGGAGCGCGCCGCACTCGCGCAATCGGGGCGGGGAGCAAAGCGCAAGGCCAATGCGGCGTAGCGCGATCCCACGGTGAACCGCTCCATCATCGCGATCGAGGCAACCGACACGCTCGGTTGCTTCTTTTTATCGAGGCGGATCCACGGGGAGGCGCGTGTCAGCTCGCGTTGCAAAGGGTCTGTCCGGAGCCTGGTGCGGACGGAGGGGATCGAACCCTCACGACGTTGCCGTCTCAGGATTTTAAGTCCTGTGTGTCTACCAATTCCACCACGTCCGCAGGGATCCGGCCCGATGCCCAGTGGCAGAGCCGGGCGCCTTTATGCGCCGGAGCGGGCCCCGGCTCAAGTCGGCTTGGCGGCTCATCCCCGGAGCTCGTCCTTGGAGCGGTCGTCCGCATGACGAATCGCGGCCCGAAGCAGGAGATAGAGCGTCAGCGCGTTCAAGAGATGCCAGAGGAAATGCGTGCCGCACGCGTGGCCGGCCAGATGCACGAGCCCGCAGACCTCGAGGTCGATGGTGCGGAACGTCATCGAGAGCGCAAAGACGCCCGACGCGACAGCCAGCAATCGCCAGGCGGGATGCGTCCGCACGGCAAGCAGCACCGCCGTGCCGACAAGGGCCACGAGCGCCGGAGCATAGCCCAGCGTGCCATTGAGGCACCTGGCGCCCGTGTGCGCCGTGATCGGGAGCAGCGTGCCGTTGCTGCATTGGATTGCCATCGCATACCGCATGGCGAGGATGAAGAGCGCGATACCGAGGGCGACCGCCATCCAGTTCATCCGGAGAAAGCGACGCAGCGCGAACACCAGATAGGACAGCATGAACACGCCGATCGGGACGATATCGGCGAACGACGCCCATCGGGTTGCATAGGTGTGGAAAATGAAGCTGCCGATGCCGATCACGAAGGCGAGCGCCGCCAGCACCGCGGTAGCCGGGGAGCGGCGGTGCGGAGGCTCCGCCAGATAATCGCGGGTGGCGGCAGCGGCCGCGATAAGGAATGCCACGTTGGACAGCGCATTGATCGGCTCGGCCCAGAACGCCGGATCCTGTCCCCGCTCGCAATAGAGGAAGAGCTTGTCGCTGAGGTTCATCGCTCCGCCTCCCTCGCCCGCGCTTTATCTCATTACGGTCCTAGTTCTCCGCGCGCCGGTCGTTGCCCGCTGCGGGCTCAGCCTTGGCGGCCTTCTGCATCAGCGTGCGCAGCTCCGTCGGATCGTCGAGATCGATGGTGTGCGGATACTGAGGGTCTTTGCCGACGGCATCCGGCATCACGTCGCCGTCCGGGGTGTAGAAGATCGTCCGCGGGACATACGTGCCGTCGGGCGAAAATGCGCCGTTGGCATCCGGATGCTGGTCCACGTCGACAAGGATCATGACGAAGCTCTTCGAAGCCGCGACCACGCCCGGATCCTTCCACACGGTCCGATAGCGCCGGCACGACCCGCACCATGAGGCGTGAAAAACCATGACGACGGGCTTGCCAGTGCTGCCCGCCTCACGAATGCCCGGCCCCACGTCACGCCAGGCAATCTCGGCGCCATTCCAAAGCTCCGCCATGGGTGGCTGATTTGCAGATGCAGACCGTGCGCCCGGCGCGGCAGCCAGCATCAGGGCAATCCATAATCCCAGGGCAGCGGGCACGATGCGCGAGCGGACATATCGGCTTTCAGGCGCGGTGCGGATCAGCATCGGTCTCAGGTCCTCCTGGCGGCGTCGGGCGGAGATGCAAACTGTTGTGATCGGGGCCGTTAGCTCACTGGAAACCAGCATCCGCTTTCCGGCCGCACGCTTTATGATTTCAATTCATCGTGGGTCTTATCGGAAAACTGGCGATGAAGGAACTTGCGTTCTCGGCCGTGCCCTCGGCGGAGCTTTCGTTTTAGGACGCGCGTTAGCGGAATATTCATGGCAAGTCCCATGCATTCTTTAACCGTAGCCGCCGTACATTCAAGGATACGCCGAGTTATGGAGAGTTGCGAATGCTCGCGCGCTGCGGCGTCGCAGGCGCCGTCCTTTTTCTGATCGCCCTGGTCCTTGTTGCGGCCGAGGCGTCGGGGATCAGCATCGGCGGCCTGCGCACCCTGTTTCCCTATGCGCTCCTCGGTCTTTCACTCGCCGCGTTTGTCGTCGGCGAGGCCATCCTTGCCATCGGGAAGGCGCGCGCGCGCCGGATCTGGGAAAGCGCTCCGCCCCTCGCCCCGGCGACACCCGAAGAACAAGTGAGCCTGCTGCGCGATGCCTTGCAGCGTGCACATCCCCTGCCCGACGCCGCTCGCTTCGAGCCGGTCGCCATAGGGGACCTCGTCGCGGAGCTCGTTTCGAGCAGAGGCAACCCGCGGCTCACGCGTTCCGGCGGGCCGGCGGTGATCCACACGCTGGGAAGCCGTAGTGCCCTCAAACAGGCGCTCGAAATCCTCATCTCAAATGCTCTCGCCAGCGGCACGCGCGCCTCGATCGCCTGCGATCATGGCGCGAGCCTTCTCGTCATCCATGTGGACGACGACGGCCCCGGAATTGCCAAGGATCAACGCGGGCTCGTGCTGCTTCCGGGCGCCGACATGGGCACAGCAAACGCCCTGCCGGCCGTCCGGCGGGCTGAACTCGTCGTCGCCCGGCAGATCATCGGGGCGCACGGCGGCGACATCGTCGTCAAATGCTCGCCGCTCGGAGGAGCGCGCTTCACGGTGCGCCTGCCCCTTCTCGACTGGCAGGAGATGGCGTTATCCGAGGCTTCGTAGCAGGCACTCGGCGCAAACATGCCATGTCTTTGTTTGGGTGTCTGATTTTCCCGCTGCGAGCTGTAGCGCTCGCAGCCTGCTCCGGCCATAGGCTCCGCTGGACGTACCGGAGATCGCGGCCGGCCCCACCGTGCAAGACGAAGCGAAAAAATCTTCCAACCGAAAAAGTTGCAGCAGCACGCTCCGTGCAGGGAGGAGCGGGCGCTTGTCTCACGTGCCGAGGTCGGCTTAAAGGCTCTGGCTTTCCCCCACGGCCACCAGGATCAGAGAGACCGAGAGCGCATGCGGCCTCCCAATGCGATAGACTTCTGGCGCGGCGTCGCACTCGTGATGATCTTCATCAATCACATTCCGGGCCTCGACTACTCGATCCTGACGCTCAGAAACTATGCCATCTCGGATGCCGCAGAGCTGTTCGTGTTCCTTGCCGGATGCTCGCTCGCCTTCGTTGCCAATGGCCAGGCGGCGGTGAAGCCGCTCGGGCAGGTGGTGATGCGCCTCCTGATCCGCGTCTTCGAGATCTGGCAGGCGCAGATCGCGACCATCTCGATCGCGATCGCCATGCTCGCCGCAAGCGCCATCTACTTCACCGATCCGCTGCTCCTCGAATGGCACGGCGCCGGCCCCGCATTCTCCGATACGGTGCGCTCTGCCATCGGCCTCGTGCTCCTCAGCTATCAGATCGGCTATTTCAACATCCTGCCGCTCTACGTCGTGCTGCTCCTGATGGCGATCGTGTTCATCATCCTGTCGCGGTGGTCCATGATCCTGGCTCTCGCCGCATCCATCGCGCTCTATGCGGCGACGCTGACCTTCGAGCTCCGGCTGCCGAGCTGGCCGGTCAGCGGGGCATGGTTCTTCAATCCGCTATCCTGGCAAATCCTAATCGTGCTTGGCTTCCTCGCCATGACGGCGCGACGGAAGTACCCGGAACGATGGCAGGCGACGATCCGGCGCTTGTGGCCGTTCGCCGCCGCCATCTTCGCCATAGGCGCCGCGTTGGTCTGGATCGACTACCGGCCGGATCCGATGCTGGTGCCCGCGCCCCGCTATGCGTTCATGTTCGACAAGGAGTTTCTTTCGCCGGCCAGAGTCCTGAGCATGCTGGCGATCGCAGTTGCGTTCCATCCGGCATTTCCTGTAATTTTTCGCCTAAGCGAGCCTGCCGTCCGCTACTTCAGCAGCCTCGGCCGCAACTCCCTGGCCGTCTTCTGCGTTGCCTCGCTTCTCGCTTTGGCTGGCCAGATCGTTCGCTACGTCGGCGAGCCCACATTCCTGACCGACACGGCAATCGTGGCGCTCGGACTGGTATTGTTGAGGGTTACAGCATGGCTCGCCGAGTATCGCTCCCACGCGTCGTCCTGACTGGGCTTGCGGCTTGCCTCACGGCGGCGGCCGCACATGCCGCTGATCCGCTCCCGGCACCCGGCAGCGACGCGCGCCCCACAGCCCCGAAATCCGCCGCGCAGCCGGCCGGCGTCATGCCGCTCGCGACACCCGCACCCGCCGTGGCGCCGAAGCCCATGAAGCGCAGCCCACTCCTACGTTTCGTGGGCCCGCGCGCGGGAAGCGTCGAATGCAAGGTCAAAAGCCCGGCGTTCGAAGGCCGCGCCCCGCTGCGCGCCGTGCGCCGCGCCATCCTTCAGAAACGGCCGGTTCGCGTCGTCGCGCTCGGCTCATCCTCGACGGTCGGGCTCGGCGCATCCTCGCCCCGGGCAAGCTATCCCGTGCGTCTCGAGAACGATCTCGAAGGCACCATCGACGGTCTCACAGTGGAGATGTTTGCGCGCGGCCAGTCGGGCGAAGTCGCCGAAGATGCCGCCGAGCGCATTAAGGCCGAAGTCGCCGCTATTAAGCCGGATCTCGTGGTCTGGCAGGTGGGGACGAACGATGCCGTGGCGCGCATCGACGCCGAGACGTTCGGCGCGCTGCTGCGCGAGACGCTCTCATGGCTCGAGCGCCACCGTATCGACGTCGTTCTGATCGATCCCCAATACGTCGAACGCCTTGCAAAGGATCGGCGCTATACGAGCATCGTCAACGAGATTGCGACGGTGGCGAGCGAGAAGCACGTGCTGCTCGTGAACCGCTATGACAGCATGGCGGACCTCGCCCGCGCCCATCCCGGCTCGTCCTATCTCGCGAACGACCGCTTCCACCTCAACGATCTCGGCTACCGCTGCATGGCTGAATATGCGGCACGCGCGATCGTCGCCGGCATTCTTCAGGCCGACGCCGAAAACGGCGCTACGCACTGACGCGCCGAGGCACGTTCAGCGCGAGCGACTTCCGGAAGAGCCAGCACCCTTCCGCAGCACATGCGACAAGAGACTACGATAGCGAGGAACGCAGGGCGCCCGATCCGATCAGGCGGAAAGTCATTCCGGCGCCCAAACAAGGGCCGCTGAGCAGTGCTCAGTCGGCGCGCAGCACGTCATCAAGGGGTGCCCGCGGACGGCTCTCGTCCTTCGTTTCCGAGACGGACGGCATATCCTGCACATCCTGCTGGCCAAGGGGGCCGGGATGGTCGGGATCGATCACCGTTAGGATACGGACATGGGCGTAACCGTGCGAAGCGGCAGCAGGAAGCCGCTGCTCATATTCGCACCCCGACGTGGAGGCATGGTCGATCATGTAGTCCTCCGTTAATTTTCCGTTGCCGAAGGTGTGATTTAGACACGGGGGACCTTGCTTCGATTGGGCCCTTCCGGGCAATTGGCACGAGTACGTAGTAATCCAACATACGGGATTTTACGTATCGCGGCGGAAAAGATGGAATTGAAGGCAGTTAAGATACTGACTCACAATCGAAAATACCGATAGGCTGAACACAACAAAAAGCGCTTCGATCCTTTTCACGGTTTCGGCTTAAGCGACGCCGAGAGTTCCTCTAAGCGTTTATTTGGCCTTAGCTCCTCCAAACATCGGACTTTGTGGGGCGTCGCGCCGCCGGCTGCTTGCGTCGCTCATTGCCGCTTTTCGCTTGCATGGCTCCAGCCGGTCACGCTTTTGAACGGCGCCATGACCGGTGTCCACTTTTCCGGAAGCACTCACTGCTATCGTGCTTCCCACCGGAAAACCGGTGTCCACTTTTCCGGAAGCACTCTTGAACCCATGACGGACGCTCGCCTCTATCGCCGCATTCTGCTGGGTTGCCTCTTTCTCGCGGCCTACGTGGCGCTCGATTACATCAGCTACGTCAAGCCGTACCGCGGCCTCGGCATCACGCCCTGGAACCCACCGCCTGGCCTCAGCATCGCGATGGTCTTTCTCGGCGGATGGACCTATGCGCCCTTCGTGCTCATCGCTCCGGCCATGGCCGACACCATCGTCAGGGGAGCGGCGCTCGGGCCGATGCTCGAACTCGCGCTGTCGCTCGCGGTGGGCGGAACCTATCTCGCTGGCGGCTTTGCGCTGCGCCATATTACGGGCTTCGATCCCCGCTTTCGCTACGTCCGCGATGCGCTGACGCTCACGGGCGTTGCGATCTCCGCCTCGCTCGTCGCCGCTGCGCTCTATATCGTGATCCTCCGCCACTCCGGCACGATCTTCCAGAACGAGGTTATCTCCGTCGCCTGGCGCGCCGCCGTGGGCGACATGATCGGCATCCTGGTCATCGCGCCGCTCGTGCTGCTGGCTGCAACCTACCGCCCATGGCCCAGGCTCGAGCCCCTTGCCCTGGTGCAGCTCGCCTCGCTGTTCGGCGCCCTCGCCGTCGTCTTCGGGTATCAGGAAGCGACGGCCTTCCAGCTTTTCTATCTGCTTTTCCTGCCTCTGCTGTGGATCGCCCTGAGCTACGGCCCGCCCGGCGCGGCGGTCAGCCTTCTCTTCATCCAGCTCGGCCTCATCATCGGCGCCGAGATCCGCTTCGGACCGGATCCCGGCCTTGGCGCTCTTCAGGTTCTGATGATCGCGCTCGCCATCACTGGTCTCATCGTCGGCACCATCGTGGCCGAGCGGGAAGATTCCGCGGCGCGGCTGCGCGATCAGCAGGCGTCGATCAACCGGGCGTTGCGCATCCGCTCGGCCGGCGAGGTGGCCGCAACCATCGCCCACGAGATCAACCAACCACTGACGGCGGTCAGCACCTACGCCGGCATCGCGGCCAAGGCGCTGGAAGACGATAAGCCGGAGCTCCTGGCACGCGCCGTCGATCGAATCCGCGCCGAAAGCACGCGCGCGAACGAGGTTCTGCGCGGCATTCGCGAGCTTCTGCGCCAAGGCACGCTGACCAAGCGCGATGTCGACATCAGGGGCAAGCTTGAAGAGCTTGAGCAGCTTCTCGGCGAGGACCTCGAGAAAAAAGGCATTCGCCTGCTCATCAACGTCGCCCCGGCCGTTCCGATCGTGCGCGCCGACGGCATTCAGCTACAACAGGCGATCCATAACTTGATCGTCAACGCTGCTGAGGCCATTCTTGGCGCTGGCCGCGGCGGCACAGTGGAAACTCGGGTCGGGGTTTCCGCCAACGACGACGTGCTGATCGAAGTGCGGGACGACGGTCCCGGCTTCCCGCCGGGTTTCGACGTCAATGAGCCGGCGCCGTTCACGACGACCAAACCGGAAGGCTCGGGGCTTGGCCTCGCCGTCGCGCGCTCTATCGCAGAAGCGCACGGCGGAGGCCTTTCCATCGCCACGTCGGCGCGCGGCGCGCGGGTCGTAATGAAGCTGCCGATCGAAAGGGAGGGCGGATGACCAGGACCGTAAGCGTCATAGACGACGAGGCCTCGGTCCGTGAAGCGGTTGCCATGCTGCTCGAAACGCACGGACTCACGGTTGCATGCTACGAAGGCGCGGGAGCATTCCTTGCCGCACCGTTCGCAGCGGGCTGCATCGTGAGCGACGTGCGCATGCCGGAGATCTCGGGCCTCGATCTCCTGCGCACGCTCAGAAACGCGGGAGATCCAAGACCTCTTCTGCTCATGACCGGCCACGGCGACGTAGAACTCGCCGTGCAGGCGATCAAGCTCGGGGCTTTCGATTTCGTTGAGAAGCCGTTCACGAACGAGCGCCTCATCGCCAGCGTTGAAGACGCGCTCGTCGCCTCCGAAAACTCCCTCAAGGAGCGCCTCGAGCTCGACGATCTCAAGAGCCGTTACGAGGCCCTCTCAGAGCGCCAGCGCGACACCATGCAGCTCCTCGTGCGGGGCCTTTCCAACAAGGAGATCGGTCAGCAGCTCGGCATCAGTCCGCGCACCGTCGAGATCCATCGCACCTGGGTCATGACCAAGATGTCGGCGCGCTCGATCGCAGACTTGGTGCGCATGGCCATGGCGCTCGGCATCGAGTGACGCACCCCTGACAGAGATCAAGCACCGCTTTTTACCTTGAGATAATCTCCGCCGATCGCAGCGCAGCCAGCCAGGGCGCCCGCACCGAGACCCATCAGTGTGACGGGATTGCATCGATGTGGGTATTTCAATTTTTCTGCGTCGAGCGCACCGGTTGAATCAGCCAGACTGCGGCCGTCAGGTGAGAGGGAGGACACTCGACATGATGAAGGATGCCGCTTTGCGGCTGGGCCTTGCGGCGGCGCTTATCAGCGCCAGCTTGGCGCCCGCACTGGCTCAGACGGAGACCGGCTTGGCCTCCATTCACAATCTAGCCCGCGTCGGCAAGAAGCTGTGCATGACCGATCATTACCATTACGGAAGCGGCAACGGCCGCACCAAGGCGCTGGCAGAGCGCGCGGCCATCGCCTCCTGGCAGAGCTTCACGGATTTTGAGTATGGAAGCGTGTGGGCCCGGTTCAGCAATGCCGCTGCGAAGCGCGTGAGCTGCTCGCAATCCGGCGGCGACTACAGCTGCCAAGTCGAAGCACGCCCCTGCCGCAGGTAGGGATCGCAGCATCACTCATCAAACGATGAGGCTATCGAGAGCCGTTCCGGTTTAAGTGGAAACCAAGAACGGCTCTAAGTTTTTTTCTTCGTGCTTCTTTCCGGAAGCACTCTAGAAGCTAACGAGCTTGCCCGGATTGAGGATGCCATTGGGATCGAGCGCCGTCTTGATGCGGCGCATGAGGTCGATCTCGACTTCGCTCCTGACCCGTACAAGTTCCTCGCGCTTCAAGCGTCCGATGCCATGCTCGGCGGAAATCGATCCGCCGAGCGAAACCACGACGTCGTGCACCGCGCGCGCCATCTCTTCCCACTTGGCCAAAAACGTCTCGCGCTCCATCTCGCGGGGCTGCGAAACGTTGTAGTGCACGTTGCCGTCGCCGAAGTGGCCGAACGGTACGGGGCGCGCGCCGGGGCATATCCGCTCGACGACGGCGCCGGCTTTCACCAGGAACTCGGGGATGCGCCCAACGGGCACGGAGACGTCGTGCTTAATGGAACCGCCCTCGCCTTTCTGCGCTTCCGACGCCGCCTCGCGCAACCGCCACAGGTCCGCCGCCTGCTGCAGCGACGAGGCGACCGCCGCATCGCTGACGAGTCCCCTCTCGGCCGCATCCGCGAGCAGACCATCGAGAAGCGCTGCGGCCTGTCCGGCGCGGCCCGAAACTTCGATCAGCGCGTACCAAGGCGCCTCGCCGGCCACCGGCCGGCGCGTGCCTGGAATATGCCGCGTAACGAAGGCCAACAGGTCTCCGCTCATGAACTCGAACGCCGTGAGGGAAGCTCCCGCCTGGGCCTCGGCGAGCTGGAAGAACGGCAAGAGCGCATCGAGAGCCGGGAGAGCGGCAAACGCCGTCGCGCGCTCCTCGGGTTCTGGAAAAAGCCGCAGCGTCGCCGCCGTGATGATGCCGAGCGTGCCCTCGGAGCCCACGAAGAGATCACGCAGATCGTAGCCGGTGTTGTCCTTCTTGAGCGCGCGCAGGCCGTCCCAGACGCGGCCATCCGCCAGCACCACCTCGAGCCCGGAGACGAGGGACCGCGCCGTGCCATAGGCGAGCACCGCAACGCCGCCGGCGTTGGTGGCGAGGCACCCGCCGATGGTGGCGCTGCCTTCGGACGCGAGGCTCAAGGGGAACAGCCGGCCGGCACCACGCGCTGCCTGCTGAACTTCGGCGAGCGTCGTGCCGGCTTCCACGGTCATCGCGTCGCCTGCCGCATCGACGGACCGGATGCGCCGCAAGCGCGTGAGCGAAAGCACGATCTCGCGTCCGCTTTCACACGGGATCTGGCCGCCGACGAGCCCGGTGTTGCCACCCTGGGCAACCACGCCTACGCCCTCGGCGTTAGCCAAAGCGAGAAGCTTCGAAACCTCTTCCGTGGTTGCGGGCTTCACGATCACGGGCGTCCGGCCCACATAGAGGTCACGCCATTCGCGGAGGAACGGCGCTTGCTCGGCAGCATCCGTGATCGCATTTTCAGCGCCCACGATTTCCACAAACCGGGCGATCAGGCGGGCGTCGGGCACTTTTACGGAACGATCGGAGGACGTCGTCATGAACGCGCTGCTGCTGGCATCGGAGCTGGACGCGAGCCGTCCCGCGTCCGACTGTCCATATCAGGCTTTGGCACCATGACGCAAAGAGCTGGAACCCCACGTTGCAGCGGCCTCTTCTTCGCGCTGGCCGTGACGGCGGCCGCCCTCACATTCGCCGGGCCGGTCGCCCACGCCGTCGAGCCGGTGGTCCCGAACATCCGGGCCGCGCCGAGAGGTGTCGCCCCGCCGAGGATTCCTCCCCGGCCCGCGCCCGGCGTCATCCCGAAGCGGATCCCGCCCGGCGGCATCGGAACCGGGCCCGCCATGGTGCGGCCTAGCCCAGGCGCCCGCGGCGATCTCTGCCGTTCGAGCTGCGCCTCGCGCTGCCAGATGGTGAGCTGCTCCGGCCTCAGCGTTTCGAAATGCGCGTCCGTGCGCCAGCAGTGCCGCGTCTCCTGCCAGACGAGTTGCCGATAGGGCCCGGACCGTCAGCATTCCGGGTCAAGAAGAGCTCGGACGCGGCGCGGCCGCGCGGCGCAGCCGGTCGTTGATGGCTTCGCCCAAGCCCTCGTCCGGTATCGGCACCACGGCGATGGTCTCAGCACCGGTACGGTCGAGATCACGCAGGGCGGCGAAGAGGGAGGCGGCGGCTTCCGCGAGATCACCCGTGGGACTGAGATTGACCGATGGCCCGGGCGCCGCCGGTCCATTGGGACCAAAGGAAAGCAGTGCCTCGCCCGGGCGCACGTCGTGAGCGCCGAGCCGCAGCGCGGCACGCGGCGCGTAGTGGCTGGCGAGCTGCCCCGGCGAGGCAGGACGCATCTCATCACTTTCGCAGGCCAGAAGCGGCGCGCCGAGCAGTGCCTCGAGGGCGGCGCGTGGCACGGCGCCCGGCCGCAGAAGGCGCACGTGCGCCTCGTCCGTGACGTCGACAACCGTGCTCTCGAGCCCGTGCCGCGTGGCGCCGCCGTCGAGTATCATGGCGGCCTTGCCGTCGAGATCCTCGCATACGTGTTGCGCCGTCGTCGGGCTCACGCGCCCGCTCCGGTTGGCGGAGGGAGCCGCCAAAGGACGCCCGGCCGCTGCAAGGAGCGCCTGCGCCACGGGCTGCGCCGGCACGCGCACGGCGACAGTGTCGAGCCCGGCAGAGACAAGATCGGAGAGGCCAGCATCGGGGCGGCGCTTCAGCACCAGTGTCAGCGGACCCGGCCAGAGCGATTGGGCGAGCTTGCGCGCGGCAGGCATCAGCACCGCGATCCGCTCCGCTGCCACGATATCGGGCACGTGGACGATCAGCGGATTGAAGCGCGGCCGCCCCTTGGCCTCGAAGATCGACGCAACCGCACGGCTGTTCGTTGCGTCCGCGCCAAGGCCGTAGACAGTCTCGGTCGGAAACGCGACGAGATGGCCTTCGCGTATGAGACGGCCCGCCTCGTCGATCGCTGCATCGTCCGCTATTCTCACTGGCATGCGTCGTCCGTTGCGATGGAAGGGCTTCCGCACGATGATCGGAGGCTTTCCGGCTATCTCCGAAATCGACGCGGGGTCATTGAAAGGGAACCCATGGGCTACGAGGCTCCAGTAGACGACATCCTCTTCGCGCTCAAGACGGCAAGCGGCGACGGCGAAGACGGAGACGGGAGCCCAGTGCGCGGCCTCGATGCCGAGACGCTGCGCGCCATTCTCGAGGAAGCCGGGAAATTCGCCTCCGAAGTGCTGGCGCCGTTGAACAAAACGGGCGACCAGACACCATCCCGCTGGGCGGATGGCCGCGTCGCGACACCGCCCGGCTGGAAAGGCGCCTACGACGCGTTCCGAAACGCCGGCTGGAGCGGGCTGCCCTGCCCGGAAGCCTACGGCGGGCAGGGGCTTCCCGAAACGCTCGCCATGGCCGTATGCGAAATGTGGAACGCGGCCAATCTCTCCTTCGGCCTTTGCCCGCTGCTCACCCAGGGCGCCATCGATGCGCTCCACGCGGGCGGATCCGACGAGCTCAAACGGCGCTATCTTCCGCGCATGGTGAGCGGCGAGTGGACCGGCACCATGAACCTCACGGAGCCGCATGCCGGCTCCGATCTCTCCGGCCTTTCGGCACGTGCGGATCGCATGGCGGACGGCACCTACCGGCTATTCGGCACCAAGATCTTCATCACTTACGGCGATCACGACCTGACCGAGAATATCGTGCATCTCGTGCTGGCCCGGCTGCCGGACGCTCCTGAAGGAACGCGGGGCATCTCGCTATTCCTGGTGCCGAAGCGCCTCGTCAACGGCGATGGCTCGCTCGGCGCCGATAACGACGTCGTCTGCGCGGGCCTCGAGCACAAGCTCGGCATTCACGGCAGCCCGACAGCGGTCATGAAATTCGGCGAGACGGACGGCGCCGTCGGCTATCTCGTCGGCGAGGAGAACCGCGGCCTCAACACGATGTTCATCATGATGAACGCCGCGCGCCTGGCCGTCGGCATCCAGGGCGTGGCCATCGCGGAACGAGCCACGCAACACGCCGCAGCCTATGCCCGCGAGCGCCGCCAGGGACGCGCCATCAAATCGCGGGCGCCCGAGATGGTCCCGATCGGCACGCATCCGGATATCCGCCGCACCCTTCTCACCATGAAAGCGCTGACGCAAGCCGCCCGCGCCATTTGCTACGCAACTGCGGCCACAATCGACGCATCCCGCCAAGCGGCGACGGAGATCGAGCGCGCCGCCGCTGCCGACCGGGTGGCGCTGCTGACGCCTGTCGCCAAGGCATTCTCGACCGATATTGCCTGCGAGGTTGCGTCCATGGGCGTGCAGGTGCACGGCGGCATGGGCTTCATCGAGGAGACGGGCGCGGCGCAGCTCTACCGCGATGCGCGCATCCTGCCGATCTACGAGGGCACCAACGGCATCCAGGCCATCGATCTCGTAGCGCGAAAACTGCCGCTTGCCGGCGGGCAGGTGGTCAAGGGTTTCCTCGACGATCTTGGCGCTGTGACACGTCTGGTGGAAACGTCCGGCCGCCCCGAGCTTGGCCGGGCGGGCCCGTGCCTCGCTTCGGCGCTCGCGGCCCTGGCGGAGGCGACGGCATGGATGGGTAACACACTCGCGCGCAGCCCCGAGCTGGCGCTCGCGGGCGCGACGCCCTATCTGCGCCTCTTCGCCATCGCAGCGGGCGGCCCTTACCTCGCCGAAGGGGCGCTCCGAACGCTCGAAAACGGCGAGCCGCATGCAAAGGAGCATGCCGCCGTGGCGCGCTTCTTTGCCGAGAACATCGCCGTCACCGCACCGGGGCTCGCCGCGATCGTGACATCGGGCGGGGACGCGGTGCTCGGTACGCTGCCGGAGACGGAGCCCGCGTGACGCTGGTCAGGCGCGATCGCTCCGGTATCATGCCCGCAACAAGAAACTCTGGGAGCGCCTGAGGTTTACCATTCCATGGCCACGCTGCTAATCACGCATCCTGACTTCCTCGACCACGATACGGGCTTCAGCCATCCCGAGCGGCCGGACCGCATGCGCGCTATCGACAAGGTGCTCGGCCACGAAAGCTACAACGCGCTCGAACGGGCCGAGGCACCGCTGCGCGAGGATGTCGAGGAGGCGATCCTGCTCGTGCATCCCTCCCACCATCTCGATCGCATCAAGAATACGGGCGAGAGCGCCAAGAAGCGCAACGGCGGCCTGCATCTCGATACCGACACGCTGATGTCGGCGGGCAGCATGGAAGCTGCGCTTCGCGCCGTCGGCGCCGGCCTTGACGCCGTCGATGCGGTTATGGAGGGCCGCGCGGCCAATGCGTTCTGCCAGATCCGCCCGCCCGGCCACCACGCCGAAACCGCGCGTCCCATGGGCTTCTGCCTGTTCTCGAATGCCGCCATTGCCGCGAAGTACGCGCGCAGCCGCCACGGCGCAGAGCGCATCGCCGTCGTCGATTTCGATGTCCACCACGGCAACGGCACGCAGGAGATCTTCTGGTCCGACCAGGATCTCTTCTACGGCTCGACGCACCAGATGCCGCTGTTCCCCGGCACGGGGGAGCTCTCGGAAACGGGCGTCGGAAACATCTGGAACGCGCCGTTGCGCGAGGGTGACGCCGGAGAGACCTTCCGCGACGCCTTCAACTCACGCATCCTAGGCCCGCTGCACGACTTCGGGCCGGACCTCATCGTCATCTCCGCAGGCTTCGACGCCCACAAGCGCGATCCGCTCGGCGGGCTGCGTCTCGTCGAGGCCGACTTCATCTGGGCAACGGAAGCCATCGGCAAGATTGCGGAGCGACACGCCAAGGGCCGCATCGTTTCGGTGCTGGAAGGCGGCTACGACCTCGATGCGCTCGCCAAGTCTGTCGGGGTTCACGTGCGCACCCTCATGGACCTCGGCAGCTGAGCCGGTTAAGCATCCCGGCGCCTAAGCGGCGAACGTGCGCTGCCGGTGGATCGTGCTTCTTTTCGGACACTTGCCTCGCATGGCATTGCCCGGTCTCTCTCTTGCATGGCTCCGCCATGACCGGGTTCCCACTTTTCCGGAAGCACTTAAGCTTTTGTTTGATCGTGCTTCTTCTCGGAAAACCGGTTCCCACTTTTCCGGAAGCACTTTAGAGTTGCAGCGCGAATCATGGATCGAGACGGATGGATCAACCGTTGAGCAAGAACAACAACGACATCAAGGACCTGAGCTTCGAGAAGGCGCTCAAGGAGCTGGAGACGATCGTCAGCCGGCTCGAGCGCGGCGATGTCGAGCTCGAGGAGAGCATCACCATCTACGAGCGCGGCGAGGCGCTGCGTGAGCATTGCGACCGCCTGCTGAAGCAGGCCGAGGCGCGCGTCGAAAAGCTGACCATCGGTGCGGACGGGAGGCCGAAGGGGACCGAGCCGCTCGATCCTCAATAAGACAGGACGTGCGCCCTAGCCGCCCGCCATCGCGGCCGGAATGGGCCGAGCGTCAAAATGCGGAGGGCGCGCTTTTTCTTGCTTGCACCGCAGGAAAAATCGTACGTTCTTGCCGCAGCCTTATAGGCCGCATCCCCTGACCGCAGGCCTTCATCCGACGGACGTTCGGCGCTAAAGTGCTCCGCCACACACGCGGATCCAATTCAAAGGCGGAGGTCCGCTCGGAGCTCGACGCGGCTCCGATTTGGAAGGATACCACCCTGCCGTGAGCAAGACCCCGCTCCTCGATACCATCCGCACTCCCGAGGATCTCCGTAAGCAGCCCGAATCCGCCCTGCGACAGGTGGCGGACGAGTTGCGCATCGAGACCATCGATGCCGTGTCGGTGACCGGCGGCCACCTCGGAGCGGGCCTCGGCGTCGTGGAGCTGACGGTGGCGTTGCACTGGGTGTTCGACACGCCGCGGGACCGGCTGATCTGGGACGTCGGCCATCAGTCCTATCCGCACAAAATCCTCACCGGTCGCCGCGACCGCATCCGCACATTGCGCCAGGGCGGCGGCCTCTCGGGCTTTACGAAGCGCAGCGAGAGCGAATACGACCCCTTCGGGGCCGCCCACTCCTCCACTTCCATCTCCGCCGGCCTCGGCATGGCAGTGGCGCGCGGTCTCCGGGGCGGCGACAATAACGTTATCTGCGTCATCGGCGATGGCGCCATGAGCGCCGGCATGGCCTATGAGGCGATCAACAATGCGGGCGCCAGCGACGAGCGCCTGATCGTCATCCTCAACGACAATGACATGTCGATCGCGCCGCCCACCGGCGCGTTCTCGTCCTATCTCGCGCGCGTCACCTCGAGCGGCACCTATCTGCAGCTACGCGACTTCGCAAAGCAGCTCGCCAAGCGCCTGCCCAAGAGCTGGGAGCAGCGCGCCGCGCGCATGGAAGAGTACACGCGCCACCTCTGGCAGGGCGGCATGTGGTTCGAGGAGCTCGGCTTCTACTATGTCGGCCCCATCGACGGCCACGATCTCGACCAGCTCCTGCCCGTCCTGAAAAACATCCGCGACACGACGCAAGGGCCGATCCTGCTGCACGTCGTCACAAAAAAAGGCAAGGGCTACGCTCCGGCCGAAGCGTCCGACGACAAGTATCATGGCGTAGCGCGCTTCAATGTGGTGACCGGCGCGCAGATGAAGCAGAAGCAGAACGCGCCGACCTTCACGCGCGTGTTCGCAGACAGCCTCATCGCAGAGGCGCGAAAGGACAAGCGCATCGTCGCGATCACCGCCGCCATGCCGGATGGCACCGGGCTCGATCTCTTCGGCCGCGAGTTTCCCGATCGCACCTTCGACGTCGGCATCGCAGAACAGCATGCGGTCACCTTTGCCGCGGGGCTCGCGACGGAGGGCCTGAAGCCGTTCTGCGCGATCTATTCGACGTTTCTCCAGCGCGCCTATGACCAGGTCGTGCACGACGTCGCCATCCAGCAGCTTCCGGTCCGCTTCGCGATCGACCGCGCGGGTCTCGTGGGGGCGGATGGGCCCACGCATGCGGGCTCGTTCGATCTCGCCTACCTCGGTTGCCTGCCGAACTTCGTCATCATGGCGGCCGCCGACGAAGCGGAGCTCACGCACATGGTGGCCACCGCCGCGGCCATCGACGACCGCCCGTCCGCCTTCCGCTATCCGCGCGGCGAGGGCGTCGGCATCGAGCGGCCGGAGGCAGGCATACCGCTCGAAATCGGCAAGGGGCGCGTCCTTCGCGAAGGCACTGCCGTGGCCATCCTTTCGCTCGGCGCGCGCCTTGGCGAAGCGCAGCGCGCGGCCGATCAGCTCGCCGCCATGGGTTTCTCGACCACGATCGCGGACGCGCGCTTCATGAAGCCGCTCGACTGCGAGCTCGTCCAGCGCCTGGCCAAGGAGCACGAGGTGCTGATCACCATCGAGGAAGGGTCCGTCGGTGGTTTCGGCAGCCATGTCCTGCATTATCTCGCAGAGGCCGGGCTGCTCGATCGTGGGCTCAAAGTACGCACCATGGTGCTGCCCGATACCTTCATCGACCATGACTCGCCGGCGCGCATGTACGAACGCGCGGGGCTCTCCGCGCCGACTATCGTCGAGACCGCGCTCGCCGCGCTCGGGCGCGACACGCTGGCAAGCCGCGCATAAGCGAAACCGAAACGAGGCCGCCGTTTCAGCGTCGGCTGCCAGCTATTCGAGGGCGGCGATCAGCGCACCCGCAGCGGCCGCCGCTGCGGCCATGGTGGCGGCGGGCATACCGTAGCGCCCGCCGGCGGCGCGTATCTCGGGCGAAAGCCGATAGTAGACCTCCCGAGCGAGCGGCCGCACGCGGCGGCGCAGGCCGGCAACGCCGCGCCCCACATGCGTGAGCGCGATGGCGTGGTCATCGACGGCCACGCTCGTATCAGTTCGCGTCCAGTGACGCTTGTAATCATCGCCGGGGGCGAGGAGGTCATAGCGCGCAAAGCCCTGCTCGAAGCACCAGCCGATGGTGCGCAGCATCTGCTCCTGCCCGGGGCTAAAAGCAGCGAGCCTCTCGTCGAATGCGCCAAGATAGGCAATGTAGTTTGGGCCGTCGGCAAAGCCGACCTCGACGGCAACGAGGGACGATCCGGCCTTGAGAGCCGTGACGATCGCGCTGCCGGAGCAAACGGTTTCACGCAATAGTGCGGCCCAGTCCGGCGAGTTGAAAACGAGGCTCGAGACGGCGCGCTCGCTGAGCCAAGCGCGTTTCCAGGCGACAGCAGCATCGAATGCCGCGGCTGCCTCCGCGCCGCCCAGCACCTCAAAGGATAGCGCCCCTTCCTGGGCGGCAAGGCGCTGCATCCGCTGGCGGCGGTTGCGGCGCGTGCGGCTCGAGAAGGACGCCTCATAGGCGGAGAGCGTGCCGAAGGCAGCCAGATCGATGTAAGGGGCTGAATCCCGCGCCCGCTGGGATCTCGCATGTTGCGACAGCGCCGCGTGGAGGCGGCTGTCCTCCCGCACTTTTCGCCACAGGATAACGTCGGCTCCCTCGCGGCTCAGGGCGTCGCACAGCGCGTTGAAGCCGCCGGGCTCGAGGGCTGCGCCCGCTGCGTCGGTGTACTGTGCCAGCGGGTAGACGAGCGGCACCAAGGCGCGGGCGCCAAACAGCCGCTCGCGCCGCAGGGCGAGAAGGGATGGCCCAGCCTCATTGCGGACGATGGCCACTAGAGGCGCCGCGCCGTTCCGCTCAGCGAGCCGGGCCGCCCCAACGACGAGATCGAACCGCTCGAAGGCGCCGACGCCCGCGTGCGCGTCCGCTTCCGCCCACACCGGCGCGAGGCGGGCGATGGCATCAAGGCCGGATACGATCTCGACAGCATTCATGATTGAAAGATCGGGTCCCCAACCCGGCGCGAGGCCATTGAGTTTCCGAACTATCGGTGGCGGGCGTTTGCAATGGGTTAAGTTCAGAGCCTTCCGCTTTAAGTGGAATCGAGGAACGGCTCTAGAACCTGATCATTTGAGGTGGATGCGGACACGCATTCACCAAGAACGTGAATCAGTCTCTCAAACAAAAACTTAGAGCGCGTTCACGTCGCGCAATCCGATTCCGATAAAAGTGAACGCGCTCTAAGTTTTTGTGTCTTCGTGCTTCTTATCGGACACTTTAACTTGCATGGCTTCGCCATGACCAGTTCCCGCTTTTCCGGAAGCACTTTCTATCTTCGTGCTTCTTGTCGGACACTTTAACTTGCATGGCTTCGCCATGACCGGTTCCCACTTTTCCGGAAGCACTCTAGTCGCCGAGTTGAGCCACGTCATGCACCGGGCGAACGCCGAGCAGCGGGGCGATGCGCGCGATCACGCGTCCGGCGGTTGGGGCCGCATTGCGCCCCGCAAGCACCTCGCCGGCCGACGCATCCGTGCCCTTCGGCTCGAAAATCAGCACAAGCACGAGGTACTTCGGCTGGTCCATCGGGAAACCTGCCACGAAAGATGCCACTACGGATTTTTCCCGATAGCCGCCGCGGCCCGGCATCTCCGCCGTGCCGGTCTTGCCGCCCACGCGATAGCCGGGAACGTCGGCGCGCCGCCCCGTCCCGATCCGCTCCGCGACGTTGCGCCGAAACAGGATCGAGAGGCTGCGGCTCGTCTCCTCGCTGATGACGCGCCGAGGCGCCTCCTCGCCGCTCGAGCGGTTGCGGAAATAGGTCGGCGTGACCGCGGTGCCACCATTCAGAATGGCGGCCGTCGCGGCTGCGAACTGGATCGGCGCTACCGCAATGCCGTGGCCGTAGGAGACTGTGATCTGCTCCGCCCGGCCAAGCTTTGAGGGCAGTTGCGGCGGTGCGACCGGCCCAGCTTCCGTGCGCATCGTCCCCGTCAGACCGATCCTGTCGAGGAAGGCGCGCTGACGCTCTGGGCCTTCGGCGAGCGCCAGCATGCCCGATCCGACGTTGGATGAACGGATGAAGACCTCCGAGACGGTGAGCGGCCGCCCCTTGGGATGGAGGTCCTTGATCGTAAAGCGGCCGGCGACGAGCGGCTTGGTGACATCGATCAGGGTATCCGGCTTCACCTTGCCGCCGTCGAGCGCCATGGCGACCGTGAAGATCTTGAAAATGGAGCCGAGCTCGTAGGTCCCGCCCTGGATCTTGTCGAGACGCAGCGGATCGAGCGTTTCCGAGGAGCGCGCGGGATCCACGCCCGGCAGCGATACGGACGCCAGCATCTCGCCGGTCTTGACGTCCATCACCAATCCTGCGGCACCTTTGGCCTCGTAGCGGGACATGGCGGCGTCCAGCTCGTCGGCGAGCGCGTGCTGCACGCCGAGATCAAGGGACAGCGTCACCGGAACGCCCGCGTTGGGCGGCGCGCCAACCGTCGCCTCGACGCCGAACGTTTCGTCGATCGCGCGCTCGATGCCGCTCATGCCCTTGTTGTCGACGTTGACGGAGCCGAGCAGGTGCCCGGCCGTCCGCTCGAGCGGATAGGCGCGCCGGAGCTCGGGGCGGAAGTCGAGGCCAGGGAGACCCAGGTCATGCACCTTCTGGGCAACTTTCGGAGACAGGCCGCGCCTCAGCCACACGAAGCGCCGGTTGCGCTCGGACAGCGTGCGGCGCAGCTCACTCTGGTTGAGCTCCGGCAAAACCGCGCCGAGCCGCTCGGCGGTATCGTCGACCCGCTGCACCAGCGACGGGTCAGCGTAGAGCGACGGCATCTCGATATCGGTCGCAAGCAGCCGGCCGCCTCGGTCCAGGATATCCGGGCGCACGTAGCTCTGGGCTATCGGCTCGCTCAAGGACACGACCAGTTGCGGGCCGCCGCTCGCCGCGAGATGCGCAAGCTGGCCGGCCACTATGAAGAACATGGCCGCCATGGCGAGCATGACCAGCCGGGTTCTCACACCCGCTCCCCGCTCGCGGCGGGGACGCGAGGAAGCGGGCCCTGACGAGCCTCGTTCCCATCTCTGCCGTGGTGCGCTCATTCTAGCCCCCGGATGCCGGTTACTGAGGAATGGCTCCCGTGAGGATGCCGTTGGCTTCCTCATCGGCAATCTGCCGATCAGTCATCGGAACTAGCCCCTGCGCACGCGCCAGAGGCTCGATGCGGCCCGGGCGCGCAAGGTGGGCGCGCTCGGCTTTCAGTACGGAAATATCGGAGCGGGCTTCATCCGCGAGCCTCTGCTGGGCGCCGACGCGAGCCTCAATCTGGCGCGTGTCGTAGCTGAGCCCGTAAAGCAGGAAGGCGCTCGAAATGGCCATGAACACGGCCGAGACGGTAAGCGGATGCATCGGATCGACCTCAACCAACGAGAAACCATGTTAGGGCGACGGACAAGCTAGTGGCGTGAACTCCGGGTTAATGGCTGATCCACGGCGGGGCGTGCGTCCGGATGCCTGTCCGCAGCCGAGCCGAGCGGGCCCTTGGATTCGCTTCCGTTTCCTTTTCATTAGGTTTAACGCCGCGTGTATTAAGAATTCGGAAACTCGGCTCTGCGATGGCCGCGTGGGACACCGGCATGTGCCGCGAAAGGCCGGGAACCTTGCCGGAGCGCTCCTGCAGAAAGCGCTTCACGATGCGATCCTCGAGCGAGTGGAACGTCACGACGACGAGGCGACCCTCCGGGCTGAGCAACCGCTCGGCTGCCTCGAGCGCCCGCTCGAGCTCACCGAGTTCGTCGTTGACGTGAATGCGCAGGGCCTGGAACGTGCGCGTGGCCGGATGCTTGTCGTCCTTGCGCGGCCGGCCGAGCACGCGCTCGACAATTCCCGCCAGCGCCTTCGTCGTGGTGATCGGCGCCTCGGTGCGCGCTTTTACGATCGCACGCGCGATGGCACGCGAGCGCCGCTCCTCTCCGAATTCGTAGAGAATATCCGCAAGCGTCTCCTCGTCGGCCGCGTTGACGACATCGGCGGCCGATGGGCCCGACTGAGACATGCGCATGTCGAGCGGCCCCTCGCGCAGGAACGAGAACCCACGCGCGGGATCGTCGAGCTGCATCGAGGACACGCCGATGTCGAGCACGACGCCGTCGACGTGGGCGCACCCGGCGTCACGCGCCGCGCGCTCCATGTCGCTGAAGGTGGTGGGGACGAGGATGAGGCGGCCGCCGAAGTGCGCGACCATCTGCTGGCCGCCGGCAAAGGCATCCGGATCGCGCTCGATCGCGATCACACGGCAGGAGGGCGCGCTTTCGAGAATGGCGCGGGAGTAGCCGCCCGCGCCAAAGGTGCCATCAATGTAGACCTCTCCGGCCGCCGGCCGGAGCGCTTCCAGAACTTCTGAAAGAAGCACGGGAATATGTGCCCGCACGTCCCGTTGCACCGGTCCCTCGCCGATGTTCCGGGGCGTCATTCCCGTGCTCCTTCGGTGTCACCGCCCCTGCGGTGACCGCTCCCCGCGCCGAAAAGTTTTCTGTGCTCCTGCGCCTTTTCGCGGGCGCGTGCGCGCCGCTCTTCGAAGGCGGCGGGAGCCCACATTTGAAACTTGTCGCCAAGGCCGACAAACGTGACGTGATCGCGAAGATCGGCGTGGGCGCGAAGCGCTTCAGGAAGGACGATACGCCCGTCTCCATCGATGCCGAGAACCTGGACGTCGCCGTAGAGCGCGACAGAGAGCTCATCCCGCTCGTCCGAATAGTCTGGCAGGCCCGCGAGAAGCCCGTCGATCTTTTTCGCAAGTCTCTCGCCGCCAGCATCGAGTGCCGGAGCATCGATCGAGGGGTAGCAGTAAATTCCGCCGATGCTTCCCTGGCTGTAGCCGTCGCGCTCGAGAACCGCGCGGAAGGAAGCGGGAACCGAGACACGTCCTTTCGCGTCGATCTTGTTCGTGAACGTTGAGACAAAGCGGTCCATCCCTTTTTTCGAGCCTCGCTCAGTTACGCCACGCGAATGCTTCCGAACGGGGCCGCGGGTTTTGCGGCGGGAAGCACGACAGACAAAGGAACGCTTTGCAGAACTTCAGAAAAACAAATCGATTGGCTGGCTCCGAAAAGCCGGTGCCCGCGCCCGGGCTGGGCCGTGGCGGTCGCTCGGTGCTTCGGCCCTCTCTCGAAGCAGGCGCCACGACCACGAGCCCGTGCCCGGTGCGGTCGGGCATTCATGGGATGACATGGTTTGCTGTGGGCGTCAATGGATAGGTAAGGATTCACGGTGGGCGGAGGCGCCATGATCGCGGGCGGCGCCGGAGGTGTTCGCGGCAGGCCAACAGTCGGCGGCGACGGCCCATCGAACTGACCATCCCGAAAAAAACAACGCATCATCAGTGTGTTAGAGCGCTTCTACGCTTGCAGGCGCCCGCGGAATGCGTGCAATGTCTGCCGCGATCTCAGGCAGGCCGCAGGGTCGCGCGGCGCAGCGCTGATCAGACAAGCCGAAGCTTGCTCGGGTTGCCGATCCTATTCAGGGAATGGTATTGCTGCGCCGCATTCTGGCTGCGTACACGGGCTCCAGTGCCCGGCGGCCAACGCGTGATCCCAAAGACCAGTGTGGAGACGGGAAGGCTCAGACGGCCTTTCCCTTGTATCCGAGCCCGCGCACGGTCTCGATGCGGTCCCGCCCGATCTTGTTGCGGAGATTATGAATGTGAACCTCGACCGCGTTGCTCTCGATTTCCTCCTGCCAGCCGTAGAGCATGGCCTCGAGATCGCTTTTCGAGTAGATCACCCCCGGCCGCTCTGCGAAGGCCTGGAGAAGCGTGAATTCCCGGCGCGAAAGATTGAGCGGCTGGCCGCCTGAGGTCGCCGTGCGCTTTTCGGGATCGAGAACGATGTCGCGCCACCGGATCAGAGGAGTTGCACGGCCAAGCGACCGGCGGCGCAAGGCGCGCAGCCGCGCCGCTACCTCGTCGAGATCGAAGGGTTTGCCCAAATAGTCGTCGGCGCCGGTATCCAGTCCGCGAATGCGGTCCTCCACCGCGTCTCGTGCGGTCAAGAGCAGGACGGGTACGGAGTTGCCCTCCCTCCGCAGCGTCGTCACCAGATCGAAGCCGGACCCGTCCGGCAGCATGATGTCGAGAACGACGCCGTCGAAAGACGTCGTCGCGAGAGCCGCCACGGCGTCGCTCAAGGTGCCGACCGCCTCGGCGACCATGCCATGAATGCCAAGACCGACCGCGAGACCGTTCTGCAGAACCGGATCATCTTCGACGATGAGCACCCGCATGCGATCCTTCCTTCACGGCGCCTTGGAAACCGAGCGCGACTGGAGCACCACCCTTAAGGCTGCCTTAAGGCCGGCGCCGTCCGCATTGTATCAGAGTGCCTCCACTACAAAGGACCCCGCGGCATGACCTCGATGACGGCCCGACTGTTCGGCCTCCTCCTTGTAGCTACCGGCCTGGTCTGGCTATCCGGCATTGCCTGGATCTACTCGGAAAGCCGCCAGGATCTCGAGCGCGTGCTGGATGCGCGCCTCGAGGAGGCCAGCCGCATGGTCAGCTCGCTGATCGAGAATGCGGACGTCAAAATTTCGACCGACATCTCCGGCGTACGCGTCGCAGCCGCGTCATCGATGATTGCGGAAGGGGTGAAGACCAGCTTCGATCTCGCCTGCCAGATATGGTCGATCGACGGCCGCCTCGTCGGACGCTCGTCGCATGCGCCCGCAGCAGAGCTCACCGCCGTCTCGAGCGGCTTCTCGAACCAGGAGATCGGCGGGACGAGATGGCGCGTCTATGCTCATGAGGATCCGGCGAGCGGCCTGCGCGTGCTGGTGGGAGACAGCATCGATCGCCGCGAGAGCCTGGTGCGCGGCCTCATCCACGGCCTTGCGGTGCCGGGAGCGGTGGTTTTCGTTTTGCTCAGCGGGCTGATCTGGATCGCGATCCGCGAAGGCTTAGGCCCGCTGCGCCGGCTGAGCCAGGCCGTCGCCTCCCGGGGTCCGGACGAGCTCGATCCGATCACCATCGGGCGGACCCCGCGGGAGATCCGCCCGGTCGTCGCTGCGCTGAACGGGCTCTTCGCCAAGGTCGTTTCCGCACGCGAGCACGAGCGAAGCGTGACGGCCTACGCGGCGCACGAGCTCAAAACGCCGCTCGCCGGGCTGCGGACGCAGGTTCAGGTAGCCATGGCCGCGAGCGACAGCGAAACGCGGGGCGCGGCCCTCAAGAACGCAATGATCGCCGTCGATCAAACGACGCGCATGACACGCCAGCTCCTTGCCATCGCGGAGATCGAGACGGGAACGCGCACGGCGGGTCACGCATGGATCGACGCAGGGGAGCGTTTGCGCGCTATCACGGACGAGCTGCGGGCGCTGCAGAGCGCCGTCTCGGTGCAGATCGACCCGGCTCTCGATGACCTCAAAATCCGCGCCACCTCCGATGCCTTCCACATGGCGGCGCGCAACCTCATGGAGAACGCACTCCAGCATTCACCGGAGGGTGGGATCGTGCGCTGGTCCCTCCGGGAGACGACTGGGGTGCCGGCGCTCGTGGTGGAAGACAGCGGCCCGGGCATCGGCGCGGACGAGATCGCGCTCGTAACCCAGAAATTCTATCGCGGGCGCCATAAGACCGGCATCGGCAGCGGCCTCGGCCTGGCGATCGCGAAGACGGCCCTGGAGAAGGACGGCTTCGGCCTGCGCCTCGAAGGGCGCGGGGCCGAGCCTGGCCTCCGCGCCTTCATCGTGCTTTCGCCGGATGACATCGAGCGGGCCTAGAGCGCGTTCACTCTTATCGGAATCGGATTGCACGGCGTGAACGCGCTCTAAGTTTTTATTTGAGAGACTGATTCACGGTCTCGGTGAATGCGTATCCGCATCCACCTCAAACGATCAGGCTCTAGACCAGCGCCCAATCGTTCCACCGGAGAGAGGCGGCCGGCCTCTTAAGGCTGCCTTAATCTACGCTGGCTTTGAGCGCCCGGCGGGGACGGCCGTCGCCGCAGAGGGACAGTCTCAGACGGTGACAGCACATGTGGATCGTGACGTATGCCATTAGCCATCGGCACAGCATCGGCGTGCTCGCCCTGCTGCTTCTTTTGCTGGGCACGCTGAGCGGCCGGAACATGTCCACCGATATCCTGCCCTCCGTCGATATTCCCGCGATCAACGTCATCTGGACCTACCAAGGCCTCAACCCGCAAGAGATGGTGAGCAAGCTCACCTCGTTCAGCGAGCTGTCGATCATGAACAACGTCGACAATCTGCGCGAGGTGCGATCCGAAACGCTGAGCGGCGTCGGTATCATTCGCGTTTCCTTTCAGCCCGGAACGAATGTTACGGATGCTTTCGCGCAGGTGACATCGGTGAGCCAGACGATCCTGCGGCGCATGCCGCCAGGAACGAGCCCGCCGCTGATCGTGCCCTACGTTCCGTCGAGCGTTCCCATCCTCCAGCTCGTGCTGGCCTCCGATACGCTCACGGATGCGGCGCTTCATGATTACGCCCGCATTCAGCTGCGCTCGCAGATCCAGTCGATTCCCGGCATTCGCCTGACGCTGCCCTATGGCGGCGCGGCGCGGCAGGTGATGATCGATCTCAAGCCCGAAGCGCTGCAAGCCTATGGCATCTCGTCGAGCGACGTGGTGCGAGCGACCGCCTCGCAGAACCTGACGCTTCCTTCGGGAACACTGCGCATCGACACGCGCGAGATCTCCATTACGACGAACGCCAGCCCGGAGGAAGTCGCGGAATTTGCGGACCTGCCGCTGCGCTCCGTCGAGGGCAAGGTGATCCGGCTTTCGGATGTGGCAAACATCCGCGACGGGCAGGCCATACAGACGAACGTCGCCCGGCTTGATGGGCAGAACGCGGTCATCGTCTCCATTCTCAAGCTCGGCAACGCCTCGACGCTGAGCATCATCAGCCAGATCAAGGAGCGCATGCCCGAGCTTCAGGCGGCCGCGCCCGAAGGGCTCACCATCGCGCCCGTGTTCGACCAGTCGGTGTTCGTCGCCAATGCCATCGACAACGTTCTCGTGGAGGCGATCATCGTCGGCCTCCTGGTGGCCTTCGTCGTGCTCGTCTTTCTCGGCAGCTGGCGATCGTCCCTGATCGTGCTGACGTCCATCCCGCTCGCACTCCTCGCCTCCATCGCCGGGCTGGCGCTCACAGGAAACACGTTCAACCTGATGACACTCGGCGGCCTGATGCTGGCCATCGGCATCCTCGTCGACAACGCCCTTGTCGAGATCGAGAACATCAACCGCAACCTCGAGCTGGGACTCGAGCTGCGCGAGGCGATCCTGAAGAGCGCGAGCGAGGTGGTCTTTCCAGAATTCGTCTCGACGCTCTCGATTTGCATCGTGTTCTCGCCCCTGTTCATGCTGACGGGCGTCGCCGCGTTCGTGTTCGTTCCGCTTGCGCTCGCTGTCGTGTTCGCGATGGGCGCATCCTTCGTACTCTCGCGCACGCTCGTGCCGACGCTGGCCTCCCTGCTGCTCAAAACCCATGACCATCAGAAAGCGGCCGGCAGCACGAGCCTTCTTGCACGATGCGGGGGCGCCGTGGACAGCGCTCTTGCCTTCCTCGAAGGTCTTGTGACGCGCATCGCCGGCTTACTGCTCGCACGCAAGGCAATTCCCCTTGCAGGGCTCGTCATTGCGGTGGGGCTCGGCACAGTCGCGGCCCTGAACGTGGGACGCGAGTTCTTTCCCGAAACGGATGCCGGAATGATGCGCATTTACGTCCGCGCGAAAACCGGCCTGCGCCTCGAGGAGACGGCGCAGAAATTTGCAGACGTCCAGCGCGAGATCCGCAGCCTCATTCCCGAGAGCGAGGTCGGCTTCATCGTCGAATCCATCGGCACTCCCGAGCCGGTCAACCTCGGCTGGGTCGAGAGCGGCGTCATCGGATCGTTCGACGGCGAGGTCCTCGTGCAGCTCGCCAAGCCTCATGGCCCCACGGCGCACTACGTCGCCGCGATCCGTCAGCGTCTCAAGGAGCGCTTCCCGGACCTCACCGTCTATTTCCGCCCGGCGGATGCGACGGCCCAGACGCTGGCCGCCGGCGCCCAGACCGGCATCGAGGTACGTGTCATCGGCCGAGATGGCCAGGGCAACGCCGAGACGGCGCGCATGCTCGCCGCGCAAATTGCCAAGATACCCGGCGCCGTAGACGTGGCGCAGCGCCAGGTGCGCGATCTCCAATCCTACTATCTCACCATCGACCGCGTTCGTGCCCTCCAGCTCGGCGTCACGGCACAGGACGCCGCCAATGCCCTGCTCTCGGTGCTGGGCGCGTCCGGGACCGTGTCTCCTAGCTTCTGGAGCGATCCGAACCAGGGGATCTCCTACACCGTCCAGGTCGTGGCGCCGCCCGCCAATCTCACGTCGCTCGACCAGTTGCTCAATACGCCCGTGAAGGCATCGGCAGACGGCCGGCCAATCACGTTGCGCTCGTTCGCATCGCTGCAGCTCAGGAAGATCGCCGCCAATATAGACCGGACGACGCTTCAGCCTACGACGACGATCCTCGCCAACGTCGAGGGCCGCGATCTCGGCAGCGTCTACAGCGACGTCGTCCGTGTGATCGAGGACAGCAAGGCGCGGCTCAAGCCCGGCAATAGGATCGAGGTCGCCGGACAGGCGCGGGCGATGGACCAGGCCTACGGCGAAATGCTGGGCGGCCTGATGATGGCGGCGGTGTTCGTCTATCTCATCATGGTCGTGAACTTCCAATCCTGGCTGATGCCGTTGATCGCCATGGGCGGACTGCCGATCGCCATTTCCGGAGCTCTGCTCGCACTCGCGCTCACGGGAACGCCCGTCTCCGTTCCTGCGCTCACCGGCCTCATCATGGTGATCGGCGTGTCGACGGCCAACAGCGTGCTCGTCACGGCCTTTGCGCGCGACAAGCTGCACGAGGGCGCCCAGCCGGCGGACGCCGCGCTCGAGGCGGTGACAACGCGGCTCAGGCCCGTGCTCATGACAGCGACGGCGATGATCGTCGGCATTCTTCCGATGGCGCTCGGCGGCGGCGAGGGGGGCGAGCAGAACGCGCCGCTCGGGCGCGCCGTCATCGGCGGCCTCATCTTCGGCACCGGCGCGACGCTTTCGTTCGTGCCGTTCTTGTTCGCAACGCTGATCGCCTATCGCGACCGCCGTGCAGCCGCCCGCCAGCCGGTGGCTACGAGTGCGGCTCATATCCTCACACTTGAAACGAAATAGGAGCACCGAAATGAAGCGTGCAACGCTTGCGGCCTTGGCCGTCACCGGCCTTGCCTCCGCCGGGGCCGTCCTCCTGCTGTCCAATGCCGGCGACCGTGCAAGCCTTCTCGACTCCGGATCACGGATCCTGGGGCTATCGGCGGACGCCGCGGCGGCAAAGGCCATCGATCCCGCCGCTCGCGGGCTAGCTCGCGAGGCCGCGGCGCGTGACGTTCGCATCGTCCTGCCGATGCCCGCCCCCGGGACTGCATCGCTCTCGCTCCCGGCGCGCACCGCACCGATGGAGCAAGCCGTGATCTCGTCGCGGACGAGCGGCCTCGTCGCCGAGCGCTTTTTCGACATCGGTGATCAGGTCAATGCCGGGGACCTTCTGCTGCGCATCGAAGCGCCTGAGATCGAGCAGGAGCTGCTTCGCGCCAACGCCGCGATCGCCCAGGCCGAGTCCCGCGTCAGGCTGGCGGATCTCGAGTTCCAGCGCGCGGAAAGCCTCGTTCCGAAGGGCCATGTCTCCGTCCAAACGAAGGATCAGCGATACGCCGCGAAGCTTTCAGCGCAGGCCGATCTCGCGGCCGCCCGCGCCGAAGCAAAACGCCTCGAGGAGATCGTAAGCTTCCAGGAGGTTCGCGCGCCCTTCTCGGGAACGATCGTCGAGCGGCGCGTGGACCGAGGCGACAAGGTGGCGGCCGCCCAAAGTCAGGCCGACGGCTATCTGTTCCGGATCGCCAGGATGGAGGAGCTGCGCGTGGAGGTGGACGTACCCCAGTCGGAAGCCGTCAAGGTGACGGCCGGAGCGCCCGCACGCCTCGCCTTCTCCGAGTTCCCGGGCGAGCCGTTCAGCGCCAACGTCGTGCGCGCCGCCAAATTCATCGATCGGGCCTCGGGCACGATGCGAATCGAACTCGTCATGAAGAACAGCGATCTTCGCATACCGGCCGGCCTCAACGGGGAAGCCGTTATCGAGATCGCGGAAAGTTCAGGCGCGGTGCTCATCCCCAACAACACGATCCTCGCCAGACAGGGCCGCCAGGTGGTGGCCGTGGTGGACGGCGAGGACCGCGTGCGCATCCAGCCGGTCCGGGTCGCTCGCGACCTTGGCGACCGTGTCATCGTCTCGTCAGGGCTTCAGACGGCCGACCGCGTTATCGTCAGTCCCAACGCGATGCTCAAGGAGGGCGATACCGTCAAGGTTCATGCGCTCGCCGTCTCGGATGCTGGTTCGTAAGCGGCGCCTCCCACACGGCCTCCGCTCAAGTCCACGACATGGGATAGGAACTGCCGAGTGCTCGCCTCCCACGAGTAGCCGAGCGCATGGGCGCGGCAGGCTTTGCGCGAGACGTTCAGGGCTGCAAGGCAGGCCTGCCGCAAGTCGGCATGCAATACGCCAACGGGCGCGCGGGCGACGATGTCGCGCGGGCCAGCGACCGGAAACGCAGCGATGGGCACGCCGCATGCGAGCGCTTCAAGCTGGACGACCCCGAACGTGTCGGTGCGGCTCGGGAACACGAAGACGTCGGCCGCGGCATAATAGGCAGCAAGCCGGGCGCCGCTCTTAGCACCTAGGAAATGCGCATCCGGAAACCGCGTGCGCAGCTCGCGCTCCTGCGGACCATGGCCGATCACCACCTTGCTGCCGGGCAGATCGATCGACAGGAACGCCTCGAGGTTCTTCTCGACGGCGATGCGCCCGACATTGAGAAAGATCGGCCGCGGCAGGTCGAGCGAAGCTGCAGCCTCCGGACGGAATGTTTCGACGTTCACGCCGCGCGACCAGATGCGGAGATGGCGAAAGCCGCGCGCCGCAAGCTCGTCCTCAAACGATGGCGTCGACACCATGGTCGCGACTGCCGGGGCATGGAAGCGGCGCAGCGCGCGATAGCCCCACGATACCGGGACGGGAAAACGCGCTGACACGTATTCGGGAAAGCGCGTCGTCAAGCTCGTGGTGAAGGCGAGACCGCGACGGATGCAATAGTTCCGCACGGCGAGCCCGATCGGCCCTTCGGTCGCGATGTGCATCGATTCGGGACGGGTGGCTTCGATACGGCGCGCGATCTCCCGCGGGTTCGGGATCGCGCAGCGCAACTCCGGATATGTCGGCACCGGCAGAGAGGCGAAGCCCTGCGGCGTGAGGAACTCAACGCGCGTTCCGAGTTTGCGGGCCGTCGCAGCCAGAGCTTCGAGCGTGCGCACGACGCCATTGATCTGAGGATGCCACGCATCCGTCGCGATGAGCACGGCCATCCGCTGTTGCCGTTCCGTTTGCCCCATGTCCCGGTTTCCGGAAACACTCCAGGGCCGCTCGCTCCGCAGGTCGATCCGATACGAGGACCTTGCGCGGGCTTCGGGTTACGCTCGATATGTCTCAAGCATATGACAAGCTGGCGCGCACGCGTGCAAAACCGCTGCGGTAGAGCCTCGCCGGCTGCCTCCACGCGGCTCAATTATGGAGTTTCCTGTCAGCCCCGCCGGGCCGCCGTTATTGCAGCGACGTCGATCTTTCGCATGGCCATCATGGCATCGAACGCGCGCTTTGCTTCATCGCCGCCCGCAGCAAGCGCCTCGCTCAGCACGCGCGGCGTGATTTGCCAGGAGACGCCCCACTTGTCCTTGCACCATCCGCACGCGCTCTCCTGTCCGCCATTGCCCACGATGGCGTTCCAGTAACGGTCCGTCTCTTCCTGATCGCCGGTGGCGATTTGAAATGAAAACGCCTCATTGTGCTTGAAAGCCGGGCCGCCATTGAGCCCGATGCATGGGATGCCAGCGACCGAGAATTCGACCGTCAGCACGTCTCCCTCCTTGCCCGACGGGTAGTCGCTCGGAGCCCGGTGGACAGCGCCGACCGCGCTATCGGGAAAGGTTTCGGCATAGAAGCGGGCCGCAGCCTCGGCGTCCTTGTCGTACCAAAGGCAGATCGTGTTCTTGGCCATGGCTTGTCCTTTCACTCGGCACCCATAGGTCGCATCGCGATGGATTCCGCGCAACAGAAAGCCGCAACTCGATGATACCAACGCCCCGCGATGGAGGATTGATCTGTTCTAGAGCCGTTCCGATTTAAGTGGAAACGGGGAACGGCTCTAAGATTTTGTTCGATCGTGCTTCTCTTCGGAAAACCGGTTCTCTAGTGCCCGCCAAGGACCAAGACTTTGATCGGTAGCACCAGCGCCTGCAAGCGGAGGATCATGGCGTGCACCAGGGCGACCGCATCCACGACGTGCAGAAACAGCCATCGGCCGATGCCTACATTCCCGTGCGCCAACGTGTCGTGATTGTTGGTGTAGGCGTTCGCAATGCAGCTGCTTCCGGGCGTGACCCCGTCCAGACCGCCTTCGAAAAGTGGCTGCAGGAAGACGGTCAGCGTGCCTGGACGGGTCGTTTGCAACGCATCGACCAACTGCTCGGACGTCCGCACTTGGCCGGCCGCGATGAAGTCCTGCACGGCGGTGACAACCATTGGGATGATGGTCAGCGGTTTTGAAGCGCAGGTGACCTCGGCAGCCATACCCACCTTCATCACCTGCGCTTCGATCTGATTGAAGCCTGCGATGAGATATTGCCGACCAGCCTGGGCGGGGATGAGAACGCCCGCGGGCCGTATCAGCGGGTTCACGACGTCGCCCACGCGAAGCGTAAACTGCTCCAACCGGCCATCCACGCCGGCGCTGACGGTCATCTTGCTAAGCTCCACCTCCGCTTGATCTCGAGCTGCTTCTGCGCTCGCTTTCTGCGCCGGAAGCAGGGTCGCCAATTTGATCCTCGCCGCGTCTCTCGCCGCTTCGGCGGCGACAAGGGCGCCTTTACGGCCATCGACAAGATTGCGCAGCCGATCGATCTCGCGCTGCGCCACGACGTCGGCATTGCGTCTGAGCAATTCTTCCTTCATCGCAAGCTCGTCGACCGCTTGCTGATAGGCGCCCTGGGCTTCCTGAATCTGCCCTTCGGCGGCCGCTATATCGGCCTCTGCGACAACCATCGACGCCTCCACCTCCGCAATCTCCTTCTTTGCAACGTCGAGTGCGGCGGTTGCTTTGCGGTTGTCGAGCTTGAAGAGTGGCTGGCCTTTCTTCACCTCGCCTGAGAAGGCCACCAGGACTTCTGCGACACGACCGTTGGTTTCCGGCAGAACCGGCACGCTGCGGAAGTATCCGGTGACGTTCGTGGTCGAAGGATGGAAGTAGAAAATCGTCGTAATCAACGCGATCGTCAGCATGAGGCAGGCAGTGATGCCGTATCTCAATTCATACCAGACAGAATAGACTCCGATCTCGACGCCTAGCCGTTTTCCCTGCCCGTAGCGTCGATAGAGATAGTCGGGCAGGAGCGTGAAGAATGAGCAGAGAAGCAGCTCAAGCATCGCACCCTCGTAACATCATGCGGGAAAATCTCGGTGGGGATGGGGGCGCCGATCATCCAAAGATCCGTCCTCTCTCTTTGCGACTTCTCCCTTTGCGTTCTCGCGGACGGATGGCTTCTCGGCGGCCATCGCTTCGAGTGATCCGGCGATGCTATCGAGAGGCTTCGAGAAATGCGGGAAGGAGAAATCGGGAATATTGATCAACGCGAGGATCAGAGCAGCGACCCAGAACGCATGCATGTGTGTGAACAGCGAGAGAAGGGCCAGCACGGCGACGAGATCATACTGCACCCGGTTGTGAACCATTCGCTCGGGTAGCGAGTGCAGCCAGAAGAAAAATACTCCCACACTAAGCACCGCCGCCAGCAGGACGAATGCCATCATGATGAGAAGGACATCTGTTTGACCAGGCGCGGTGATGAAGAACGGCAGATGCGGCGTTGCTAACGGGTGTGCGTCCGGCATGTGTCTGCCTCCCTTCACCGTGCGGCTATATTATTAGATGACCTCCGGCTGCAAAACTGAATTCGGCTGGATGCGTATTTCTGGAATAGAGCTCCGCAACGACTTGCTCGTTCGGCACGCTTATTCACGGATGCACCGAGCAGCGTGCGATAAGATTTATGTGCTGCCGGCCCACCATTCGCTCAGCATCGCAACTCGAAGAAACCTCAATGAGCGTGAACGGCGCTCAATACATTTCGTATTGTATTCCCCGTTAGCAGGTATAGCATTTGTAGCAACTGGCCTTTACGCGCCTCTCCTGTCAGCTTTTGTAAGCCGGACTCCTCAAAGACTTCGCGCGTTTATTTTATTGCAACATATGGGCTTAGATCGTTGGTAGAGGAGTTCCGATGGAACTCAAGGCCATCCAGATCGGAAGCATCTCCCTCATCCGGCGGCGCGGGCACGCGATCCAAGTTCGGTGTGTTGTCGCGGTCCGATTGGGACGGGGCAATCCACCTGCGAAATTCCCACAGAATGAAGTTAACGCAGCTCGCCGCGTCTTCGACGGGCGGCCGTTCGTTTGGGTATCGACGCAGGACGCATAACGGTAACGGCGGGAGGCTGCCAGTGAGTACGCAAGCCGGTTCCAGCTCAATGAGCGCCTCTGCTGCTTCCTGGCCGCTAACCCTCGCGCAAGACGCCGTCGCGTATTGGATTGATGCTTGGCAGCGCAGCGTCCTTATGCTGGACGTGATGCGCGAGCGCAGCGCGCGCTACGAGACGCACGCCGCAAAGCTCGCCCCGCATGTCTTGACGTTTGATTGCGAGCTAATGCTGGACGGTCGCACTCTACCGCGTCCAGTGAACTACGTGCTGGTTCGCATCAAGCCGCCGAAGGGCGTCACACTAGACCTGAACAAGCGTCCGTTTGTCGTCGTCGATCCTCGTGCCGGCCATGGCCCCGGTATCGGCGGCTTCAAGCCCGAGAGTGAGATCGGCGTCGCGTTCAAGGCCGGACACCCGTGCTATTTTATCGGCTTTCTCCCGGAGCCAATCCCCGGCCAAACGATCGAGGACGTGGCCATCGCGGAGGCCGTCTTCCTAGAGCACGTCATCGGTGCGCATCCCGACGCCGAAGGAAACCCCGCGGTCATCGGCAATTGCCAAGCAGGCTGGGCGGTCATGCTGTTGGCGGCGCTCAGACCAGAGCTCTTCGGGCCGATTATCATCGCGGGGTCTCCCATATCCTATTGGACGGGCGAGCACGGCAAAAATCCGATGCGTTATACCGGTGGGCTCCTCGGCGGGAGCTGGCTTGCTGCCCTTGCCGGTGATCTCGGCGCCGGTAAGTTTGACGGCGCGTGGCTCGTTTCGAATTTCGAAAATCTCAATCCGGCAAACACGCTCTGGTCGAAACAGTACAATCTCTACGCAAACGTCGACAAGGAAGCCCCTCGCTACCTCGAATTCGAGCAGTGGTGGGGCGGGCATGTTCTCCTCAACGCAGCGGAGATGCAATTCATCGCCGACGAGCTTTTCATCGGCAACAAGCTCTCTCGAGGGCATCTTGCGACGAGCGACGGCATCCCGGTCGATCTCCGAAACATCAAGTCCCCGATCCTCGTCTTTTGCTCGAAGGCCGACAATATTACGCCTCCGCAGCAGGCGCTCGGCTGGATCCTGGATCTCTACAGCTCAGTCGATGACATTCGCGTCTACGGTCAAACCATCGTCTACGCAGTTCATGAAACCATCGGCCATCTCGGCATTTTCGTTTCCGGATCGGTAGCTCGCAAGGAGCACGATGAGTTTGCCAGCAATATCGATCTGGTCGACGTGCTGCCACCGGGCCTTTACGAAGCCGTCATAACTCCGAAAAGCGATGCCGAAGAGACCAACGATCTGATCGAGGGCGATTACCTCGTGCGCTTCGAGGCGCGGACGCTCGACGACATTCGCGCCTATGGCGGCAACGATCCGAGAGACGACCGGGAGTTCGCAACAGTGGCGCGGCTCTCTGAGATCAATCTCGGCCTCTATCGCACGTTCGTGCAGCCGTGGTTGAGGCCCTGCGCGACAGAGGCTATGGCGGACGCCATGCGCAAGCTGCATCCTCTGCGCCTTCAATATGAAATGTTCTCCAACAAGACTCCTTACATGCAGGCTTTTGACTGGATGGCAAAGTCTGTTCGGGACGCGAGGCTGCCGACGCCCAAGGGCAACGTCTTCTGGCAGGCGCAGTGCCACGTCTCAGATGCAATCAAAACGACGCTCGATGCCTATCGCGATGCACGAGACGAGCTTTTCGAGGCGACGTTCCACACCGTCTACGGCTCTCCTCTGCTGCAAGCGATCGTCGGCTTGGGGGGCGCTGGCGATGAGGCGTACCGCCCGCAGCCCATAACGGCAGCGCATGCTGCGTTGGTGCGGGAGCATATTGCGCACATCAAGCAAAGAGTGGCCGAGGGTGGCCCGCGCGAAGCGGCTCTTCGCGCACTGATCTATCTGCGGATGCCCGATGGAGCGATCGACGAGCGCGGTTTCAACGTCTTGCGCGCGCTGCGAAGAGAAGCCGGAAAGGGATACACGCTCGAGGAATTTAAGCGCGTCTTTCGAGAACAGTTCTTACTCGTGTTGATCGATGAAAGGCGAGCTGTTGCAGCGATTCCAGGCATGCTTGCCAAGGAGCCCGATCTCGCGCGGCGTATGGAGGCAGCCGTTCGTCGCATGATCGATGCAGTGCCTGCGAAGACCGAGGAAGCACAAGCCCGCATCGCAGAGGTCGAGCGCCTCATGGCCCTAGCGGTAAACGAGGCTGACGAAAGGGTGGCCGAAGTCGGTCACAAGCAACCGCCTTCCGGGGCGCTAAGGCGCGCTCGCATACATGTGCACGCCGCTCGCGCCAAGCATCAATAAGCCAACTGTAAAGGGCAATCAGCAGTCGAACGGAGTACGAGCGATGGCAACTCTTCTAAGCCCTTCCGACCTCGACCAAATGGCGGCCGAAGGCGAGTATGCGAAGATGGATGAGGAAAGACGGCAAAAAAAACGCAAGGAACAGGAGCAGATCGAACTGCGTGACGCCTTCATGGCCCGCGAGATCCATCCCGAAGTCTTCGAGCGCATCAACCAGGCTGTCAGCATCGCCGCCAGACGGGGGATGCACCAAGTCCAGGTCATAAGCTTTCCGAGCAGCTACTGCAGCGATGGCGGCCGCAGGATCAACATTGCGGATCCCGAGTGGCCGAGCACGCTTCAGGGGTTTGCGCGAAAGGCCTACGACTTCTTCGACACGGAGCTACGTCCGCACGGCTACAGACTTAGCGCCGAGATCATCAGCTTTCCCGGAGGCATGCCGGGCGACGTAGCACTTTTTCTGAAGTGGTAGCACTAAGTAGTGTCGCTCATGGCCTCGGAGGATTTGCCATGACGAGGAAGGCCACCGTTTCTCACATCCACCGTCACGAAAAATACGAACGTCTGATTGCGGCAGCCGCCGGATTGGCGCCGCTGCGAGCCGCCGTCGCGCATCCCTGCGACGAGACCTCGCTTCGAGGCGCCATGGAGGCCGCAGCGCAGCGGCTTCTTAAGCCGATCCTGGTCGGACCCATGCAACGCATTGCCGACCTTGCGAAGGCCTCCGGCATAGATATCACCCACGCCGAGATCGTCGAGGCCCCTCATAGCGTGGCCGCAGCAGAACAGGCCGTCGCGCTGGTGCGCGCGGGAAAAGCCGAACTGTTGATGAAGGGCAGCCTGCATTCGGATGAACTGCTCAGCGCAGTGACGCGACGGGACACGGGCCTCCGCACAGGGCGGCGCATCAGCCACGTCTTCATCATGGATGTTCCAACCCATCCGCAAACACTCTTCATTACAGACGCCGCAGTAAACATCGCCCCGGATCTGCTGGCCAAGCGGGACATCATCCAGAACGCTATCGATCTCTATGCCGCGCTCGGGCTCGGTATTCCCAAGGTCGCCATTCTGTCGGCCGTCGAGACCGTGAACCCGAGTATTCCCTCGACGATCGAGGCTGCTGCGTTGTGCAAGATGGCGGATCGCGGGCAGATCACCGGTGGCGTTCTCGACGGTCCGCTGGCCTTCGACAACGCGATCAGTCTCGAAGCGGCGCGCATCAAGGGCATCACGTCTGACGTGGCGGGGCAGGCGCAGATCCTCGTGGTACCCGACCTCGAAGCGGGAAACATGCTGGCCAAGAACCTGACATTCCTATCCGGTGCAGACGCTGCCGGGCTGGTCCTCGGCGCCAGAGTTCCGGTGATCCTGACGTCGCGAGCCGACAACGTCCGGACCCGCATGGCCTCTTGTGCCGTCGCCGCTCTTCTGGCCCACAGCCGCAGAACGCAGGAACCGATAAGGGCCTGAGCCATGGCCGAGACCATTCTCGTCGTCAACGCGGGCAGCTCCAGCATCAAGTTCGAGCTATTCTCCGTCGATACGGATGACCAGCTGGACAAGATTATCAAAGGTCAAATCGACGGCATCGGAACTCGGCCGCGCCTGTTTGCCGCCACGTCGAAGGGCACATTACTTTCGGACCAGACCTGGGCACCAGAGGATGTTTGTGCCGTACCGGCTGCTCTCGAGAAGCTGATCGCGTTTCTTCGTCCGCAGATCGGCGGCGAGCTACCCGCGGCGGTCGGGCATCGCGTCGTGCATGGCGGACCCGACTTCGGCGAACCGGTGGCGGTCACCTCAAGCATTCTATCGGAGCTGGAACGTCTCATCCCGCTCGCTCCGCTGCATCAACCGAACAATCTCGCCCCTATCCGCGCCGTTCTCGAGCGCAGACCGCACCTCCTCCAGGTTGCATGCTTCGATACCGCGTTTCACCGCGGACATGCGGACATCGCAGACAGGTACGCCATTCCGGAACGCCTCTATGCCGAGGGTGTGCGCCGCTACGGCTTTCACGGTCTTTCGTACGAATACATCGTAAGCCGGCTTCCGCATATTGCGCCGGACATCGCAGGTGGCCGCGTGGTCGTCGCGCATCTCGGCAGCGGGGCATCAATGTGCGCAATCGCCGACGGACGCAGCGTCGAAAGCACGATGGGCTTCACGGCCCTGGATGGATTGCCGATGGGGACGCGCTCCGGGCAACTCGATCCGGGCGTCGTGACCTACCTCATGAGGGCGAAAGGCATGCGCCTAGAGGACGTCGAAAGCTTCCTCTACAAAGAGTGTGGGCTCAAAGGCCTATCCGGCATCAGCAACGACGTGCGCGACCTTCTTGCCAGCAACGCTCCCGAAGCGAAGCTCGCACTGGATTACTTCGCATATCGCATTGCCTTGTTCACGGGCATGCTGGCAGCGGCCATGGGCGGCATCGATGCTTTCGTGTTCACCGCTGGCATCGGCGAGAATGGACCTGCCATTCGCGAAGCCGTCATCCGGAGGCTTGAGTGGCTGGGCCTTCGCGTCTCCTTTAACGCCAACAACAGCAACGCCGTCTGCATCTCTGGCGAAGGCGCGAAAGTGCCGTGCTTCGTCATCCCCACGAACGAGGAACTTATGATTGCAACGCACACGCTGCGCGTTGCACGCAGGCGCGAGGCAGCCGCTGTTCGGGAGAAACGCGCATGATCGACCTTTCGACGCTGGCCTTGCTCAAGGGAAAGAAAGCGCTCGTCACCGGCATCGCCAACGATCAGTCGATTGCGTGGGGCTGCGCCAAGGCGTTTCATGCTTTCGGCGCGGATGTGGCGGTCACCTATCTCAACGAAAAGTCCAAGCGCTTTGTCGAGCCGCTGGCGAAGGAACTCAACGCGCCTATCTTGATGCCACTCGATCTGCAGAAGCCGGGCGAGCTCGAGGCCGTTTTCGATGCGGTGAAGGAGAAGTGGGGCACCCTGGACATCGTTCTCCATTCCATCGCCTTTGCGCCGAAGGATGACCTGCATGGGCGTGTCGTAGACTGCTCGCGCGACGGGTTTCTCCTGGCCATGGAGCTATCGTGCTGGTCATTCATCCGCATGGCGAAGCTCACCGAGCCGCTCATGAAGAACGGTGGCACCCTCTTCACGATGACGTATTACGGCTCCCAGATGGTGGTCGAAAACTACAACATCATGGGACCGGTCAAGGCAGCGCTCGAGTCCGCCACGCGATACTTAGCCGCCGAGCTCGGGCCCCAGGGCATCCGCGTTCATGCGATCTCTCCCGGCCCGCTGAAGACACGCGCAGCCTCCGGCATCAGCGAATTCGACAAGCTCCTGCAGAAAGCACAAGCGAAGGCGCCAAGCCGCAGTCTGGTGTCGATCGACGATGTGGGCGTCGCCGTCGCGGTGCTGGCGATGAATGGCGCCAAGCTGATCACCGGAGAAACCCTCTACATCGATGGCGGCTATCACATCATGGATTAGATAAACCGCCCTCCCGGTGATCTCCATAACACTAGGCATGGCTATGAAGACGATGCCGATTTCAGATGCCGTCGCGCTTATTCCGGACGGCGCGCGTCTTATGATCGGCGGCTTCATGGGGGTTGGAACGTCGGAAAGGATCGTGGACGAGATCGTCTGCCAAGGTAAGCGCGATCTCACCGTCATCGCCAATGACACCGCGAAGCCCGGCGTGGGCGTCGGCAAGCTGATCAGCCAGAGGCTGGTGCGCACTGCCATTGTAAGCCACATCGGGCTCAACCCCGAGGCGCAGAAGCAGATGCACGCCGGCGAGCTTAAGATCGAGCTCGTCCCACAAGGAACGTTGATCGAGTGTATCCGTGCCGGCGGCTACGGCCTCGGAGGCGTGCTTACGCCGACCGGCGCGGCGGCCATGTGGACCTGACAGTGCTCGGAGGCCTGGAGGTTGACCAGCATGGCTTGCTCGCGAACTGGATGATCCCAGGGAAAATGGTGCCCGGGATGGGCGGTGCCATGGATCTCGTGACAGGCGCGAAGCGCGTGATCATCGCCATGCAGCACAGCGCCAAGGGAACATCAAAAGTCGTCAAGAGATGCTCTTTGCCGCTTACGTCGCAGCGCGCCGTCGATCTCGTGGTGACGGACCTCGCCGTCCTCGCATTTCCGAACGGCCACGCGACGCTCGTCGAGACAGCACCGGGCGTCTCAGTGGCAGACGTCGTGCAGATGACGGACGCCGACCTGCTCGTTCCGCAGCAGGTGCCCGAGATGGCGCTTTAATGCGCGAAGCGATGCGCACGCACCGTACATTAAGGAAGGTCATGCGTTGATCACGCAAGGGGTCGGAGCCTGCGTTTGATCGGCCCTCCGAGGGCCTCACGGCCAAGCGAGGATTTCGAGCCTTCGCTAAAGCGAGCAATCTCAAACAGTTGAGATGGTCGGAGCGGGGAGATTTGAACTCCCGACCCCCAGTCCCCCAGACTGGTGCGCTAACCAGGCTGCGCTACGCTCCGACTTGGCCCCGTTATGTCCGGCAAAGCGGCTCCGGTCAACGCCTCGTTCCGGCTTCACCAGAAAGAAATGCCTCGATGGCTGCCGGATCCTCCGGAAAGTGGCGGAGAGGCGGAAGCGCAAGGCCGGCCGACAGCGCGATCGCGGCAAAGACCCTGTCAGCCACAGGCACGTCGCGAACCACAATGCGCGGCGCGACGGCCTCGGGCGGCGGCACGGCGGGGCTGGGCGACGCAACGTGGCGTGGGCGCAGGCGCTCGAGGAGGCTACCCACGCCGCAGCCCTGCGCCTTGGCTGCCGCTTCGATGCGCACCCAGGCATTGAGGAATTGCGCGTCGGGTCCGGCTGAGGAAAGCGCTGCGCCCTCTGCCAGAGCAACAGCCTCCGCCTCGATAGGCACGCGGCGCGCAGCCGGGACGCGCACACGGCGCATGCGCTCAATGTCGACACCGAGCGGCTCCTCGCGGCCGAGCGCGATCAGTGCCAATCCTTGCGTATGAGACAGGCTGAAGGCGCAGCTCCGTCCCGGAAGCGATGGTTTGCCGGCGGTATTGCGGACAAAAGGTGCGCGGCGAATCTCGGAGCCGACTCTCGCCTCGAGAGCAAGACGGAGCGCGATGTGCGCGAGCCGGCGCTCGCGCCGCGATACCGGATCGGCCATCCGGTCGAACCGTACCTTCATATCCTCGGAGAGGCGTGGCTCGGCAGCCTCGGTGGCCTCAAGGCCAGGCCGCAGCTTACCCAGGTCTACGAGCCAGAGCTCCGTCTCAGCCATCATCGGCCCGGCCGTATGCCGCAGTAAGACGCTATGCGCCCACCGCACGGGCGCGGCGTGGCGCGCGGGCCGTCGTCTCCGGCTTGTCCAAGGTCTCGAGCAGAATTGCGCGGCATTGCTCGAGCTCCTTGATCGCCGCTTCGACGGCCGCCAAATGCTCAATGGTGCCAGAACGCGCACGCGCGCCGCTCCGCCGCGTGGCGACGGCAACCGTGCCGCGGGCATGCGATCCGCCCGCGCCGATGGTCGGAACGTTGGCCGGCAGCGTGCGCGCGTCGGCGAGAGGGCCGCTCACGACACGTCCCTGCTGCTTCACATGGTCGATACCCTGCTCGCGCAGGATCTTCTGCACACCCTTGATGGTGTATCCTTCGGCATGGAGAAGATGGCGGATGCCGCGCAAGAGCTCCATATCCTCCGGTCGATAATATCGACGTCCGCCCCCTCGCTTCATTGGCCGAACCTGCGGGAAGCGCGCCTCCCAAAATCTTAGAACATGCTTCTGCACATCGAGCTCATCAGCAACCTCGCTAATGGTTCGAAAAGCCTCCGCTGCCTTGCTCATCGTTACCCCTCGATGCCTTGGCTACTGACGATTTCTCCCGCCTCTGGTTCGCTGAGGCACGGCCCCCGCCGAGACGATCGGCAGACAGGACCGAGCCCCTAGAGCACGCGCGCGATGCGCATCGAGCTCCAAGTCCGTCTGAGAGCCGTTCTCACGTTCGCGATGCGGGCGCCTGCGAACCCCGTCCTTGTCGATAACGCCCCCGCATTCTGAACGATCGGCTCTTGTGCATCTCGATTGCCTTGAAGATGCGCGACGCCAACGCCACAGCTTGCTTCAACAAGCATAGCGTCAACACCGGTCGCCGTCTCGACCAATCCGGTCCGATGGCCACAGCTTTTTTTGAGAAGATGTTTTGACGAGGATGTGATGCGCGCTTCACGTCATCGTGCGCGCACCAACGCGTCGAGAGAGCACCGTTGCAGCGCTCTTTCCCGCACACGTTCCAACATCGTCATGGCGAAGCTAATGCGCGCGCCGAAGATAGACTTGGGGCGCGTGCGCGCGAGCGGCAGGCGGCGGATGCTACTCCGCGGCCTTCGTGCGGCGGAGGCGGCCGGAGTTGATCCGGTCTTTCATGATGTTGCTGGGACGGAAGACGAGGACGCGGCGCGGCGTGATCGGAACTTCCTTACCCGTCTTGGGATTGCGGCCGATGCGCTCGCCCTTCTGGCGGATGCCGAAGGAGCCGAACGAGGAGAGCTTGACTTGCTCGCCCCGCGCCAGGCTGTCCGAGATCTCGTTCAGCACGAGCTCGACGAGCTCCTGAGACTCGTTTCTCGGCAGGCCCACTTTCCGGACCACTGCCTCGGCCAGATCGGCACGTGTCAGTGTCTTGCCGCTCATAACGCATGCCTCCCCGTAACTGGAGCCTGATCGCTTGTACGCGAGCTACCAATGGCCCGCATCACAACGTGAAATCAGAGACTCGATCAAACACCTAGCGCGCATTCCGACAGAAAGCTTCAACGGCTTTCAGCCGAACGCGCTCTAAGTATTGTCCCTGATGCTAACGGGGCGTAAACGCGGGGTCAACGAAAGATCGCAACAAGCAACTGAAATCTCAAAGAGAATTACTGTTCCCTGCGGAGGGGCCTTTCGAGACGCTCAGCAGGCGCACTTGTGCAGCGCACAGGGACTATTTTTCGCACTTGCGAAATCACCAGCGGGCGAGCGCCGCACCCCACGTAAACCCGCCGCCCATGGCCTCCATAAGCACCAGGCTGCCCTCGCGGAGCCGGTGCTCCTCGAAGGCCTGATTCAAGGCCAGCGGGATGGAAGCCGCCGAGGTGTTACCGTGCTTTTCCAAGGTCTTGACGATCTTGTCCTGGGCAATCCCGAGCTTTTTCGCGATGCCGTCGAGGATGCGCACGTTAGCTTGGTGAGGGACGAAAAGATCAATCTCATCGGCCATGTAACCGGTGGCCAGCAGGGTTTCCTCGATCACACCCGAGATCTTTTGCACCGCATGGCGGAACACCTCGCGGCCGTTCATGCGGAGATGGCCCACGGTCTTGGTCGAGCTCGGGCCGCCGTCCACGTATAGGAGTTCCTCGAAGCGGCCATCCGAGCGCAGCAGCGTCGAGAGGACGCCGCGGTCCTCGCGGGTGCCATGCTGCGGCTGGGCCTCGAGGACAACAGCGCCCGCACCATCGCCGAACAGAACGCATGTGGAGCGATCGCTCCAATCGAGGATGCGCGAGAAGGTCTCGGCGCCAACGACAAGGGCGCGATGCGACTGGCCGGTGCGGATGAAATTATCCGCGACGGCGAGGGCATAGACAAAGCCGGAGCACACCGCCTGCACGTCGAATGCAGCGCCTTTGGTGATGCCGACGCCGGACTGGATGCGCACCGCCGTCGACGGAAACGTCCGGTCCGGGGTGGCAGTGGCGCAAATGACGAGGTCGATGTCGACGGGATCGATGCCGGCGCGGATCAAGGCCTGGTGACACGCCGCAATGGCGAGGTCGGACGTCAGCTCGCCGTCGGCGGCGATATGGCGCTCGCGTATGCCGCTCCGCTCGACGATCCACTCGTCGGAGGTGTCGACGATCTTCGCGAGATCGGCGTTGGTCATGACACGCTTCGGCAGATAGGCACCCACGCCGCGTATTACAGATCGAATGACTGCCAAGGTGCCCTCTTTCCTGTTGATCAGGTTCTTGCTGATGGAGCCTCGCGGGGCCCTGCTGGCTAGCTGGACGAGTGCGTGTCGCTGCCGAGCCGATGGTGGAAGGTCTCGAGATCAGAGGCCAGACGCTCGAGCAGGCCGCTCTCAGCCATTTCGTAGCCGAGATCGACGGCGCTCGCAAAGCCCAGGGCATCGGTGCCGCCGTGGCTCTTGACGGCGAGCCCGTTGAGACCAAGGAACGTGCCGCCGTTGACGCGGCGAGGATCCATCTTCTCCTTGAGCACCCTGAAGCCGCCCCGGGCGAGGAGCGCGCCCAGGCGGGACAGAAACGCACGCGTCATCGCGTCTTTCAGATACTGGCCGATCTGCTTCGCCGTGCCTTCCGCGGTTTTCAGAGCGATGTTGCCGGCAAATCCCTCCACGACAACGACATCCACCCGGCCCTGGCCGATTTCGTCGCCTTCGATGAAGCCACGGTAGTCGAGCGGCAGCTCAACGCCTTTTTTCAGGGCCGCGTGCGCCTCCCTGACCTCCTCGGCGCCCTTGATCTCCTCGACACCAACGTTAAGCAAACCGACCGTCGGGCGCTCGACGTGGAAGAGCGCGCGCGCCATGGCGGCGCCCATCAGGGCATATTCGGAGAGCTGCCGGGAGGTGGCGCCGATGTTGGCGCCCACGTCGAGCACGATGCACTCTGCCGTGACCGTCGGCCAGAGAGCGGCGATGGCCGGCCGCTCGATGCCTTTCATGGGGCGCAGAATGAGCTTGGCCATTGCCATCAGCGCACCCGTATTGCCGGCCGAAACGGCAGCGTGCGCTTCCCCCTTCCGCACGGCGTCGAGCGCCAGCCACATGCTGGACCCCTTACCGCGCCGCAAGGCCTGGCTCGGCTTCTCGTTCATGGCCACGACATGTGTCGTGTGGATAACACGCGAACGCTTCTCGAGCGCGGGGTGCGCCGCGAGGACCGGGGCGATCCGAGCCTCGTCGCCGACCAGAATAAAGCTGAGCGCCGGATGGCGCTCGAGCGAGAGCGCCGCCCCCGGCACAACCACCTCGGGGCCGTGATCCCCGCCCATGGCGTCGAGCGCTAATGTCCGAGGCTGAGCCATATGGCCCTTCTTGACTGTGTCAACAAAGGTTTCCGTCTGTACGCGGTGAGTAAGGCCGCCCTCCCCCCCCGGAGGCAAGCCTGCGGGAAAATACCGCTTTAGATCACTGAAACAACTGGCCTCCGCGTCGCAACAGGGGACAATGCGGCTGAGGCGGGGGAAAACGTGTCCTTCCCGAGGCAAATGGCATGCCTTCGGCTAGCTCAGGATCGGCCGGGCCCTATCCCGATCTCGCCGGATAAGAAGATACTCTAGGAATGCGGCTTCAGCTTCGTCAGCGCCGCAAATGGGTTCTCCGCGTCCTTCTCCGCAGGATCCGCCTTCGGATCGACCCAGTCGAAGTCTGCCCCGGGCTTTCGAGGATAGGATGGGAGGGCTGCCGAGAGAACGCCAAAGACGATGGTTCCGGCCATGATGCGCCCCTTCTCGATCGGCTCGACATCCGGAACGCTGGAGACTTCACGGTCACCGAATACGATCGGCTCGTCCTCGAGATCCGATGCGGGAACGAGTTCGACGGAAAATGCTTCCGAAATGTGAGCCGGCACCGGTTCGAGCGTGACGACACAAGCTTGCGAAACATCGGCCTGGAGACTGCCGCGGAACGTGTAGCGGCCGGCACCCGCTGCCTCGATCCGGTAGGACACAGCGAGCCGATCGCAGGACAGGATGTCCAGTTCGCGCGCGAGCTCGATACATTCCTCTCCAGTCGCCTCGCGGCTTTCGGCGAGCCCGCGCTCGGGAATATCAGTTACAAAATGAAACCAGTCGCGAAGCGCAGTCATGCGTGGCATCTCCATCTCAATGTCTGGGCGCGAACTTGGCGAGGTCGACGGATTGAGGCAGGGCCGCCGGGCCCGAGAGAAGCGCCTCCGGCGAGACTTCGTCAAGGTCAGCCGCCAGGCCCAGCGTGTAGCAGGCGAGCGCTTCGGCAGCGCGCGGATCGTCTTCGAGGCCGGGGATCGACGTCGCCAGCTCGTGCGCAAGCGCCTTCGTCGGCTCAGGAGCGCCCGCCGCGCGGCGATAGGCAAGGCAGCGCTCGCCGAGCGCCTGGGCGGCGCGCTTCACCTTTTTCGGCACCGAAAGGTCGCCAACGCCCATCTCGCGCAGGCAATCGTCGATGTCCGTCACGAACGTCTCGCATAGGAAGCGGGCGACGCGCCGCGCTCGCGTGGCACCGCCCTGGAGGCGGTCGAGCAGCGGAAATAGAAGCAGAATAATCACCCCGGTACGCCCTTCCGGGCTGTCGACGACACCATAACGGGTGAAAAACGCCGGCTGACGGGCCTGGGCCACGATCGCGCCATAAAAGTCGATTGCTGTGCGCCGATCTTGGGCTCTGCTTGTAAACCAGGAGAGCACGCCGCTTTTTACCTCTCGTCAAAGGGGATTGCCAAGTCCCCGCCGTTGCCTTGCGGCCTCCTTTTAGCTAAGGGCGGGACTTGAGCACAGGGGTTTCATGTCACTCCGAGGGGGGCACCGCCACATGCGCCGTCACGACGCATCGCGCTTTTTCGCTGATCGAGACCGCGCCCGCGATGTGGCGCTTGGCGCCCTCATGCCTCTGCTGCTGGCGGTGATGGTGGGCATTTCGGCCTGCAGCGAGCAGATCACGAAGCATGGGCATCTCTTCCGGGAATCCGACATCGCCCAAGTGCAGCCGGGCATGGGGCAGGAGCAGGTCAAGCTTATCCTCGGCTCGCCGACGACGACGACGACCTACGGCAACGGCTCCGCCTACTACTACATCTCGAGCACATCCAAGCGCACGGCGTTCATGAAGGGCAACGAGGTGGACCGGCAGGTGCTCGCCGTCTACTTCAGCCCGGCGGGAACCGTCGATCGCGTCGCCAACTATGGCCTAAAGGACGGCAAGGTGTTCGATTTCGTGTCCCGCACGACGCCGGCGCCCGGCGGCAAGGAAGACGGCATCTTCAAGCAGCTCTTCCGCAATCTCGGCACGAAGCAGATCTTCGGCGACTGACGTCCGCCGGCACGACGCGGGCGTTTCGTAGCGCTTCACCAAAACACAAAGAAGCCCCGGAGCATGAACCGCTCCGGGGCTTCTCTTTTCCGATGGCCTAGAGCCGTTCCGGTTCAAGTGGAAACGGGGAACGGCTCTAAGTTTTTTGTTTGATCGTGCCCCTTCTCGGACACTCCTAACTTGCATGGCTTCGCCATGACCGGTGCCCACTTTTCCGGAAGCACCCTGGCCTTACGGCGTCACGATCTCGGCTGTGGGACGCGGCGTGGTGGCCGTCTCCGGCGGCAGGATCGGATACTCGATGCGCGGCACCTCGCCGGTGAGCGAATGGAGGAACGCGACGATGGCGTCCACCTCATCCGCTTTGAGCTCGGTGCCGAGCTGAGAGCTGCTCATGATGGCCACCGCCTGCTTCAGGTCCCAGACCTTGCCGGAGTGGAAGTACGGCGCCGTCACGGCGACGTTGCGCAGCGGCGCGGCGCGGAAGACGTACTGATCATCGGCCGTCTTGGTCACCGCGAAACGGCCCTGATCGTTCTCCGGCAGCACCTCCGCGCCCGGCTTCTCGATGACGCCGAAAGGATAGTAGCCGTTGCCGCCGACGTTGATGCCGCCGTGGCAGGCCGCGCAGCCTTTGTCCATGAACAGGCCGAGCCCGACCTTCTGCACCTCGTCAAGCGCCGCATCGTCTCCGTTGAGGTACTTGTCGAACGGTGCCGGGGTGAGCAACGTCGCCTCGAACGCTTCGATCGCCTTGGCCATGTTGTCGAACGTCACCGGGTCCTTCTCATCTGAGAACGCCGCCGTGAACCACTCTACGTACTGCGGCATGCTCTTCAGGGTCGTGACGACCTGCTCCGGCGTGTTGGCCATCTCGACGCCGGCTTGAATGGGGCCCTTGGCCTGCTCCTTCAGATCCTCGGCACGGCCATCCCAGAATTGCGCCTCGTTGAAAACCGCATTGAAGACCGTGGGCGCGTTGCGCGGCCCCTTCTGCCAGCCGTGCCCGATCGACGTCTCGAGGTTGTCATCGCCGCCGGTTCCAACGTTGTGGCACGAGTTGCAGCTAAAAAGGCCGCTTGCCGAGAGGCGCGGCTCGAAGAACAGCGCCTTGCCGAGCTCGATCTTCTCCTTGGTGATCGGATTATCCTTGATCGCGGGGATCGTGGACGGCAACGGCTTGAAGACGTCGGCGGCCTTCTTCCGCAACTCATCAGCCAGAAGCGGCGGGGCCGCCAACAGAGCCGCGCCCAGTACCGACGCTGCAATCAACATTGATCTGCGCATATTCCGCCTCCCATGCGTCTTGCGAATGGTTCTCAGCCTATTTCGCAGGCGCACAGATTGTTTGATGGCGATCAACGGGACGTTTCGGCCGCAGAGGAAGCCGCGAAGCCGGGGCTGGGACAAGAAAAAACAACCCGAAATAAGAAAGAGGCCACGACATTGCCGCGGCCTCTTCGGTGTTTGCGATGGCGCTCACCCGTCGCGACGGGCGGAGGCTTGGTTTACCCGTGGGCCAGAACGGCCAGCAGGAGCAGCGCCACGATGTTGGTGATCTTGATGGCCGGGTTCACGGCGGGGCCGGCGGTATCCTTGTATGGATCGCCGACCGTGTCGCCGGTGACGGACGCCTTGTGCGCCTCCGTGCCCTTGACGTGCTTCACGCCGTCCTTGTCGACGAAGCCATCCTCGAACGCCTTCTTAGCGTTGTCCCAGGCGCCGCCGCCCGAGGTCATCGAGATGGCGACGAAGAGGCCGGTGACGATGACGCCGAGCAGCATGGCACCCACGGCCGAGAAGGCCGCGCCCTTGCCGCCAATGGCGTTGACGACGAAGAACAGCACGATCGGCGAGAGCACCGGCAGAAGCGACGGGATCACCATCTCCTTGATGGCGGCACGCGTCAGAAGGTCGACGGCAGCGGCATAGTCCGGGCGCTCGGTGCCCTTCATGATGCCAGGCTTCGCCTTGAACTGACGGCGCACCTCTTCGACGATCGCCGAGCCCGCGCGGCCGACGGCGGTCATCGCGATGCCACCGAACAGGTACGGGATCAGGCCACCGAGCAGGAGACCCACCACGACGTAGGGGTTATCGAGGCCGAAGTTGATCTCCACGTCCTTGAAGAACTGAAAGGACGTCGAGCCTGCTTCGTTGGCTTTCTGGATGAAGTACTGAAGGTCGTAGTTGTAGGCTGCGAACAGCACCAGCGCGCCGAGGCCGGCGGAGCCGATCGCATAACCCTTAGTGACGGCCTTCGTGGTGTTGCCCACCGCATCGAGCGCGTCCGTCGAGCGGCGCACTTCCTTTGGCAGGCCCGACATCTCGGCGATGCCGCCAGCATTGTCGGTCACGGGGCCGAAGGCATCGAGCGCAACGACGACACCGGCAAGGCCGAGCATGGTCGTGGTGGCGATGGCGGTGCCGAAGAGGCCCGCGAGGTTGTAGGTTACCAGAATGCCGGCGACGATGACGATCGTTGGCAGCGCCGTCGCCTCGAGCGAGACGGCGAGACCCTGGATGACGTTGGTGCCGTGGCCGGTGACCGACGCCTGGCTGATCGAGCGGACCGGGCGATAGCCGATGCCCGTGTAGTACTCGGTGATCCAGACGATGAGGCCGGTGACAGCGAGGCCTACGAGGCCGCAGAAGAACAGGTTCTGGCCGGTAATCGTGAAGCCGGCCGCCGTGCCGACCTCACCCCAGTTGCCGAGCACGTACTCGGTCGCAACCCAGAGACCGCCGATGGAGAGCACGGCCGTGGCGATGAAGCCCTTATAGAGCGCGCCCATGATCGAGTTGTTGGCGCCGAGCTTGACGAAGTAGGTGCCGATAATCGACGTCACGATGCAGGCTGCGCAGATCGCCAGCGGATAGACCATCAGCGACGCGAGATTGGCCTGGCCCGAGAAGAAAATGCCGGCAAGTACCATGGTGGCGACGACGGTCACCGCATAGGTCTCGAAGAGGTCCGCCGCCATGCCGGCGCAGTCACCGACGTTGTCGCCGACGTTGTCGGCAATGGTTGCGGGGTTGCGCGGGTCATCCTCCGGGATGCCGGCCTCGACCTTGCCCACGAGGTCGCCGCCGACGTCTGCACCCTTGGTGAAGATGCCGCCGCCGAGGCGAGCGAAGATAGAGATCAGCGACGCGCCGAAACCAAGCGCGACGAGGGCGTCGATCACCGTGCGATCGGCGGCTCCGTAGCCGAGGAATTCGGTGAGCACAAAGTAGTAGATGGCGACGCCAAGGAGGGCGAGACCGGCGACGAGCATGCCCGTCACGGCGCCGGCCTTGAACGCGATATCGAGACCTTTGCCGAGCGAGATGGATGCCGCCTGAGCCGTACGCACGTTGGCGCGTACCGACACGTTCATGCCAATGTAGCCAGCAAGGCCGGAAAGCACGGCGCCGACGAGGAAGCCCGCGGCGACCGGTGCGCCGAGCAGCAGCCAAGCAATAACGAAGATGACCACGCCGACAATGGCGATGGCCTGATACTGACGGTTGAGATACGCGCTTGCACCTTCACGGATGGCGCCAGCGATCTCCTGCATGCGGGCATTGCCCGCATCTGCCTTCATCACCGTTTGGATGGTGAAGGCGGCGTAGAGAAGCGATAGCGCCCCGCAGGCGACAATCCCCCAGAGAATTTCTGTCATCGAAAATTTCCCCTATATGGCCAGCTCGTCGGCTGCGACCTCGCACGGGTCCCCGCCCGCAGCAACCGAATCCACGGTGCCCACCGCGTTCAGTGGCGCGCGCGGGACCATGCCAAAAGTCATGTGGCGTGGCAACAGAGTCACAGCGTTGACAGGACGAATGCCGAGCCCAGGCCCATAGACACGACGCGGCTGCAATATCTTCTTATTTCAATGAGATACGAGTGCGCCTTGCGTGCGCAGTTATGCTCGAGGCGGCGCGAGCTCACCTCACACAATTTGCGCACGCTCGACGGACCGCCTTATCGGCCGTCGCCGTGATTCGCGACCTGATGGGCCTGCGAGTGAGCTATTTGCAGGGGCGAGCCTGGATCTGACAGTTGTACGATCCACCGCCCTGGCTGCAGGAAATGCCCTTGCTGGCGGCACGCGTGAACCGCGCCCAGTCGCTTCCGTACTCGAAGTCGGTGAAGCTCGCCCAGGAGCCGATCGCCGCTTTCTGAGCGGCGGCCTTGGTCGGCCCGCTGCCCATGCCGTAATGATAGTGATCGGTGAAGCACGTCTTGCTGCCTTCGCGGCGCAGATCGTGGATGTAGGCAAAGCCCGTGTCGTCTGCGAAGACAGGGGCGGCGTAGGCGATCGCAAGAGCGGCAACAGCCGCCGTTCTCAGAATTCCGTTTGCCGACATGGTAGCCTCTTTCGCATTCAGCCGAACGGCGCGGAGTCTGCATGATTCAACGAAAGGGCTCGATAGCTGTCGCGCTGGCCCCAGGAGAATCGGGCGCTAGCGAGGCAAACGAGTCACAGGTAAAGATTATCCGGAGCGGCGCAGTCGGAAAAACTACTTCACGGCGACGACGCTGATCTCCACCAGCATGCGCGGATCCACGAGCTTCGACTGAACGCAGGCGCGCACGGGCGTATCCTTGCCCCTGGTCCAAGCGAGATAAGCCTCGTTCATCTCGGCGCGCTGGCGGATGTCGGCAAGCCAAATGGTGGCCTGCACCACCTTCGACCGCGACGTGCCGGCAAGCGCAAGAAGGCGGTCGATCTCGCCCAGCACTTCCTCGGTCTGGCCCTTGATGTCACGCGAAAGATCCGATGGCACGATGCCCGCCGTGAAGACGAAGCCATTCGCCTCGGCCGCCTTGGAATAGACGTCCGTCTCCTCGTAACGCGTGATGGTCATGGTGCAGCGGCTCCGTTTGCTGATCAAAGAGCCGCGGCTTAGCAGACGGCTCCCGCCTGCGCCAGCACGCTCAGAGCGAAGAATCTTCGGCTATGCGCTGGCCATCGGCCATGAGGGCCTTGACCGCGACATCGCCAGACGGGCCGACCGCGAGGACGGCCGAGATCTTCTTGTCGCGCACCATCCGCTCCAGTTCGCGCCCGGTTCCTTCCGGCACGTAATAGTTTTCGATCCCGTAGCTGATGGAGGCTTTCGGCGGCGCATCGCCAGGGGGATCGTAGACGCGGTCGACAATACCTTTGAGAACCACGTCTGCGGCGTCGGTTGGTTCTTCGTAGGCAGCTGACGCCTTGGCCACCTCCCACGTCGCGGGGGCCGTCTCACGCAGCGTCACGTAGACCCTGTCGCCCCGGCGCAGGCCGTCCGACACGGGAACATCGGCACGGCCAAAAGTATAGCCGAGTACGACATAGTCGCCGCGGAAAAGATCGCGCGGATCGACGGGAATGACCTCGGTTACGATCTCGCGCCCGCTGGCGAGGAGCGCCACGCGGCCGGACACCATCGTCGCCAGCGCGGCTGTCTGCAAGAGAGCCACGAGCCCAACGGCGAGCCATGAGGCAGGCGACAGTTTGATCATGACGCAACCTCGCGAAGCTCGGCCCGCGCGCTGAGGCGATAGGCGATGAACGCGAGACCTGAGACGATCAGGCCCGTGACGAGAAAGAAGAGCGCGCTGTTCAGGAGCGTGCCGACAGTTCTGACGTAAACGGCGAGAACCTCGATCGAGAAGCCGCCATAGCCGAGCCAGAGAGCGCCGCGGTTGAGGGACCTGAGGCCCCAAACGATCGCAGCGATGAGCAGCATGAGCGTCAGCACGGCCAGGAGAATGAACATATCGAGCTGCGGATCATCGTGGAACTGAAGCGCCAGAAGGCCGGCCAGCGCCACGACGAGCCCGTAGTTCAGCCCCAACCTCCATGCGGCGTGCAGATCCGGCCGCACGCGCTCACCCGCGATTGCAAACGCCATCACGGCGAGGCCCACCGCAACCACGAGACCGTGGGCGGCACCTTCGTTCATCAGGTACCCGAGACTGATGACGAAGCCGGCGAGGCCCAGGGCGGAGAGATGCAGGCCCGGCCACCAGCGCTGCCAGAGGAACGCCGCCGAAATCAGCGCCCACGGAACAAGGAACAGCCAGAACACCCCGTCGATCCGCACGGCTTCGCTGATGCCCCAATAGACGGCGAGCACCATCGCAAAGGCGAGAGACGGGTTCGAACGCAGCGCAACGCCCGCGAGGAGCGCTCCGCTCCCCCACAGCAGCACGGCGTCGGCCGGGCTTCCGTGCATGTGATACATCTGGGAGATCAGCATGATGGAGCCGCCGAAGACGGCGACGCCGAGCAGGACCGCAGCGTCGGCAAATCCGCTCATGCCGCGCCGGGCGAGCGCCCAGGCGATGCCGTAGGACGCCCAGAGCGTGGCAATCAACATCCCCAAGCGCGCAATGCGCGGCAAGGCCTGCCAGTTGGCGGCAACGAAGCTCATCACCGCAAAGCCGATCAGCACGGCAGACAGGACAGCGAGCACGTTCGCCAGACCTATGCCTCGGGCGCCGCCCTTGTCCAGGTCGCCGCGGATGGCCGCTTCTCCGTCAGAAGAAATCCAGCCTGCCTCGCGCCAGCGCGCCAGATCGCGATCGATGCGTTTGCGGTAGCCCCACATGGAGATCCCATTTTGGCGGTACAGTGCTTAGGCGATCCGGGCCGAGATCCCTCATCGCCGAACTTTTATGTCATGAGCATGACTGCGCGCCATGGACGGTAAAAGCGCAACCGCGTGCGTCACGATCCGGGCATGCATGCGCGCAAATCATCCGACGCCAGAGCGCGCCCACTCCGTCTGATCAGTGCGATCAGGAGTGAACGCGCTCCAGGTCTTTCGTCGAAAGGCTCACCTCACGTCCTCGATGCGAGCGCGCTTGTCCTCGCTCGCATCGCGAACAGAAAGCTTTAAGGCGAGGGTGGCGTCTCGGAGGGCTCCGGAGACGGAGATGGAGACGGCGACGTTTCCGGCGCCGGAGCAGGCGCAGACGACGGCGGCGTTTCAGGTGCGGCCGGCGGCTCGGCAGACGGGGCCGGGGCCGGAGTCGATACAGCGGGCGGCGATGTTGTGGTGGTATCTGGCGCCGGCGAGAACGCAGTATAGGCAATCACAGCAAGCGCGATGGCCGCTGCGATGGCAACGACAACCTTCGTGTCCATTGTGTGTCCTCCGTGCTCCTGAACAAACAGGAGCGGGCGTCATATCATGCTTTGCACTTCCGAACCATAAACGCCGCGGAGGACTTGTTGTTCTTAATACTCGACGGCGCGGACGACACACGCCACAATGCGCAGCGTTGCACGTGTCTGAGACGCTCCGTATTGCGCTGCATCAATAACGCATTCACAACGGTGGCTCCATGGACCTCGATGCTACATTCCTGGCGCGCATCCAGTTCGCTTTCACCATCTCGTTCCACATCATCTTCCCGAGCTTCACGATCGGGCTCGCTGCCTTCATCGCCACTCTGCTCGTACGCTGGCGCATGACGGGTGCTGATCATCTCCACCGCCTCGCCCGGTTCTGGACCAAGATCTTCGCCGTATCGTTCGCCATGGGCGTCGTGTCCGGTATCGTGCTCTCCTACCAGTTCGGCACCAACTGGAGCGGTTTCTCGCGCGTGCTGGGCAACGTGGTCGGGCCGCTGCTCGGCTATGAAGTGCTCACCGCGTTCTTTCTCGAGGCCTCGTTCCTCGGCATTATGCTGTTCGGCTGGAGCCGCGTCTCGCCCGGCCTGCACGTAGCCTCGGCCATTCTGGTGGCGATCGGGACGTCGCTATCTGCCTTCTGGATCCTGGCTGCGAATAGCTGGATGCAGACGCCGGCCGGGCACGAGATCCGCGACGGCATCGTCGAGCCGGTGAGCTGGCTCCAAATCATTTTCAATCCGAGCTTCCCTTACCGCTTCTCCCATATGTTCACCGCCGCTTTCCTCACCACGTCGCTGGTGGTGGCGGCGGTGGGCGCGCGCTACCTGCTCAAGGGCCGCTTCGTCGAGGAGGCCAAGACGATGCTGCGCATGGGGATCGGCATGGTGGCGCTGCTTGCCCCCCTACAGCTCGTCATCGGCGACCTGCATGGGCTCAACACGGCCGAGCATCAGCCCGCCAAGGTGGCGGCGATGGAGGCGCACTGGGATGGGAGCAAGCCCGCGGATCTCGTGCTCTTCGCCTGGCCTTCGGACGAGGAGGAGACGAACCACTACGAGATCTCGATTCCCAACGTTGCGAGCTACATCATCACGCACGACACCCAGGGCCTGTTCAGCGGCCTCAAGGATTTCGCGCCGCAGGACCGGCCGCCGGTGAAGCCGGTGTTCTTCGCCTTCCGCATCATGGTCGGCGTCGGGCTGCTGATGATCACGGCGGGTCTGGTCGGCGCCTATCTGTGGTGGCGAGGGAAACTCTTCACCGCACGCTGGTTCCTGGCGCCGCTCGCCATCTCCTGGCCGGCCGGCTTCGTCGCCATTCTGGCAGGATGGTGGGTGACGGAGACGGGCCGGCAGCCCTGGCTTGCACACGGCATTCTGCGGACGGCGGATGCTGCCTCACCCGTGGCCGCGGATGCCGTGCTGACGACGCTGATCCTGTTCGTGCTCGTCTACAGCGTCGTATTCTCCATGGGCGTCTACTACATCAACCGCCTGATCGAGAGGGGCCCGACCGGGGCTTCCGTGATTCCCTCCGAGGGCTTGCCGTCGCGGCCGCTGTCGGCGGCGGAGGAGGCAGCCCACGAAGCGATCGAAGGAACGAGGTGAGCCATGCAGGATCTGGCCTACTGGCTGCCGGTGGCGTGGGTTGCGGTGCTCGGCGCAGCCGTTGCGCTCTATGTCGTGCTCGACGGCTTCGACCTCGGCATCGGCATCCTGTTCCCGGTGCATCCGGAGGAAACTCACCGCGACCAGATGATGAACTCGGTGGCGCCGTTCTGGGATGGCAACGAGACGTGGCTGGTGCTCGGCGGCGGCGGCCTGCTCGTCGCTTTTCCGCTCGCCTATTCGATCATCATGCCGGCCGTGTATCTACCGGTGCTGATCATGCTGCTCGCGCTCGTGTTCCGCGGCGTCGCGTTCGAGTTCCGCTGGGTGGCGAAGCCGCGCCATCGCATGTGGGACATCGCGTTTGCCGGCGGCTCGATCGTCGCGGCGTTCACACAGGGCATCATCCTCGGCACGATCCTCGAGGGCATCTCAGTCGAAGGCCATGCATTCGGGGGCGGCACATTCGACTGGCTGACACCGTTTCCGATCCTCATCGGCGCGGCCGTGGTCGCCGGTTATGGATTGCTCGGCGCAACGTGGCTGATCATGAAAACGGATGGAGAGGTGCAGGCGCAGGCTCGCGAGCAGGCCAAGCTGCTGCTCCCGGTCGTGCTCATCGCCCTCGCCATCGTCAGCCTATGGACCCCATTTGCCCTCACGCGTGTCTTCGAGCGTTGGTTCACGCTGCCGAACCTGTTCTGGCTCGCGCCTGTGCCCCTGCTCACAGCCTATGCGGCGTGGCGCTGCTGGTCAGGCCTTCAGAAGGGGCACAATACGGCGCCGTTCGTCGCGACCATCGCCCTCTTCCTACTCGGGTTCGTCGGGCTCGCAGCTTCGAACCTGCCCTATATCGTGCCGCCGACGTTCGACATCTGGCAGGCCGCAGCGCACCCTTCGTCACAGCTGTTCATGCTGGTCGGGGTGCTGATCCTGCTGCCGATCATTCTCACCTATACAATCTTCGTCTACTACACGTTCCGCGGCAAGGTCCGCCATGGGGAAGGCTATCACTGACCTGGCATCGCCGGGTGCCGCCTCGGAAAGACCTTCGAAGCCCTCAGGGAGCCGCGAGCGGGGTTGACGAGCCCCTGCGTGAGCTGTGATAGGCTCGGCCCCATGACAGCCAAGCCCATTCACGTTATCGGAGGCGGCCTCGCGGGCTCCGAAGCCGCCTGGCAGATCGCCGCAGCCGGCCTCCCGGTGGTGCTGCACGAGATGCGCCCGCTGCGCACGACCAACGCGCACAGATCCGACGGGCTCGCAGAGCTCGTGTGCTCGAACTCCTTCCGTTCCGACGACTGGGAAACCAACGCCGTCGGCCTCCTGCACGCCGAAATGCGGCGCCTCGGCTCGCTGATCCTCGAGGCCGGCGATCGCAACCGGCTGCCGGCCGGCGGGGCGCTCGCCGTCGACCGCGACGGCTTCTCGAGCGAGGTGACGCGGCGGCTTTCTGAGCATCCCCTGGTAACGATCGCGCGCGGCGAGGTGGCGGGGCTGCCGCCTTCCGATTGGGACAACGTCATCGTGGCGACGGGCCCTCTCACCTCTCCGGCGCTGAGCCAGGCGGTGGCGGCGCTGACCGGCGAAGGGGAGCTCGCGTTCTTCGATGCCATCGCGCCCGTGATCCACCTCGACAGCATCGACCAGTCCATCGCGTGGCGGCAGTCTCGCTACGACAAAGCCGGGCCCGCCGGGACGGGGGCCGACTACCTCAACTGCCCGCTTTCGAAAGACGAGTACGAGGCTTTCATCGATGCCCTCCTTGCGGGTGAGACGACGAGCTTCAAGGAGTGGGAAGCCTCGACGCCCTATTTCAACGGGTGCCTGCCGATCGAGGTGATGGCCGAGCGCGGACGCGATACGCTGCGGTTCGGGCCGATGAAGCCCGTGGGCCTTACGGATCCACGCACCGGGCGGCGGCCTCATGCCGTGGTGCAGCTTCGCCAGGACAACGCGCTTGGCACGCTGTGGAACATGGTCGGCTTCCAGACCAAGCTCAAGCATGCGGAACAGGTGCGGGTTCTGCGCATGATCCCGGGGCTCGGCGAAGCGGAGTTCGCGCGGCTCGGCGGCCTTCACCGCAATACGTTTCTCAACTCGCCGAAGCTGATCGACGGGACGCTGCGCCTTAAAGCCGAGCCGCGGCTGCGCTTTGCGGGGCAGATCACCGGCGTCGAGGGATACGTGGAGAGCGCGGCCATCGGGCTGCTGGCGGGGCGCTTCGCGGCTGCCGAGCGGAGAGGACTGCCCATCACGGCGCCTCCCCCAAGTACGGCGCTCGGTGCGCTGCTCGCCCATATCACGGGTGGGCATCTCGATTCCGGCGCGGGATCGTTCCAGCCCATGAACATCAACTACGGCCTCCTGCCGCCGCTCGACGCCATCCCGATGGAAGGCACCGACGGGCGGCGCCTCAAAGGCAAGGAACGCGGGGCCGAGAAAAAGCGTCTCATGTCACAGCGGGCCTTGCGCGAGCTTGATGCCTGGCTCGCGACACAAGAGCTTGCGCGCGCGAACTGAAGGGAGCCGAGCCCTGGGCGATACCGAGCAGTCCATCGTCAAAGTCGTGCCGCGCATCGACGCGATTGCGGCGGATGCGTGGGACGCCTGCGCCAACCCCGACGCGGCCGCATACAATCCGTTCCTCAGCCACGCCTTCCTCAACGCGCTGGAAAAGTCGGCAACGGTCGGACGTAGCACGGGCTGGCTGCCGCAGCACCTCGTGCTCGAAGCACCGGAGGGCGGAGTGCTCGGCGTGATGCCGCTCTATGCCAAGTTGCACAGCCAGGGCGAGTATGTGTTCGATCACGCCTGGGCGGATGCGCTGCACCGGGCCGGCGGCCGGTATTATCCGAAGCTCCAGGGCGCCGTGCCGTTCACGCCTGTCCCCGGGCGACGCTTTCTCACTCGGCCCGGCCCGATGCAGGACCACTCGGAGCGTCTGCTCGGACAGGCCGCGGTGACGCTCGCCGACCGCATGGAGGCCTCGTCCGTGCACGTGACCTTCCTCACCGAGGACGAATGGCGGCGAATGGGCGGCGAAGGGTTTCTGCAGCGTACCGGCCAACAGTTCCATTGGTGCAACGAAGGCTATGCGACCTTCGATGACTTCCTCGCCACCCTCGCCTCGCGCAAGCGCAAGGCGATCCGCAAGGAGCGCGCGGAGGCGCAGGCGGCTGTCGAGATCTTTTCCGTCAGAGGGCCGGAGATCACGGAAGCGCACTGGGACGCTTTTTTCGAGTTCTACCTGGATACCGGCTCGCGCAAGTGGGGGCGGCCCTATCTCAACCGCCGCTTCTTCTCGCTTTTGGGGGAGGCGCTCGCGGAGCGATGCCTCATCGTCTTTGCACGGCGGGCCGGCAAGCTCGTCGCAGGCGCCCTGCATCTCATCGGCGGAAACTGCCTCTACGGACGCTACTGGGGCGCAACCGAGCATCACCCATTCCTGCACTTCGAGCTCTGCTACTACCAGGCTATCGATTACGCCATCGCGCACGGGCTCGCACGTGCGGAGGCCGGCGCGCAGGGCGAGCACAAGCTGGCGCGCGGGTATCTGCCCGAGACCACGTACTCGCTGCACTGGCTTGCCGATCCGCGCCTCGAGGCGGCGGTGGCGCGCTATCTTTCGGAGGAGCGTGGCGAGGTGGCCGAGATCAATGCGCTTCTGCGCGAGCACGGGCCGTTCAAGCGAGGATCTTAGAGCGCGTTCACTCTTATCGGAATCGGATTACGCGACGTGAATGCGTGTCCGCATCCGCCTCAAACGATCAGGCTCTAAGGGTGCGCTCCGCTCTGCTGCGGCCCGCCCTGATCCCGGCTACACTGGGGTGGATCTCAAAGACGAGAGAGCGTCTAAAAGGCATCAACCGCAGAGGGGGAATGCACCATGACCTACGACCAGAACAACGTCTTCGCGAAAATCCTGCGGGGGGAGATCCCGGCGCACAAGGTGTTCGAGGACGACGACGTGATGGTGTTCATGGATGTCATGCCGCAGGGCGAGGGACATACGCTCGTCGTGCCGAAGGCACCTTCGCGCAACCTTCTCGATGCGGACCCGGCCGTGCTGGCAAAACTCCTGCCGGTGGCGCAGAGAGTGGCGCGGGCGGTGAAGGCGGCGTTCTCGGCCGATGGCGTCAGCATCTTCCAATACAATGAGCCGGCCGGCGGACAGAGTGTGTTCCACCTGCACATTCACGTCGTGCCGCGCTTCGATGGCGTGCCGCTCAAGCCGCATTCAGGCGCGCTCGAGGATGCCGCGGTGCTCGCCGCCAATGCTGAGAAAGTCCGTGAGGCGCTGGCCGCTTGATGGAAGCTTGGCGGCGCTCTCACCGAATCGGGGAAAACCTGTCGCGCGGAGGAAGCTGCATGCGCCCGGCGGGATAGCTGGTTGGCGCGGGGTAGCTTTCCGCAGCGACGTTGGCGGCGCCGCCATAACAGCCAGCGATGCAGCCGACGCCCGCGGATGCGGGCGCATAGGGTGGCGCGCTGGAGGTCGGGACCATCATGGCTTCGCGCTGCTCCGTCACGGCAGCCTGCCGGCGCATGTAGACGACGTGGGCACCCCGGCGGTCGGCGCAGCCCGCTTCGCAGACGACGATATCCTGGCCAGGGTAAGCCGCTGCGAGTGGATGCGGCTTTGCCGCTTTGGCCTTTTCCGTCTCGAGGATGCGCTTGGCGCGGCGCGTATAGTAATCCGCGGTGCTGCTGGCCTCGAGCGAAAGCGCAGTCTGCTCTCCCGCAAAAGCAGGCGGCTGTGAGAGAAGGGGGATCACGGCGCTCAGGACGATAAGACCGAGCCCTCGCCCCTTGACGATACGCATACCAAGGCTCCACGCGGCGACGTCTCCGGAACCTGGCACCATTGCAAAGCGGAGTTAACGAAGGCTTGCCCGGAAGCGGCCTCTTCCTCGTGTCGTGCTTCTTATCGGACAGGTGGCTTGCATGGCTCCGCCATGACCGGTGGCCGCTTTCCTGAAGCACTCTTTTGCATCGTGCTTCTAAACGGAAAACCGGTGCCCACTTTTCCTGAAGCACTCAGCGTTTGAGAGCCGGGTAGCGCCAATAGGCGCCATTGTCGGTCGCGATTTCCTCGAGCGTCGGCGTGCGCAGCTTGGGCGGTCGCAGGCCAGTGGCGATGAGGGCCGCGATATCCTGGAGCAGCGCGTTGTTCTCCGCGTAGCCGGAATGGTTAAGGCCGAGGCTATCCATGCTGGCGGCGGAGACGTCGATGGTGTCGATGCCCGGCAGCACGAGCGGCCCCGTCGTCGGCACGTCGCCCGCACGCGGGATGCCGCCGTAAAAACTGCGGGAGACGATGAGCGCCCGATCATTGCCGGCGGCATAGAGCGTCACGCCAGCGGACAGCCCCTGGATGTCGCGCGCGATGTTGACGAAGTTATCGCGATCCACGTCGGGCGCGGCGAGAATGACTTGGCTGATGCGCACGCTGCCAGGCGTCGAGCGGCGCAGATCGCGCAGAACCTGCAATGTCGGCTGGTTGCCCATGCTGTGGGCGATGACGCTCACTGATTGAGCGCCCGTCTTGTTGATGACCAGCTCCATGAACTCCTTGAGGTAGGGTTCGGCCTGCCCGGAGCTTTCGCGGTCGTAGGTGTAGCTTGCAAGGCCGCCGCCCGAGGGCCAGCTATAGGCGAAGGCGGCGCCGTCGAACCTGAGGTCGTAGGAGATCTGCGCCGCTCGATAGATGGCGAAGTCGAAGCTCGTATTGTAGCCGTGGACGAAGATGAACGCATGATTCCTATACCGGGCCGAGCCGGCGAGGCGCGCCCGCACCAGTTCGAGGAACTCGTCCTCCGAGAGCGCCTTCACTTCCTCCATGGTGAAGTGGCGATTGGGATCCTCGGCCTCCTCATAGAGGGTGATGTTGAACACGCGGAGCGCCCAGGGCCGTTCGATAGTCGGCACCTGATGGATCTTCGGAACGGTGACGAGGGCGCGCCCGAGTTCCAGCCGGCGGCCGCGGTCGCTGCCATAGTCCAGCCGCCTGTCGCCAGGAACCTGCGCGCGGTCCGTGCCGTAATAGACGGGCACCACATCCCACGCGTCTTTCGCCAAAGCTGCCATATCCTCCGCGGGCACGGCGTGTTCCGATCCGAAGGGATCGGGGGCCGAAGCAGCCGGAGGGGGTGGAGCCGGAGCCGGAACCGGAGTTGGCTCCGCGGAACGGGGTGCGCCGGGTGCGCGGTGCGCCCGGCTTCCATCAGCAAACGGCGGCACGCCCTTCGATGGAAGCTCTCCTTCTGGGGCCTCCGCCTGGGGCGAGGGGGCGGATGGCGCGGGCTCCCTCTCTTGAGGAGCCTCGCCGCACGAAGCCAGAAGCGCTGCACAAAGAGCCAGGATTCCGAGCTTGCGCACCGCCGCCCCCTTCAGTTTCGCCACCGCGCAGGCTCACCGATAGAGGCCGGCGCGGGTCACCTTTTGCACCATCGATGCTGGCGCGAGCGTAATTTCGATCCCCGGCCTGATCAACGAGATCGCATACGCAAGCCCCCAAGAATTCCGCTATTATCGCGGCCTGGCCGCCCGGCACACGAGCGCACCCTTCGCAGCCAGCGCCGAGGACCGGATGCGGGCCGCTGGCCTTCAACCCAACACAACTGGCTGTTGCACAGGTGATTCGGCGGCGCGACACCATTCTTCTCACGGGCTTCGGGCCCTTCCCCGGCGTTGCAAACAACGCCAGCCAGCGGCTCGTGCCGAAGCTCGCCCATCTGGCCGCACGCCGCTTCAGCGCCCATCGGGTCGTATCGCGCATCCTGCCCACCGAGTGGGACCGCGCGCCAGCCCGTCTCGAGGATCTCTACAAACGAGAGCGGCCGAAGCTGGTGCTACATTTCGGCGTGTCGGCGCATGCGGATGCCTACGTCATCGAGACGATCGCGCGGAACCGGCGCAAGCTCGTTGAGGATGCGGCGGGCAAGCTGCCTTCGGACGACGTCATCCTCAAGGGCGGTCCGGAGGAGATTGCAGCGCGGCTACCGGCCGAGGACGTCAAGCAGCGGCTTCATGCCATCAACGTGCCTGCCGTTACATCGCGGGATGCGGGAAGCTATCTCTGCAACGCCGTCCTCTATCACTCCCTCATCCGCGCAGAGCAGACGGGCACCCCTGACGGCGTCGGCTTCCTGCATATCCCGCGCGAGATTCTACCGGCGGCGCTCGCGTCACATATGGCGCCCGGCACCATGCGCTTCGATTGGGGAACGGCGCTGATCGGCGGGCTCGAGATCATTCGCACCTGCCTCGGCAGGCCGCCGCCGTCGCGCCGCCGCATCAAGAACGGTTAACCGGACGTTGGCATGATGCGCGCGAGTGCGCATTGATGTTGGTATCAAGCTTCACACGGCCCCGCGCTCCAATTTCCTTGCCGGAGCTTCCACTATGCCTTTCGACCGCCGCACGCTTCTCTCGGCCGGAGCCGTCACGGCAGGCCTCGCCGCCGCGGGCCCGCGCGCCGAGGCGCAGACAATTGCGGCGGGCCCGGCGCCGCTTGCCGCTCGGGACGGGGAGGATCAGACGGCAGAATTGCAGGCCGCCATCAATGATGCGGCCGCCCATGGCCGTCCTCTCCGCCTCGGCGCCGGAACATTCCGGACCGGGCCGCTCGAGCTCAGGCCCCAATCGCACCTCACGGGCGAGGCGCGTCTGACGACGCTCGCGTTCACAGGCGGCGCCTCCTTCCTCTCGGCACGCGCGGCATCGGGTATCAGGATCGAGCGGCTGGCCCTCGATGGCGCACGCCTTGCCATCGATGCCCATCGGGCCACGGGGCTCATCACGCTCAACGCTTGCGACGACGTCCTCCTCGCCGACCTCGTCGTGCGCGGTGGCCTCCTCAACGGCATTGCGCTCGCCAGCTCATCGGGAACCGTGCGGGACTGCACCTTAAGCGAGATGGGTGAAGCCGGCATCGTCAGTCTCGATGCGCGCGGCCTCACGATCTCGCACAACGCAATTCTCGGCTGCGCCAACAACGGCATCCAAATCTGGCGCAGCGCGCCGGGCCATGACGGCAGCGTGGTGACCGCAAACCGCATCGCTAAGATCGCGGCCAAAAGCGGCGGCAGCGGGCAGAACGGAAACGGCATCAACGTTTTTCGAGCAGGCGGCGTGCTTGTCTCCGCCAACAGCATCGCGGACTGCGCCTTCTCCGCCATTCGCGGCAACGCGGCCGGCAACATCCAGATGATCGGCAACGCCTGCCGCACCCTCGGCGAGGTGGCGCTCTATGCGGAATTCGGCTTTGAAGGGGCGCTCATCGCCTCCAACACAGTCGACGGCGCGGCCAGCGGCATCGTCACCACGAACTTCAACGAGGGCGGCCGGCTTGCCCTCGTGCAGGGCAATCTCATCCGCAATCTCTTTCGCCGGGAAAACGAGGCGGTCGACAAGCGCGGCATCGGGATCAGCGTCGAGGCGGACGCGGCGGTGACCGGAAACGTCATCGAGAGCGCGCCGACCGCCGGCATCATGGCCGGATGGGGTCCCTACCTGCGTGACGTCGCGATCACGGGCAACGTCATCCGGGCGGCGGAGGTCGGCATTCTCGTGACATCCGATCCGGATGCGGGCGGCTGCCTCGTTGCGCAAAACCTGATCTCGGGCGCGCGCAAGGGCGCCATCCGCACCATGGACCACGGCAAGCCACACGGACCGGATCTCGCGTCCGCCACCAGCGCCTCATCGGGGCGCATCGCCCTCAGCGGCAATATCGCCTTCTAACGCGGCAGCGCTTTATTAAGGCGTTGTCGGCGGAGTGGCGCGGATCAACTTCAAAAGCTCGGCGTCCTTGGCGATCTGCGTGGTGTCGCGGCATTCGTCCTTGGCCGCCTCTGTGCATTCGATCGTCACAGTGTAGGGCACGCCGTATCTGGTGATCGTGTATTCGGCGAGATAGCCTTCCTCGCCGCCGGACTCGCGATCGTCGAACACCGACACGACCGGCCCCGTCTGAGGCGACGCACCGCGGCTCGCGTTTTCATAGATCGGGAATTTGTCGGGCGAGAACTCATGCTGCACCCTGAGATCCGCCGACACTGAGACCGTGATATCGCCATGACGCTCGACGAGCTGGTACCAGACGGGGTTCTCCTCATCCATCACCACGTCGCGCTCGGTCGCCGGGCGGGGACCGAGGCGGAATGTCTTCTCCACCACGCCGGGGGTTGCTTCGAAGGCGAGCACAGGAAGCTTGAGCTTCGCAAGCTGATCGTCAGCAGCGGGACCGAGCGAGCGCGGCGCGGCGTTCGAAGCGACGAAGCTTCTGATCTCCGGGTCGGACCATTGGACTTCGATCAGCTTCCCCGCCGCCTGGCTGAAGGACACGCTGGCACATACGAGCGCCGCCGCCATGATTGCGGGAATTGCCGCCGCCGGAGGAAAAACGCCCGTGCGCGACATCACGTAACTCCCTCGTTCCCCATAACTCTCCGCCGGTGAAACGCGACAGGTGTGTTTGCTGTCCACGGCTGGGCCTTTGACCTTACCTGGCCCGATAGCCGCCTATCAAGGGCGGACCATCGAGGAGTCGCACTTACGCAACGCGCACGCGCACAAATAACGGCCGAGCACGGCGCGGGTTGAACAGCTCCGTTGCAGATAGTATTCCCGGCGCATGCCTTATCCCGTGGGGGGTGGCCACGCCACTAGACGAGGCGGTTCGCGGATCTTTTTTCCGGCGCGTGGCTGACGTGTTGCGTGGAGACCCGCATGGCAACGGTTCCTGGAGCGCCGGCCCATCCGCCGAGACGGCGGAGCGCGGCATGGCGGATCGTGCGCCTCGTGCTGATCGGCCTCGTGGTCTCGGCTGCGCTCCTCATCGCGGTCCCGCCATTCGGGCTGATCAAAGACCGGCTCGCCGCCACGATCGGCGACGCCATCGGGCGCACGGTGACGATCGGTGCCATGCAGGTTCGGTACTGGCCGAGCCTCGAAATCCAGTTCGATCAGGTCACCGTCTCCAACCCCGCCACCATGCCGGCGCGCGACGCATTCCGTGCCGAGAGCGTCAGAGCACGCATCGCGCCATTGCCGCTCCTCAAGGGCCGCATCAGGATGGAGGGCCTCGACCTCGTTGCGCCGGCGTTCGCGCTCGAGGAGGCCGCGGACGGCACGAGAAACTGGGTTTTCGATACCGCAGGTGCTGCGAAGGCGGGCGCGGTGCCAGCTGCCTTCAGCCTGCCGCCGACCTCGACCATCACCGATGGCACGCTGACGTTCGAAAGCGCGATAACGGGCGCGGCACGCGCCGCAAGCGCCATCAATTCGGTGCAGACGCTCGATCTCGTGTCAGGCGCGCTGGCCGCCAAAGGCAGCCTCGTGGCGGGCGGCGAGACGGTGGCGTTCGATGCCACGGTTGGCGATTTCAACGCCGTGATCTCGGGGGCCTCAACGACACTCAAGGCAACCATCGACGCGCGGCCGTTGCGCGCCGCTGTCGATGGCGATGCGCTGTTTGCATCGGCGGCGGAGTTCAAAGGCGCGCTCAGCGCGTCCTCGCCGTCGCTCGTCGAGCTGGCGCGCTGGCTTGGCTCCGATATCGCCGTTGCGGGCGAACCGCTGAGAGGCTCCCTCGAAGGGCAGATCCTGGCCACCACGCGGGACGTGGCATTCTCCGAAACCGACGTCAGGGTCAACACGACGAGCGGGCGCTTCGAGGGCACGCTCGACCTCGGCGGCGTGCGCCCCAAGCTCGGCGGAAGCTTGGAGAGCGAACACATCGATCTGGCGCGCATCATCGGCGTCGCTCAAACCCGCACCACGTTCGCGCCGACGCCAGGCATGGATTTCGATCCTCTTGTCACGGCAGGCTGGGAGCAGCTCCTCACCGATCTCACGGCGCTGGAGCAAGGTGCGAGCGCGGCGCCCGAGGCGGCACCGTCCGCGGCCGCAGGCGCCGTACCGGGATGGAGCGAACAGCCCTTCAACCTCAAGGCGCTGCAGGCGTTCGATCTCGACCTCGTCGTCCAGGCCGCTGCGATCAGCTATGGCGGGCTCGACCTCAAGCAGGGGCGCGTCAAGACGGTCGTCGCCGATGGCCGGCTCGACGCCAATATCGAGGAGCTGGCCATGGGCGACGGCACGGCGGTCGGCACGGTCAGGATCGACAGCGGGGCGGAGCCGCCGCGCGCAGCCCTGCAACTCTCGCTCTCCAACGTTGCGGCGGAACCGATCGTGAGCGAGCTCACCGGCAAGCCGCTCCTTGCGGGCACGTCCAACGTCGAGATCACGGCGACGGCCGCGGGCCAGAACCAGAGCCAGCTCGCGCAGACGCTCGAGGGCAAGGCGCACTTCCAGATGGGCAAGGGCGCGCTGCGCGGCTTCGACGTGCGGCGCATGATCTTCGAATGGTGGAAGAGCTGGACGTTCGATCTCGCTTTGAAAACCAACTTCGAGCGCCTGGACGCCAGCTACGACATCAAGAAGGGGATCCTGCGCAGCCAGCCCGGCCTTTCGCTCGGTGGGTCCGAGGTGGAGATCAACTCGCAAGGCACCGTGAACGTGCCGGACAAGCAGCTCAACCAGGAAATCCGCGTCAAGGCGACTCCGCCTCCCTCGGCGTTTCCTATTCCGGTGCGCATCTCCGGAAGCTGGATGAAACCTTCGATCGGCATCGACTGGTGGGGGCTGTTCTCGGCCGGACCGGGCCTCGGCGGGCCGCAGGCGCTCGCCGCCGCGCCAGAGCCGGCGCCGGCCAATGTGCAGGCCGTGATCCGGCGGGTGCTCGCTTCCGATCGCGTCGCCTCCCGCCTGACGCCGGAAGCGCGCAGGATGCTGGAATCGCTGCTGCCGGCGGAGGCTGGACCGTGATTTATGCCCGGCCCATTCGTTGCCAGATAAGCCCCCGTTGGGCATTATCTGGCCGGGGCCGGATGCGCTGTGACGTTGCAACGGATACGGGGGATGTGGCGTGAAAAAAGCTGCTTTACTGGCGTCGTGCGCCATTCTCGCAGCCGGCGGCGCTCTCCTTTCAAGGCCGTCCCCTCTTCCCGCACAGGATGCTCTGCACGTCGCAACCGCGTCCCCGCTTCTCGGACGCGACATCGCCACCTACGCCCTCATCAGAAGCTTGGCCGCGCCTCATCTCGGCGGTGACCGCCGCGAAGCAGGAGCGGATACCTCCTGCCTCCGCCGCGATACCCATGGCAGCCTCGTGCAGCTCGCGCGCTGCAGCCTTCTGCCCGAAGAGCCAACGCCGGCACCCGGGGAGCCGACGACCGGTGAAGGGCCCACGACACCGGAGGAGCCGCCCGCAACGGGCGGGGGCTCGTATACCGATCCGGCCAAGGCGGGCTTCGCCTACTATCCGCCCGGCGATCTCTTCGAGCGCGACGCGGGCCGTGGACGCGCCGACCGCTATGTCTACATGCCCGACATCATCTTCCCGCTAAAGCTCGGCGACGGTCTCTTCCCGCACATGAACTCACAGATCTGGGGTTACGGCGGCGGCGGCTACGGCGGCAAGGGCGCAGCGGGAGGCAGCGAGAACGATCCGCGCAACTTCGATCCCATGAAGCAGCGCGACAATTATTGCGAGATCCGCAGCTGGGACATGCCGCTATGCCCCGGCGGCGCGGGGCACCAAGGGCAGGATATCCGCCCGCCCTCCTGGAAGGACAATTACTGGGAGGTGGTCGCGGTTGCCGACGGGCAGATCGTCAACGTGACAACCAACACCACGGTGCAACTCAAGGCCAACGACGGCACCGACTACTACTACCTTCACATGCACCCGAAATCGATCACCGTGAAGACGGGCGCCAAGGTCAAGCAGGGCCAGGTGCTCGGCAAGGTGTCGCGCTACATGGGCGGCAAGGTGGGAACCAGCCTGCATCTCCATCTGCAGGTGCGCCAGCGCGTCAGCGTCGGCGGTAAAACGCTGCAAGTCTATGTGCCGACATTCCCGTCGCTGATCGCCGCGCTGCGCCGCGCCAAAGGCCTCGATCCGGGTATCGATGCGGATGGCAACTTGATCGTGGACGCAGGGCTCGAAATCGGCGCGCCGAAACCGCCGCCCGCTCCCGAGCCACAGCCTGAGCCCACTCCGACACCGGCGCCCGTTCCGGAACCGGATCCGACGCCAGCTCCAATGCCGCAACCCGAACCAGCTCCGGAGCCATCCCCTGAGCCGCAGCCAGCCCCGGAGCCCGCACCCACCCCGGAACCCGATCCATCACCGCAGGACCCCGCGCCACAGCCCGAGCCAGCTCCCATGCCGGAGCCGGCGCCAGAGCCACAGCCGGAGCCTGAACCGGCGCCTATACCGGAGCCGCAGCCGGAACCATCGCCACAACCGGAACCGGCACCGCAACCCGATCCCGCGCCGACGCCCGATCCGCAGCCAGCTCCTGCTCCCGCAGAACAGGGTTGGTGGGACTGGATCAAGGATAAGTGGAACAGCTGGTGGCAGTAGGGCGGCGCGCCCGTGCGACGAGCACGCGAACGAGTGATGAGCGAGGAGCCATGACGATGCCGAGACCCACGCCCGCCTATGCTGCGGCGATGCTCATGGCGCTGGCGCTGCCGTTCGCCTCCGCAGCGGAAGCGCAGCTTGCGCCCTCCAAATACGACAAGCTTCAACGCACGCTCGAGGACAAGTTCGCGCCGAAGCCCGCCCCCAAACCGTCGCACACGGACCGCGAGCGCAAGGACGACTTCATCTACATCGACCCCAAGGCCAATAAGGAGAAGCCTGCGTCAGGCGTCGTTCCAAAGCGATCGGATGCATCCTGGAGCCAGTCGATCTCGGCGTTGATCACATCGGCGATCGGCAGAAGCGCAGCGCCCGCACCGGATGCGACACCCAAGGGCGCGTTCAACACCATCGCAGCGGAGGCCGACCTCTTCGCACGCTGGAAGGAGCGGCGGAGGGAGCGCCGACGCGCGCGCGCAAGCGGCAACGTACCCGGGCATGCAGACCAGCGCGTGCCGGTCGCGAAGCCGAACAGCTTCGTCATCCAGCTCAGCCCCGAGGCCAC
>NZ_DAIQCD010000009.1:0-3759 GCF_036780825.1 Hyphomicrobium sp. | reverse complement strand
ATCAGCCTCGGCTACAATTTCGTGGCCTCGAACCTGCTCGGCGACGACGATCCCGAGGAGGTGCCGGGGCTTGCGCTGCACGTCATGCATCAAGCCAACCTGATCCGGCTGATGGCGAGCCGCGTGCAGGATCACGTGCTGTTCGTGGTGGCCGCCGGCAACGATTCCGACGACCGCGCAACACCGATCGCGGCCAAGTGGGCTTCGCCGTTCGCGTGGGCGGGCACGCAGGACTCAGCAACGGGAGAAAGCCCGCCCAACATCCTTGTCGTCGAGGCGGTGGACCGCGACGGGTTGCGCGCCGAGTTTTCCAACGTGGGCGGTCATGTGGCGGCGCCGGGCGTCGACATCATGAGCACGCTCGCCGCCGACAAGCTGCCAATCGGCGTGTGCAGCGGCACCTCGCAAGCGGCCCCCCACGTGGCGGCGCTGGCCGGCATCCTGTTCGAGCTCGCGCCCGACAAGTCGCCCGCCGAAATCGCGGAAACGATACGCCAAAGCGCGTCCCTACCGCTAGGCGCCGAAGGCCAGGCGCCGACCATCGACGCGCTCGAAGCCGTAGCGAAGGTGGCACCTCATGAGATGCGCCTCATCGGCGATCTCGACGGCGACGGCGTCGTCGGCGCCAGCGACCTCGCCATCTTCTCGCGCCAGCTCGACAGCCTCACGCACGCGGCAACCGCGAACGCCGCCTTCACCGAAGACCTCAATGGCGACGGCATCATCGACGACAACGAGTGCTTCTGGCCGCGCATCGATCTCAACGGCAGCGGACACGGCACGCTCTCGCTCCGCGACGCGCGCCCGATCCGCGGCGCCGATAAGACAGACCTCGCGGCCATGGAGCTCTTCTGGTCGGATCACGCCACGCCGTTCCCGATCGCGGCGTCGTACGCCGGGCTCTCGACACCGGCAGAGGTAATGACCGCCGCGGATGCGCCGGCGGAGCCGATCCGGGCATGCCGCGGGCTCGCCGAGCCATCCATAACAGTGGCTGCCGCGACGGGCGTGGCTGCTCAGCCTCCGGCAAAGGAGGGTACGAGTTCAGGATCGGCAGCATCGCCCATCGCGACGACGGCATCCGGAACCACCGCTTCCAGCAACGACGCAAGCGCGACGCGTGCGGAGGTGGAGCGCGCCATCGAGGACCTGCGCAAGACGCATCCCAACCTGCGTGTCACGATCAATCCAGCAACGGGGCTGCCGGGCTCGGTGATGGGGATCTCGCCGCAACCGGGTGCCGGTGCGCAGCCCCTCAGCGCCTCGAATGGCGCACGGGAGCAGACGGAGGAAGAGACCAAGCGCGCCGTCGAAGCGTTCTTCGGCACCGGCGGCCTCGGTTCGCTCTATCCCGCCAAGAACAAGGGCTCGAAGCCCGAGTATGTGCGGCGGCGAAAGGACCCTGACCTTCCGAACCGCTACGTTGCGGAGGTGGAGCAGCGCGTGGATGGCGTGCCGGTGTTCGGATCGACCGCCAAACTCAGCGTGGATAGCGCGCTCGGCGTCACCCGGTTCAGCGGCACGATCTCGACCGTTTCGCTCGACGATACAACCCCGAAGATCTCCGAGGGCGAAGCCATCGCAGCGGCGCGCCTCAAGCTCGGCGAAGTGATGCGCAGCTCGCCGGACGCCTCGCGCGCGTTCCCGCTGGCACCGAACCCGGAGAAGGCGGAGGTTGATCCGCCGACGCTCGTCGTGTTCGATCCGGCACTCGTCGGCAAGGCGCCCACGGGCAAGACGCGGCTCGCGTGGCTCGTGACCATCGACGCGTTCCGCATCTTCGTCGACGCGGTCACGGGCGAGGCCTTTTACTATTTCCGCGACCAGCCATCGGGCGGCATGCTGCGGCGTATCTTCGACCTCGGGCAGACGACGACATTCCCGGGCGCGCTCGGCATCGACGAGGAGACGCGCACCCGATCCGACAAGATCGAGGCGGAGGCGCTGATCGCGTTCCGCAACGCGGGCATCGTGCGCGACTACTTCTTCCTCAACTTCGGGCGCGACGGCTTCGACGACAGCCAGGGCCAGGGCGGCTCTCCCATGGAAGCCTACGTGCAATACGGGCGCACGCAAAACGCCTACTGGTGCATGACCAAATCCTACGACTGCCCCAAGGGCAACGTGATGGTCTATGGCCCGGGATATGCGAGCGCGCTCGACATCGTGGCGCATGAGATGACGCACGGCATCATCGCGCATGAGAAGAACCTGCTCTACCTCAACGAGCCGGGCGCCGTGAACGAATCGCTCGCCGACATCTTTGGCGCCCTGATCGAGCTCGACGCGCGAGGCGATGGCGGCAACTGGCTGATCGGCGAAGCCTCACCCGGCTTTTCGATCACGGCGCCGCTACGCAGCCTCGCCGATCCCAACCTGCGTGACGCGAACGGGCGCTCCATGTTCGATCGCAACGCGCGCTTTTCCCTCACCAACCGCGGCCAGCCCGATCATTACTCCGAGGTGCTGACGCCGGCCGATACGATGTGCGGCTCGACGGCCTACAACGATAACGGCTGCGTGCACTTCAACAGCGGCATTCTCAATAAGTTCGCCTACCTGGTCTCCGAAGGGGGCACGCACCGCGGCGTGACGGTGACCGGCATCGGGCGCAAGAAGCTGGCGCGCATCACCTATCGCGCCATGACGGTGGGACTCAATCAAAGCTCGACGCTCGCGCACGCGGCGAACGCGTTCGTCGAGAGCTGCTTCGAGCTTGCGGGCGCGGAAATAGCCGGCGTCATCACCGCGAACTGCGAGCAGGTGCTCGCCTCCCAGCAGGCGGTCGGCCTCGTTGTGCCGTCGAGCTGAAGCTGAAGAACGGAATGGGCGTCATGACGACGAGGGACGAGACATGAAGAGCATGAAACTCAACCGGCGAGAGGCCGCCAAGGGGCTCGCGGCGGCGTTGACCATGCCGTACATTGCCCGCCTCGGCCTTTCCGAAGCAGAGGCGCAGATCGCGCGCAGCACATGGTCTCAGCTCACCGTGCTTTCGGAGGAGGCGCAGCGGCTCGGCCTTTCCGTGCCGCGCATGGGGCTCGCGCCCGCCTCGGCAGGGGAGGACTTCACTGAGATCCAGCCGGCGATCGTCGACTTCATGGACAGCGTCACCGCGTCGGCGCCGGATGCACCCGGCGTCTCCTCGGCCGAAATCGACAGCCTGCTCGATCGCGCTTCGGAGCTTCTGCGCACGGCCCGCAACGCGGAACGCATGCCCCGCGACATTCCCGAAGGACCACAGGCCGCAGCCGTCACGCCGCCTAAGTTCGAGGACGTGGCGGACGAATATCGCCGCCTGTTCGAGACGTGCGAGATTCGCGCAGAGCATCGCTCGACTGTGCAGTGGTACGTATCGAAAATTATCGATGCCGCGCGGCGCAAGTCCTACGAGCAGGTGTTCGAGGAGACCTGCGTGCCCTGGCATGCGGTTGCCATCATCCACGGCATGGAGTGCAGCTTCGATATGACGTCGCATCTGCACAACGGCGACCCTCTCAAGGCCAAGACCAAGAACGTTCCGGCGGGCCGGCCCAACCCCTGGCTGCCGCCCTCGGACTGGGTGTCGAGCGCGGTCGACGCGCTGCGCTACGATAAGCTGCACGAACAGGCCGACTGGAGCCTTCCACGCATGCTCTACCGCTGGGAAGGCTACAACGGCTGGCGCAGCCGGCTCCTCTACAAGATCAACACGCCCTACCTCTGGAGCTTCTCGAACCACTACACCAAGGGCAAGTTCGTGGCCGACAACAAGTGGGA